>NZ_JAECZB010000037.1 GCF_016056295.1 Atlanticothrix silvestris CENA357
ACAATGGGCGAATTAACTTTTTCTGCTCGCCTAGATTGCTACATCCTCTTTTTGTTAACAATAGCCAATAAACTGGAATAGCTCTTTTTTGTTCTATTAAACTAATGACGAACACATTTTCACCACGCCACTGTGTTCTATCAATCGCAAATATCAATTGTTTCTCCTGAGATTGTCTGCTGTTTTTAACCCATCTTTTGAGTAATGGAAACCAGATGTATTGAATTGATAACTCTGGCAGTAATAAAAATCTTTGGATGCTTCGTCGCCGACTCTCAAATTTTATCGGTTGGGGAAATACTGTCGCCAGCTTCTCAATTGTCACAGTTTTATGAAATTGTAACAGCATAATCAAGATTTCCAACATCTTGTACTGTGCGGGTGTCAGTACATTTTGAAAGCAGTTTTGGTAGAATTTAGGTAACATTATCATTTGATAGGTCTTGTTGAGAATACCTGACCTATCTTTTTTTACCCCAAAACAGTCACACTCTTGTATTTCCTGAGCTTCAGCCTCTTTGTCACCCCTTCAGCAAAATCAGTTGAATAAACTTCTTCACTTCTCAAATAAATACCATTGCCCACTCGTGCCGGAACATTAGCTCTACTCAACAAAAATGCTACTATTTGTGGGGTCGATTCTTGTTTTCTCAGGTTTCTACTAACAGCCTGAACCCTCGCCGCTAAAAACAAGGCGAAAAGTAAGGCATAAAAAGTACGCTTCACTGTTGCGCCTCCTGGGCTGGACAAGATGGGTCTTTAGTAAATGTCTGGGATGAATCAACAACCAATTTGCCTTTTTCGAGCATATTGCGTCCGATTAAGACTGGATAGTTGAAATCGTCGCGATCGGCAAGGTTTACTTCTTCCTCAATCCACTGACCCGCCACACAAAGTTTCATGCGTACTACCGGGCGACGAATATAGTCAGATTGGCGACTTTCAATCCGAACCCACCGCACGATAGGCAGTTCAAAAGTCTGTTTAACTCCATCTCCATCACTAAAGCGGAATTTAATCATGCCGCCGGATTCAGTTTCTTTACCGGGCTGTTCTAAAATATCAGCATTAATAGAGGTAGTCGTTGCACCTGTATCTAGCTTAACTTTCACCTCTTTTTCGACACCAGCAATTTTTCCCTTTTCTATCCAGCCAACAGTTTGATTTTGTTGTTGCGCTGAGTCAGTAGCTTTAGTTTCTTGTAAACTGCATCCTGCTCCCGGCAACAGACTGATGGAAATTACCAGCAAAAATTTTTTAACCGTATTTGGCGTAAACCAGTCGAATCTAATCCTCATGGGTAGCAAATATTTACTATAGACCGGACTCTATAGCCCATAAATAATATATTTTGTTACATTTATAACCAAATCATTCTAAAGGTTGATTTGACGAGTTTTTGAGGAGAAAAACCTGAAATTGGGGTTTAGAAGCCAGAAATTAACGCTTGTTACATTAGACATCTTGCATAAATACTTTGGTATTGCTGCAAATATCTTTAAAAGCTCGCGCAAAGGCAAGCCAGTGCGTTGGGTGGGTTCCCCGACTTGTAGCAACTGGCGCGCAAAGACGCAAAGGAGAACGCTAAATCAAGTTCTACATTTCAGTGTTTAAATATTCGTGCAATAGGTCTATTGACCTTAAATACTAAATTTCTGTTGCCAAGGGTTTGCAAGCTTCTTTTTTCAACTCCAGTTCTGAATTTTAAATGATAAAGCTTATGTATTGAATGAGTCTCCATATTGGCTTTTGGCGCTAGTCTCTATATTTTTAAGAGAAGACCACGCCAACTCGCTATAAACCCTCAAAACTAGCTTGACAAAGTACTATTTATGACTAACTTGCTATAATCAACGTTTAGTTTTCTGGAATATCCGGCGCTGAAGCTTTTTTTCACCAGATCTACGTAATGGTACTACTTCTGCTTCACTACTCTCGCGGGCTACCCGAATTAGCAACCCAGCAGCTACCAAACTGGCAATCATAGAATTACCACCATAACTAAACATAGGCAATGGTAAACCTGTAGTTGGTAGAGAACCTGTAGCCACACCAATATGCAGTAGTGATTGTCCTACCATCAAAATTGTCACACCGATTGCGACTAATCGATTCACTGGATTTTTCGCTTTAAGTGCCACGATTAATCCTAAAGTGGCAAATAAAGCTAAAAGTATCAACAACGTCATACTGCCAACAAATCCAAATTCTTCCGCGAATACGGCAAAAATAAAATCAGTATCTTGAATTGGTAAATAAAACAGCTTTTGTTGGGAAAGTCCATATCCAGCCCCCCAGGTTTTACCAGAACCTACCGCCAGTAAACTTTGTACCAGTTGGTATCCATCACCTGTAGCATCTGCCCAAGGATTGAGGAATGACATGACGCGTTTGCGCTGATATTCTTTAATACTAATACTGAGTGTCGCTAATAATATTCCCCCAAGGGCTGTTCCTCCCAAGTATTTGTACGGCAACCCCGCTGCTAAGGCAATTAGCCAAATAGTCATGCCGCAGAGTGCTGTTGTACTCAAGTTAGGCTGAGCAATAATTCCTAAAAGTACTAAACAAAATATACCCAGCCAAGTGAAGCGAACTCGCCAAGTCAGCCGTTCCCATTGTCCAAATAGTCGCGCACTTTGCAGTACCAAAAAGGGTTTAATCAATTCTGAAGGTTGAATTGGCACTGGCCCGATGGCTATCCAGCGCGCAGCATCAAAAGCTTTTTTGCCTAATCCTGGAATCAAGGTAACGAAAATTAACACCAAAAACAGTGCTAAAAACCAATGAGATACCTCCAAAATTTTCCGTAAGGGGAGATTAACAATAATGTTGAATCCGATTAAGGAAACTAAAACCCACAAAAGTTGGCGCTTAAAGTAATAAAGTCCATCACCTTGACGTGCATCAGCAACGACATAGGATGCCGAAAACAGCATAATCAATCCGACGAACAGCCAAATTAATGTTAACCAGCGCAGCAACCGTGCCTCTAACGCCCAGCTAGAGACAGAGTTATCAAAAATTGGAATCAGGCGGCGTAGATTCACGATTTATTACGGGTAATTAAAGTTAGGAGTTAGAAATAAAACTCATAATTTATAACTTATAACTCATAACTTGTAACTCATAATATGCGATCGCATGGTGAATTTAATTACACTACGCGGGTTAGTGGTTAGTGGTCAGTGGTCAGTTGTCAGTTGTCAGTTGTCAGTGGTTAGTTGGCAACTAATAAAACTCTATTGGTTAGGTCTGAGTCTATCCCGCCAAGAAGGTTGTGACGATGAACCAGAACTCTTGTTTTCAGCAGATGAAGAACTCCGAGATCTCGAAGGCGATTCTGATTCTACTCGTCTAGTTCTGCTTCTTCTTGAAGTAGATTCACTAGAACTTGATGCTTTGCTACGATAACTTCGCCGTCTTCTAGGTGACTCTGAAGGTGTATCGTTGTTTTGTTGATAACGCCTTCTACTCCTTCTAGATGAACCACTGTCATTAGTTGCCTCAGTATCTTCGTCTGAAGACAGGGAGCGATGAAGCACTTTTTTGGGCTTGATAGGTTTGGACTTAATGCTGCCTTTGCGACCCTCTAGCTTTGGTCTTTCGGGGAACTTTTCTACAGGCATTCCCTCAACCGCTTTTTCCATGAATTCATTCCAGGTATAAGCAGCACTACCACTGCTCCCCGCAGTGGGACGGTTGTCATCGTTACCCAACCAAACCCCTGTGACTAGTTGAGGAATGTAGCCAATGAACCATAAATCGCGTGCTTCATCAGATGTGCCAGTCTTTCCGGCTACAGGCCGATTACCTAATCGGGCGGCAGCACCTGTACCATTTTCTACAACGTTGCGTAACATCCAGGTCATGATCGCAGCACTACCAGCGTCAAGCACCCGCTTAGCTTGAAAATTTTTTGACCAAATTACCTGACCTTGGCGGTTAAGAATGCGTCGAATCCCATGAGATTCTGTGTGCAATCCTTGAGTGGCAAAACTACCATAAGCGCTGGTTAATTCCAATAGATTGACTTCATTCGAGCCGAGAGCTAAGGAATAGGTGGGCTTAAGTTCTGATTTAATCCCCATATTATGAGCCAGTTTAATCGTTGGTTCAAATCCCACATCGATTAATACCTTCACCGCAATTACATTGATAGAACGGGTGAGAGCATCTCGCATACTCATTGAACCTCGGAAGGTCTTACCGTAGTTTTTGGGCTCGTAGTCATCGACGACAAAAGGTGCATCCATATAGCCATCGTAGGGACTCTTCCCGGTGGCTATAGCTGTGGCATAAACAAAACCTTTAAATGTCGATCCTGGCTGACGTTGTGCCTGGGTGGCGCGATTAAACTGGTTTCTTCCAAAATCTTTTCCCCCAACCATAGCTTGAATTTCGCCATTACGGGGGTCAACGGCTACTAAGGCGGCTTGTTTAAAGTTCTCCCAGCGTCCTTGATTTCGCAACGTTTTAGCAACTGCTGCTTCCGCTAATTTTTGCCAATTGGGGTCTAGGGTAGTTTCTACAACTAAACCTCCGCTATTTAAAATATCAGGGGAAACGTACTTTGGTAATTCTTTTTGGATGTAGCTGGTAAAGTAGGGAGAATTTACTTGCAGTCGCTTGGGTAAACTACTTGTAAGGGTTAATGGTGCTTGAGTTGCTATCTGCCTTTGAGTTGCTGTGATCATTCCATCTTCGTGCATCCGCTGCAATACCAAGTTTCGCCGCTGTTTCGCAACTTCTGGATTCCGATCTGGTGAGTAGGAACTGGGTGCAGGAGCTAATCCGGCAATCATCGCCATTTCCGGTAAGGTGAGTTGATCCACCGTTTTACTGAAATATACCCAAGCAGCATCTGCTACACCATAAGCACCAGACCCTAAATAAACTAGATTCAAATAGCGCTCAAGAATCTGGTCTTTGGTCAATTCTTGCTCCATTTTTTGCGCCAAACGGACTTCTTTGAGTTTGCGCCAAATTGTTCGTTCTTGTTTTAAAAAAAGAATTCGTGCTACTTGCTGAGTGATAGTGCTACCACCTTCTATGACATTCTGCGATCGCAAGTTATTCCAACCTGCTCTAATAATCCCTTGAGGATCAATGCCATAATGTTGCTTAAACCTTCTGTCTTCTGAAGCTATGAAGGCTTTTTGCAGAGTATCAGGTATTTGATCTAGTCTTAGCGGTTCTCTAGTTGCTTCCCCTTGCTGTTGTAAGATGGTGCCGTCGACACCTTTGATCGTCAATGTTTGCTCTCGGACAACAGCTTTCAGTTCAGATTTATCTGGCAAAGTCCGATCTATTGATCCGAGAACGTAGGCAAAAGCAATAATTCCACCACTTACACTCAAGCCTGTCCAAAACCAGATGCGACGATAAAACGGTTTATCGCTGCTAGTTAACCTAGTAAATATACCAGATGAGACACCACTCACCTGACTCAATAACTGCCTTGCCCTCACAAGCTTCGTTGGTGGTAAGGTCTTATTTGTTGATTTCTCATTATCGTAATGATTACCAGGTTGCAATCGCGGTTCCTCCTTGTCAGAGTCACTTACATTAGTTGCTCGTTGCTTGAACTAGGAGGTAGGCTTACCCACGTCAGTTCCTTGCTCAAAGTAGCTGACACCTAACCACCATGTAACCATTTTGGGGTTAGCGCACCACGTTTGTGTTAGTATAATAGCCTATAAATAGTTAACTAAATTCATTGATACATAATGTTTTTTTAAATTGTTCTATTTTTATTTTTTTAAAATAAAACAGTAGTTTTATTGTAGTTTCTAAGACCTATAAGACTATATAAAAACACTTGGTAAAAATGTGACAAAGGATGCAATAACGCACCCAGAGAGTGCTTTGTTCAAGGCAAGTGGGATGATCCCCAACTGTGAGCGAAGCGCAATTGCTCTTGGTAGTAATATGGGCAATTCCGAAAAAATTTTAGCCGCAGCGATCAATATATTAGCTAAAACACCTGGTATTGTTTTACAAGCTAAATCTAGTTTGTACCAGACTAAAGCAGTAGGGCCACCGCAGCCAGATTACTTAAATGGCTGCGTTATTTTGCAAGTAGAAATGCCACCACAGCAATTGTTAAATACCCTATTAGCAATAGAACAGAAATTTGGGCGAGTACGGCGGGAACGTTGGGGACCGCGATCGCTAGATTTGGATTTGTTACTATATGATGACTTAATTTGGAATACGCCAACCCTCCAGATTCCTCATCCTCGAATGCGAGAGCGAGCTTTTGTATTAGTGCCACTTGCAGAAATTGCCCCAGATTGGTTAGAACCAGTTTCTGGGTGTGCTATCAAAGATCTGGTGAAAGAGGTAGACTGTTCTGATGTACATTTATTGCAGGGCGCTTAAAATTACTACCCAATAAAAGCACAAAACGCTGGTTTGACTACCAATCACAGTGTTTATATCGGTATTAAAGATAACAAAATTTTATTATGCCATTAGGTAGAGAATTACCACAACTGCTGAAGCAACGCTTGTTTTATAAGGGACGCAAGTTTGATTTTGAAGTGAATCGCTTGCGTTTGCCCAATAAATCAGAAGGAGAATGGGAGTGTGTTCGTCACCCTGGTGGCGCTCTAGCTGTGCCCATAACAGCAGAGGGAAAACTTGTACTTGTACGCCAATATCGTTTTGCAATTCAAGGACGCTTATTAGAATTTCCTGCAGGTACTGTAGAATCAGCTGAAGAACCCTTAGAAACAATACAACGTGAAATTGCCGAAGAAACTGGCTATAGCGCCCAAAAATGGGACAAATTAGGAGAATTTTTCTTGGCTCCTGGCTATTCTGACGAAATTATCTATGCCTTTCTCGCGCGAGATTTAGAAAAACTAGATATACAACCAGATGGTGATGAAGATGAAGACATCGAAACTGTGCTGTTGACTCCCGAAGAGCTAGAAAAAGCTATTCTCCAAGGAGAGCCAGTAGATGCTAAATCAATTACTAGCTTTTTTCTGGCTCGTCCTTTTTTGCTTTAAATTGCGTAGTAAGCACTTTAGTCCTTATTTTTTTAGCACTAAAGTGCTTACTACAGATCCTCAAAACTAACTTGACAAAGTAGTAGGTTAACTAAATATCAACTTTAAGTTTGCACCCACTGCTTGGGTTAGGTTAGGCTGCATAATAAATAGGGGCAGGTTTTAAACCCACCCCTATCGCTTTTGATATATTCCGCCCAATGGCTGCTGCTATAGGCTTTAAACTATCAACCAAATTCACCATATCTTCCAAAGAAAGTGCTTGACGGGCATCAGAAACAGATTTTTCTGGCTCTGGGTGACACTCAATAATTAACCCATCTGCCCCACAAGCTATCGCAGCCTTTGCCATAGGTGCTACTAGTTCCCGCTTACCTACAGCATGAGAAGGATCTACAATCACTGGTAAGTGAGTTATTTGCTTGAGAGCTGCTACTGCCGCTAAATCTAGAACATTGCGGGTGTAATTATCAAAGCTGCGGATACCTCGTTCGCACAACACTACATCAGGATTGCCGTGGCTTAAGATATATTCAGCCGCCATGACGAATTCTTCAATTGTCGCTGCTAAACCACGCTTCAAAAGTATCGGTTTCCCAGCTTGTCCCAAAGCTTTCAGTAAATCAAAATTTTGCATATTGCGACTGCCAATCTGAAGCATATCAGCATGGGCAGCGACTACTTCGATTTGGGAAATTGACATGACTTCGGTAATGACTGGAATATTGTAACGCGATCGCACTTTTGCTAAAACCTCCAATCCTTCCTCTCCCATTCCCTGGAAAGCATAGGGAGAGGTACGGGGTTTATAGACACCACCACGTAATGCTTGTACAGATGCAGCAGATAGCTTTTGGGCAACTGTCTCCATTTGTTCTAAACTTTCCACAGCGCAAGGGCCTCCAATGATGACTAATTCTTCACCACCGAAGGCAACTGTTTGTGAGAGTTTAACAATTGTTTGGTGGCTAGAATGAGATTGTTTAGCAAGTTTGGCGTTAATCATGATTCTCATTAATTGGGGATTGGGCATTGGGCATGGGGCACTTGTACTGAGCGTCTTGCCTTGAGCGCAGTCGAAAGGAGCCGAAGTATGGGGCATGGGGAAAAAGGCAATAGGCAATAGGCAAGAGTTATTTAGTTATTGCTCCTCTGCTCCTCTGCTCCCCTGCTTTTCCCTGCCTCTTTCTTAGTCCCTAGCTTTTAGTAACAACAAAAAAGCCCGGAACCTTTAAGTTCCGGGCGCGTTCTGATTCATCAGCATGACGCTATTTACCCGGAACTTGCTCTGGGCCAAAAGTAAAAACCATAAAACCAGCTACTGAAATAGGTCATCACAATGAAATTTTGCTCCTTAAAACACAAAAACCGCAGAGTTTGCTCTGCGGTTCACCGGGCGGTTTCCATTCGGAAACTTCATTCACTCCCGGTGAACCGCCTTGAACCAAAAATAAAAGTAGTAACTGCTGCTGAACATTTGTAGGGTAATGGGCTAAAAATTTAATGTACACCTTTACTTAAAGTAAGAATAACAGAAGAAATTGGTAGCGTCAAGACCCGCACAACACTAAAAAAAAGCGATAGACTCATTACAACTCTGGCAATAAAGACTTTTTGCTTGTTGGCATAGGCAAGGAACGATTTGTGAATAGACGTTACCAGATTTACATAAATTATATTTTTAGGTAAGGGGTCATCAAAATCATCGCTGATTAAATCTCAAAAAATTTGATTTAAATACTCATAACTATCGCTCACAGCGCAGAATGAAAATTTCTCTTTTCATGCCCCATTCTGCATCTACTCGATCAACTTTTGAGTACAACTTAGTTTCATTATGCCCAGTTCCAAAATCTTAACCACATCTTTTGACTATCAAGGACTTTACCCCTGCCCAGTCTGTCGGATAGGTAAGATTTCTCAGATGCCATTGATGGAGGCTATGGCTTGTGACTTTTGCCATGAAATTTTTACCGTCAACCTAGAACAACAGCAAATCAAGATGCCTTCTCGACAACCTCCCTTGGTTTGGCGTTGGAATGGCTTTAACTGGAATGAAGCTCAATTAGAAGGCGTGGAATTGGGTTGGGGTTATGGGCTAGCAGCAATTGCTTTTGTATTGTTTCCTACAACTTTAATAGGTATAGTAGCTTACTACTTTCCCCCAACATTAAATGCTCCTATTACCTGGATGCCATATATCTGGACAGGATTAACTTTTTTATCACATTTAGCAATTATTTTTTGGATTTTTATTGAAGTTTATCAAATTCCCGTTGCAGCATATTTGAGAGCAATGAATCGATGGAGAAATCGAGAAATGGGCAGATAAAAATAGTAATTCAAAAGTAAAACAGACATGAAAATCTTATCTATTTAAAAAACTCAGTACAACTCGCAAAGTCTTGTTTTCTATTGCCTATCCCCTGTTCTTACCCACGTAAGTAAGTTCTCCAAATCAAAACGGACTGCCATAGCATTTTGGGGTATGCCAACAAAAGAGTTATTGATGGACTTAGTTTGCTGCGCTACGCTTGTATAATATTTGGATATCAGCTTACGCCTACGCAAGTAGCTGCTACAGAACTTCCTAGTTCTAAATTTTGGTCAAACACCCCCAAGCATATCAAAGTGTTTTTTCTCTAAACCTATATATCAAAAAACACATAGCATCAAAAATTAAGCCGATAGAGGGTTGCACACTCATAATTAATTTGATTGTCCACTAAAACACCTTATGAGCGAGCTGGAGCAGTATTATAGAATATTAGAGTTAGAACCTGGGGCGACACTTGAAGAAGTGAACCAGGCTTACAAAGACTTGGTTTTTGTGTGGCATCCTGATCGTATTCCCAGAGAAAATACACGCTTACACAAGAAGGCACAAGAAAAGCTAAAAGCAATTAATGAAGCTCGCGATCAATTACGCTCTTTGAGTGTTAAACATCAAACCTTTTATAATTCTCCATCACCTCAACCAAAAAAATCATCTTCATATCAACCGAGAAGATCATCTTCTCCTCAACCAAAAACATCATCTGCAAACAATAATCAACCACCAAAGCAAAACCCTGATTTGAGTGGTAAAGATTTCAGTCAAGCCAATTTAAGCAATAAAGATTTATCGGGCAGAAACCTCAGTTATGCTAACTTGAGTGGTGCTGATCTGAGTGATACTTTTATGCACAAAGTTAATCTTAGAGGCGCAAATTTATCAGAAGCCAATTTATTTAGAGCCAACTTACTTTTAGCCGATATGAGGGAAGTAAATTTGCGTTCTGCTAACTTGATTGGTGCTGATCTCAGTGGTGCCGATTTGCGTGGAGCTGACTTAACCGGAGCGCGTATCCGTTCTGGTGAACGCCTTCTGGTAAAAATGATTGGTACTAATTTGGCTGGTGCTATTATGCCTGATGGTGCTATTCATACTTAATCACTCCTTCGTAGATACGGCGATTTGTTGCGTCTTTGTGATCTATCAAAGAGCTTTAGCCAAACCGTATTGATTCAACGCCCATCTATGAAGGAAACATTTGAATACAGTGATTATACTACCTTTTAGCATAATTTGAATAGATGAATTGGGATTACATGCTTGAGTCATTAATCAAAAACTCTTGTAATATTGACTTTAGACTTTGGGCGTTGTGTCTAAATTATTATGAATATTGCAATTATCGGTTGTGGCTATGTTGGTTGTGCAGTTGCTCAATATTGGCAGCAAAAAATGACTTTTGTAGTTACTGCCACTACAACTACTCCTGAGCGTGTCCCAAAACTACAAACAATAGCTCAACAAGTTGTAGTAACTCAAGGAAATGACCTAGAAAAGCTCAAATCATTACTACAAAATCAAGATATTGTACTGTTGAGTGTCGGTGCAAAAGGTGCTAATTCTTATAGAGAAGCCTATATCAGTACTGCCAAAACCTTAGTTTCAATTTTACCGCATATACCCAGTATTAAACAACTGATATATACAGGAAGTTATTCAGTTTATGGCGCTCAAGATGGGGCATGGGTAGATGAAGAAATGCCAGCGAGTCCGGCTAATATCAATGGGGAAATTCTGCAAGAAACTGAAGAAATCTTGTTAGCAGCGTCAAGGGAAAATCTCCGTGTTTGTATTTTAAGATTAGGTGGCATTTATGGACCTAATAGAAAGCTAATCAAAATATTTAGTAAAGCCCCTGGTACAACTCGTCCTGGTAATGGTGACGATGTGACAAATTGGATTCACCTAGATGATATTGTTGCAGCAATAGAATTTGTTCGTCAACACCGCTTGCAAGGCATTTATAATTTAGTAAATGATGCACATCTGACTAGTCGTGAATTACTAGATACTTTATTTGAAAAACATAATTTACCCCAAGTTATATGGGATTCTTCTATGAAGAGTAACCGCCCATATAACGCTAAAGTATCCAATCAAAAGATTAAAGCAGCTGGATACAAATTAATTCATCCACAGATGATTTTTTAGCAGAAATAACTCGAAAATATGCAACCATCTCCTGTGGCTAACACACTCAATCTCACAGCGTCTCCAACCCAATTTTATACTTGGCAGAATTATCGCTGTGCCTATGAACTACATCAACCTACTAATTCCACACATGAAGGCATTCCCTTGCTGTTAATTCACCCAATTGGTGTGGGATTATCGCGGCAATTTTGGCAGCGCTTTTGTGGTAAATGGTATTCTACAGGTTATCGTAATCCCATTTACAATCCTGATTTATTGGGATGCGGTGAAAGTGATATGCCATCTGTGGCTTACACTCCCCAAGATTGGGCAGAACAATTGCATTACTTTTTACAATCAGTGGTGCAGAAACCTGTAATTGTGGTAGTACAAGGTGCTTTATTGCCAGTTGCTATTGAATTAGTTCAAAAAGAATTAAATTTAATTGCCGGGTTGATACTTGCTGGCCCTCCGGCTTGGCCTGTAATCACTAAGAAATCACCAGAATGGCAGCAGAAACTGATTTGGAATATTTTAGATTCGCCTTTTGGTAATGCTTTTTATCGCTATGCACGCACGTCCAAATTTTTGCGTTCTTTCTCAACTCGTCAGCTTTTTGGTTCCGAAGATGCTGTTGATGCAGAGTGGTTAAATACTTTGGTTTTAGGTGCAGAAAATACTACTAGTCGTTATGCAGTATTTTCTTTTTTAGCTGGCTTTTGGCGGCAAAATTATGCTAAAAATCTTACTGTTATTAAGCAACCAACCCTAGTAGTTGTAGGGGAAACAGCATCAAGTATTAGCAAAGAAGGTAAACAAGAAACACCTGATGAACGCTTGGTTGACTATCTTGCTTGTTTACCTCAAGGGCGGGGAATTAAATTACCAGGGCGAAATGTGTTGCCTTATGAATCAACTGTAGAATTTGTAGCAGCGATCGCACCATTCATTGCTGAATTTTCTTAAAACAAGCTAAATGATCTTCTCAACAGCGCTGCTGAATTGTTCATAAGGAGAAACTCCCACGATAGTTTCTTTCAGTTCACCATTCTTGAAAATTAAAACTGCTGGAATGCTACGAAGACCAAATCTTTTGAAAATTGGCTTGTTATTGTCGATATCTACTTTAACGACCTTGGCGCGGCCTTTGAATTCTTCAGCAAGTTGATCCATTAACGGGCTGATGAGGCGACAAGGTCCACACCAAGTAGCAGTAAAGTCAACAACAACCACTGCTTCTTTACTTAAAAGGGAATCAAATTCACTTTCTTGAACATAAGCAACTAGGTCAGCAGATATTTTGTCAGTAGACATTTTTAATTCTCCAGTGTCAAATGAAAATTTGAGTAAAAAGCTGATTGTATAAACTATACCCTCTTCTGCTACAAGATTTTGAGGCTTTATTTTTTGTGTAAGTATTAACTAAATTGTTACGCTAGATATCTAGTCATGTAAATTTTTCTTGAAAACGTAAAGTTCCAGTACAAAAAATTCAACTTAATAAACAGTATCAAAATGCAACTTGCTCGTGTATTGCCTATTGTTTACCGCATTCTCCAACCCAATTTTCCCAATTGTCTTTGGAGTGGCGATCGCCATTCTCAAGCGATCGCCCTCACATTTGATGATGGCCCCCATCCCCAATACACGCCCCAAGTGTTGCAAGTGTTAGACAATTACAACATTAAAGCTAGTTTTTTTTGGTTGGGTGCTTGTGTTAACCGTTCACCAGCACTTGCTAAAGCAGTCAGCGATCGTGGACACTGGATAGGATTGCATGGCTATGATCATCGTTCTTTTCCGGTACTTTCTCCCAGTGAGCTTAAGGAGAGTTTAGGAGAAACCCAAGCTGCAATCTACAATGCCTGTAATTTGCTACCCGAACAAGTGCGTGATGTTCGGCCGCCCAATGGTTTATTTACACCTAAAACTTTAAAGTTATTCTCACAGTGGAATTATCGTCCAGTTATGTGGAGTGTTGTACCTGAAGACTGGGTACTACCCGGAGTGACTACCGTAGTCCAGCGAGTTCTCAACCAAGTACAAAATGGCTCATTGATCGTCTTACATGATGGTGCTTGTGGTGGACAAGACGTTGCTGCAACAATAAATATCCTGATTCCTCAGTTACTAAAACGAGGCTATCAATTTGTGACAGTTGATACTCTATGGCAACAAGACAAATTTCATGAAATTAAAAGAAAAAGGCCGTGAAATATCATATTTCACGGCTTTTAATGTGGTGTGAGGAGTTTAACTATTAATCATCATAAAGTAATTTTACAGTAGCAATAGAGTCGTAACAATTTTGGTAACAGATTTATTTGGCGATGCCAATTATAAAAAAGAATAAGACAGATAGACCGTCTGTAGAAACGCGATTAATTAAGTCTCTACACAAATAGGTAAAAATCTCAACCTTCCTACAATAAAGCTTTAGGTAATTCAGCAATGCCTAACATACCCTACAGAAATTGTATTTTTACTTTATAAATTACCTATGAGAGTAACTAAATTTATTTACGAAAAGAGGTAAAAATACTTGAAGCGAGAAGGTGCAAGCCATAAAGTTTTAATGCGTTATTATCCAAATCCACGCCAGTTCTCTCAAGTCGGGAAACCCGCCCATGAGACTGGCTCCCTAATTTTAATTAGGGGGATTTCTCTGTTCTGTTTTAACATTCTTCACATTAGTTATCACCACAATGTTTACTGTTAAATAATTCAACTAGGCGACTGAAGGTTTACAATATTAGAAAAAACTTGATTGCAAGGTGACTCCAACAGCCGTGAATTATCATGGGGCAATGCCACAACGCAGTGAACCAACTTATTACTCCCTGCTAGGATTGCATCCCTCGGCATCGGTAATAGATATTCGTCGTGCTTATCGGGAACTGAGCAAACGCTACCATCCCGATACTACAGATTTACCTGCTGCCTTAGCTACTACAAAATTTCAGCAAATCAACGAAGCCTATGCCACTCTTAGCAGTCCAGAACGGCGACAAAGTTATGACCTGAAAATCGGCTATTCCCGCTTTACAGTAATTCAAGCGCCCTCTGACTTAAACCATCCTGTTTCCCATTCTTATAAATGGTCAAAATCAGCTTACTTGGATGCAAGCGATCGCCCCCTATCATCTGGTGAAATCTTTGCTTTATTTATTCTGGTGTTGACCTTTGTAGGTTGTTTACTGCTAGCAGTTGCTATTGGCTTAACTCGTGGAGAGGCTGCTTTTGAAACGCAACTTCTGCAACCACCCCCCGCAGTTCAACAGCAGGTTTCCCAACTATCTCAACCGACTAGTCCGTGGGAAATGAAAAATTTCAATTGAAAAATTATCTCATCTTAAGTCAAAATCTAAAATTACTATGTCTATTATTTCTGCTGATACCCCCCTATACAGTCATTCCCTACCCCAAATTGAGGAATGGCTCAAAGATCAAGGCTGTCAGCAAGATGAAACACAGCTGCATTGCTGGCACTTACAGCAGTCTACTTGGCAAGCTGAATTGTGGCTTGATATTGATCAAATCGTAGTGCGATATATCCAAGCTGGCGACAATGGACAAGATATCCAACGCTCATTCAAATATTCTCTAAGTCGGGAAGATATAGAACAAGCAGTTTTTTCTGGGCCATAAATATAGGGGCTAGGGGTTAGGGGCTAGGGATAAAAAATTACGAATTACGAATTACGAATTACGAATTACGCGCAGCGGTACTAATCCCTATCCTCTCATACCTTCCCAAATCTTCGCTCCCTTTGTTGGTAGGCGCATAAGGCGCGGTGAAACTCGGTGCGGTCAAAATCTGGCCAAAGAGTATCAGTGATATAAATTTCTCCATAAGCCATTTGCCACAGTAGGAAATTCGAGAGCCGCATTTCCCCGCTAGTACGAATTAATAAATCTGGGTCTGTAATTCCTGCTGTATATAAATGTTTTTCAAAAATTTCTTCATCAATTTGATCAGGTTCTAGTAGACCTTGCTGAACTTTTTGAGCGATCGCCCGACAAGCTTGTAAAATTTCCTGTCGTCCACCATAATTGGTTGCCACAGAAAACCGGATAGCGCGGTTATTTTTGGTTTCTTCCATAGAACGGGAAATTTCTTGTTGGAGCGATCGCGGCAAAGCCTGCAAATTTCCCACAAACTTGATTTGAACGTTCTCCTCGACCATTTCCCGCAGTTCTTGGCGTAAAACTTTTTGGAACAAAGTCATCAAAAAATCTACTTCTTCCTGGGGTCTTTTCCAGTTTTCGGTTGAAAAAGCATAAGCCGTTAATGCTTGAATTCCCCAATCCTTACAGCAATGGAGCAAATCCTTCAAAGCATCTACTCCTCGCTTATGTCCCATAATTCGAGGTAGACCTTGACGTTTAGCCCATCGACCATTGCCATCCATAATTACCGCAACATGTTGGGGCAGTAGTTCTCGTTTTAAATCAGGAGGTAATTCTTGCAGTTCTGTTTGTTGTGCTGTCATTTTTTATCTCGAGGGGCGGTCGATGGTAATCCGAGTAAACGCGAAACTAGTGTTAGTGCCTTACCACCAATCTGACGACCCAAACTTAATAAACCAGGAGCAACAGCTTCCCGATCTACAGTTGGCGACAATCGAGCTTCTAATGACTCTTTCAGCTTCCTAATCGTCAGCGGTCTATTTAGGATTCCCCTTTCCGCTAAGGAAATAGAACCAGTTTCTTCTGATACAACGACACAAATACAATTTTCGACCCGTTCAGTAATTCCCATCGCTGCCCGATGGCGTGTTCCCAACTGGCGCGAGGCTGTGCGTCCCGAAAGTGGTAAAATTATACCTGATGATACAATCCGTGAGCCACGGATTAAAGTTGCTCCATCATGCAACAAAGTTTTTGGTTGAAAAATCGTCTGTATTAGTTCCTTAGAAACATCAGCATTTAGTTTCACTCCGGGCACAGAAAAATCTCGCTCGTCAATCGGACCAGTTGTTTCCAAAATCAGCAAAGCTCCAATTCGGTTTTTCGATAGTTCTTTAACCGCATCAACAATTTCATCAATCACACTATCAGACTTAGGGATTGTTAAATTGGACGATTGAAATAACTGCCGAAATTCACCACGTCCCAATTGTTCTAAAAATCGGCGAAACTCTGACTGGAGAGCTACTGCCATCGCCACAGCACAGCCAATTACCAACTTTTCTAATACAAAATTTAGCAGTGGTAGACCTAATCTACCACTGAGTGCTGAAGCTAGCATTAAGATAATAAATCCCCGTACCATCCACAGTGTTCGGCGCTCACTAATAATGACCAGTATCATGTACGTCAGCGCCAGCACTAACACGATATCGAGAGTCCCAAGCAGCAAGGACTGCGACCATCCCAGGTTTGTCAGCCATTGCTTCCACCAATCTCTCATGACATCTGGTGTGAAAGGATGAAGTGTGAAGTATGTTCGCGTAGCGTCTTTGACAAAAGAAGTATGAAAGATATTCGCTTAGCATCTTTGATCACAGAAGGATGAAGTATGAAGTTATAAAGTATGAAGTTGAAAATTTTCATTCTTATCCTTCAGGCTTAAGCTTTTATCCTTCAACCTTCTTGAGTCTTTCTGGCAGGCGATCTTGTCGAATCAAGTCTTCGTAAGTTTCGCGTTGCAAAATTAAATTTGCTTCGCCGCTTGCCACTACAACTGCTGCTGGTCGGGGCAAGCGGTTATAGTTAGATGCCATACTGTAATTGTACGCACCAGTTCCCATAACTACGAGAATATCTCCTGGTTCGGTTTTTGGCAGTTGGGCATTTTTAATGAGAATATCTCCTGATTCGCAATGTTTACCAGCAATTGTGACTGTTTCTGTAAGGGGAGCAGACATTTTATTGGCAACTACTGCCCGATAAACTGACTGATAAGTAATTGGGCGCGGATTATCTGACATTCCGCCATCAACAGCTACATAGGTACGAATTTCGGGAATAGTTTTAGATGAGCCAATAGTGTAAGCCGTAACACAGGCTGTGGCAACTAGCGATCGCCCAGGTTCAGAGAGTAACTTGGGTAAAGGTAAATTTTCGGCAACACAAGTTGTTTGGACTATTTCACAAATTGCTTTTACCCACTCATCAATGCTAGGTGGATCATCTGATTCTATATACTTAATCCCTAAACCACCACCAACATTTAGTTCTGTAACATTGAGGCCATAATTGGCTGCATCTCTTAACCACTGCACCATTACCGCAGCTAAATCTTGATGGGGTTGGCGTTCAAAAATTTGGGAACCAATGTGAGCATGTAACCCTACGCAATTGAGAGCAGGTTGCTGACTAACAAAGGCAAAAACCTCATCTAAATCGTTAGGATCAAAGCCAAATTTGCTGTCTAAATGTCCTGTGCGGATGTATTCGTGGGTGTGACACTCAATTCCTGGTGTGAGCCGAAGCATGATACGGGGTCGTAAAGACGTTACATGTGTCCCTACAATATCTACCAAAGCGTGTAACTCATCCCAGTTATCCGCCACGATAGTGACACCAGACTGAATTGCTAAAGCTAATTCTTCACGAGATTTATTATTACCGTGAAGATAGATTTTATCAGGACTAACACCTGCACTCAAAGCGGTGTAGAGTTCTCCCCCGGAGACTACATCGATTCCTAGTCCTTCCGATGCGGCGATCGCGCAAACAGTTAAACAGTTCCATGCTTTAGAAGCATACAATACTTGAGATTCACCTTTGTAGTATTGCCTGAAAGCATCTCGGTATTGCTGACAAGCCAAACGTAAAGTCTCTTCATCTAAAATATATAAAGGTGAGCCAAATTGCTGCACTAGGGTTGTGACATCACACCCACCAATTTCCAGGAAGCCATGACTATTCACTTGGGTAGTCATGGGTAAAAGTTCCTGATTGGGCGAAAGATTAGCGTTTGTGCTGCGCTTTTGAGGTAAATACTGAGTCCCAGTATGTTGAACCCCAGTGGGGTGAGTCGATACCATAACTGTAAAGTTGTCCTTGCTCAAATTACGGGCGTGAGTAAGTCTCCCGATTCTCAGTTTACAAAGGGTTTGCTATCTTATTCAAATAAATGTGATTTCATTAGACTTAAAATTACAATCACTGACATCAAAGGATCTAAGTGCAATCTTAGAACTTGATCAAGCCTGTTTTGGTGGATTATGGACTATGGAGGGCTACCAAAGAGAGCTGGACAGTCCTAATAGTGATTTACTCGGTTTATTTTCTCCTATATCTAGGACAAAACTGCTGGGAATGGGTTGTTTTTGGTCAATTTTAGAAGAAGCACACATTACCATTTTGGCAGTTCATCCCCAATATCACCGCCAAGGTTTGGGACAGGTTTTACTGTATTCTCTGCTCAAAACAGCGAGCGATCGCGGCTTAGAACGAGCGACCCTCGAAGTCCGAGCCTCTAACTTGGCGGCAATTTCTTTGTATCAGAAATTTGGCTTCAAAACAGCCGGAAGGCGGCGACGTTACTACCAAGATAATGGTGAGGATGCCCTAATTCTCTGGCGTTCGGATTTACAACAGCCACAATTCCAAGCAACTTTGGCAGACTGGTATACCAAGGTTAGTCAGCAGTTGAGCAAATCTGCTTGGCAGCTAAGTTGAATTAGGGGCTAGGGGCTAATATTCTGTCAATCAATAATTGACAAATGAATTTTCTGTAGAAACGGCGATTTATCGCGTCTCGCCAACCATCAAAATGAATTTGACAAAACACTAGGGGATTTTGGAAGGAAACTGCTTCTTTATTAGTCAGAATGTTGATTATTGCTGATTCACCTCCAAGGGCAATTAGTCATGAGCTAATGTATCCCAGTCTTTAAGTCAACTCTGCTTTAGGAAAGTATCAGCAACAATGCTGGTCTTAGTGTCAATATTTGGACACCTAACTTAATAAAAAATGAATTTTTATGCCCTATTTTTTATTAAAATATTTAATCAATTATTTTTTTTTCTTTTAAAAAAGATATTGATTCCCGGTATTCTTGACTTTTAAATATTAAGTATGGTATTGATTACTATTTGTGACTGCTAAAAATCTTATTATCCTACGACAGTCTGATGTGTATAGTCAACCCTAAAAACGCTGGAAAAATCAAGCTCCTCAGTACAGCAGGCACATCAAAAGTAATAAATAATCAGCAACTACCCCATTACTGTGGGTGATGCTTCTTGGATGTCTATAATCTTTATACAGGCATCCAAAAGCTTAGCCTGTGCTAAAATCAGCGTACCGGCACGACGCAGGTGATGGGAAAAATGCCATGTTTGAACGCTTCACAGAAAAAGCCATTAAGGTAATCATGCTGGCCCAAGAAGAGGCCCGCCGCTTAGGTCACAACTTCGTCGGAACCGAACAGATCCTCCTGGGTCTAATTGGGGAAGGAACGGGAGTTGCAGCCAAAGTGTTGAAATCAATGGGTGTCAATCTTAAAGATGCCCGCATTGAGGTAGAAAAAATCATAGGCCGGGGTTCGGGCTTTGTTGCCGTGGAAATACCGTTTACGCCACGGGCAAAGCGAGTTCTGGAATTATCCTTAGAAGAAGCGCGCCAATTAGGGCATAACTACATTGGCACCGAGCATCTGCTGTTGGGCCTGATCCGGGAAGGGGAAGGTGTGGCAGCCAGGGTGCTAGAAAACCTAGGGGTGGATCTATCGAAGGTAAGAACCCAAGTTATCCGAATGCTGGGAGAGACAGCAGAGGTTTCAGCTACTGGGCAATCGGGGCGCACCAAAACTCCAACCTTGGATGAATTTGGCTCGAACCTCACCCAAATGGCGACCGACAACAAGCTCGACCCAGTGGTAGGACGCGCCAAAGAAATTGAACGGGTGATTCAAATTTTGGGTCGCCGGACTAAAAATAATCCAGTACTGATTGGTGAACCAGGGGTTGGTAAAACAGCGATCGCTGAAGGTTTAGCGTCACGCATTGCCAACAAAGATGTCCCCGACATCCTGGAAGATAAGCGCGTAGTCACACTGGATATTGGCTTACTCGTAGCAGGTACCAAGTACCGGGGTGAATTTGAAGAACGCCTCAAAAAAATCATGGATGAAATCCGTTCTGCGGGTAATGTCATTCTGGTGATTGATGAGGTACACACCCTAATTGGTGCAGGTGCGGCAGAGGGCGCTATTGATGCGGCAAATATCCTCAAGCCGGCTTTGGCTAGAGGTGAATTGCAGTGTATTGGTGCTACAACCCTCGATGAATACCGCAAGCACATCGAGCGAGATGCAGCTTTAGAGCGCCGCTTCCAACCAGTCATGGTGGGTGAGCCGACAGTCGATGAAACAATTGAAATCTTGCATGGGTTACGTGAGCGCTACGAGCAACACCACAAGCTGAAAATCTCCGATGAAGCTTTGGTAGCAGCGGCAAAACTGTCTGATCGTTACATTAGCGATCGCTACTTGCCAGACAAAGCCATCGATTTAATTGATGAAGCTGGTTCTCGTGTGCGTTTGATTAACTCCCAACTGCCACCAGCAGCGAAAGAGTTAGACAAAGAACTGCGGCAAATCTTAAAAGAAAAAGATGATGCAGTTCGTTCCCAAGACTTTGACCGAGCTGGGGAACTACGCGATCGCGAAATGGAAATCAAAGCCGAAATCCGGGCGATCGCTCAAAGCAAAACTACTGCTTCCGGTACAGAAGGCGAAGAACCTGTAGTTACTGAAGAAGACATTGCTCATATTGTCGCTTCCTGGACAGGCGTACCGGTGAACAAACTCACCGAATCCGAATCCGAGAAGCTGCTGCACATGGAAGACACCTTGCATCAGCGGCTAATTGGACAAGAAGAAGCTGTAAAAGCAGTTTCACGAGCAATTCGTCGCGCTCGTGTCGGTTTGAAAAATCCCAACCGACCGATTGCTAGCTTTGTCTTCTCCGGGCCTACCGGGGTTGGTAAAACCGAGTTAGCGAAATCCTTGGCATCTTACTTCTTCGGTTCTGAAGAAGCCATGATCCGCCTGGATATGTCGGAATATATGGAGCGTCATACCGTCAGTAAATTGATTGGTTCGCCTCCTGGTTATGTTGGTTATAACGAAGGCGGTCAGCTGACCGAAGCTGTAAGACGGCGACCTTACACTGTGGTGCTGTTCGATGAAATCGAAAAAGCCCACCCCGATGTCTTCAACATGCTGCTGCAAATCTTAGAAGACGGACGGTTAACCGATGCCAAAGGTCGCACCGTTGACTTTAAGAATACCTTGCTGATATTAACTTCCAACATTGGTTCTAAGGTAATTGAAAAAGGTGGCGGCGGTATCGGCTTTGAGTTCGCCGATGATGTTACCGAATCAGCTTACAACCGGATTCGCTCCTTGGTGAACGAAGAACTGAAGCAGTACTTCCGTCCAGAGTTCCTCAATCGATTGGATGAAATTATCGTCTTCCGTCAATTGAGTAAGCCTGAAGTGACACAAATCGCCGAAATCATGCTGAAAGAAGTGTTTGGTCGTCTGACTGAAAAGGGTATTACCTTGGAAGTTACTGATCGCTTCAAAGACCGCTTGATTACTGAAGGTTACAGTCCCAGCTACGGCGCAAGGCCGCTACGCCGAGCGATTATGCGCTTGTTGGAAGATAGCCTAGCGGAAGAAATTCTGTCTGGTCGCATCAAAGATGGCGATACAGCGATCGTTGATGTGGATGAAAATGGCGTTGTGCAAGTTAGTTCTCAACAGCGTCGGGAATTGTTACCCCAAGGTGTTGAGTCGTAGTTAAAGTTTGGGATTAAATCTCAAGTTTAAAAATTAGTAAACGGTAGAAGATAACTTTCTCTACCGTTTTTTTATAACGATTCTCACATTCATGAAGTCAAACCAGAAATCATTAACCGGAATGTTAAATACTCTTAGCCAAAATTGAATCAAAAAACATGAACGATGCTGTATCAATAGCTGCTGCTGTCCGTACAGGTAAAGTTAGCGCGGTAGAAGTTACCGAAGCTGCATTAGCGCGAATCGCAGCACGAGATCATGAACTTAATTGCTTTACGGCTGTAACTACAGAAATGGCCATAGCAGATGCAGCACGAATTGATCAAGAAATTGCCCAAGGCAATAACCCTGGGTTGCTGGCTGGTGTGCCTTTTGCAGTCAAAAACCTCTTCGACATCGCTGGTTTAACAACTCTGGCGGGTGCAAAAATCAACGCGGAAAATCCCCCAGCTAGCCAAGATGCAACCGCAGTAACCAAGCTGAAACAAGCAGGTGCTGTGCTAGTTGGCGCTTTAAATATGGATGAGTACGCTTATGGATTTGTGACAGAGAATTACCATTATGGCGCTACCCACAATCCTCATGATTTACAGCGTATAGCTGGTGGTTCATCGGGTGGTTCTGCGGCGGCTGTTGCTGCTGGATTAGTACCCTTAACTTTAGGTTCTGATACTAATGGTTCAATTCGCGTTCCCGCTGCTTTGTGTGGGGTGTTTGGTTTCAAACCAACTTACGGACGATTATCTCGTGCTGGGGTAGCTTTATTTTCTAGTAGTTTTGACCACATTGGGCCATTTGCCCGTTCGGTACAGGATATCGCGACTGTTTTTGATGTGCTTCAAGGTGAAGACGATCGCGATCCAATTTGTACCAAGCGCCCACCTGAATTTTGTTTACCCCAGCTTCATCAAGACATTTCTGATATTAGAATTGCGATCGCTGGTGATTATTTTGTCAAAGGCGCAGAACCAGAAGCCTTAGCAGCTGTGCAAAAGGTAGCAGATGCTTTAGATGTTACTGAGTATGTGACGATACCGGAAGCCCATAGTGCCCGTGCGGCGGCGTTTGTGATTACAGCTAGCGAGGGGGCGAATTTACATTTAGACAAATTGCGATCGCGTCCTCACGATTTTGACCCAGCTACACGCGATCGCTTTTTGGCTGGGGCGTTAATTCCTAGTACTTGGTATTTACAAGCACAGCGTTTTCGGAGATGGTACCGCGATCAAATTCGAGAAGTGTTTCAACATGTGGATATTATTCTTGCACCAACTACACCAATTTCCGCACCATTAATTGGTCAAAAAACTATGATATTAGATGGTGAAGAAATTTTGCTCCGTCCCCATTTAGGATTATTTACTCAACCGTTATCTTTTATTGGTTTACCTGTTTTATCAATACCAATTCAACCTTTCAATAGTCTACCTCTAGGTGTGCAATTGATAGCTGCACCTAACAATGAAGCGTTAATTTTACGGGTTGCAGCTGTACTAGAGGCAAAAATAGGAGTATAGCTTCAATGTATTGTCGCTAACTTGACGTAAGTAACTGCCAAAGGTGTTAATTTGCTATGAACTACCTCTAACTGGCTTCGCCTGAGCTATATATATGTGTTCATTTTGAAACATACCCTATAGGTACAAGTGACACATGAATATGATGATTTGGCGTTGCTGATTAATGGGATGATTTTATAGATTTAAAAAATAATTATTTTACAGATTTATCCTCATAAAAATTCTCCACTTTTTTTAAAGTAGAGAAGTATAACAACATATTAATGAATACTAAAATTTTCCTAACTTATAATAGATGGCACCCTAATACTGGCTCTGGAGAAGCTAATTTAGTCAATCACTTTCTTTAGCTCATCCTTGATGTTTTCTGTGGTGTGAATAACTTGAGCTTCAGCTTGCTTGGACTGTCCTTCAGCTTTATCTGCTGGATTACCACTTACTTCACCAATTACTTCTTGTACCTTGCCTTCAATATTTTTAGCAGTGGCTTCTACTCTCTTTTCAACGCTCATATTTTTACTTCCTTGTAAGTTGTTTGAAATATTAAACTAGGAGTACAGTATCACTATTAGATATTTTTTTAGACTATCCTAGGGTATAATAATAATTTCTAAATATCATTACTAAGATAGATGCAAAATCAAACAACATTGCTGCGAGGAAAAATGCATCCTTAAACTAGCATTTGAACAACATTCTCTGTTGTATGGTCTATACAGATGACTAAAGCTGTTTACCATATATTAACTCAGGTTAGAGCAAGTTTTTTGTTGATAAGGAAAAGATTAGAGTGGTTACAAGGCGTAAAAAAAATCCGTGGGTAAGTGAGATAAATGACATAATCCGAGGTACTTGTGGAGGTTTTTTATTTGGCATTCCTCTGCTGTACACTATGGAAGTTTGGTGGATTGGATCACTTGCAAAACCACGATTAATGATGATAGCGATCGCATTAATGTTTACTGTGGTTTTCTTACTCAATAAAACAGAAGGATTTCGCAAACGCAGGTATAAATTACGAGCTTATGAAGCAGTTATAGATACTGTAGAAGCTATGGCTATTGGATTGGCTTGTTCAGCTTTTATATTAGTATTATTACGAGAATTAACATTTGAAACTTCTATTAAAGAAGCCTTAGGTAAAATCATTTTTGAAAGCGTACCTTTTGCTCTTGGTGTTGCACTAGCTAACCAGCTTTTAGGAGAAAGTAATAATAGCAATGGTGAAACATCCTCTCAGCAAGAAAACCTAAAAAAGTATAAACAGAACGGTTTAGATGCCACTCTTGCTGATTTGGGTGCAACCTTAATTGGGGCAACTGTAATTGCATTTAATATTGCCCCTACAGATGAAGTTCCGATGCTAGCAGCCGCAGCTTCTGCACCCTGGCTTTTAGCAATGATCGCCACATCTTTAGTAATTTCTTATGGCATTGTATTTCAGGCAGGCTTTTCAGACCAGCAAAAACGCAGAGAGCAAAAAGGTATATTCCAACGACCGTCAAGTGAAACAATTATGTCTTATTTAGTGTCTCTACTAGCAGGCGCATTTATGCTGTGGTTCTTTCAAAAATTAACTTTCAGCGATCCCTGGACAATGTGGTTAGACCATACTTTAATACTAGGTTTACCCGCAACTATTGGTGGTGCAGCTGGTAGATTAGCCTTATGACTAAAATCGAACACCACAAACAAAAACGTTCATTTGCTGAGTGGGTGACATTTTGTATTGCCTTGTTGATTTTAGCTGTAATTGTGAGTTTAGTAGGGTACACTTGGCTCAACGATGAAAATCAACCTCCTATACTCTCAGTTACTGAGAAACAGACAATTCGGGAAATTGACGGGCAATTTTATGTTCCCTTTGAAGTTGTCAATACTGGAGGAGATACAGCCGAGTCAGTTCAAATTATTGCTGAGTTACAAATTAACGGCAAGGTTGTAGAAACAGGAGAACAGCAAATTGATTTTTTATCCCGTAGTGAAACAGAAGAAGGCGCATTTGTGTTTAGTCAAAATCCTAGTCAAGGCAAGCTCATTTTGCGAGTTTCTAGCTATAAGTTACCCTAAAATATTGGCTGCGGATAATTGGTAATTGGAACTGATTACCAATTACCAAAAAGTCCTGAAAAGAGATAATAGATTAAACGTTTACTTTAGCTTTTGACCAAACACCATTTTCATCTTCATCATACCGTTGATGAATAGTTTCCCAAGCAGCTTGTTCAGCAGTAAACTCGTCACTTGTTTCACTTAAAACATTGTTATAACGCTCAATAAATGTGCTTTGAGCTTCTTGAGAAAGATGAGAACGAACCTCAGGAGATAAGTCTTCTGGACTGTTGCAAGGGCCAGGACAAGGACGAGATAGTGTTTTCTCTACTGTATGAATTTCTTCACCACCAGCACTTTCAAGCAGCAATTGAAATTCGCCAACACGATCGCTTGGTACTTCTGCCATTAATAAAAATTCGCCAGCTTGTAAGCGAGTTTGGTAAATTGCGGCTTTATCTTCTGGCATTCCCCAAGCAGTCAGAACCGATACCAAGCCTGCACCAGCACTACCTGCGATCGCTCCGCTAGCAGCCCCTAGTAGCAAAGCACCAATTGGCCCTGCTGCTACAAGTGGCCCAACAAAGGGAACGAACAGTACGCCTACACCTGTAAGTAAACTCAAGAATGAACCAAACAGAGAACCAAAAATTGCTCCTGTCCTCAATCCTCCTAAAATCACATCTTTCTTAGTAAGGAAGCCCGAAATTCGAGTTTCTGACTGGAAATTTCTACCCATCACCGAAATGTGATCTCTTGGTACACCCCTGTCGAGCAAACGTCTAATAACGTCATCAATTTGCTTTTGCTCTTTAAATAACGCAGATATGGTACGTTCGGCTTGATACACTTCTGGCACTTGAATACTCCTTAAATCTTGTTTTTGTAATTGACATACTAAAGAAACAGTAGCAGGGAGATCCAATCTCCCCACAGACTGCTATCTCAGCTCAAACATGATGTACTTGGATATATCTGAACTACACACCTACAGGAGTTTTACTTCCTGCTGCGGGTTTTGCACCATTTGGCTCTAATGCTTGTCCTTCAATAAACGAGCGTAACATCCAAGCCATCTCTTCATGCTCTTCCATTAATCCGGTCAAAAAGTCAGCAGTTCCCTCATCATGAAACTGTTCACTGCACTGATCTACATGCTCTCTTAAGTTGCGAATCACTTGCTCGTGATCTTGCACGAGATAAGCAACCATACCTGTTGCTGTAGGAACATCACCAGAATGTTCCTTGAGGCTAGCAATTTTAAGAAATCCCTCCATTGTGCCAACTGGATAACCACCTAAAGCACGGGTTCGCTCTGCTAAGGCATCAATGTTTAGAGTCAGTTTTTCGTAGTGTTCTTCCCAAAGCTGGTGCAAGCTACGGAACTGAGGACCAACAACGTCCCAGTGGTACTTTTTGGTTTTCACTAGCAGTAGATAAGAATCTGCCAAATCTTGATTCAACAGGTTAATTACACCTTGACGCTGTTCTTCTGTTAAACCAATGTTTATTGGACGCATTGCTTTCCATCCCTAACTGAACTTATTTATTAAGTTCACAAAAATTAGACATAATAGACATCAACCAGAGGAAAGATTCTACAAGCATAAATATTTACAACTCAGACTCCCATTGATCTGTGCCTTCTAATAGATAAAAGCAGTCTATTTTTTGAAAAGATAACAATAGACACCTTGATCCGACTAATCAAGATGTCTACTTTAATCAAAAAGTAAATTTGTCTACAAAAAAGTTTTGTGAATGAAGAGTAATTCTTAGTATTATTACTAGTTATTACCTGTGACTTTTCCTAGAAAATTCTTTACTTCTTCTTCAACACTAGTTGCACTCTGAGAATTTTCAGGACGCTTCATCTGATCAATATCAGCATCACCCTGAACTTCATTAAGTCCTTTATTAGACTCTTCTTGAACCTTTTTCAATCCAGGTGGTTCTGATTTAGCTATTTCATCAGTTTTTTTCTGAGTTTCAAGGAGTTGCGTTGGCCCCTCGGTAGGATTGCTTTGATAACTACTGATTGCAAAAGCAGGAACCGCACTAGATAAGAACACCAACGCACAGGTAAAAGCCACAACTAAGAAACGCACTGGACGTAAGGTAGATAAAACAACAGTAAAAATCTTCATTTGCAATCCTCAAATAACAGCTTCAACAACGCAGGACTAGTGAATATAAATAGAAGTAGATGCTTACATTCGGTCAATTTAATTACCAAATTTTCCATTTATGCTTCCATCACTAAATCCTTTGACAGTAAAATTGTGGTTGAAATAAATATCTTTTTCCTTTCACTTTACTATAAGTAATAAGCTAGAATAAACTAAATCCTGACTTATCAGACTTTTAGTAAGTTTTTACAAAAAGATATTTTTCGATCAAATTTTACCTGATCCATTTTTACTTGTAAAAGACTAACATCTGCATCGACCTGTAGAATGAAGTTAATTTGATTTATCTTTTTTACAAAATCATTCTTTTGGTATATCGACTGCACACAATCAAATCTGCTTAGCAACTCTGCGAGCAAAACGACTCAGAAATATTCTCATTCTGTACGTCATAAGCGATCGCTTAAATAATATTTCTATGTTTAAAGTATAATTTAATGCTTGAGATACACGTACTGGGGTATATCAATCATTCATATAAATGCTGGTAAAAGCCTTTTGCAATTTCCTTTAGCTGGAATTTTAGATGCATATCCCTCTTCTGTCACTTTCCGAGTATTCTGAATAAAAGGATGAAAAGAAAAAACTCTGGAAGGTAAGTAGGGCAATGGATGTAGAATTACAAATTATCAAACATTTGGCAAGAGCTCCTCATCCAACAGTTGGCATCATAGATGAATATTGTGCAGAGTATAAAGACCTGTTTAAAGAAGTAAGGAATTATGAGTGCTTCAAATATTTACATCTGGGGATAATATCAACGATAAAAAGAAAATCGTTACCAGAGATAGCGAAGGTAGTGAGTATAAATTCAGCACAATCATTACACCATTTCATAGCAAATTCAGAT
>NZ_JAECZB010000038.1 GCF_016056295.1 Atlanticothrix silvestris CENA357
GCATAAGGGCCATGAGGTAAAGCTGATTGAATGCGATTAATTGCAGCTTCTAAACGCTCTGGAGTTAAACCGCCAGCACCAAAAGAACTTAAAATCTTCTCTTTACCTAAAGCAATGACCATTTCTTCAGAAGCGATACCGCCAGCCATTGCACCAGTCACATAAGCATATTTTACACCATGAAAAGAAAGAAAATTAGGATCTCCTAACTGTTGAATGCGAATAGGAGGAACAAACGTCAGCAGTTCTACCTGTGCTGTTGTGCCATTTTCAGTAGGGTATAAATAGCCCTCATTTGTTACACCAATTTTTCCAGCAACTTTCACGATGTAACAGGGCTTATCTAAAACCAGTAGTTTATCTTTAATGGCCTTCGGTTCAAAAGATATATTATCTAAATTTCCTTTCCAAACATGGCTTTGATTATAGATATATGCAGAAAAATTTAGCCCATTGGTGTGTTTACTTAGTACAGAATCTATAGTTCGCATGGTGTTTTAACTTGATAAACGTGAATTCTTACAAGTAAGATGGAACTGCGATTGCTTATTGATTAAGCAAATTGTGGACAGCAGATAATTGTAAGAGGATAATTTCACTTAATTGCTTACTGGATTCTTGTCTAGCTTTTAAGAAAGCAACATGAGCTTTATTAACGCGGGCATTATTGGCAATTAATTGATGATATTGAGACTTATTAAAGTCTGACAGACTAATTGGATGATAAAAATAGTTAGAATCAGGTGTAGTATGAAAAACTTTATTGTGAATTGTAGTGGAATCAGAAGATTTTAATTCTTTACTAGTTTCCAAATATTCTTTATGAACTTCAGAAGAATTAATGGCTTTGTTTTCTTGAGAATTATTCATATTTTGTTGCGTTTTTTCAAATTTATAATTAGGACTATTTGTTTTAGGTAGCTTTTGAAAAAGTTGACGGTTTTCTTCACTTAAGATGGTATTTATAATTGATTTGCCACCTAAAGTAATGGTTTTAAGAGTTGTTGTATTTTGAATAGGTGCTGTTTTTTCTAGGTTATATAGTGGTGATAAATCCAAATTAACCCGATGGCTAACAAGTTTTGCTAAAGCTTTAACAATAGAAGTATGATCATCCATACCTCTACGATTGAGTGATACTGTAATGTGTTCTTTGCTTTCTAAAATTTTATTAATCCATCGAGAACAAACACTACCAGCACCAGCTTCAATAAATATTCTTGCCCCATCATCGTAGACACGATTAACTAATCGTGGGAAATCGAGTTGTTGGGATAAACCTGTAGCAATACTACAAGCAACGGCACCGTCATTAAGGGTGATTTGTTGATATTCAGCAGCAGAATAAAATACAATCTCTGGAATATTTTGAGTTGGAAAAGTGTTGAGTTTTACCAACTCTTCGTATTGCGATCGCATTGCTTCACAATGAATAACATGATCAAAAGGAGCCGGTAAAGCATTACAATTTAAAGCTTTAATCACTCGCTGACAGGCTGTTGTTTCACCAGCAATTAAAACTTCTTCTGGGGTATTAATTTGAGTTAAATAAACACGATTTTCATGTTTAAGATATTCTTTGACCTGAGATGGGGTAGCCATTAGAATATAATTACCCCAAAAATTTTGCTCTGAAGCCGCAGATGTTTTTGGTAATCCCCAATATTCACGTACAGCATTTTTTGGGCCAGACAACTTATCTCCAAATAAAGGAGATGAATTAAAGGTATTACTTCCACCTTCAAAATTGCTCCAAACTCCTTGGGCAACCATCATACTTGTTTCACCCAAGCTATAGCCAAACACATATTTAGGTTTGACTTGAAAATCATCTCGAAAAATAGTGGTCATATATCTGGCAAAAGCTATTTCACTCTCAAACATTGCTAGTGAGTCATCTAACAATTGCTTTTCGAGAGTTTCCAATTGTCTAGCTGACAATTTATTCAAACTTCTGGGGTAAAGCAGTTTCTCAACATCGGCAGCACGGCTACAGAGATTATTGCTTTTTAAATCTTCAAAAACTTTGGGAAATAAGCGGTAGATAGTCCGACCAATACCGATATAAGAATTAACCGCTGCCGGATAAACGTAAGCGATCGCCCCGGTTTTGCCTAGTGGGTTTGCTGTAAAATAACTACCAACAGGTGTGTGCCAATCTGTGCTTTGTTCAAAGGCAATATTGATACCTTTACGGGCAGATGCGATTTCTTTAAGTAATTCTTTCTGGTTGTGTCCTGTAATTACTAAGGCGTATTTAGCTTGCGAATGTTGTTGGAAGGTCGCAAAGGTCTCGCTCGCAGTAATTGACAAATTAGAACTATTTTCAATGGCTTTTTGAAGATGCTCTAAATCCTCTATTAAAGTTAAACGCTCATTAGCTGCTATGGGAAGTAGATAAAAAGGTATTTGCTCTAAATACTTGCTGCTGTATTTGTGTTGCTCAGATACGTCTGACAAGATGACATGAGCGTAAGTACCATCACACCCAATACCATTAACTGCGGCAACTCTGGTTGTGCCATCTGTGCCGATAAACCAAGGTCTGGATTCCGTGGGGACATAAAAAGGACTGCCTTGCCAAACTTGCGGTGTTTTGACACCAGACCAGTTGGGTGTGCCAGGAATGTACTTGTGATAAAGACATAGAGCTGTTTTGATTAGACTGGCCATTCCAGAGGCTATATGGGTATGACCGATATTGGACTTAACGCTGCCAATCGCACAATATAAATTATTGTCTCCAGCAGGATAAGCTTGCACCAATCCAGTGATTTCGGCTTCATCTTCTTGGGGAACGCCACTACCGCATACTTCCAGATATTTCACTTGGGTAGGTTGAATCCCGGCTATTTGGAAAGCTTGGTTACAAACTTCAGCAGTAGCAGAGACTGGGCCAAAACTAACAGCATCAACAACTGCATAGATGCGATCGCTGTTTGCTTTAGCAATATCATGACTCTTGAGAACAACTGCACCAGCACCTTCACCTACTGTCCAACCATTGGCTTTTTGGTCATAACTCAAGGTATTAACACCAGTGTTAATTTTTGACCATTGGTTTCGCAATAAAATATTTTCTACCCCGCCTGCCAAATCGACAGCACCCACAACAACTGCGTCTGCTTCCCCAGAAATCAATAGCATTTGTGCTACTTCTAATACCTTGAAGGCGGAGGTCTCTACCGCAGTCATGGTGAATGCTGGCCCGGTGAAATTCCATAAAGAGGAAATTCGGCTAGCCATGATATTGCCGATATAACTGAGATATTCGCCTACATCTACTTGATGGTGAACACTATCTTTAACAATGGTTTCCAGTTGAGCAATTTTATCCGCAGACAACGCAATTTCTGCATTGCTCAAACCATCTTTAATTTGCCAAGATAAATTCCATCGTTGCTGTAGCTGGTGGACAGATAATTCTGTCTCAGCAGCAATAATCACAGCGACATTTCCCCCTTTGGGAATGTTGGCATCTTTCAAGGCACGATCTACTACTTTTAATAGTAATAGTTGTTGCGGATTCAGTTTTTCTACTTCATTAGGCGGAATTTTGTAAGCTAAAGTATCAATATTAAAATCTGTGATGTAAGCTCCTATTGGTGCTTTACCATCTGATAACCCATATTGTTTGAGTAAGTCTTCTTGCTCTTCTATTCCATGCCATCTTTGAGGCGGTAAGGGAATAAAATGCTGTTTGCCATCATAAATACTGCGTTCAAAGGTATCTAAGCCATTGCATTCACCAAAAAAGGCATCCATGCCGACAATGGCAATTTTGTTAGTGGTGTTATTTTTTTGTTCCAACATCATCAATTAAGGTATGAAGTATGAATTAGTATCACGCATTCGCCGTCAGGCGCTCCCGCAGGGTAGAAGCAAAGAAGAAATACACAATTCCACGCTTAATCTTTTGTTTGATTCCCTTGTTCCAGAATCAAGTGAGAGTTAGTACCACCAAAACCAAAGGCACTTAAAGCCGCGTATTTTTTTGCAGAGTTGTTTGGCCAAGGTGTTGCGGTTGTCACAATGTTTTGAGGAAAAATAGAATTATTTTCAGAACCTAGAGGTTCAGTCACATTAATAGTTGGTGGAATTACACCATGAGACATGCTGTAAATCGCTTTCGTTAAACTCACCATTCCAGCAGCAACAAGTAAGTGACCTACATTAGCTTTGGCAGAGCCTACCAAAGGTGCTGCTTGGTGTTGATTAAAAAATGTCTTTATCGAGTTAAATTCTGTGGTGTCTCCTAATAAAGTGCCAGTAGCATGACACTCCATATAGTCTATAGCTTGAGGAGAAAGGTGTGCTTCAGTATAAGCTCGTTCAAAAGCTAAGACTTGTCCTTGAGAATTGGGGCTAAGTAAATGCTTACCTTTACCATCATTAGATAACCCATTACCACAAACAGTAGCTAAAATATTATCGCCATCTCTAACGGCATCATTATATCTTTTTAGCAGAACCATTCCAATACCTTCAGATGTAATTAATCCTCGTGATTTTTGATCTAAAGGACAACTCATACCATCTTCTGGATATCCTTGAATGCCAGAAAACAACATTCGTAAAAACAACGGATCTGAACAACTTATCGCTCCAGCTAACATCAAATCAGCTTTCCCAGAATTGAGATAATGAGATGCTAATTTAATTGCATAAAATGACGAGGAACAAGCAGCATCAATACAAAAATGAGTACTAGATAAAGAAAAAGCTTGAGCAATTAAAGCTGCTGGAAAGCCAGAAATCATTGCATTGTGTGGAGATACATCTGCTGATGTTGATAAGCTAGCTAAGTGAAAATTTTGCTCTTGTAAAAGTTTTGCGATCGCACTATTTATAGTTGTCTGATAAATTGGCTCAAATAGTTTATTAGAAAACTTGGTAGGGAACGAAAGATTACCCAAAATTACGCCACAATGAGAAAGAATATTACTGTTACCCCAATAGCCACTATGTACAATCGCTTGTTTAGCAGCATAGAGTGACCATTTAAAGCTGTTATCTAAGCTTTCTGCGAGTTCTGCTGGTAAGTTGTATTCGTCGGCATCAAACTTAAAATCGCGGATGAATCCTCCCTTAAGGCAATAGATTATTTCCTGTTTACCCTTAACAGGTTCATAAAATATTGCCGGATCTACACCAATTTCTGTAACATTTAAATTTGATATAGAGTCTTTTTCTTCAGTAATATTTTGCCAAAATTGCTCAGGATTGTTAGCGTCGGGAAAGAGACATGATAATCCAATAATAGCTATTTTTTCCACTGCTTACGCCCTCTGTTTTATTGATTGCATAGGTAAAAGAACTGCCTTGGCTCCTAAAATCCGGGTGTAGACCTGTCCTTGGCGATTATGAATAATAAAGTTAGCAGTTGCACTACTTTCTGTTTTCCCTTTGATTTCACAAGAAACGTAAAAAGGTTCATTAGATGGTGTCAATGCAAACTGTTCAGATAATGTCAAATGTCCTGGTAAACAAGCCTCTTGGTGAAAATGGCTCAACCAAATCCATAAAGATTGAGTACTGAGGTCAATTGCATAAGGATTATGCCAATTCACGGGAAATTGTCCTTGTTGCTGATCTGCAATTTTTTGCCAAAGGCATTCAACAGTTATTTTATTCGGGCTAATATTTAATACTCTGGTAATTTGCTGAAATGCTGCACCATGAAATAATGAAGAATCTCCATTTTGATAAAAATCTTTACCAGTTGTAGGGATTACATGATCTTCTGTGAGATTCAAGGATTCATAAATAGGAGCTTCTGGTATTTCTATTACCAATTTTATTAGAGCGCAGAAATGATAATAGATTTTTCCTTCGTGGTTTTTAGCCAATATTTTAGCTTGAATTTCGAGAGATTCAGAATTATTTTTAGCAACTTCCTGCAATTCTAAAATATGCTCATTAGCTAAAGTATTATTAAAAATAACTCCCTTTAATACCTTAAAATCACTAGCACTAAAATATTTATAACCTGGATAAAGTTCTTCACAAGCATGAATCATCCAAGATAAGGCACAGGTAGCTGGTAATACTGGATAACCAGCAATAACATGATCTTGCAAAAATGGATTTTTTGCCAATGTCATGCGACGACGAATACTATATTTTCGTAGTTCCGAGTCTAAAGGCGCAGGTGGTAGTACAAGAGGATTGCCAATTACAACTTGTGTAGTTTGATGATGGCTACAATCCACTTCTTTAACTAGCATTTGTGTGCCAACGTCCACCGGAATAACTTCAATTCCCCGTTCAGCAAAAGCTTTTTTGAGTTCTGGTGTCACCATGCCGTTATCCCACCCTCCCCAGTTGATTGCTACCACATGACAGGAGGGATAATTTTGTTTGATGAGATGGGCTGATTTGTTGAGAATTTCGTTAGCGATCGCATAATCCGACTGCCCAACATTACCGTAAAAACCTGATACTGAAGAAAATAAAACTAAATGCTGAATTTGATTAAGATTAACGCAATATAAAATATTTTCTAATCCTTGAACTTTCGCAGCATAAACTTTTTCAAAATCCTGTTCTGTTTTCTTTTCTATCAACTTATCAGCTAAATTTCCAGCACCATGAATAATTCCCGTAATCGAGCCTGTACGTTTTACAGCAATGGCAAGTTTCTCTTGTAAAGCTAACTTATCAGTAACATCGACATTAATATATTCAGCCTGTGCGCCTGTTTCTTGAATCGCCGCTAGAGTTTTTTTAATTTCACGGCTAGAAGCAATTTGGTGATATATCTTTTGCACACTCATGGGTGTAGGCTTCTCGCCTTGGACAAGAAGATTCTCCATGATGCGTTTTTTCAATGCTGATTCTTCTAAACAATCGTGAGCAAAATCTGGCTCGGTTTTTAAAACTTCTGAACGACCAAGCAGGATAAACTTACATGGTTGATGTTGTGCTAATTTGATGGTGCATTCAGCCGTAATTCCTCTTGCACCACCACTTACAAGCAAAACTGATGAGGGATTAATTTGGGTTAGTATAGTCATATTTATTAGGAAATTTTGCAGCTTAATTTAATCGGAAAAAGATTGGGTAAAGTTCCCCCTTTGTGTTTTTGTGCCTTGGTGGTAAAAAAGGACTTTTAAACCCCAAAGACACGAAGACACAAAGATTCTTTATTTCTCAAAGGAAGTAGTTAAGGTGACACGTCCTTGTGAGCCGTAAGCAACTTCACTAATATAAAGATTCGAGTCGTGAAGTTCAGCAATAATGTATGGTATTGATTGCTGGGCATTAAGAGTGGGACTTAAATCGATCGCGCGAGTAAATACCTTAGGCCATTCCCATCTCAGACTCTTAGTTAACCCAAATAAACCAGCCCCAATCGCTCCAAAGTTGACTTGATGCTCTAATCCAAAGGCTCCATCAAGATGAGCAACCGTACAGAAACAACTACGTCCATAATGCGCTGCCTCATTTAAGGATTGTTTGAGATGTTTTGCCATCAAAAATACATGCTTGACGATCGCCTTTTCTGCTTTCAGATAAGAAATTTTACCGATGTGATTTTCCGCAAATACAGGATGTAGATGGATGAAAGCACCAATCTTCCCGAAATTAGTAGCGATCGCTTGCAATTTTTGTTGGAGATGTTCTTCACTCAAGTCTGTTAAAGTCACATGAGGCATACCTTTGGGTAAAGGCGATTGTTGGGGAATGAGCGATTGAGGGAAACTTAAAACTACTACTTTCCAGCCTTGTTCTGTCAGGGAATGAGCCAATTTAGAAGTAGTGAGGGAACCATCATCGGTGATTAAGGCGATATATCCCTCTGGTAACGTGAAATCTAAACTATCCGGTGGTGGCAAATTTTTGAGTTTGACTGGAAAGCGCTGAATATTGTGATTTACGTTATCTAATTGTTTGTCAAACTGAGGCTGAGAATTTTTTTTTTCATCTCCAGCCAACTTCTGGAGATACTCAACAATTTGACCAATGGTGCGGAGTTCTCCCAGTTCTTCGACGTTTGGCTTGGGTAAATCGGGGTATATCTCTTGCATTGTTCCTAAGATTTCTACCCGTTTGATGGAGTCAATCCCTAAATCTGCCTCCATATCCATGTCCATTTCCAACATCTCTATTGGGTAGCCTGTCTTATCACTGGTGATGGCTAAGAGAGTTTGACCAAAGTCTGCGAAGTTGGGAGTTAGGAGTTGGGAGTTGGAAGTTGGGAGTTGGAAGTTGGGAGTTGGAAGTTGGGAGGGAAACCCTCCTAGTGCGTTTGCTCCTACTGACAACTTCTGTTCTTGTTCCTTTTGAGTCTCTAATTCTGTGACAGTAGAAATTGTGACAACTTCTGGAGAGGGAATTTGTGAAGTTTGGGATTGCAGATATTCTACAACTTGACCAATAGTGCGGAGTTCTCCCAGTTCTTCCATATTTGACTGGGGGAAATTGGGGTACATATCTCGTAGCGCCCCCAAAATTTCTATCCGTTTGATCGAGTCAATCCCTAAATCTGCCTCCATATCCATGTCCATTTCCAGCATTTCTACTGGGTAGCCTGTTTTATCACTAACGATGTTGAGTAAAGTGTGGCTAAGGCTGGCTGCGTCAATGGCTGCTGGTGGTGAAGGTTCAGGTTTAGGTTCAGGTAAGGGCACTAGCGTAGCAATCTTAATCTTACTTTCCTGAGGCGGAACAAAATCTAAAACAGATTTTGCTTGATGATTTACACCATTACCATTACTAGAAGTTGGCTCAGATTTACCAACAAACTCGTTATTAGTTACTGTCACCGCTGGGGTTGTCACTAGGGCAAGGTCATCCTCTTGAGGTAATGGAGCCTCTGGAATATCTTGATAATTGTTCAGTGGTATTAGACTGTCTTGATTAATATTGCCAGATAGCAATTGGTCATACTGTTGCTGAAGTAATTGAAAGAAGTCGTGAGTATAGTCATGCTGATAGTTGAGATATTGCTCATGAATGCGGAGAGTTTCAGCTTGATGATCGTGAAACCGCATGATATTGCGTTCTGAACTGGAGAGTGCAATTTGCTGTTTTTGCGCTTCTTGTTCAGTAAATTTATGATTTCCCCACAACAAATGCTGTTGCTGCATCAGTTGAAAGAAAGTTTTGGTATATTCGGTCTGATGTTCTAAAGATTGTTCATGAACCTGCAAGATATCTCGTTGATGGCGATTGAACTCTATGAGGGTGTACTCTAAACTATCTATAACTCTTTGGCTCAAAGCCAGTTCGGAATTTGGTTGTGGAGGTTGGATATCCAGTTTATTCGATTGGCCATTATCAACAAATTTTACTTTACCGTTGGCTGCTGGCTTTTCTTGAGTTTCAAAGGGATATTCAACAGATGGTGTTGGGGTTAGTTTGACTTGATGACCATTTTGCAGCGCTTTTGCAAAAGACTGCTTTGTTTTTTCCGACACGTAGTTTGTGCTATCTAAGCGGATATTCAAAACCTTATTTGTAGTCACTTCTGGTATTTTTGGCTCTGGTTGGTAGGGATCTATGTTTTGTAGAGGTAATCCAGCGACGCGTAACTGCATGATCGCTGTTCGTAGAGTGCGATCGCTATCCTGGGAACTATTAGTATTTAAAGCCACAGCTAAATGAGGGCGATCGCTGAGAATATCTTTAACCAAGTTAGTCAAAACGTTGCGCGGTCCAAATTCAATAAAGCAATAACCGCCTTCGGCATAAATATTTTCAATTTCCTGTTTAAACAGCACTTGATTTCTCAGGTGTTCTTTAAGGATTTTTTGAATGGCTTGCGGATCACTGGGGTAACACTTTCCTGTAACGTTGGTATAGACAGAAATTTTTGGCTGTTTAAAAGTAACTTTTTCAATTGCTTTGGCAAAGGGTTGCTGTGCATGAGCCACAAGCGGTGTATGAAAGGCGGCTGAAACTCGTAACAAAATGGTAGAAAACCCGATATCTCTTAGAGCGTCTTGGACTTTGGCAATTTCAGCTTTCGTCCCAGCCAACACTACCTGACGATGAGAATTTAAGTTAGCAATGGTAACTAAGGGGAAATCTTTGATCAGTTCTAAAACCTGACTCACATCTCCTCTCACCGCCAGCATTGCTCCAGCATCAAACTGCGGATCTTTGGGTGTAGCCATAGCTTGACCCCTGGCTTTGACCAAGAAAAAGTAATCTTCCTCACTCAAAACCCCCGCAGCCCACAAAGCTGTTAATTCTCCAAAGCTATGTCCGGCAACAAAATCAGGCTTAAATCCAGCTTTTTGTAATATTTTGTACAAACCAGCACTAAAAACCCCAATCGCTGGTTGGGCATATTCCGTCAGTTGCAATGTTTCTAACTGAGCAGCTTTTTGCTCTGGGTCGAACACAGGATTAGGAAACACGACTTCTGAGAGGGGCTGCAAATTGTCTTGGCGCAGCAGGGTATCCATCTGAGTATAAGTCTGCCGCAGGCAAGGAAAATTAATCACTAATTCCCGACCCATTTCTAGGTATTGCGAACCTTGCCCAGAAAAGAGCGCTACTACCTTCCCTGCTGTAGTTATCCCAGTTTTGCGGTAGTAAATTCCTTGGGGATGCTCCCAGGATTCTGCTTGCAGTTTATTTGTCAGGCAGTCAATGCAGATTTGTAACAAATCGCCAGCCTGGGCGAGAGAATCAGCAACAAACCCAACTCTGGCATTTTTTAGCGGAACTTCTGAAGATTTAGAGGCTGAAATTAATTCTGCATAATGACGCTCTTTGGTATCAGATTGCAATTGACGTTGGATATCTTGACAACGCGATAACAATTGCTCAGGTGTGGACGCAAATAAAAGTATCGACTGGGGACTATTATGCAAACGATAAGGAAGTCGATATTCACCTTGATATTCTTCTAAAACAACGTGATAATTTGTGCCACCAAAGCCAAAAGAACTTACCCCTGCACGTCTTGGCTGGTCGTTGCTGCTAATCCAAGGCCTTGTTTCTGTATTTAAATAAAACGGAGAATTGTCAATGTTAAGTTTGGGATGTGGTTTGGTGATATTAATTGTGGGTGGTAAAACTTTGTGATGCAAAGCCAAAGCAGTTTTAATCAAACTTGCTGCACCCGCAGCAGCTTTTGTATGCCCAATTTGCGATTTTACACTTCCAAGGGCAATATATTGTTTTTTAGGATTGTCTTCACTAAAAACTTCTTTGATAGATGCAAATTCGGTTGGATCTCCAACCATAGTGCCTGTGCCATGTGCTTCAATTAAACCAACACTTGCAGGCGAAATTCCAGCATCTTCATAAGCACGACGCAAAGCTAAAACTTGACCTTCTGGACGTGGCGCATAGATACTTTTATAGCGACCATCACCAGAAGTACCAATCCCTTTGATGACTGCATAGATGCGATCATTGTCTCGTTGAGCATCTTCAAGACGCTTTAGCACCAACATCCCTACACCTTCACCCAACATCATCCCGTCAGAATCAGCGTCGAACGGCTTGACATTCTGACCTTGAGACACAGCAGGAGTTTTGCTGAAGCACATATAGGCAAAAATGGAGTTGTCGGTGTCAACTCCGCCGGTCAACATCATATCGGCACGATGTTCAATTAGCTCACTAATCGCCATTTTTAAAGCACTTAATGAACTAGCACAGGCAGCATCTACTGTACAGTTAGTTCCTCCCAAATCAAGGCGATTAGCAATTCTTCCAGCGACTACATTAGCGAGCATTCCAGGAAAAGCATTCTCTTCCCATTGCACATACGCACTTTTAATTTTCTCAATAATTTTTTGCGTATCTTCATCAGATAAGCCGCTGCTTTTGAGGGCTTTTTCCCACACAGGATACTGCAATCTTGCACCCAATGGCACACCCAGTTGTCTGCCTGCTGCCACACCTAAGATTACACCAGTGCGTTGGCGAAGCTTATCATAGATATCACGATGAAATTGCCGATCTTCACTATAGCCTGCATCTTCTATCGCTGCTTTTGCAACAACTAAACCTAGCAACTGCGAAATATCTGTGACTTCTAAAATATTAGGCGGTAGTCCAAACTCCATCGGATTAAAATCAATTTCTGGTATGAATCCGCCTCGTTTGCAGTAGGTTTTGTCAGGTGTCCTAGGGTTAGAATCGTAGTAATCATCGACATTCCAACGTGAAGGAGGAACGTCGGTAATACAATCAGCTTTGTGAATAATATTTTCCCAAAATTCCTGGAGATTTTTAGATTGTGGAAATATAGAAGCCATCCCAATAATGGCGATAGGACTGTGTTGCAGCTGTGTATTGATTTTGCTGGTTAGAGGCGTGTTTTCAACCATAGTTTTTTTTACTCGTATGAGCTGGAGCAGAGCCTTTTCACAATTGCTTACTTCGTCTTGCAACTGTGTCAAGACAGCTTCAATTTTAGAAGCAGCCATGACTTCATCTTCACTATTATGCTTGTGAAATATAGATGTATTGAGAACAATAGTTCCTTTATAAATCAAGGAACTTGAGATTAACCTTTAAGGAAAATACTTCTTTCGACACATAACTTGCTAAGCAGATTTAGCTGCGATAGTTTTATGTAGAAAACTTATCCAACTCTGTATGATCCTATCCGATTGCCGTTGCGCTTATATTAGACTAGTTGCTTCTCTATTGCAACTGATATGCAACTGAATGAATCTTATGAGATGCAAGTTGATCGAGCGACGTACTGGAGGTAACTTCAGTGCTATTTACCGATTGTCATTAAGTGCGTGCATAAATCGAAATCTACATCACGAACTTACACAGGATTTGGTTTCGGAATCAGGATTATCATCTTTGTTACTGCTCACTACCTGAGACTGAGCAGCAGCTAATAGCTTATGCTCAAGTTCACTAATACCAATTCCCATCTGCAAAGCTGTTTTATTTTTCCATTCTTCTAGCTCAAAATCATGTTGGTTGAGCCATTCATGCACCGCCAAACGGGCCATCTCAGCTTTACGACGAGTCTGGCGAGCTGCATGAAAAATCAGCCTCTGGTTATCAAAGCTGGGTAGTGAGAGCATGAATCGCTTTAATTTCATTTTCATTGGAGTTTTGGGTGGGCAATATCGATCACTCACATAGCTACTAGAACTTTTGTCTATTAATATCTCATATAATAAAAATGTATTACCAAAGTTGCATAAAAATTGCATGTCTCTTGGCTCTAGCATTTCTATTCAATTGTTATATATACTGCCAGAAAGTAAATTTTGGGAGTAATATTCTACAATTGGTGAGTTATTTGACTATTGTAAATTCAAGCTCTATGTATTCTTCATATAATTAGCAAATAAAATTTTAGATCAATTAAAAATAAATTCACGAAGTTAAAAAGCTTACTTATGAAAGTACTCTCTATTAACTCCATATACAGTGTTTCTTGGTTGGGTGTAGTACACCTTTTATGAAGAAAGGAGCTAGAGGCTAGGGACTAGAGGCGAAAGTAATGTACTGTACCTTATCCAAATGAAATATGCTGTATATAAGACTTTTTTGCGTAAAATTTTTCATGTATTATCTGTAACTTAATTACATCACAAGCTGGTTGATGAATCTATCCTGGCGTTTCTCTCTTTAAATATAGCTAGCTATATGCAAGTAAATATCAAGCGCTCAAGTATTGATTCTACTAAATGGCTCTTACATCTACCAAAAAGTAGATTTTTTCGAGACAAAACTCTACCTCTATCTATTAGTTGATTTCTTAAAGTAATTTTGTTACCAAAAAATAATTTTCATAAGAATGTCATTTTAACCACTAGTAACTATTCCTAAAGAATGAAAAAATACCGGCAATCAATTAACAATGTATCAGATATTTCATAAAGCAAATTACTCCATTTAAGATGACAATTAGCGGTTAAGACAAAACGCTATATAATAGCGGTCAATCGTTGTGATTGTTGTCATTGTTTATATTGTTTATGTTGCTAATCTTTATGATCAAATCTGTTGCATGTGTGTTGCAATTGAGTATCAATCCGTTTATTGTGTGTGATTAATTCATGTAATTTCATCCTGATAGTTGAAAAACGTATAAAGATACAGAGGTGAGAAGAAGCCAAATATTAAATTACTTGATTACCTCACTGTTCTATACATTCTTAACCGTACAGGATGACAATGCAATTTAATGCCATGATACCGTACTGCATGAAAAGTTCTACATAATTTGACTGACATGAAATTATAAGGGCTTGCTGGCATGAGATTATCTGAGCTAGATCCACTTATACCGATAATTAAATTAAGAGAAGAACTTCTTAAGTTACCTAAAGGCTACTCATTTTATGAAGATGAACTGGTAGATTTTTTATCCCGACGCAGATGGCCTGAGAGCGATCGCCGCATTGACAGGACAACTTTCTGGCGGTGGAGAAATGACAACGACATTCAGCATCAAAAAGTATTCAGCCGATTGGATGTTTTAAAACTATGCCAAATTTGTGACCACTATCGCATAGATGGAACACGTAGTGAATACTTAGCGATCATGAAAAAGAAACAAGAAGTAGTGTTAAACAAGTAAGGATAAATATCACTGCTTGATGTATCAAGTAGCTTTACTAAAAGCTAATGCGATTAACGGATTGATGGATACTTTTTTGATAGTTCCATCATCCGAGCTTTTTCTTTTAGCAACAATTTAGACCTGAATCCTTACGATAATTATCTTCTTTATGTCCTCGAAATCTACGTTTATCCTGCATGGTCAATATAGTAAATGCACCAAGTTCGTAGATGCTATAAGGCTTTTCACAAGGCGGCTTGTCGCCAGATATCACTAACTTGGAAAACATGATTATGGTACACAAACAAAAGTCGTCATTCACAAAACCTCTGGGTTGGTGGTCGATAATTTTGGCAACTGCGATGGCTGTAGTTACTGGTGCAGCTTCGTTCTATAGCCTTGCACGATTTTGGTCATCTTCTAAAGTTGAGGCTCCAACTGCTCCAAGTAATTCTTCTGCTATGACTGCTGTTGCTGCTTTAGGACGTTTAGAGCCTCAAGGAGAAGTTATTCGTCTGTCTGCTCCTGATTCCCAAGGGGGTGTGCGAGTTGCACAACTCTTGGTAGATAAAGGAGACAAAGTACGTAAGGGGCAACTAATCGCAATTCTTGATAGTTACTATCCCCGTCTGGCAGCTTTAGAAAAAGCCCAAAAACAAGTTTTAGTTGCTCAAGCGAGCCTTAATCAGGTAAAAGCAGGGGCCAAAGCTGGAGATATCTCTGCACAACAGGCAACGATCGCTCGTTTAGAAGCTGAATTACGCGGAGAAATTTCTGCACAACAAGCCACGATCGCTCGCTTAGAGGCAGAATGGCGGAATGCTGAAAGTGAAAATCAGCGATATCAGCAATTATTCAAAGAAGGTGCGATTTCAGCTTCAGATTCAGATGCTAAGGGTTTGCGAGTTGAGACTGTGCAACAGCAACTCAATGAAGCTAAAGCTGCCCTCAACCGGACTGTGGAAACTTTGGAAAAACAGTTAAGTGAAGCTAAAGCCAGGCTCAAGAGTATTGCAGAAGTTCGTCCTACTGATGTGCAAGCAGCACAAACTGATATTGAAAGTGCGAGCGCGTCGGTAAAACAGGCGAAAGCAAACTTAGATTTGAGTTCTGTGCGATCGCCTATCAACGGCCAAGTCCTGAAAATCAATGCTCGACCTGGAGAAATTATCGGCAGTATGGGAATAGCTGATTTAGGTCGCACACAACAGATGTATGTAGTCGCAGAAGTCTATGAAACAGATATCAGCAAAGTACGTCTAGGACAATCGGCTACTATTACTAGCGATGCTTTTTCAGGAAAATTGCGAGGAAAGGTAACAGATATCGGTTTGCAAGTTGGCAGACAAAATATCTTCAATAACAATCCAGCCGCAGATACAGATAACAAAGTAATTGATGTCAAAATTCGTATCGAAAACTTAGCAGAAAATCCAAAAGTTGCTGCTCTTACAGATTTACAAGTACAGGTACTAATTGAGATATAGCAATCTTAAAAATGAGGGATTGGGAAGAAAATTTTCAAAAATTTTTCCAATCCTTTCTCAATGACTATTCAATTATTTTGCCCATCAGCTTAATCTGTCTCATTTGAGGTTGATAACATGGCTTTCAATATACCTCTAGCTTGGCTACAACTAGCCAAACAAAAAGTTCGTTTTCTTGTTGCTTTAGCAGGAATTGCTTTTGTTGCAGTTTTAATGTTTATGCAGATTGGTTTCCGAGATGCTCTTTATGCTAGTGCTACACAGCTGCATAAAAACTTACAGGGAGATTTATTTATCATCAGTGCCCAATATAAATCTTTAACATCCAATCAAAGCTTTCCGCGCTGGCGTTTATACCAGGCGCTAGGTTTTGATGGTGTGGAATCAGTTAGCCCTTTATATATGCAATTTGCCAAGCTAAAAAATCCCATTAATGGTCTGAAATTTCCCATGTATGTGCTTGGTTTTGATCCGGTTAAATCAATTTTTACACTACCAGGTGTCCAAGAAAATTTCAAATTACTCCAAATACCTAACATAGTTTTATTTGACCGGGCTGCTCGTCCGGAGTTTGGCCCCATTGCACAAAATTTTGAGCAAGGCAAAAATGTACAAGTTGAAATATTCACTTATACAGCATTAATTGGTTACAAAGTTAAAATCGGTGGTTTATTTAGTTTAGGGCCTTCTTTTGGAGTTGATGGAAATTTAATTGTTAGTACCTCAACTTTCTTGAGAATATTCGCAGACCGTTCTGCACAAACCATAGACATAGGCATAATTAACCTTAAACCTGATGCCGACCCCCAAAAAATATTAGCAAATTTATCAGCCTATTTACCGCAAGACGTGAGAGTTGTTACTCGCGAAGATTTTATTAAATTTGAAAAAGATTACTGGACTCTCAGAACTCCTATTGGATTTGTCTTTAATTTGATGGTGTTAATGGGATTTGTTGTTGGTGTAATAGTCGTTTATCAAATTCTCTATAGCAATATTTCTAATCACTTAGCTGAATATGCAACTTTAAAAGCAATGGGATTTAAGAATGAATATCTGTTGAATGTAGTTTTTCAGCAGGCTTTAATTCTAGCGTCTCTAGGATATATTCCCGGTTTTGCTATATCTATGGCTCTGTATAATGTGGCAAAAAATGCCACTAAATTACCAGTAGTCATGAGTATTGACAAAGCAGCTATCGTATTAATATCGGCAATTATAATGTGCTTAGTTTCGGGATTTTTCTCTACAAATAAATTACGACATGTAGATCCAGCCGATATTTTTTAAGCAAACAACAATACTTTTTAAAAATTATGGAACCAAAACCTATTATTGACGTAAAAAATCTTAACCAGTACTTTGGTAAAAGAAAATTACGCAGCCAGATTTTATTTGACATTAACTTGACAATCAAATCTGGTGAAATTGTAATTATGACTGGCCCATCAGGTTCCGGTAAAACAACTTTACTAACTTTGATTGGTGGGTTACGTTCTGTCCAAGAAGGAAGTCTCAAATTTTTAGGACAGGAACTTTATGGAGCCAGCAATGAGCAACTAGTAAAAGTACGTCGTCATATTGGCTATATTTTTCAAGCTCACAATTTGCTAGATTTTTTAACGGCTAGACAAAATGTCCAAATGTCGTTGGAATTACATACAAATATTCCCAAATGGAAAGCTCGTAAACAATCGGAAGCGATGCTTAATGCCGTTCATCTAGAAAATCGCGTTAATTACTACCCTTCTGATCTATCAGGAGGGCAAAAACAACGAGTAGCGATCGCTCGTGCTTTAGTAAGTCATCCCAAATTGGTATTAGCTGATGAACCTACCGCAGCTTTAGATAGTAAGTCAGGTAGAGATGTTGTCACCTTGATGCAGCAACTCGCTAAAGAACAAAATTGTGCTATTTTGATTGTCACTCACGACAACCGAATTTTAGATATTGCCGATCGCATAATTCAGATGGAAGATGGACAACTGCTCAAAGAAGTTTTTTAATACGTCAATAAAAACATAACAAAGAGAGACTAATACCGATGCTAGTATGGAATGTAATTGGTATCAGTATTTTTGTGAAATGGTATAAGTAAATATTATACCAAAATCTGGAAATTTGATTGACATTTAACACTAACTACAGTCTTTTTCTTATATCCCAAGTAATAGATAAAGTGGGCGTAAGATATTCCTCAAGTTAAAAGTAAAACAGGCTGGAAGTATGAAGTTTTCATTTCTCAGCCTATAGAGAATGTATGAACAATCATTTATACATTCTCAAACAGTGGCAGTGCCATTATGTTCACCATTGGTGATTACGTACTAAATCAACAAACTGGACATTTAGGGAAAGTAATCGGTTACGGACACATAATTATCAATAACGGGTCTACCGTAACGTTAAGAGTTCTAGTAGCTGAGACTGCTAATTCACAAAAAAGAGAATTTGTGGTAGAAGATACAATTTCAGCATGGAACCTGTGGTCTGTAATTTAAATAATCTACCTATTTTGTTCAAGAAATTTGCAGTTGTAGAATTGTTTTAAATACTCCATCACAGCACTCATAAATCTTATGATGATGCAAAATTTTATCTTATGTCTGCAAGAAGCTGCTTTAACATTTACACTTAAAAAATATCTTTATCCCACAGATCCTTCTGAATGTTTCATCAATCCTCCCTGTGGATGTCTCAATCCTGGGCAAGAGTTTCAATGTGAAGACTGTCCCTACCTAGAAGCTTGCTTGTCTAGCTTTAAGCTGAAATGAAAAACTCCATCCTCTTGTGGGTGGAGTTTTGGGGCATGGGGAATGGGGAGGTAGTGCGTTGGGGAGACAGCGCCGTGGTGAGGCAGCACGGTGAGTCCAGTGCTGCGGGAGGGTTTCCCTCCGCAGGCAACTGGCGAACCCGTAGGGTCTTGGGGGTTTCCTCCATGAGCGACTGCCGTTAGCGCAGCGGTAGCGAGTCATCGAGCGTCAAGGGTTTCCCGACTTGTAGCAACTGCCGTCATTGGGCATGGGACAACAGCAGTGTAAATTTCAAGTATTTAAGCTAGTAAACTAGCAGAATTTACATCTAAAAATAATGTTGCTTGCGATCGTTGGCGTAAAATAGAGGCAGGATATTTGCTACTAATTGACCCTTGTAACATCTCTTTTACCACCTGAGCTTTGCGCTTTTCTGGTGCTAGACAGAGAATTTTTTGGGCTGAACAAATCGAAGGAAGAGTAACAGTAAAAGCATACTGTGGAACACTATCGAGATTAGGAAAATGACCTGTATTCACTTGCTGTTGGCGATTAGCCAGATCTAATTTCACTAATTTAACAGCGTAAGGATCTTGAAAATGTGCTACTGCTGGGTCATTAAAAGCCAAGTGTCCGTTTTCGCCAACACCAAGACAGCATAAATCGATTGGTTGAGCTTGCAATAGTTTGGTGTAGCGATCGCATTCTGCCACAGGTTGCAATGCATCACCTTCTATATAGTGAAATTGCTGTGGACATACTCGCTTTTCCACACGTTCGCGCATATAACGCCGAAAACTAGCGGGATGATCAGCAGTGATTCCCAAATATTCATCTAAGTGAAACAAAATAACCCGCGACCAATCTATACCTCCTAATGCAATTAAAGCATCAAGAAATTTAAGTTGAGAGTTCCCAGTTGCTAGTAATACAGCTGCCGTGTCTTGCTGCTGGAGAACGTATTGTAGATACTTTTGGGTAATTTCTGCAACTTCTTGAGCCATTTCAGCTTCAGAGTTGTAAATCTGCACCAATAGATCATCAACGCGAAAAAATTTTGTAGCGGCCACCATTTGCTTACACAGAAAATTTTCAATAATACAGCAGTCAATTGAGTGCAGTACTTTTCTACTGTTACATAACTAATTCACTCTCATCACTGACAACGCCCTTTTTCAAATTTGGCATTACTTAATTCCAGTATGAATCACTCTCATACCTTTTTTCCAAATTCCGAAAAATAAACTTTTTTGGGAGCAGAGGAGCAAGAATAGGGGGAAAAGGTTAAAGGATGAAGAAACAAACCCTTTCCCCCTTACCCCTTTCCCTTTAACCTTCTTCCCCATGCCCCATCCTCAAATGTCAGTACTTAGACTTTGAGCGTATATAATTTCAACATTGCTGCCAAATTCTAATTTATCTAAAGATTCTGTAAAAAACACAAAACCTTTGTATGCCGTCACATACTTGTAGATTTTTGTAAAAAAGCCTTCACTCGTGAAAATTACAAGTGGCTGTTCACATTTGGAGAGAATTGCCAAAAAATCTTCTAACTTCACACACACACCAGTTCCGCGCTCAGTGAAGATTCTTCCGCCAATGGCGGTAGGTTGAGCAGCATCACCACGGTAATAGCCCATTTTGTGCTTATTTTTACATAATATTTACGTAGCTATTTTACACTTTTGATTTCATTACTTGCTGTGACGCTTGTAACGACTGCGGTAAACTCCAGTCTGGACGCAGGTTAGCCGCGTTACGTAAATATATGTGATGAATGACAGCACAGGTTGGTAGGTTGGCGTGGATGAGAAACCGAATGCAATGTTGTAAGCTTCCCTCGACGTGCATTTGCTGCACATCCAACATCGCTACATTATCCCAACCAGGACGCGCTCTAGCGATCGCAGCAGGAAAAATAGTATCTAAATCGCGTGTCACCGAGAAAGTCACACTAATCATATCCTTGGGTTGGATTTGATTTCGTCCTTCTAGTTCATCTAATAATTCTGTCACTGCTTCTCGGATTGCTTCCACAGTGTTTTCTGAAACAGTAATTGCTCCACGTATAGCCTGCATTTGCCAGTCCACGCCAAAATCCTCCTTAAACTTAGTTAGTTGTCAGTTGTCAGTTGTTAGTTGTCAGTTGTTAGTTGTTAGTTGTTTTTTATCTGGTTTAATACTCCATATTCTTATGGGTGATCTTAAAAACATCGTTACTATTGACCACTGACCACTGACCACTGACTTTTGACAATTTATGGTCGATATAACCATAGTGGTAAACCACTAGTAGACATTTCAAATTCCAACCAATCAATTCCAGATCCCAGCCCTGATGTAATTTGACGACTTCCTGGTAGAATTCTACTCAATAAAGGTTTTCGTTCTTCTAGGGTATAACAGGGTGTTTTCTCAGGATCAAGACCAACTAATTCTGCTGTCCAGCGCCGGGCATCTTCTTCTGTTCCCAGACGATCTACAACACCCAATTCCAAGGCTTGCTGTCCTGTAAAAATCCTCCCATCAGCGAAACTTTTAACAGTTTCCACCCCCAAAGAACGCGCATCGGCTATGGTTTGCACAAACTGCTGATAACTGATGTCAATCAACTCTTGCAAGATGTCTTGTTCTGGTTCGGTTAGTTCTCGGTCGAATGCCAAAATATCTTTGTAAGGCCCTGACTTAATAACTTTGAAGGAAACACCGACTTTCGCTAACAAGCGTTCCAAGTTATTTCCACGCAGAATCACACCAATGCTGCCTGTGATCGTACCAGGGTTGGCCACAATGTGCCCGGCTCCCATGCCGATATAAACACCGCCAGAAGCCGAAATATTGCCAAAGCTAGCAACGATTTTGATTTTTTCGCGCAATCGCTTCAGGGCGCTATAGATTTCTTGGGAATCCCCGACTGTACCCCCAGGACTATCAATGCGTAGCAGTAAAGCCGGAAACTTTTTTTCCTCTACGGTTTTTAGGGCTTCTAAAACACGTTTACGAGTAGCACTGGCGATCGCACCAGTAATTTCAATCCGGGCAATTTGTTTACGAAATTTTGACTTAAAAGGCCAAACCATGAGCAGTTAAAAAACTTCTGTAATACACTCAATATAAAATGCCCAGCGGTCAAACGTCCTAACTTTGCTCTATTAAAAAGAATTAGGGCATTCATTGGGCATGGGGAAGAAGGGTAAAGGGAAAGGGGTAAGGGGGAAAGGGTTTGTTTCTTCATCCTTTAACCCCTTCGGGATGACGCTCCTGCGTCGCTCTAAGCGTAGCTATGCCGCAGGCTTTACGCTGCGAAGATCGCCAGTCGCTCATGGGGAGCCACTGCGGTGGACGGGTTCCCAAGGCACTCCGTTGGGCGGCTATGCCGACTTGAAGGAAGTGCCGCCGGCATAAAGCAAGTGGCGTGGAAACCCCCATCGCGTAGCGTCTCCCCTTCTCCCAAAGGGAGAGGCTAGCGCCAAGGGAGAAGACCGCGCTGGCTCACCTTTTCCCAAGGTTGTTTGTCCTCTGCTCCCAGTCTCCAGTCCAAAGCGACGACCAATTAAGAAAATCAACAGAATTTGTGAGCTACGTAAATTTAACAAAGTTTTTAGATTTCCATAGATGTATATTTGTTATTATTTTTGAACGTTGGTAAAGTCTTCAAATGTCTCAAAGCAAACAAAATACAAAATTATAGAAGTGAATGCACAACGTGGTGTAATCTTATATTTTTTGTTTGTCTAAAAGTTTGCACACCAATAAGCTATGCTTTCCTCGCATAGTCATTAACGTTTAATAATTATTATATTTATTCGCACAGCTTGATTTAGTGAAGACTCAGCAACGCCAATTCTTCTCTAGATACAGTAATAACAGTATTTTTGTCTCTTGGTTCAGTTCATGAAAACCAACTGAGCATTTTTTTCACGGATTAAGAGTCTATACGTAAGATTTGACAGCGGTAATAAGCGTAAGTGTCAAACAGCCCCCCAACAAAACTGCAAGTCAAGCTAATCACCAGGATTCCGTGCAACGCATTTCCACTGCCAAAGATAGAGAGAAAATGCAATATCCTATTAGCACTTGCTTCAGTCACCCCTTGTAACAAAGGAATTTGACCTATCAGAGGTAAAAGAAGCAATACGCCGCCGACTAAGAACATAGGAGCAGCAAAACTGAAAATAATCGTGAGTACCAAAGAACGGAGAAAGTTGGTCAAAAGAGTCATTTAGAACAGGCTCCGTGAATCAGGTGAACAATAGCTCAACAGCTATATTTCATCTTCTACAATACGTGCGATCGCTCCTGCACAACCAAGATGTCAAAAATCTTAAGTTTTCGTTAAAAGAAACCATTACCAGTTACAGCAAATGCAATGAGTACGAATCAATCCAAAAATCTATCAAACCCTTGAAAAAGCCAGCTTTGAGTCAATAATATTTTGTTTTAGCTTAACGAAGCGCGTTTAAACACGGTTAAATTTTTCTGAGAGTACATTTAAAGTAAGTTAATGTTTTAGCAAAATCCAAGGCGCGAGAAAAACAAATAGGGAGAATAACCAGCGACTATCGACTATTGACTCATGACTTTCGCTATTCTTAAGGCAGTTACCGAGTTAGCTACAGAACATTGAGCGAGACTACATCCAAATCTAGTTTAGGAGTATGGGGTCAGCGGTTGTTGGCAGCGATTTTCTTGGGTGGACAAGTGATAGTTCACCTAATAAAAGGCAAAATCCACTGGCGCAATACCTCAGAGCAAATGGCAGCCGTTGGGCCAGATTCACTTTTTATTGCCCTATTGACAGCTGTTTTTGTGGGCGCAGTATTTACCATCCAGGTAGCGCGGGAGTTTATCAACTTTGGCGCGGGAAATCTAGTTGGTGGAGTATTGGCAGTAGCATTGACTAGAGAACTAGCGCCCGTATTGACCGCAGTAGTTTTGGCAGGGCGGGTTGGGTCTGCCTTTGCAGCGGAAATTGGTACTATGCGGGTGACAGAACAAATCGATGCCATGTTGATCTTAAAAACTGATCCAATCGATTATCTAGTTATTCCCCGTGTACTTGCTTGCTGCTTAATGTTGCCCATTCTTACCCTTCTGTCTTTAGTAACAGGGCTTTTTGGGGGATTGATCATTGCAACAAATATATATGGTATCTCCGACACAGTATTTCTAGACTCAGCTCGTAACCTGCTTGAGACCTGGGATATTTTTAGCGCCATGATTAAGGCATGTTGCTTTGGCTTATTAATTGCCGTAATAGGTTGTAGTTGGGGTTTGACGACCACGGGAGGAGCCAAAGGCGTGGGACAATCAACCACGACTGCTGTAGTTACTGCCTTGTTAATTATATTTATTAGCAACTTCTTTCTTTCATGGTTAATGTTTCAGGGAACTGGCAGTGCCTTTGTACAAGGATTATAAAGTTACTCCTCAGTCACTTGAGATTTACTAACTAGGGGATTGAGGACTACTTCATTTGCAACTCCCTCAGGCTTACGGACACGAATTGCTGGGCGCGAGCGCTTATAACCTGCTCTTTCAGCTTTTTGGTGTTCGTAATCAATCAGTCTGCCATAATATTCGTGCTTGCTTAAATTCATTGACAAGAATATATGCTGACGGATATTACCGAAACCTTTGCGATTAAAAAATTTTAAGGCTGGAGTGTTGGTAGGATCGGTGTCTGCTAGCATGAACCGTGCCCCATCTTCAATCATTCGGGCGATGACCTTATCAACCAGCTTGTCTGCTACTCCCCGACGCTGAAACTTCGGATTAACTCCCAACCATAAAATGTATCCATAAGTCCAAGATGCTTTGGTGATGATAGTTCCCAAAATGAATCCTGCTAGATCCCCATTGGTTTCAGCAACCAAGCAATATTCAGGATCTGTATTGTAGAGTCCAATCACCTCCCATTCGTCCCAGGTACGGTACAAATAAGGATACAAATCGCTGGTAAATAGCTCTTCTCCCAAATGATAAACGGGAGCAATGTCATCAATACCTAATTCCCGCACATAAATTGCGTCATTTTCATCAAAGCTTGCCATAGCTGAGGAAATTGTGATTTTTGTATATGAATGATTCCTGAATTTTAGCGATATTGGCAAAACTTATGTTTAGGAAAATATCTTTTTCAAATAGATAGTTATTTTCGCCAGACTCTACTAAAGGATAAAAAAGGATATAACGCTTAATTAGCATAGCTTTTACGTTGAAAGAAGCTCATGAAAGAAACCACTCCCGCAGCCATGTCCCCGTGCTTTGAAAAATGGTGTCAAAGATTTGATGGTGTAGTTTACTCATAAGCACAAAAAAAAGAGTTTAGACACTATTTAAGGGGATTATTGGGTGAAAGTGAAAGAAAAAACTTATTCCAGATGCAGAGAATGCCGTAGGGGTGACTTACCACCGATTTCACCACTTTTTAACCGAAGTACCTTGGTCTAGTTCCCAGATGAACGAGCGTTGGTTAGAGATCATGAACAAGTGTAGTCAGACGAGAACCAGCAGAAGCTAATCGCATAATAATTGATGATTCTGGTCATCGAAAGATAAATTAAGTATCTGTTTAGGATAAAGTTCTAAAATTTAAAATAAACTCTAAAAATAACTGGCATATCAAGTTGTGTCCGCAATGGTAGGTAGGATTAGCCTATGAATGAGCCAAGTCGCATCACAATTGCTAATTCTTCTTCAATTATCGGCTTCGAGAAATCTGGTGGCGGAGGTTGGCCTATTTGGGATCGTTACCTGACAATTGAAAATAAACGAGCTTATCACATTGGTAATGTCTGCGGAACTTGCGCTTTCTTTTTTGAGCGGCTTGAGGGTGAGAGTTGCAGTATCAGTGCAGCAGCCATTGCAGAAAGGCTCAATAATGGGACTAACATCGCTGATCCTGCATTCACTTCTATTTTGGGACAAATTCTCCCAACAGGAGTTTACTATATCAATTTCTCAACAGTACTTCCACGCTTGATTGAACCGGGCGACAGATACGATTACTTCGTTCAAGAGCAGGTCGCATTGTGGGGAATCGACGCGTCACCACCGCATCATCCGCGCGTTAGTTACTATCGTAGTCACTCACCAGCACTGGGAAAACATCGCCAACTTTTCGAGTTTGTGATTCCGATGTTTCCTACCACAAAGCTGGATCAACAGAGAGTTATACATTATCAGGATGAAATAGCACATGGTAGGCAACCAACTGCATTTACTATCTCTGTTTTGGACATTAAGCAGCCAGCAGTTTGGGAGGGCAATCCTGAGATTACCGAGCATTGGTGTTTGGCTCACTATCTCCTTGATGGACACCATAAAATATATGCCGCATCACAGACCAAAGAGCCGCTCAATTTGGTTTCATTCTTGACAGTTGATGCAAGCCTAGCATCTGAAGAAGAAATCAAGGTGGCTCTGGCTTGTCTTACTTCAGGATAATCTGGTCAAAAGCTTTTTGGGGAGTTATATCAACGGAGGTTAGAGTTAGTTACCAAATTCAAAAAGAATATGAAAAACCGCTTAGTAAAGCTCATTGATAAAATTCTTTTACACATACAGTACAAACTTTTAATTATTTACGTCGTCTTACTTAGTAGCTTGAAAAATGTCTGAATCAAGCTGAATTGACAGAATTAGGATATAAGCGGATTGTTATTTGTGACTTTGATGACATCATCAAAGCTGCTGCAACAAGGGTAACTAAGAGGAAAGCATGAAAAAAGCGATTATTGCTAAAATATTGATTACATCACTCGGTTCGGTGACTATATTTACTCCAAACCAAGCTTCGGCTCAACTTATACCCCAGCCTTGGGTTTCAGTTGGCGCACAAGATGGTGATGTAACCTATGCTGTGGGAGCTAGAGCTTTAAATTTGGGAGTAGAGGTAGGAAGTGGGCCTGATGGTTCTGCTGGGGTAGATGTTTTAAAATTTCTCAGTTTGCCAGTCATTTCGCCTTATGTAGGACTTGGATATTATTCAGAAGATAAAGGTGTTGCAGTTTCAGGCGGTGTTCAAGTAGGTGCTACAGATAACGTTTTTGTCGGTGCCGGTTACAATTCTGTTCGAGGATTCAACGGTCAACTGGGAATAAGATTTTAATTTCTCTTCTTGTAAAAGTGCGTTTAAGCAGATTGTAGAATCAATGATTAATTCCTCAGTTTACATTTTAGACCAGCTGAGGTTTTTATTTTCTAGGCAATAGGAAAGAAAGTAGACGCAAGGCCGCTACTCTTGCGAGTTCTCCGCAAGGAGTAGGTCTGTCCCATTAAATTTGACGGATAAGAGAACGAACCGCCTTCGCACAGCGTCTCGTAGAGAAGGACGCAAAGAGCGCTAAAGAAGAGGCAAAGAAGACGAATTGACAAACTAATTCACCTATCAATATTAATGGGCTGAAGGGGTGACAAAGAGGCTGAAGCTCAGGAAATACAAGAGTGTGACTGTTTTGGGGTAAAAAAAGATAGGTCAGGTATTCTCAACAAGACCTATCAAATGATAATGTTACCTAAATTCTACCAAAACTGCTTTCAAAATGTACTGACACCCGCACAGTACAAGATGTTGGAAATCTTGATTATGCTGTTACAATTTCATAAAACTGTGACAATTGAGAAGCTGGCGACAGTATTTCCCCAACCGATAAAATTTGAGAGTCGGCGACGAAGCATCCAAAGATTTTTATTACTGCCAGAGTTATCAATTCAATACATCTGGTTTCCATTACTCAAAAGATGGGTTAAAAACAGCAGACAATCTCAGGAGAAACAATTGATATTTGCGATTGATAGAACACAGTGGCGTGGTGAAAATGTGTTCGTCATTAGTTTAATAGAACAAAAAAGAGCTATTCCAGTTTATTGGCTATTG
>NZ_JAECZB010000039.1 GCF_016056295.1 Atlanticothrix silvestris CENA357
CAGGGTAAGGGGGAAAGGGGAAGGTGGGGCCCCCTTTGCTTTCAAGGGTAGGTATTTTGTATTTGGTCATTTTTTGGCTAATTCAGCCGATACTTAAATCCTGAAACGACCAAACCACGTTAAACAATTGAGAATTTTCTCAACTATTTTTGAGATTCTGAAAACCCTACCCTTGAAAGGGCCCCCTTTGGGGATAAGGGGCAGGGTTAAAGGGTTGATTTTTTCATCCTTTACCCCTCTTGCTGCTCCCCTGCCTTCCCTGCCTTTTTTATCCCCTAGCTCCTGATGCCAATAGGAATTTACGCTAGAAGTCCACACGAATACAAAAGTAAACTTTCAAAATTTGCTTGGCTACTTACCAGACAAAATTAATCGATATTCTAGACGCGATCGCGCTTCGTTTGCCAAACGTCGTTGATCGCATCTCTACTTGCAAATTGTCTAATCAGTCTGGTTAGGTAAAGTACAGCAATTGACATCATTCAAGCAGACTTTGCCCCACTGCAAAGCCCAGCGGACGAGAGCCACTCGATTTTCCGTTTGGGTTTTGGTGAGAATATTGCTGATATGGTTATCAACTGTTCGCTTGCTAATTTCCAGTTTCCCTGCAATATCTTGGTTAGTTAAGCCAGCGGCCACTAAATCGATAATTTGCAGTTCTCTGTCTGACAGACTAACAGGGGTCTGAGACTCGCCACCAGCCATGACTATTCTATCCTCCCTTGGTATATGTACTTAATCGCTCTTTTTAATTCTAGAAGATTCTTTTGCTGGTGGGCGTTTCAAGTGTTGACAGTAATGCAATTGACAATATTTTCTTTATATTTCAACTTGAAAGTATTAATATTGAAAACTGGTATAAATAAGTGTAGTAATTTTTAGAGAACACGTTAAATTACATAGATAAAAAAGATTAATTAGCAGCATATATATCTTCTGAGAGTAGCAAAAAGTGCCATTTTATTCTAATAAAGACTGGCGACAGATGAACCAAGATTATTGTAGATTTTATACTGAAAGAAAATCTAAAATGAAATGAGTAATCCCCGTGTTTTGTGCCTCGGTGAAATTTTGTTTGATTGTTTAGCTGATCAACTAGGTCTAAAGTTAGAAGAAGTTACATCCTGGACTCCTTATCCAGGGGGGGCACCAGCTAACGTGGCCTGTGGTTTGGTGAAGTTGGGAACCCCAGCGGGATTTATTGGAGCTGTTGGTGAAGATGAACCAGGAAATGCCCTAGTAAAGCTATTACAAGAAGTAGGGGTAGATACAACTGGGGTGCAGCGTCACCCAACAGCACCAACGCGGCAAGTTTATGTAGTGCGAGATCTAGCAGGCGATCGCACTTTCGCCGGATTTGGTGAATATGACACCGCTGAATTTGCCGATACCCACCTGCAAGCCAAGCAATTGCCAGATTCGCTATTTCAAGAGGCAGATTTTCTAGTTTTAGGTACTTTGGAACTAGCTTATCCTGACACTGAGCAAGCAACTCACCGCGCTTTAGAGTTAGCGGAGCGATATGATCTGAAAATTGTACTAGATGTTAATTGGCGACCTGTATTTTGGCAAGATGCCGATATCGCCCGGCAAAAAATCCAAGAAACATTTAAGCGAGTAGATTTTCTCAAACTCTCTAAAGAAGAGGCAGAATGGCTGTTTGATACCGCAGATCCAGGAGCGATCACTTACCGCTTATCTTCAATTGAAGGAGTGTTGATCACAGATGGAGAGAACGGTTGCGCCTATTGTTTAGGTGAAAACGAAGGTAAATTACCTTCTTTTTCTATCTCTGTGGTTGATACAACTGGTGCAGGAGATAGTTTTTTAGCAGGCTTCATCCACCAGTTAAGCCAGCATGGTATCAACAAATTGAAGGATGCAGAAACAGCAAAACGCATTGTCACTTATGCTAGTGCTGTGGGGGCACTGACTACCATTAAACCAGGAGCGATCGCCTCTCAACCAACCCCTGCTGAAGTTGAAGCTTTTTTAGCCTCTCATCAACTTTAGGAAATAGCATAAGCCGTTAGGATATCAGCTATCAACGGCTGATATTCTCGGCTCTGAAGTTTAGTTCGCGGTGCGGAATGTAAGATCTATTGCTTCAGGAAATGTGTGAAAAGGTTGTGTTTGCCCATCTGCGTCTCTAGCCACCTTTCATTTGATGCCAAAGAATATAAAGTATAGGCACAAAAAACCAAAATAAAGTGTCGAGTTAAGCTTCTTTGATCTCGAACTTGATATTTTTTTAGCCCTAACCAGCCTTTGGTTTTACCATAAAGCTAATTTCTAACCTCCTGTTGAGGTTAACTTGTGTTTGTTGGTGATGACTAGCTCAAACACTGGAGATAAAGATTGTCCCAACTTGTATAGTACAAATGTTCTGCTAATTATTGAAGTCGCACAGAAAACACACCAACAATACTTTTGGAACAATTAACCAGAAGCATTTTATTTACCGTAGTAGCGATCGCCAAGCAACTATTTTTTGAAATCTGCGTCATTCTTATTAATTCAGTCAAAATTCAAAAATTCAGTATTAATTTTGTGAAATACCACAAACCAATCAATGATGAAAAACGGCGCAAAATGAAGATACAAGAATCTACAGCTAGTAGGGAATTGAAATACCTCAACAAACCTGCAATTTGCTGTATATCTAAAGAATTAGCGATAAATTAAAGGATATATTTCTACAGATGGATGAATAATAACTAATTTTTAGATAAGAATTAACACTTAAGGGGTGCAAATACTTATTCAATCTTATTCAATAAAAATTTCTGAGGAGAATAATAATTATGAAATTTAAAACTGTATGTGCAAGCATAGCAGTTACTACTTCTATAGCTACAGGTATGATATTTGTTCCTCAATCTTATGCACTGGCTCAAAATAGACCAACTCAAACCGAACAAGCGAATTCAAAAGCGTCAAAATCCTTGGAAATTCAATGGTTTTTGGGGTTTATACCCTTTTTTAAATGGTCTGGAAATTCAAATAGTTCCAGGAACCAAAATTCACTCAAACCAACAAATATAGATAACCCAAATAGGTCAAAACCAATAAGTATAAAGCAAGCATCTAACCATAAAGAAGTTCCTGCTCCTGTCTTGATACCAGGGCTAGCTGCTTTAGGTGCAGGCTTAATTCGCAAACATCGCCAAGAGCAAAAGCAAATAGAGATTAAATAAATTACTTCGCTATCTCTCGAAGGTGAACAGTGAGACGAATATTACGTTCTCACTGAGACATCATTCATAAACCTTTAAGCAAACACCAGTTTTAGAGTATTTGCTAATTTTTCACAGCTTAATTAATAGTTTATAAAGAAAGGCTTTGATTACTTTGAATGGCTATAAAAAATATAACTACAAAGTCCAAAAAATATTGTCAATTTATTTAAAAAAAAGCCACAATCGATTTATTCTAAGTGGTTTAGCTGTAGGTTTGTACTATTACTTATTTTTTTGGTTAAAGACACTAACACAGTTCCTGATTGGCGGTAGTACATTTCCGTTATTGACAGCTACTGCGGCTTATTTAGCATTACAGGAGTTATGGCAACAAAAAAATCAATTTGCTAAGTTAAATCCTGTAAATATGCAACGACAGCTAGGCCATAGTTTGATTTTATTTGGAGTTGGTCTTTTCCCTTTTAGTCTCAGCAAAGGCTGGTCTCAAGCATTAGTTTGGTTAGTAATTTTAGTAGGTATGGTTCTTAGTACTTGGGGACTAAAGTTCTTTAAACACTATCTACGTCCAATTGTTTTGATGGTTTTAAGTATTTATCCTGGTATTCACGTTTTACCAGCATATATATGGCAAGTCTTGACTCCTGAAAGAACAATGGATCACATTAAAGCTTGGAGCGTTAATTCAGTACTTAACACTATAGGTTATCGAAGCAGTTTAGATGGAACACTAGTAAAATTATCTACAGGTAGTGTAGAAATAGGATGGGGTTGTAACGGATTTGATTTGATAGTCTTGATGCTTATGACTAGTCTGTTAATAGGTATAGCTTACAGACTAAAGGGCTTTCAGATATTAATAATCAGCTTTTTGGGATGCATTCTAGCTTTTACATTTAACACTGCTCGCATTGCATTACTGGCAATTTCTGTTGCTTATTGGGATGGAGAAGCATTTGATTTTTGGCATAATGGTTGGGGAGGACAAATATTTTCAGCAGCCATGTTTACAGTGTTCTATTATCTGCTTATTCAAATGCGACTACTAAATTCTGATTGCAAATCTAAGTTGCAATAAGTATATCGCATAAATAAAGTTAACTAGTTAGGGCTTTTTGCGGTTATATTACACAAAGTCATAATTCCTCAGGCGATCGCATCATTACCAGACGAAGATTATCGAGAAGCTGCATATATCACCGCTATTTTAGTGGTCGGGATTGACAAAGAAGTACCCGAAACTGAACAAGATTATAGACGAAGTATTTGGAGAAGAGGAAGAGGAAGAATAAGTGTTAGATTTGTTGCAAAAATCAACCAGGTTTTTTAATTAGTTTTTTTAAGAATGAAGGTTTCAGGGTTTACATCTGTATCAGATTTTTCGTGAAATGGTATCAGATATAACAGTAATACTAAGATCGCAGACGGTTGGACAACATGGCGGGGTAATCGCCACCCACTCAATACTTCTCGCTTAAGTATTTTTAATTCAGATCGGGTTTTGGGAAAAGGTTAAAGGGGAAGGGTTAAAGGTTTTTTCTTTCCCTTTCCCCCTTCCCCTTTTCCCTTTAACCGAGAAACATTGGCCACCCCACTACAATGTCACAATCGCAGATGAATATTTCCCAAATTATTCAAAATGTGTTTTGAGGAACTCTACAATTGATTCTGGAGATTGAGAAACATCCACAGATATAGCATCCGGTGGCTCCTCAAGGACATCAAACTGGCTGTTGAGGAGTTTTTCGGTCATAAAATGATTGTGACGCGTTTGGAGTCGCTGTTGAATCAATTCAAAAGACCCATTCAGGTAAACTAACTTGATGCGATCGCTATCTAATAATAAAAATTGGCGGTAGCTAGCTTTTAATGCTGAACAAGCTATTACTACATTTTTATTTTCTTGCAGCCACTGGGCGATCGCAATTTGTAAATTTTGCAGCCAAGGCATTCTATCGGCATCGGTAAGGGGGATATTATGCCGCATTTTTTCAATGTTCTCTGGCGAATGGAAAGAATCAGCATCTTGAAACTCCCAATGCAATGATGCCGCCAACAGTTGCCCAATAGTGGTTTTACCAGAACCAGAAACACCCATTACTAAAACAATCACTTATCTTCACTCGGTGTAATCAAATTTTTAGCTTTGCCAAGCCTAAATAACGGATGCCTTCAGGAAAAATATCAAAACGGCAAGGTAACACTTCTAAACCCAAAGCGATCGCCTCCCGCAGTAACTTACCATAAGTAGGGTCTGTGTTATCACCAGGGGCAAACTCAGTACAATCACCACGATTAATCAAATAAAGCATAACTGCACGAGTCAAGGGTAACAGTGCCGTTAGTTCCCGTAAGTGCTTTTGTCCTCTTGTCGTCTCCGTGTCAGGAAATAAAGCCAACGTTCCCTGTGCCAAAGTTGTATTTTTCACTTCTAAATAAATCGGCCGATCTTCTTCACTTCCCATCAATACAAAATCTACGCGACTTTTTTTATCTAGTCCATAAATTACTTCACTCTTGACTTGGCTATAGTTACCCAATTCTGGAAAAAGATATTTTGCCAAAGCCAGTTTTATTACTCGATTTGGTAAAGCAGTATTTACACCAACCCAAGTTGGCTCGTTGTCGTGTACCTGAATTAGTTCTAAGGTATAAAGCAGTTTACGCTTAGGGTTATCGCTTTTAGAAAGTTGCACTAAGCTACCAGAAGCTGATACTCCCGTCATGGGGCCAGTATTTGGACAGTGCGCTACTACTACTTCACCAGAAGCAAGTTGAACATCCACAAAAAAGCGTTTGTAACGTTTGAGTAAAATCCCTGGATATAAAGTTGGATAGTCATAAAGCCAATCAATCATTCACAATACTCCGGATACTGTTGTAGCGATCGCACAAAAAAGCCCTTCCTCACTTCTGTATATTAAGTTAACTGAGCAAAATTAAATTTCAACAAACCTGCACAGATACAAAATTATACTGAATTGAAGTATATTTTTTTAGTAAAAATCTTATCTTAAAACATAAATTTTTAGTCAGTATGTTAACTACATAACAAAATTAAAATTTGAATATTTTAGGTGCTGTTAATATCAATCAAATATAAAGGTTATATAAATCCTTCAGTAAAAATTCTTAACAAAATCTGGATGTAATGCTAAAATCTACCAGAGATAATTTCAAGCATTAATTAAAACAACAAAAAAATCTACTTTTTTAATAATTAGAGGTTGAAGCCTAAACAAAATATCCAATTTTAGCTACTAAGAATCAATTGATGTTTTTATGTTAGGGTGATTAATGTAGCATTTCAAATGAATAATTATCAGTATTTATCTCATTTATGATGTTATTAATAGTTAAGGCAGCAGTATTTATTAACATAAGCATAACTTGACATTCTTAAGCTGATTTCATGAAATTCACAAATAGCCCATGCACATTCTGATTTACTCTTACAACTATCATCCAGAGCCGATTGGAATAGCACCCTTGATGACTGAACTGGCAGAAGGACTGGTAGAGCGAGGTCATGAAGTGCGAGTGATTACAGGAATGCCGAACTATCCTCAGCGTGAAATTTATGATGGATATAGAGGCAAATGGTACTTTACCGAACAAAATAACGGCGTAACCATTCAACGTAGTTACTTACGGATTAAGTCTAAACCCAATCTTGTAGATCGGCTGCTGTTAGAGTTGAGTTTTATCTTTACTAGTTTGCCACAAGCATTCAATGGTAAACGACCAGATGTAATTCTTTTAACAGTGCCACCATTATTAGTTTCACTACCCGCAACTCTACTGGGGTGGTTGTACAAATGTCCTGTAGTACTGAATGTCCAAGATATTCTGCCAGAAGCAGCCGTGCGCGTCGGTCTAATTAAAAATAAATGGATGATTCGGGCATGTGAGGTTTTGGAGAAATTTGCCTACCGAAATGCATCCCAAATTAGTGTAATTGCTGATGGCTTTTATGAAAATTTAGTCAATAAGGGTGTACCTGTTAAAAAAATCGTTTGTATTCCCAATTGGGTAAATGTAAATTTTATTCGTCCTTTGTCCAAGGGGAACAATTTTTGGAAAGCTGCCCATCAATTAGATAAAAAATTTGTAGTAATGTACTCTGGTAACATTGCGTTAACGCAAGGTTTAGAGACAGTAGTAGCCGCAGCAGCAGAGTTGCGTCATATCAAAGAAATTGCCTTTGTTATTGTTGGTGAATCAACAGCTTTGGCCAGATTGCAAGAATATTGTTTATCGTGTGGAGCAGATAATATTTTGCTATTACCGTTACAACCGCGAGAACAACTACCGCAAATGTTGAGCGCTGCTGATGTCGGGTTGATTGTCCAAAAGTGTAATGTGATTTCCTTCAATATGCCTTCTAAAATTCCACTACTCTTAGCAAGCGGTCGCCCAATAGTGGGTTCAGTACCTGCTACTGGTACAGCAGCCAAAGCTATTAAAGAAAGTGGTGGTGGCATAATTGTAGAGCCAGAATCATCATCAGCACTAGCGGCAGCAGTTCTGGATTTATATCGTAATTCGAGATTAGCAGCACAGCTAGGTAACAAAGGAAGACAGTTTGCTGTAGAGTGCTATTCCTTTGAGCAGGCAATTGAGCAGTATGAGGAGCTATTCTCTGATGCAGTAACCAAACGAACATCGACTGTGGGTAGCACAACGGCATTAAAATCTAAAAAATCAGTTGTTGATGTTTGAAAATTGATATTGATTATAAAAAAAAGGGACGCGATCGCGCCCCCTTTTTTCAACTTATTTGGCTAAAGTTAACTTCAAAAAGTCTCTAAACTAGCACAATATCCAAATTAGTTGAGAAGCCTACGGGCTTGTTATCAATGGTTGCGAATTGATAACCAAGGAAGGACAATGCACCATTAGAACTATTGTAGTTGAACTGGCTGTTTAAGCTAGCACCAAACCCAATCTTAGAAACCTGAATTTTGTCACCTTCTGTCCACTGGAAGTCTTTGATGATATCAATGCCTTCATATTGGTTGTTGAAGACGAATTTATCTGCGCTAGCACCACCGTATAATGTGTCAACACCATAACCACCTACGAGAGTGTCGTTGCCACTGCCACCACTGAGTAAATCATTACCATAGCTGCCACTTAGGTAGTCATTGCCAGTACCGCCATATAAAGTGTCATTGCCATAGCCACCATATATGGAGTCATTACCAGAACCACCACTTAGGTAGTCATTGCCGCTACCACCAGAGATGTAATTGCTAGAAATATTGCCATAAATGACGTTATTGAGGCTATTACCAATTCCAGAGTAGGCAGTACCAGTTAAAGTCAGATTTTCAACATTGGCTCCCAGAGTGTAGGAGACGGATGAATATACCCTGTCAGTACCCTGATTAGCATATTCAACAACTACATCAGAAGAGCTATTGATATAGTAATTGTCGTTGCCATAGCCACCATACATTGTGTCATTACCAATACCACCATCAAGGGTATCGTTACCATAGCTGCCACTTAGGTAGTCATTTCCATAACCACCAATGAGGCTATCATTACCATTACCGCCGTATATGGAATCGTTGCCACTGCCACCATCGATGTAGTCATTGCCGCTACCACCAGAGATGTAGTTGCTAAAACTGTTGCCATAGATGACGTTACTGAGGCTATTACCAACTCCAGAGTAGGCAGTACCAGTTAAAGTCAAATTTTCGACATTAGCTCCCAAAGTGTAGGAGACGGATGAATATACCCAGTCAGTACCCTGACTGGCATACTCAACAACTACGTCAGAACTCCTATCGACATAGTAGTTGTCGTTGCCATAGCCACCATACATTGTGTCGTTACCAGTACCACCTACAAGGGTGTCGTTGCCAGTACCACCGCTTAGGTAGTCATTGCCGCTACCACCATTGAGATAATCATTGCCTGCGTTACCATACAAACTGTCATTTCCACCAAGACCATTAAGGACATCTGACGCAGAATTGCTGATACCAATGTCTGCTCCATTAGTTGGGCCTAAACCTGGAAACCATGTGACTGCCATGATGTTTGCTCCTTCAAAAATTGGTTGTAGACGTATAGGTAAAATGAGGTACAAACAGAAGTAAGCTTGCTACTTGAACCTGTCTTTATCTAATACAGAGTAGTTTGGTTATTTATGCAAAAAAGGGAAAAAATTAGATTTATATGTCATGAATACTAGCATCAGTAAACAACATGTCATAACCTAAAATTCTTCCCAATATGGGCACATTGAGTGCTACACGCTCCTTTATGGATGCATGATTTATTTAGGTACAAATAGGGGGTAAGTTTTCTATTTGAACCTGTCTTGATTTATATAGAGGAAGTTATGTGACTGTTATCAATAAGTCTCAAAACCCTCTATATAAACTAGATTTTAGGCAAAATTTTAATTCTTAATTAGCGTTGAATTGATGAAATGGATTGATAAAAAACAAAGGTAGGTAAGACTTTTTTAAAAGTGTTCGTAACACTAAAAAATATCTCTAAACTTTAAGAGATCTTACCCAACTATAATTTACTCTTTTATTATTAATCAACACTAACTCATATTGACAGTACCCTCAAGGGTACTTTTCTACACTGTATGGAATGCAAAATATTGATCATTGATAAAAACCTTATTAACATCCATATAACTACACAAGTTAAAAAATAATATTAAATAACTAGGCTTTAAATTCAAAAAAACGTTGTGCAATAGGTAATGTAGGATAAGAAAGAATGGGTGACTGAGTTATTACTTTATATATTGTTAATGTATATTCTAAGCATTAACTCAAGTGTCAGCACACAAAATTTAACTTAACAATTAGTATCAAAATTTAACTTGTTCCCATTGTTGTCAATTGTCAAATTATTTACCGCATTCTCTAATCAAATTTTTCCAAGTAGCAAATGTAGGAGCGATCGCCCCTACATTTAATAATCATCGAGGCGATACAGACAAACTCTCTTTTCCTACTCTCTGTCTATCCATCCACTGCAAAGCCCGATTCCAAGCCCACCAAGGATCAGGGTCTTGTGCTTGGCGTTGACCCTGTTTGCTACTTAAATAGCCAATATGGCCGCCATAACGAGTAAGCATTAAATCTATGACAGAATTTTGAGCGCAGGCAGCTTGCAAATCGGGTATGATTGCCGGGTCAAACAATGGGTCATCGGCAGCATACAAAATTAAAGTTGGTTTGGAAAGATGCGGCAGCAATTGTAAAGCACTGCTAGCTTCATAGTATTCTTCCACAGATGCAAAGCCCAATCGCCCAATTACCAGTTCGTGGTCAAAGCCCCAAATACTGTTTGCTCGTTTGATCGCTTCTGGATCAATACTTCCAGGGTGAGCATCATGTATTCGCCACGCCAGTTTTTTTAAATTTCGGGCAATCTCTGCTTCCAAATATTTACCAATGGGCTGCTTAACTAAATAAGCAAGCGATCGCACAGAATCCAAGCTTGGACAAATGACTACGCCCCCACCAATATCACTGTCTTTTAGCCCTACTTCCTCGTTCGCTTTAATTAACTCTGACGCAGCTTTCAACCCCCATAGTGCTAACTGCCCTCCTAACGAAAAACCTGCAAACCAAAATTTACTTGGACATCCCATTGAGGCTGCGGCAGCTGCAATGTGGACAAAATCTTCTCCCTCGTACAGACCATCAGAAGTCAAAGTAGGGGATAACTCAGCAGTCTTGCCGTGGGCACGCCAATCAAATAACACTACGGCGTACCCTTGGGCATAAGCTTTACGCCCTAAAAGTCTCAAAGACCATTCTTGATTTAGGTCGCCTGTAATGCCATAAGTAGCGACAATAGTATTGTGAGCATTTTTAGGGATTGCAACCCAACTAAAAATTGGTACGCCTTGCCCACCCATAAAAATTGTTTTATGATAGGGCGGCTCTGGATGTGGAGTTGTTTTTTCCCAGTAACGTCTTCCCCATAAAGCGGTGTACACAGTCATTGCCACACCATTTTGTAAAAAGCGGGAAGGAGTGTAAGGAGCATAACACATCATAATTTAAAATTTCGTGTAATTGAGTTCTGATTTCATAATCCTTTCGTTTTAATATTTATGTTAGATTTCAAATCTTTTTTATAATCAAGACAGAAATCTTTGTATCTACCAAAGGTTGTTATTTATCCTTAATAAGTAGTAATAATTTTTTAAGAATGCCGAGGATTCTTGTCATAGACGATGACCCAGCAATTTCAGAACTCGTTGCCGTCAACTTGGAAATGGCTGGCTATGATGTCAGCCAAGCTGAAGATGGTATCAAGGGCCAGGCGTTAGCTCTCCAGCTACAGCCAGATTTGATCATGCTCGACCTGATGTTGCCAAGAGTTGATGGATTTACAGTTTGTCAGCGCCTGCGTCGAGATGAGCGCACAGCTGAGATTCCCGTGTTGATGTTAACGGCTTTAAGTCAAACTCAAGATAAGGTAGAAGGCTTCAATGCTGGTGCGGATGACTACCTCACTAAGCCCTTTGAAGTAGAAGAGTTGCTAGCGCGAGTTCGGGCACTACTGCGACGTACTGACCGCATTCCCCAAGCAGCAAAGCACAGTGAAATTCTCAATTATGGGCCGTTGACCCTTGTTCCAGAGAGATTTGAAGCAATATGGTTCACTGAGACTGTCAAACTGACTCATTTGGAATTTGAGTTACTTCATTGTTTACTGCAACGCCACGGTCAGACAGTTTCTCCAAGCGAAATCCTTAGAGAAGTTTGGGGCTACGATCCAGATGATGACATCGAAACTATTCGAGTGCATATCCGCCACTTGCGAACCAAGCTAGAACCAGATCCGCGACACCCTCGCTATATCAAAACAGTATATGGTGCAGGATACTGTTTGGAATTGCCTAGCGTACCTCCATCAGTAGAGGGGGTTTCAACAACAGTGGTTGAGTGAAATCTTGCTAAATCCCCTTAACTCAGTACTGGATAAATTTGTAACATACTATCTATGTCATTCTAAGCAGAACAAATGTAGCTAATATATTAAGGGAGATTCTACCCCACTCTACGAGAAGCTGCCCTTCGTGCGTTTATGGGAAGTAATGCTCCGTCTAAACATCTACGTCTGCTTCACTGTATTATCCCCACTCTACGAGAAGCCACCTTCCTGGTGTCTACGGGAAAGTCTACAGAATGACATATATACCGCTACGAATGCTTGCAAAACTGTACTAAGGAACCTACAACTTTAGAAACTTTGATAGGGTGCGTTATGCTCTTAACGCACCCTATTAAACTAAGGAAGTTGCGGTCAAATATCATACTAAAAAATCGGGTTTTCTACGGGAGGTTACGCCCTAAGCTTAGCTATGCCGCAGGCTAGCGGCTTATTATGAAAAAGGATATAGCGTCTAATCCAGTAAATATAAGTTTTCTCTGTTTGATAAGAATAGTGCTTAAGTCTGATAACATCTTGCACCCGTTCAAGGAGTTTCTTTGGACGCTGTTCCATTGGAAGTTGTGCATAAAATTCCGTGTAATATCCTAAATAGGGATGTTATACAGAAAATTTCTACATAACACTAAGGAATACATGGAAAAATTCCGTATATCCACCCTTTACGGGATGATTATACGGAAAAGTTATGTATGATATCAAAAATAGGGGTTTAAAAAAGAAGTTTTCCGTATATCTAGAAAGAAGGTAGCTGTAATGCTTTATATATTAGGATTTAAAAAATTAAACGGAAGCTTTCCGTATAATAAATAGTTGTACTGCTTGAGAAATCGGTTAAGGCAGTATTTCAAAACTACTGGTAAGATGTGGCTACTTCTGTTTCGTATTGTCGCTTGACGTTTTTGTAAACAGCCCGTTCGCGATGGCAGTCCCTAGCAAAATCAGACCACATCCCAAAATCATTGATACTGTTATGGCTTCGTTCAGGAATAATGCGCCCCAAAGCATCGCAAATAGAGGAATCAAATAAGTGACCGTCAATGCTTTTGTCGCGCCAATATTTTGAATGAGTCGGAAGTACAAGATATAAGCAAATGCGGTTGATAGCAAAGCAAGACCCAATACTGCGATCACTATGCCCTCTGTGATGGGTTGTTGCGGAATGGTAAAAGGTAGTGCAGGTATCAGTAGAACTGCTGCTCCTAGCTGACTGCCGACAGTTACCGCTAACGAAGAAACACCTGTTAATTTGTGTTTGATGTAGGGAGCCGCGATCGCATAAGTCAGGGCTGCTAATAACCCAGCGGACGCTGCCATTACAAAAGCGGGTGTTGCAAAAACGGCTTTCCAACCCATCAAAATAATGACTCCGATGAATCCCAGAACAAATCCAATCATTCGGGTAATGGTTAATCGCTCTCTGAGCCAGACAAACGCAACAACGGTTCAAAATAGAGGAGCGGTTGCATTCAGGATAGAAGTGAACCCAGCAGGTAGTGAGACTGATGCAAAAGCCAGCAGCGAAAACGGGATTGCCGAATTAATGCAGCCCACAATAAAAAGTGAAATCCAATGCTGTCGAACCTCGTGCCCAAGATTGAAGCGGACTAAAATCGGCAGCAAGGCTAAACCTGCCAGTAAGACGCGAAACTCAATCAGCCAAACGGGACCAAGTACGGGTGCTGCAATTCGCATAAATAGAAATGAACCGCCCCACAAGGCAGCAAGTAGCAAAAGTTCTGCAATCTCTAACCTTCTCATATCACTTCCTGCTCCCTGTTCTGGATTTGATTGCGACTCGCTTCCCAACCGAGCAGAACGGTCTTACGTTCCAGTCCCCAACGAAAACCGCCAAACTCGCCGGATTCCCGGATCACTCGATGGCAGGGAATTAAATACCCCACTGGATTCCTTCCGAGTGCGTTGCCGACCGCTCTTGCTGCCGTTGGGCGACCCATCGCTGCTGCTAATCCTTGGTAAGTTGTGATCCCACCAAATGGAACGCTCAAGAGTGCCCGCCACACTTGAATCTGAAAATTCGTCCCTTTTACGTAAAGAACCAAAGGTTTGTTGTTAGCTGCACTTGGCTCGAAAATACGATTGCAGATTTCTTGAGTAGCTTGTTGATCCTGCTTGATGCTAGCGTTTGACCACTCCAAGCGGAAAGCCTGTTCAATCCCATCTTTGCTCGTTGTATCTAGGAAATGAAGATTACAGATACCACGCGAGGTTGTTGCAATTAAGCAGTCTCCAAAGGGAGTGGGATGAATGCCATACCAAATCTGTAAGCCGATGCCCTCTGCCTTGAACTCACCGGGCGACATCGCTTCTAAATTCACAAACAGATCGTGTAACCGTCCTGGACTAGATAATCCAACTTCTACAGTCAGATCCAAGAGATTACCAGTCTCAGCGATTTTTGACTTGGCATACTCCACCGTGAGATATTGCAAAAAACGCTTGGGGCTGATGCCTGTCCATCGGGTGAAGAGCCGTTGAAAATGATATTCGCTAAGATGCACATGCTGAGCAACGGTTGCTAAGTTGGGCTGATTCAAATGATGCTGACGCATAAATGCGATTGCCTTAGCAATCCGCTCATACGTTTCGCTATCATACGGGCTAGTTTCGATCAAGGAATTCATGTGACTGGTTTTATCATCTGTCTATCATGCACTCCTCAATGTATCGAGAGCCAAGGTTCAACGCCACCCGTTTCTTGCTGTCTATAAAATCATTGCATCCAGACAGCAGTACAACAATCGCGTTGCAGCGGACAGATTGGAGTCTTTTCGGCTATCGTTTAGGTTCTCTCGCTGCCGCTGAACCCAATCGTTATGCGCCTTCAAGTATCGACTGTGGCAGTTGAAAGGATGTCTGTGGGTGTTTGAGATTAAGTCGAGTTTCAGATTTTGGATCAGCGTTTGATGGACGAGGCACTGTTAGTTGTGACGTATTACAAGATCGCTATACAGTTGATTGAGAACGTTATGTTACTCGAATATTAAGACTACTTGATGTCCAGAATGAGGAAAGCTGACCGTCTGTTCCAATTAGTGAATCTCATCCGATCTCACCAACCTATTACAGCGGAGCAACTAGCCGAACGAGTTGGCGTTTCCGTGCGTACAATTTACCGATATATTGACGACCTTTCGGTAGGTGGCGTTCCAGTTTATGGTGAGCCTGGTATCGGCTATGCTTTGACTGAAGATTTTGAGTTACCCCCTCTAACTTTAACTCATGATGAAATCGCCGCTCTGATGTTGGGGGTCGAAATGCTATCGCGATCGACTGGAGGTGATTTAGCGACAGCGGCAAAAACGCTTCTAAGTAAAATTGGAGCAGTGTTGCCGTTACGCAGCTTTGAACCGACTCGCGCACCTGTTCGATCGCTAGGCAATATGTTGAATGACCAAAGTTTAAACCATTGGAACGATCTGTATCAAGCCATTCAACACCAACAAGCTGTTATGATTGTGTATTTAAGCCTGAACGAGCAATTGTCTCAAAGAATCGTTTTTCCGCTGGGACTATTTTACTGGGGTAGCAAATGGACGGTTGGAACATGGTGTACCCTCCGAAAGACGTACAGAGATTTCCGTGTTGATCGCATTCAAGATCTCGATTTCGCTTCAGATGTTGAAGTTCCAGAGTAAGAGATTAGTCTTGATACATACACAAATTTTCAGCTTGAGAGAAGAAGATTATCTGGCTTCCACTGACATAACGCTGTCAGGAGGAGAGTTCTATAGTGAAAAACACTCAAGAACTCGTAAGGAGGCAATTTTGCCATGTTTAAGATGTTTCCTAACTTTTGGACTCCAGTATTACCTGTGGCTGAAATTGGCTCAGATCCGATTGCAGTTAAATTAGCGGGCGAATCGCTAGTCCTGTTTCGCAGTTCATTCGGTCAGTTTGCAGCGTTTATTGATCGTTGTCCGCATCGCGGTGCGCCTCTCTCACATGGACAAGTCATAGAAAACGGTTGCCTTGAATGTCCCTATCATGGCTGGCAGTTTGCTTCTAATGGCGCTTGTACTCATGTTCCTTTCAACTCGCTTAAGGCGGCTCAACTTTCAAAACTGTCAGTCGTGAGTTTCCCAGTAAGAGTGATTGCAGGAATGGTATGGATTTTTACAGGAACCGAAAATGTGCCAGAACCACAGTTGCCATCGAGTTTATTGGAATCCAACGATCGCTATGTGATTCACCATGAGATTTGGAATGCTCATTGGACACGAGCCATCGACATTTCGCTGGACTATCTCCATATTCCGTTTGTTCATCGGGATTCATTTGGGCACGAATTCCATGACCCGACTCATAGAAATGCAACAGCACAAATCAACGTGACTGCAACAGCAGACGGAATGGCAATTATGAATCGACTCGATACTTTGCCTTATGGGGTCGAGATTGATTGGCATCAGCCCAATCAGGTTGTTCTAAAGTTAGATTTAGGCGGGATGCCTCTGCGTCCTCATTTGTTCGCGATTCCGATTAATCCACAACAACTACGATTTGTGCAGGTCGTTCTGCCTAGCCCTGGTATCGATCGGAGTAATTTTGATTTTGATGACTTTTTTGCAGCATCCCAAGACGATCGCACGATGACTGAATCACAAGTTGGTGAAATTCCCAATATGAATGAAGGATGTAACGTCCCTACTGATGAACCCTCATTGCGGTTTTGCCGTTGGTACTATTCTGTAATGAAAAACAAGGAAGCAGAAGGTATTCAAGACACGAGTGTTATTTGATAACGTTCAAACAACCGCATAACAACCCGATTAGAGCGGACAGTTGAGAGCCTTTTCGTCTATCGTTCGAGTTGATCTGCTGCCGGTCAACAGTAACGTTAGCGGAGGTTTTCATGATTTTAATTAATTTGAAAATGAAGTGTCTTTTCATTAAGCGATGATTTTAAGTATTTTTTTATGTACTGGGCAAAAAGCAAAAGGGTTTTCATGGGTTTTATCGCACACTGATCATGACGACTACTTATGACCAATAATACTAGTTCCAGAAAATATTGAATTTATTAAGTACTAAGTTAATTAGTTGAAAGTATTTTATATCTATTTTTAAAATAGATATATCGAGATTGTTTATCGATTAAGCAACTGTACTGAGATGTTGGTATGTTCCAATAAAATTACTAACTTATTTCTATATATTTATAAAATCCCATATATTCTTTTTGTTATTAGTATTACAAAGCTTTATTTTATAAATGTTAAATGTTGCACATTCGTTATTTTTAAATATGCAATCTCTAAAAACAGAAACTTTAGCTACGCTATCAAACTATTTTTAAAAGTAATTATTAATTTTTTTGACAACTACTAAAAAAATCCTTAAGCTAAGAGATAGGTCATACTAAATCAAAAGGACAACAGTGATTTTGTTAGATAAACTAAAAATCACTATTGTAGAGTATCAGCATGAACAAATGAATTAAACTCAATCATCGACTATAAATAATAGCCCCACATAAATTGGCTACAAAGACCATGACACTTAAGTGACCGAATTTCGCCACGCAGATCTAATGAATAAATTCCGGTCAGGTATAAGTGCTTGTAGTGATGTGAGTGAATGTCAATCATTGACGTTTAGCTGAGATGCAGTATATGTCCAGGAGAATACAATGCTTGAGTATCTTACATCTTTGAATGACCATAATTTACCCTATCCAGATACGATTCACCCCATTGTTGTTCACTTCGTAATTGCAATGGTGTTGTTTGCATTCTTCTGTGATTTAGTTGGTTATTTTACTGGTAGAACTCATCTTTTCGAGGTGAGTTGGTGGAATATGTTGGTTGCGACGATCGCCATATTTGTCGCCATTATTTTTGGTCAATTTGAAGCAGGTTTAGCACAACCTTATGACTTAGCTAAATCAGTGCTAAATTTGCATACACTGGTAGGCTGGTCGCTTTCGGGAATCATCGCGGCAATTACAGCATGGCGTTATGTAATTCGTAGCCGTAACCCTTACAAATTACCGATTCATTATATGGTGACAGGGTTGGTTTTAACCCTAATAGTTGGCTTGCAAGTCTATCTAGGAGATGAACTTGTTTGGATATATGGACTGCACACAGTGCCAGTTGTGGAAGCAGTAAAGGAAGGTATTTTGCCATGAACTCAGAACTAATTAACCAATTGAACGCCCAAATGGGTGCAAACGGACTTCCTTACACCATTCCCATTCATCCCAACTTAGTTCATCTGACTTTGGGTCTGTTCATCATCGGGATTCTCTTTGATATCGTTGGTGTTCTGTTCCCCTTTGAAAAATGGGTGTTTAAATTTCTAGCAATTTCTGTTGAACGTGCCAACTTGTTCGATGTGGGTTGGTATAACATGCTAGCTTCCTGCGTTATCACTTTTTTCACGGTAGCAGCAGGCTTTTATGAAATGCTGCTGGCAACTCCATCAGCCGATGTCAAAAGCGCCTGGGGAATGCAGGCAATGGAAACTATGCTTTGGCATGGTGTAGGAGGCGTATTTTTATTAGCGCTGATTTTGATCATGACTGTCTGGAGAGGATGGCAGCGCTTCGTATGGAGTCAAGACGCAGATAAACAAGTGCAATGGAGTTATCTGTTTACAGGTATGGCAGTCATGTTGATTATGTATGTCCACGGCACACTAGGAGCGCAAATGGCTGCCGAATTTGGCGTACATAACACAGCAGATAGTTTGCTGCGAATGGGGCAAGACCTGAACACAGTTCTCAAGTAACTAATTTTTGTCAGTTGTCAGTTGTCAGTTGTCCACTCATGACTGACCACTAACTATTAACCATTAATCATGAAAATCGGCAAGATCTTAAACATTTTAACCGTGATTACGGGGGCGATCGCTGTGACCATAACCAGTCTCTGGATTGGTAAACAGTCTTATTCTTGGCTTCCTCCCCAAGCCGCAGCAGAATCTCATCTAATTGACGATTTGATTAGCTTTCTAGTAACCCTTGGTGCATTCATCTTCCTGGGAGTGACTAGCACTCTGATGTACTCGATTATTTTCCATCGGGCAGAAAAGGGAGACACCAGTGATGGCCCGCCAATTGAAGGTAATATCACCCTAGAAGTTGTCTGGACAGCCATCCCAATCATGCTAGTGCTTTGGATTGCAGGCTATAGCTACCAAGTTTACGAGCAAATGGGAATTCAAGGCCCAGCAGAACTGGTGCATTTGCATAATCCCATAGGTATGGAATCAGCTTATGCAGCAACCAATGAAGCACCAGTTGCCGCCTTAACTGAACCTGTAGAAAAAATTGATGTTTTAGCCAAACAATGGGCTTGGGTTTTCCATTATCCGGAAAGAGATATTACCAGTACCGAACTGCATTTGCCAAGCGATCGCCGGGTGCGTTTAGCACTCCAATCAGCAGATGTACTGCACGGCTTTTATATTCCGGCATTTCGTCTCAAGCAAGATATTATTCCTAACCACGCTATCGACTTTGAATTCACACCGATTCGCCCAGGACAATATCACCTCACCGATTCCCAATACAGCGGTACATACTTTGCAACAATGCAAGCCAATGTAGTCGTTGAATCTCCAGAAGATTACCACCAGTGGCTAGCCCAAGCTGCAACCCAAAAACCATCTCCAGCACATAATCAAGCAGCTTCTGAATATGCTCAAGCATCCAGTCAGTCTGTGAAAACTGGTTGGACTACAGTTGCACCTGCGCCATCTCCTCTGGTCAATTATCCTGGTTAAAAGGAAACTCACCAATGACAAATATCCCTATTGAAGGCATCAGTATTGCTGATCATCCATCTCCAGGTAACTGGAAACAATACTTCAGCTTTAGCACTGATCATAAAGTGATTGGTATTCAATACCTTGTCACCTCGTTCATCTTCTTTCTAGTCGGCGGTATCTTTGCGATGGTGTTGCGGGGAGAATTAATTACACCCGACGCAGACCTAGTTGATCGTACCGTCTATAACGGCATGTTCACCATGCACGGTACTGTGATGCTGTTTTTGTGGACATTTCCCTCACTGGTTGGTTTTGCCAATTATTTAGTACCCCTAATGATTGGGGCGCGAGATATGGCATTTCCCCGCCTCAACGCCGTCGCCTTTTGGATGGTGCCAGTAGTTGGGATTCTTCTGATGGGTAGCTTTTTGGTTCCTGGTGGCCCAGCCCAAGCGGGTTGGTGGTCTTACCCACCAGTTAGTCTCCAGAATCCCACAGGTAATTTGATTAATGGTCAAGTTGTCTGGCTGTTGGCAGTGGCAATATCCGGCGTATCCTCAATTATGGGGGCAGTCAATTTTGTCACCACAATTGTCAAGATGCGCGCACCAGGCATGACCTTGTTCCGGATGCCGTTGTTTGTTTGGGCAGTATTTAGCGCCCAGATTATCCAACTATTCGGACTACCTGCACTGACCGCAGGTGCAGTCATGTTGCTACTAGATTTGACTGCTGGCACTGCCTTTTTCGACCCTAGTAGGGGTGGTAATCCAGTCATGTTCCAGCATTACTTCTGGTTCTACTCCCACCCCGCCGTTTATGTGATCATTTTGCCCATCTTCGGGATTTTTTCGGAAATTTTCCCTGTTTATGCCCGTAAACCCCTGTTTGGCTACAAAGTGGTTGCCGTTTCATCAATGTTAATTGCGGTAGTCAGCGGTATTGTTTGGGTACACCACATGTATGTCAGCGGCACTCCTGGCTGGATGCGGTTGATTTTCATGGTAACAACGATGTTTGTGTCGGTACCTACTGGTATTAAGGTATTTGCCTGGGTGGCGACCGTTTGGGGAGGTAAATTACGACTGAATACACCAATGCTGTTCGCCCTTGGTGCATTGGTGATGTTTGTCTTCGCTGGCATCACAGGTATTATGCTTTCTTCTGTGCCTGTTGATGTTCATGTCAACAATACCTACTTTGTAGTGGGTCACTTCCACTATGTCCTGTACGGTACAGTGACGATGGGCTTGTATGCCGCCATCTATCACTGGTTCCCCAAAATGACCGGGCGGATGTACTCCGAAGGCTGGGGTAAGTTGCACTTTTGGTTAGCATTCATTGGCACAAACCTCAACTTTTTGCCCATGCACCCCTTAGGATTACAAGGGATGTTACGCCGAGTTGCCTCCTATGCACCGGAGTATCAATTTTGGAATATTATTGCTAGCCTTGGCGGATTTTTGTTGGGAATGTCTACTTTGCCCTTTATTTTCAATATGGTGATTTCTTGGATGCAAGGAGAGAAAGCACCTGACAATCCCTGGCAGGCAATTGGTTTAGAGTGGATGGTTTCTTCACCACCTCCAGTAGAAAACTTTGAAGAAATTCCCATCATTATTTCTGAACCCTACGGCTACGGCAAATCTGAACTATTGACGGCCAATCTCCCACAATAACGCAAAGGGAAGACGCAGAAACCCTCCGCGTACCTTTGCGCTTCCCTCTGCGTGATTTTGCGTTTCAAATTCAATCCTCAAAATCTATACCAATGGACAGTTATATCAATTCAAACGAGTTGCATCATACAGGCGCAGAACATGAACATGACGAAGAAGGCAACAAAATGTTTGGCTTCATTGTCTTCCTTTTGTCTGAAAGTGTTATTTTCTTGAGTTTTTTTGCAGGATATATTATCTACAAAACAACTAATCCTGACTGGCTACCAGTCGGTGTTTCAGGACTAGAAATTAAAGAACCTGCAATCAATACGGTAATTCTGGTTGCCAGTAGCTTTGTGATTTACTTAGCAGAACGGGCCCTACAACGCCATAATTTATGGAAATTTCGCCTGTTTCTCTTAGCAACGATGGCGATGGGCAGTTACTTTTTGCTGGGACAGGCTATTGAATGGAGTCACCTTGCTTTTGGCTTCACCTCCGGGACATTTGGAGGGATGTTCTACTTGCTAACAGGCTTCCACGGTTTGCACGTTTTTACAGGCGTTCTGTTGCAATTGATTATTTTGGTGCGTTCTTTCATCCCTGGAAACTACGATTCAGGTCACTTCGGTGTCAATTCCACCTCATTATTTTGGCACTTTGTAGATGTTATCTGGATTGTTTTGTTTATTTTAATTTATGTCTGGCAGTAAAGATTAATAGTCAGATTCATATTGGGCATGGTAGAATATCGTGTTCGGGTAAAGACTTATCATTAAGACCGCAGGGGGCAGGGGGCAGAGGGAGAAAGAGTTTTCAGGTTTTTGCACAGATGCGGGATTCATAACTAATAAGCCGGACATGATATAATTACTTCCATGCCCAATATTAACTACAAAAGTTCGTAGTCAGGACTTTAGTCCTGATTGTTCTAAACAATTTAATTTACTCTAATAAACAACCAAACAAATTTCTAATTGTCAGCTTCAATTCACTGGCAAAATCTGGCACTGGAAGTAAAGCATTTGGTTCATCCAAAAAGATCGGTTGTTGATTGCGTATATACACAATGATAATTTGCTCTCCTGGGTCAATTAGCCAACCCATTTGAGTTTCATAATTGAGGCAATGTAAAATATTTTTAGTTACTTTTGTAACGCTTTGATCAGGCGGTAAAATTTCAATAGTCCAATCTGGGGCTGCTTGGAAGACATTGGCGATTTCGCCATTTTGATCACGAGAAATTCGATCCCAAGTAAATACGGCTACATCTGGAACAATTGACCTACCACCAAACGTACATCGCAGTTCTAGAAATGCTCGTGCAGTTTTTTGAGGCTTCACGACAGCATTGATATTGACAATCAGTTCACCTTGAATTGTGCTATGTTTTTCCTGTGGCATTGGTTTTTGAATGATTTGACCATCAATGTATTCACTAGCAGGTTTTGTTTCTGGTAGCTTGAGAAACTCTGCTAAGGTTATGTTTTTTTGTGGTGTTTGTACCATTGCCCTTTCCTAAATAACTCTTGATGAACAAATCACTCAGCATACCTTTACATTAAAAATATTATCTGTTACATCCTCTCTAATACTTGGATTCCCAACAAAGATAATCCCAGTTTCAAAGTTCTAGCTGTCAAATCACACAAAACCAAGCGTGATGTCCGCTGCGGTTCCTCTGCATTCAGCACCTGAACCCCTTGATTGCGGTCATAAAACTGATTAAATTTCTTACTCAATTCGTACAAATATTCGCATAAACGGTTAGGCAATAAGTCTTGCTCTACAGTACTAATAACTTCATCTATTTGAAGTAAATACTTAGCAAGTGCTAGTTCTGTTTCATGCTCTAATACAACTTTGGCATTGTCTTTCAATTCGTCAAAGTTAATACCACCTTTGCGGCTAATCCCTTGAATCCGCGCATAAGCATACAGCATATAAGGTGCAGTATTACCCTTGAGATCCAGCATTTTATCGTAGCTAAAAATATAGTTACTTGTACGGTTTTGGCTTAAGTCAGCATATTTAACCGCACTGATACCAACTATCTCGGCAACTTCATTAATGAATTCTAACGTTTCTTCGCGCTGTTCTTCTTGTAATCTTTTTTCCAAGTCTACACGAGAACGAGCGATCGCCTCATCCAATAAATCCCGTAACCTCACAGTATCGCCAGAACGAGTTTTAAACTTTTTACCATCTTCCCCTAACACCAAACCAAAGGGAACATGCACAAGTTCGACATCATCAGGAATCCATCCTGCTTTGCTTGCTACCTGGAAAAATTGGGTAAAATGGTTGGCTTGTCCAGCATCTGTTACATAAATTATGCGCTTTGCCTCATCTTGTTGAATCCGGTAACGCAGGGATGCTAAATCTGTTGTGGCGTAGTTATAACCGCCATCGGATTTCTGCACAATTAAAGGCAGAGGCTCACCTTCTCTGTTAGTAAAACCTTCTAAAAAAACGCATTTTGCCCCTTGGTTTTCTACCAGTAAACCGGATTCGTCTAAATCTTGTACAACAGATGGTAGTAGAGGATTGTAGAAAGATTCTCCCCGTTCAATGATTTGAACATTCAATAAGTCATAAATTATTTGAAACTCCCGCCGTGACTGTTCACACAGCAGTTTCCAAGCATGAAGTGTATCTTCTGCACCTGCTTGTAATCTTACGACTTCTTGACGTGCCGTTTCTTGAAATGCTTCATCTGCATCAAACCGTAGCTTCGCTTGGCGATAAAAAGTTACTAAATCTCCGATATCTAAAGCGTTAGCAGTAGTAAGGGCTTCTGGGTAAACTTCCCGCAGATATGTAATTAACATCCCAAACTGTGTACCCCAATCACCTACATGATTGAGTCGTAGGACATCGTGTCCCTGAAATTCCAAAATCCGGGCAATGGAATCACCAATAATCGTAGAACGTAAGTGTCCAACATGCATTTCTTTGGCAATGTTTGGACTAGAAAAATCGACAATTTCTCGCTGTGGTGTTTTCGTCGCAGGGATTCCTAGCCTGGGATCTATCTGAATAGCTTGCAACTGTGCCTCCAGATATTCTTTTTTTAGTTTGAGATTAATAAAACCAGGCCCAGCTATCTCCGGTGATTCGCAGATTTCTGACACATCCAACTTATCAACAATTGCAGCAGCGATCGCCCTTGGTTGCTTTCCTAATTTTTTACTCAAGGATAAAGCCACATTCGCCTGATAGTCACCAAATTTAGGATTACTGGCAGAAACCAAAATCGGATCTACCCCGGCATAATCAGCGCCAAAAGCAGCCACCAAAGCCTGCTCAAATTTCAGTTTTAGTTGTTCTTGTGTAGCGTTCATAAATAAATATTATCTGTTTGAGGGGGCAATGGGCTGCTTGATGGTTGGACTTTCTCAAAGGCTTGATTATTCTAGCCCTAAAATATAGTTACACACTTACAGTGAAGACCGTTATGGTATATCACACCCCTTGGACTGTCTTCCATCTGATGGCTACCAGAAATTGGTTTAGTAATTGGGCGAGAACGCAGTACTTACTTTGGGCGATCGCCTGGGTGGTTATACTGGTGTGACCAACAAAAATAATAAATAACGTGCAGAATAACTAGCTCAAAGGTTGCGAAATTTGGGAATGAACGCACAGGAAATTTAGAAAATTATCTGGGGTTTTAGCCTTAATTAAGTAATTAATAAATTCTCATACTTAAATCCAACCATTTCGACTGAGTAATTGGCGCACTGCTAGAAATATAATCCACGCCAGTCTCAGCCACAGCGCGAATAGTCTCTAATGTCACATTCCCAGAAGCTTCAATTTTAGTCTGGCTATTCTGCTGACGGATTAACTGCACAGCCTGACACATTATATCTGGGGGCATATTATCGAGCATAATAATGTCAGCTTTATGCAGTAGAGCTTCTTTTACCTGTTCTAGACTTTCTGTTTCTACTTCTATAGTTAGAGGGTAAGGAATCTTAGAACGAATACGAGTAATAGCTTCTCCAATTCCTCCAGCCGCCACAATGTGATTATCCTTAATCATTACTGCATCATCCAGCCCCATACGGTGATTAATCGCTCCACCAACCGCAGTCGCGTACTTTTCCAACAATCTCAGTCCCGGCGTAGTTTTGCGCGTATCCACTAACTGAGCAGGTAAATCTGCAATTTGCTCTACATATATATTAGTAAAGCTAGCAATCCCACTTAAACACATAGCTAAGTTGAGCGCCACCCGTTCTCCCATCAGCAACGCATCTAGGGAACCATGAATTTCTGCTACTACCTGTCCTGGTTCACACCTTGTACCTTCAGCGGCAACAGCCATAAAACTCACTTTTTCATTTAAAAGCTGAAACACCCTGGCTGCAACTGGTAATCCAGCAACTATCCCATTGGCTTTAGCTATCCATTTAGCTGTTCCTGGCGTGGCATCTTCTACTAATAGATTATTTGTTGTGCGATCGCCCCGACCAATATCCTCCAACAACCAGTTACGCAACAGAGGATCTAAAACCAACCAAGGCGGCAAAACAGCAGAATTACTCACAAATTTATAGCTTCCTGCAAGACATCAAGAAACACTATAACCTAAAACCCTTGCTGTGTATGGATATGAAGCGATTCCAAAAGTATTCCAAAAAAGTTTTGAAAAAGGGAGTTGACAAAGTTAGGAGCGGTCGATATATTAGATAAGTGCCCAAGAGGCGAGCGCGACAGAGCGGCGCCGGGAGGGACGCCGAACCTTGAAAATATTATAGTTTGAAAGCCATTATACAGCAAGTGGTCAGCGTCAAGAAAATAAAGCACTTGACTGGAGTGTAAAAAGAATCAGTCTTTCATATTTAAGAGCTAAACAAACGATTCATCAAAACGGAGAGTTTGATCCTGGCTCAGGATGAACGCTGGCGGTATGCTTAACACATGCAAGTCGAACGGGCTCTTCGGAGCTAGTGGCGGACGGGTGAGTAACGCGTGAGAATCTGGCTTCAGG
>NZ_JAECZB010000004.1 GCF_016056295.1 Atlanticothrix silvestris CENA357
AAAATAATCTTTGTGATTAACATGATGTTTCTAGATTATTAATAAATCCTGAGAGTCAGCCAGATTAAAAAATCAACCATTTCTTTGACTGCAACGAGAATTTTAGGAGTAAATTATGGCAACTATCGCTCTTTCTGAACTCCATGCTGTTGGTTCACAACTATTTCAAGATTCTGAAAGTTTCCTCAATGAAATGAGTGATGTAGATTCCATCGTTGGTGGTTACGATGGCTACGTCAGCGATATGTCTGGATTGACAAAGCTAGCTGAAGCTTGGGTCTATACTTATGGCATTGGCCATATTGGTTATTTAGCTAAGTCATTCAGCGGTCACTACGGATACTAAATAGCTTTGTAGTTCTCTACAAAGGCTAGATTGGCTCTCTAGGGAGTAAAAGTAATCTTTGTGAGCAACATAAAGTTACTCAATTACTAATAAATCTTGAGAGCCAGCCAAACTAAACAATCAACATTTTCTTTCTTTACAGCGAGAATTTTAATTATGGCAACTATCACTCTTTCTCAACTACACGCTGCTGGCTCTGAACTATTCCAAGATTCCGAAAGTTTCCTCAATGAAATGAGTGATGTCGATTCCATCGTTGGTGGTTATGATAGCTACGTCAGCGACATGTCGGGATTGACAAAACTGGCTGAAGCTTGGGTCTATACTTATGCTATTGGCCATATTAGCTATTTAGCTAAATCATTCAGCGATAGCTACTATGGATAGATACCAAATAGCTTTGTAGTTTCCTACAAAAGTTAGTTACTCTCCAGGGATTAAAAGTATTCTTTGTGGCCGACATAAAGTTTATTCATTACTAATAATCCCTTGAGAGTTAATCAGATTAAATCATCTATTTATGCACAACCAGTTATAAAAAGGGGGAAATTGTCTGGATTTCATAATGTCTGTGCTTCCCCTTATTGGTTGTTAACTGTTAAAAAAATCTGAAAAATACCTTAATGAGTTTAAAGAATTAAACTGCATTTCGGTGAAAAGCTACAAAGGCTGAATGTAAATAAATGGCAAAGATCATAATTTCTGAATTGCATCCTGTTGATTCAGAAATATTCCTGACCGACCTGAACGATGATTCTAAATATATATATGGTGGTGAAAACTACGCTATTGACCAAAGTTACTACGTGGCTGCGAAGCTTTTTGAAGCTGTAATATCGGCATTTGCTATTTACAGTATTACGTGGATTGTAATGTCCTTTAATGCTGAATAGTACGAGCTTTTTTTGTGATATCTGCTTCAAAGTAGCCTAATACAATGTCTAACAAAAAGATTGTTTTAGTTGTTTTTGGACATGATTATGGTGTATTAATAGTTGATTAAATCACGAAAGAAACTTTAAAATTGACGAAAAATTTGAGTTATTAATTTTTAAATTGGTCTAAACCTATGCCACCATTTGTATTGAGTTCTCAAAATGTTTTTGACTATCTCATTTCTCAAGGTCTGTGTATTCTAGAAGAGAAGTCATTGAGCCATATTGATCTCAAACCAGCTAAAAATTTTAATTTATTACTTAGCTTGCCAAGCGATCGCAAGCTTTTAGTGAAACAAGAGCGTTATAACCGAGAAGGTAAAACTGTCGGTGAATTTTTGCAAGAATGGCGAGTTCACGAGTTTTTACACAATTTTTCAGAACTGAGCCAAATTTACCCATGTTTTTCGGAAGCGGTGCATTTTAACGCTGAACATTCAATAATTGTTTTCAATTATCTCAACGACTATCGCGATTTGTCAGAGTTTTATACTAAGGAAAATTATTTTCCCCGCGAGATTGCAGCGACTGTGGGAGCTACTCTGGCATCAATTCATCGTCTCACTTTTGATAATCAAGACTATCAGGAGTTCTTCAACAGCACCGAGGACACAGTTAGCCAACAAACTCCTAACCTGGCTCGTGATTTAGATAGAATCACTCCAGCAGTGTTTGGTATGGTTCCTAGCCACGGTCTGAAATTCTTTACTCTTTATCAACGTTATGACAGCCTCGGAAAAGCGATCGCAGATTTAAGTACCGCTTTCACTCCTTGTTGTCTAACCCATAATGACCTGAAGCTAAACAATATTCTTTTATCCTTAAATTGGGAAGAAGCACTTTTGCAAAATAGATTAGGGACAGACAGCATCATTCGATTGATTGACTGGGAACGCTGTGCATGGGGAGATCCGGCTAACGATTTAGGAACATTGATTGCTAGCTATCTGCAAATCTGGCTGCACAGTTTGGTTACTAGCAATACGATCGCGATCGAAGAGTCTTTACGCCTAGCTACGATACCTCTGCATCTACTTCAGCCTTCAATTACAGCACTGGCTATTGCTTATTTGGCTAATTTCCCGGAAATCATCGAGCGTCGTCCTGATTTCTTGCAGCGAGTGATGCAATTTTGCGGTTTAGCTTTGATTAAAGCTATTCAAGCACAACTCCAGCATGAAAAAACCTTTGGTAATGCAGGTATCTGTATGTTACAAGTTGCCAAGAGTTTGTTGTGTCGTCCTGAAGCATCAATTCCGACAATTTTTGGTATGGAAGCATCAACCCTGGCTAATACAAATCTATCTCTCGCTTAAAAGCGTCTCAGGGAGTGGAAACTAGGAAAGAAAAATTTTCATCTTGCATTGTGAACGATAGTTCACGGGTGTCTCTTGCAAAAGTAGTTTTTACACTCTTTTAAGGAAAGAGGCTGAGGGGAAAATTATTTATTTATATCATTTCCGACTAATTAGTGATAGATAATTCCTGCATCTATGCAAAAGGAAAATCCCCTTTTTCTCTGCTCCCTGACCCCTGCGGTCTTAACCATAAGTCTTTCACCGAACACGATATTACTTCCCTCTCCTCATCTTTGCACCACTCTCAACTCACAGGCAAGTACATATATGCAATTATTAAATTCACTGGCAAGCCAACTGCAAGACGTTCCACAATCATTGCAGACATCATTAGAAAATATTGTTCATCAGGTTCAGATCGAATCTCACTATTGTATTAAACACCCAGATTACAAACCCTTGGAGGTGCCAGAGTCAGCAGCTTCTCGGTTTCGACAATTACCCTTAGATCTTCAGAATAAGTTTTTGGGTCTACAATTGCGTAGTTTTCTTTATGGTGTTTATTACAATGGGGCTTTGAAACCTAACCTTACATCCAATGCAGAAGTAACGAATTTAGCATTGAACCAAAATCTAGAAAATAACACCTTGTTAGGTGTAGATTTAGCATTTTACGATCGCCTACATCAAAACAACAGAAGTGAAGGCTATTTGAGCCACGATTGGTTAGTGGTCAGAGAAGAAACAGATGATACTCTGGCTGTACAAAGAAATGGTTTGACATTGCACATTGACCGTGCCCACCATTTGCAACCACAAGACCGATCTGTGGCTATAGGCAATTTAGTAGCAATCAAAATGCCTAAAAATATAGTGCAAAACGGATTTTATATGGCAGTGGGAAATTTAGGTGTTTCTCAAGGTGATCAGAGTCTTGTACGTGTCTATTTCAACTTAAGTCCTGAAGGTGCAGTTGCAATTATGGACTGTTTAACAGTCCAACTCAATGCCTTAGACATTCCTTTTTCATTTAAAGTACTATACAACCCTACAGATTATGTACGTTATGACTCAGGAGTGCTTTATTTTGACAAAAGCAACTACGAAGCTGTTCACGGAGTATTAGAAAGGTTGTATGCAGAATACGAATTCCATTTTTCTGAATCAGTGCCTTTGTTTACTAAGTTAATAGCACCAGGGTTAGCGATCGCCGAAGAACCAAACCGCAAATTTGGCGACCAAGAAAGTTTTGGTGCTAATCGTTGTCAAGTAATTGCTAATGCTTTACTTGATGCTTGGCTAGAAGGAAATGATACGCCAGCAGGTCGAATAACATCAATTTTACAGCATTTTTCACTACACGAAATTGAATTGCAACGTCCTTATCTGAATGCCAACTCAGAGGATATCTATACTCCCATACAAATATAAACAATATTGGGGAAAAGGTTAAAGGGTAAAGGATGAAGAAACAAACACCTTTCCCTTTACCCTGCTGTATAAAGACACAAATATTTACTGAAACTTAATAATCAAGTTTAAAGCCACATATTAGAGGTAGTATGATGACTGAAGATTTTTCCCAACCTAATCAAACATCAAACATTATAATCAGTTATGAAGAATGGCAGCAGATTCTCAAAGCGATTATTGCCAGAAAATATTCTTGGGCTTGTGTTTTAATTCTTTATTGTCTTGGCTATAATCCTATGAAATACATACCCTATCGTACTTATATTCGATTAATAAAAAATAATTGTACATTGGGCAGCAGCATAAACAATAATAATGAAACTACTAGCATAAACTTAAATAATTTTAATATGGAAATAAAAGAAAATGAAATAAATAACAACTAAAAATATATCTAATCGATCTTAATTACCTTGACCTTAATCAATAAAAACTACGATTTTCAAGTCAGACTTGTTGAAATAGTTATTTTGATTAAATTCATCCCCCGACTAAAGCACGGGGGATTTTGCTTTTCTCCAAGAGAAACTGGCGTTAACAAGTTATGGAGCCGAGCCGTCAAGAGTTTGCTGCCTCATAGCAGTTATAGATTTTTTCGCCGGTAATATTTCTATACAATTGGGTTTCGTTTTGCTAGCTTTCACCTTTCACTGTTAGCAGCTTGTTTTGCAGATAAAACTGTGACATACTTGTATACAATATTTATTAACTAGCTTATTCCTACCAAATTAGTGTATTTTAAAATAAAAGGATAATTTTGTACAAGCCGACTAAATATTATCTTGTAAAATTATGAAGCAAATTAGGCTTACTAATGGTGCAGGTAAATTAACTGCATTTTTATTCTTAATAACAATTTTATTGACACCTTTTGTGATCATTAATGCTGGCGAACGCGGCGTAGTAATGCAGTTTGGTAGAGTAGAAGAAACAATTCTAAACGAGGGAATACACATTGTAATTCCGATCGTCAACACAGTTAAAAAAATTAATGTAAGAGTTCAAAAACAAGAAATATCTACTGAAGCTTCTTCTAAAGATTTACAAGAAGTTTTTATAGATGTAGCATTAAATTGGCATATTATACCCGAAGATAGTAATGTAGTTTTTCAAAATATTGGTGAAGAACAAGACGTAATTGATAAAATTATTAATCCCGCAGTAGAAGAAGTCTTAAAAGCAGTTATGGCTAGGTATACAGCAGAAGAAATAGTGACCAAACGAGGAGATGTAAAATCTGGAATTGATAATATATTGATGACAAGATTGAATAACTATCATATTACAGTTGATGATATTTCACTCGTTAATGTTAATTTTTCCAATAAGTTCAATGAAGCAGTAGAGGCAAAACAAATTGCAGAGCAAGATGCAAAGCGAGCAGATTTTATCGCACTAAAAGCAGCAAAACAAGCAGAAGCTAAAGTTAATTTAGCTAAAGGAGAAGCAGAAATAAATAGATTACTACGTGAAAGTTTGACTAATGAAATACTAGAAAGACAAGCAATAGAAAAATGGGATGGTAAATTACCTTTAATTATGACTAAAGACACTCCTAAACTTTTAAATATGAATGAAATTTTAAAATTACATTAAATTAATTTAACAAAATATATCCAACTTATTGAATAAAATGGGAATTTGTTTGTTAAACACCCGATAAGAAATTAGGAGTATCAATAATTTTAAATTGGATTAATACTAAAATCAAAAAGGTATACACAGTTGAAGAAACTAAGCCTGTTAATAATTCTTTTTTTAAGTTACGCTCTTGGGATTGTTTTTGTAAAACATCGATTGCACCTGCTTGCATCAACAAAATACCAACAATATTAGATAGCCAGTAACCGATGATGACACAAGGCATAAATAATTTAGGAGCAAAAAGGCTACAAATATAGCCGAAAAAATAAGCAATTGGTAAATTGAACACCAAGTCATTCCACCAGCATAATGGCGATAATAAATATCCAATGACTAAGAAAAATCCACCTCTAAGTTTCTGTAATAATGTTTTGGGTAAATTATCCGAAGTCTGGGATAACAAATCTTGATCACTCTTTTTGATCTCATTCATGTTTGTACATTAATCCTATCAATTAACCGTAGTTTAAAATAAAAAAGCAAAAAAGTCCAGAGCCAAACATAAATTCAATTTTATACTTAAGTAATAATACTTAACTTAACGTGAGTTCGACAAGTCTTATTTGACCTCTCCCCCAACTCTCCGTGTCGGAGAGGGGAGCAAAAAGCCCAATTTTCCGTTACTCCTCTCTTTCCGTTTCGGAGAGGAAGGGAGTGAGTGAGAGGTTCATCGAACTCACATTAATTTAGCTGTATTAATAAAAACTTGAATTTAATTCAAAAACTTTATTCGTTATTAAGTAACTGCTGTTCTTCGGGAAGTAACTTCGTTTCACTTACTGGCTTTTCACTGGTGATATTTGTCGATTGTGATAATGGTCGAATAATTAAACTCACGCCAATTGCCCAAGCGATCGCTACCATCCAACCTGCAATAATATCACTAGGAAAATGTACTCCTAAATATAGTCGTGTCCAGCTAATGGCCAATATAAACACGCTACCAAAAATCACTGTCAACCAGCACCAAACACTACCCCAAGTTAAAATTACCAAAATAGCAATCAACGTCATGCTCGTCATGGCGTGACCACTAGGAAATGAATAATCAAACTCTGGTGCAACTGAGTTCCAGAGGTCGGGGCGTACTCTGTGCCAAAATTCCTTAGCTGTGCGGTTGATAATTGCACTACCAGCAGCAGTAATAAGTAAATAGGTGAGCGATCGCCAGCGACGTTGCAGTAGTAAAATAAGTGCGATCGCGCTCAGAATGGGTAATACAATCCAAAAAGAACCAAATTTTGTCAATATCGCGGCGAATACATCCAACTGCGGCTGTGCTATCGAGTGAATCGTTACCAGAACCGGTAAATCCCAAGGAAAACCACCTTCGTTGTACCTCACCTCTAACGCCAGCAGTCCAAAAATTTGCAGTGGTAAATATATCCCCACAAACAACAGCAACAAAGAGCGCCAATGGGTAATTAACAATCTTTGCACAAACCTGATGGGCAATCGCGGCTTTTGCGGTAATGTTTGATTTTCGTCGTTGACTTTTTCTAACTCTGCCATATCAAATACGGTATTAAGCTGTAGTTAATGTAGTTCTTTGAAATACTATTATCTAGTCTAATACTGGACTGCAAATCTTTGCTAAAAGTCAATTTTTTATAAAATTGGCTAATTTTCTAGTATAGAAAAATATAAGTAAGTTGTATATCTTTTACAAAAACGTAGACTTTTATTATTTTTAATTTTAAAATACGGTAAGTCGATCAAGTTTTAGTAATTTATGGAATTTTCCCAGCAGTCATTAAAAACTTGCCCTTACAACCAGTCTTTCAGTTTCAGCTAAACAAAGCCACATTCGCAAAACCCCACTCAAGGACAGGAGTATGGATTTTTTATTGTTGCCTCTCTTCAGCTTTCTAGTTGGTATTGTTGTTGGTCTGACAGGAATTGGTGGTGCTTCTCTTATCACTCCGATGTTGATTTTTGTTTTTCAAGTACCACCTGCGGTAGCAATAAGTTCTGATGTTGTTGCAGCGACGTTAATGAAAGTCGTTGGTAGCATTAAACACTGGCAGCAACAAACCCTTGATGTGGAAGTAGTGAAATGGTTGGCGTGGGGAAGTGTTCCTGGTTCTTTGTTGGGAGTAGGGATACTGCACTTGATTAAATTCAAAGCCGAATATAACCTGAACAATATCATGCTGCATTTGCTGGGTGTGACGATTTTGTTAGTCACAGTTTTGGCGTTGTTGCAAATGGTGTTGTTGACCTTTTTTTCACAGTTACAATTACCTGAACTCCCGAAATTTGACTTAACCACTCAACTAGGGCGCTTGCAGACGATAAGTGTAGGAGCATTTTTAGGCTGCGTTGTGGGTCTAACAAGTGTTGCTTCTGGTTCAATGTTTGCTTTGACTTTGATTGCATTTTTCCACTTGGATGCACGAAAATTAGTTGGTACAGATATTTCCCAAGCCGCAATTCTGTTACTATTTACTGCTCTTGGACACCTCACCTTAGGAACAGTAGATTGGAGTTTAGTATTACCGATATGGCTTGGCTCAGTACCAGGAGTATTACTAGGAGCAAAAATCTGTCAAGTTGCTCCACAAAAACCATTGCGGTTTATGATTTACTTTATATTGATGGTGGTGAGCTTAAAGTTAGTTTATTAGACAAAAAGCGCCTACTTGTTTAATTAGAAAACATGGCTATAGTAGGTAACAGTCGATACGTTTCACTTTTCATCAAAATAGAAAATCCCAAAAAGATTAAGACGAAGGGAAAGACTTTACGGCCATAGCGAGCTAGAACAGGAGCCATGAGAGGATTACGAGTCAAGTTATAAGAAAGAAAACACCATAATCCAACTGTTAAATAGCAAACACCTAAAATTACGCCCAGACTGAGAAGATTACTACTAGCAAACAATGGTACATAAATCCCAATGTTGTTTCCGCCATTAGCAATAGTAACAGCAGAGACACGGTAAGTTTGAGGGTCGCGCAGAGTTGCTAATAGAGATTTTTTGTGGCGATGCAATTTGGTATGAGAGTTGAAATCAGCTGACACAGCTTGCACTGCTTCTGCTTCATTTTCTCGATTTAGAAGATGACTAATACCAATAGCAACTGGTAGAAAACCCAGTAATCCAATCCAGGTGTGTGGAATAATTAGACCACCAAAAAAACCAGGGAGACTAGCAAACACTAGCACCGTGAATCCCAGAAATTCACCGAGAATAATATGCTGAGGACGAAAGGTTCGATTGACTTTACCGAAGAAAGCCGTTAAATACAAGTTGTCATCAAAGGTGGTTGCAATAGCAGCAGAAATCCCGATAATTATAGTACCAACTAACCAACTCATATTTGTTGCTCGCAAGGATTTAATTCTGTTCTACCTAGTACCTTTCTACTTTTGAAAGTGAAGGTGTGTTAGGAGATTGCTTGGGTGTTTATGCCTAGTATCAACAGACAAATGATTTTGGTAAACTTTAGAGGCGATCGCTATCAAATGAACTGATGATTTTTTGTGATTGTTTTTTATCAGATACTTGGGTTTGTCTGAAATCAATATTATTTCTTTCTGCTTGATAAGAGCAAATATTCTTTCTTTTTGAAACGATAAAAAAAAGTAATTAAATAACCTAGCTACTTTTGTAACTGTCAAAGATATAAATCCCAATAATCAAAATATTACAAATAGAGAATATCTATTTTCTCTAAAAAAATAGGGCAAATGTACCCCTTTCATACATGAGATACAAACCCAAGCCAATCAATACAAAAGGTACAGCATGTTTCCCATAGCGAGTTAAAATAGAGGCGATCGCAGCTTGGTGAGATAATAGGTAAGCAGCAGCATACCAAGCCCCTTTCATCACAATAAAAACTATAATAATTATTAGCAAATTTATAAAATTATTTCCAGCAAACAATGGAATATAAATGCTAATATTATCGCCGCCGTTGGCAAATGTAACTGCTGCGACTTTATAAGTTTGAGGGCTGAAAATACTTAAAATAAAATTTAATAATGGATTAGTAGATGTTTTTATATTAGTATTAACAATCTGAACTTCTGGATTTTCTGCCTCTTGACTAAGTAATTGCTTTATTCCAATTATTATTGGCAAAATTCCCAATAATCCTATCCACGCTCTAGGGATGACTAAACTCCCAAAGAAACCCGGTAAACTGGCAATAATGATGGCGAAAAAACCCAGATACTGACCAACAAAAATATGTCGGCGGCGAAATTGATTATTTAACTGTGAAAAAAATAACATTAATATAATAATGTCATCAATATTGGTGGCAGTAAAAGCAATAATTCCCTCTGTAATGGTTGTGATAATGTTATTCATATAGGATGATCAAAAATAATGATTAACTACAAACAAATCAAGATATATTGAAATGAGTGAGTTAGTTACTACATTTTTAGTGGGAATCTCAGCCTTTGTTGCCACTAATATTGATGATATCGTTATTTTATTACTCCTGTTTTCTAAACTAAATTCTAAGTTCAGGTGTCGGCATATTATTGCTGGTCAATATTTAGGCTTTACAGTGTTAATTATTGCTAGCCTTCCTGGATTATTTGGTGGGTTAATCATACCACCCAACTGGATTGGACTGCTGGGATTAATCCCAATAGCCATAGGAATCAGTAGTTTGATTAATCGAGAAGAAGTTGAAACTCAAGAGGCTGTAGTAACAACAGCAGAATATCACAATATAAACACTACAAGTCTTTTGAATGCACAGACTTACAGCGTTGCAGCTATTACTATCGCTAATGGAAGTGATAATATTAGTGTTTATGTGCCATTATTTGCGAGTAACGATTTAGGAAATTTTATAATTATTATTGGAATATTTTTTGTATTAATAGCACTTTGGTGTTACTTGGCTTACAAGTTTACTTATCAAGCAAAAGTTGCAGATATTTTAATTAAAAATGGCAGTTATATTTTTCCTGTTGTCTTAGTAATAGTAGGGGGAACAATTATTTTAAAAACTGAAGCACTAAGCTTGATAAAACTAGCAGCTAGTTGTGTATGTTTAGTAATTTTAGTAAAGAATTAATATTTTAAAAATTAAGCAACTTGCATCTTCTCTTGTAAGAGGAGAGCTTCAAAAGCGATCATTACCTGTGTATGAAAACGTTGACGATGTTTTAGTTTCCAAACAGGCTGAATAATTTCTAATTTTTTCGTAGATTGTTTTTGCGGATCGATAATTTGCACAGCGTGTAATGTTCCTAATTGTAATTCTTTTTTTACCATAAATTCTGGAATTGCAGCTGCGCCAACACCACTTTCTACAACTGCTTTCACCATTTCGCTAGTGTTAAGATTAAGTACAACATTGAGATTGCTCGGTTCAATTCCCCAACTTTGTAAAGCTTGGTCAAACATCTGCTGTGCGCCAGAACCAGGTTCACGCATCACCCAACTTGTACTTAATAATTCATCTAGATAAATTTCGTTACGCTGGAACCAAGGGTGAGATTTGCTTACAACAATTTGCAAGCGATCGCTTCCTATTTCTTCTTTTTCTAAAGATTGCTGCAATGATGGTTTAATCTCCCCTGTCACTAAACCCAAATCGTACATACCCACAGCAGTCCCTTCACAAATTTCTTCAGCATTTCCTAACTTACAGTTAATAAAAATACCAGGATATAACTGTTTAAATTGACTAATTTTTTCAGGAAGCCAATAGTTACCAACCGTCAGACTTGCACCTAACTTTAACTCTCCCCGTTGCAGATTATTTAATTCCTTCAAGCCACGTTCTGTTAACTTGACATGATCTAGAATTTTCTGCGCTTCACCCTGCAATAATTTTCCCGCATCTGTGATTTCAATATGACGACCTATGCGATGAAATAACCTGACACCATATTCTGTCTCTAAAGTTTGAATAGCAGCACTGACTGCTGGTTGAGTAATATAAAGTGCTTCCGCTGCACGGGTAAAGTGCAATACTTCCGCCACGGCTAAAAAAATTCGTAACTGTTCCAGGGTCATTTGGAATATCTACACGTTTTTATTTTGAACAACTGGAAAAAATTATACGGTAAATGCATCGAAAAACTGTAGATAAATGTAAAATGTTCTTAATTAACGTGATTACAGTCATATCTGCATAACCATAAATTCAGTCTATGGATTTAACAAAAAAGACTGTTTGCTCTTATTGATGGGGAGCCATAGAGTAAAACTATGCCTTTGACACTGGCTTTTGAGTCAAGTAAATCATCGGTTAGAAATTAAATCTGAATTATGAATTTTCAACACTCAAAACCTCCATGTCTACCAGTACGGATGGCTGAGATTCACTACCATCAAGGAGATACGACGCACACATGAGTGGATTACTGACTGCTATTCCTACAGGATTGACTGCTTTCGCTGCCACAAATCTTGATGATATTGTCGTTCTATCGCTGTTTTTTTCACAAATAAATACTTGTTTTCGCCGTCGTCACATTATTATTGGTCAATATCTGGGTTTTAGTGCGTTAGTAGTTGTAAGCTTACCTAGCTTTTTTGGTAAGTTTATCTTGCCAGAATCCTGGATTGGTTTACTTGGTATTGTTCCCATCATCATCGGTATCAATAGATTACTAAATCTAGAGACCGATAATGAAAAAAATTCAACTACTTCCAAACCTTCTCAAGCTTGGTGGGACAACTTTCTTTCACCCCAAACCTACAGCGTAGCAGCAGTTACAATCGCCAACGGAGGTGACAACATTAGTATCTATATGCCAATGTTCGCCACCCACGCATGGGATAGTTTACTTGTAATTTTGACAGTATTTTTCGTTATGGTGGGAGTATGGTGTTATACAGCTTATTGCTTAACTCAGGTAAGTGCGATCGCTTCTGCAATTACTCGCTACGGTACTTCCCTGGTTCCCTTTATTTTAATAGGATTAGGTGTTTCCATTTTAATAGAAAGTCATACCTTAGAAACTCCTGTCTTAGTTGTCATCACCTGTATAAGCCTTGGAGTTTACCTGTTAATTTTAGGCAAAAATAATTGGCAAGAAATTTACGGATTTTCTTTGGAATCACCTGAAATTGAAGTTTTGTCTGGAGGTAAGCAAAAATGAATTGCTATGGTACCAAACTGCGTCAATAGAGAGATGATAATTGTTAATTCAATACCTTAATTTAGGTAGCTAATATCTGTAAAAAATCTGTATTCTTAGGAGAAACACATGAAGATGTTCAAAAATACACTTGTTAAAATTACCCTTGTTTGCATCTTTTTAGTAGCAAACATGATGATTGCTCAACCATCCTGGGCAGGAAAAAAATATACTGCTGATCCAGACTATATAGAAATCACCAAGACACTAGAATCTGTTTTACAAGACAAACAAACCCAAGGCTACACACCAGAAATAGAACAAAAAATTTCTAATTTGAAATTCCAGAAATACATTTTAGAAAATAGTGAAGATCCTGTTGGTATTTGTCGCAATGAAACAGATAAAACTCTGCTCGTCTATGGTCAAAAACCGAAAAAATCTACCTCAACTTATGATAATGAATTGTATTTGCTACCCAATGGTGTAGAAACTGATGATGAGTGGGACTGTCAAGGTGTTTATATCCCTGGACAAGCTGCTACAGAAGGACAAGAAGCTATACCAGCTAAAGCTTTTAAGATTGTTCATGGAACTCGGTTAGTTGCTACATCCAACCCCGATACTAAAGAAGTTGAATTTAATCTCCCACCTGCAAAAGTTATTCAATCTGGTGAAGCAAACTGGTTGATTCCTGAGAATTTGCAAGCCGCACTCGATGCAGGAATCACTACTGCGAAAATTGATGATTAAGTAACTAGTACTGATTGAAGAGCAAGAATTGTCAGCCAAAAATTAAGAGTCAGTATTATTCTGGCTCTTTTATTTACAATTAATTTCTATTATCAATTTATATTATTATGAATTTAAAAAAAACTGATTAATTAATATTAAGTGAGTGTAAAGCTAAAATTAAAATAATTTATTATTATTTTTAAGTTAATAGTTATAATTTAATAATTATTGAAAATAATAGGAAAAACTTTATTTAATTTATTAAAATAAATAGCAGCTAAATAATAAAAAACTCTTAATAATTACTGGGACGCGTAAATTTTATGACAATAGAAGCAAACAAATTAGAAGTGAAAAAATTAGAAACAAAAAAGTACAGATCAGATCGAGTTCGGGATCATTTGGCTAATGAACGTACTTATTTAGCATGGATGCGGAGTGGTATTGCGCTTATGGGTTTTGGTGTTTTGATTGTGAGGTTGCGGATTATCCGGCCTCCATTAGCACCACAACCTCCTGGTAATGGCTGGAAATTGGGTTTAGCATTTGCTTTGGTAGGGGTATTAACAGTATTACTTTCAACTCAACATTATTTTGCTGTTCGCCGAGACATTGACGAGGATACCTATCAACCGCCAGACCGTTGGATACTTTTGGCGAGTTTAGCTGTGGTTCTACTGGGTGGAGGAGTACTATACTATGTGTTCACAGTTCCTCTAGATTATTTGAATAGTTTTATATTGGAGTAACGAAGTATAGTGAAAGTATTCTGATGTTGCTAAATATAATACATCTGACCCTTCTGTAAACGTGCTTCTCGCTGGTCACATAAGTCTTGGATGGTATATTGGTTTAAAATAGCTTGTGAAGCCATATCTGCTTCCTGCCAAATATCCCGCAGCAAGTTTTTTTCCAAAGTAACTTCAAAAAGAGATTCTTTTTCTTTCTGTTCACCATCCAACATTACTACAACCTCCAACAACGTTAATTGACGAGGTTCACGCACTAGAACAAAACCACCCTTAGAGCCACGTTGGCTCTGCACCACACCCGCCCGCCGCAGACTCGAAAGAATTTGCTCCAAATAACGCTCTGGTATAGGGTGCTTAGCAGAAATATCACTCATAGTAACAGGGGTTTTGCGAACATAATGCTTCGCTAGTTCTAAGAGGGCCAATAGTGCATATTCCACTTTGGCAGATAGCTCTAAGAGGCTATAGTTTTGTGTTTTTAAGTTTTCACTCATTATACTACTGTTAATTGATAAACTTAATGTATTTTAGGCGAAACACTTGCTAAAAATGATGTTTATGGAGATATAGATTATTAAATTTCATGAAAATCTTATAAATCTATCGAATAACCGGAGTTATAACCAAGTTACATCCACTGAGCAAGTGAAAAATCACTTCATCTAGGAAACTCAGAGTGAAAACACTTTAGTAACTGAAATTTTTTAGATGGAGAATAAATTTAAATATTTAGAAAACCGGATTTTACATGAACCCGGTTTCTATAGCCAATATTCAGCACTCCTACTTTAAGCCGTTAGCAGTAGCAAACACTTTTGTTTGTTTCGGTTTGATGTAGACATGCTGCCCTTTTTCTAGCTGAAGCTGAAAAAACTGTTCTCGACTAAGATTAGCATTGAGCATTTCACCAGACCGCAATACTAACTCTGCACGAATTTCCCAACCAAGATGAATAACTCGATCAACGATCGCAGAAATTGTATTATCGTCGGCATTCGTTTTAATCAAAATATCATGTGGTCGCAGAAAAATTTTGTCATTAGGAGAAGTTGTACTTTTGTTAGAGAAGATGCCAACATTACTAGATAGAACGTTTACAGGGCCAATAAAACTCATGACAAACGGCGTGGCTGGGTTGTCATAAATTTCCGCCGGAGTCCCAACTTGTTCTACCCGTCCTTGATTCATCACCACAATTTCGTCAGCTACTTCCATTGCTTCTTCTTGATCGTGGGTGACAAATACAGTTGTGACATGAACTTCTGAATGCAGATTGCGTAACCAAACCCGCAAATCTTTACGGACTTTTGCATCTAACGCCCCGAAAGGCTCATCTAACAATAATATACGGGGTTGAACAGCAAGTGAACGCGCTAATGCTATCCGTTGTCGTTGACCACCAGAAAGTTGGGAAGGATAGCGATCGCCAAATTGCTGCATCTGCACCAATTTTAAAAGTTCCTCAACGCGTTGGCGAATCTGGTGTTTAGGATGCTTACGCAGATCCATCGCAAAAGCGATATTATCACGCACTGTCAGGTGTTTAAACAGCGCATAATGTTGAAAAACAAAGCCAATATTACGTTTTTGTACGTTGTAATGAGTAGCATTTTCACCAGCTAACCAAATTTGACCAGCATCTAGTGTTTCTAACCCAGCAATTATGCGTAGCAATGTGGATTTTCCTGAACCAGAAGGGCCTAGTAATGCCACTAAAGACCCCGTTTTAATTTCCAGACTGACATCATCCACAGCACGGAAGTTTCCGTAGTGCTTAGCAACATTTTCAACTACAATACCCATAATTATTTGTTCTTTAAATTTGCTAAATTTAAGCTTAACTACGATTCTACTATCGATTTTAAGTATTTAATAGAAATTGATTTTATTAATTTTTATAACATTTATTTTTTGATATCAAAAATCAGTATAGTTTTTGCTATATAAAAATATATTTATTCAAAGAAAATTAAAACTAAAAATTCAATAATACCAACTATCCCCATCTGTATTTGGTTTACCAATAATTTTGAGATTTAAAGATTCCAGATAATTTAAACAATGATTGATGTGAGACGTGTAGCCCCGCAGTTCAAGGTCGAAATATCCTTGCTCATGAAAATTTTGGCCTTGCTTGGCTCCTGTAATATTAACTGTTAATTTATAACGAGAAATCATTTGTGAAATAATTGGTTCATGCAAGTAACATTGAGGAATATACAAGCGCACGCGCAGTTGAGTAATGCTGTTATTTTCAAAAAGAAATGAAACCATAGCCATATAGCAACATTTACTTGAATTAAATGAGATGTCCATCTAGAGAAGATTCATCTACCCACATTGGTAAATTTAAAGTTTTTAAATAATTGAAACTAGAAAAAAGTTGCTGTGTTTTTCCCCAAAGATCCAAATCAAACCAACCATCATCCTCTTGATTGGCTAACAATGAAGCCCCAATAATATTAACTGTAACTCCATAACGAGATACTAAATCAGAAATGATTGGCGTTTGGTAGTAATCTTTCAAGATACAAATTTGCAAGCGTAGTCGATAAGATTGACTACTATAGCCTTGGTAGGGTTGAGTTTGCTCCTGTGTTGGTAAAGGTACAAATTCTTTACTTGGATGGGGAAACGGCTGAAAACTTAAATTATGCTGCACATTGCCAGGAATACTTAGTTGCATCAAATCTACTCCCAAATTCTGTAGATACAGCAGACCATTACAGATGTGTTCTGAATTGCCTTGGAGTTGTAAGTCAAACCAACCATAGTTTTCTGTTGCTGTGAGCATCGCAGCAGTAATATTGACCGTAACGCCATAGCGCGATACTAAGCGTGAGATTAAAGGTTGCCGTTGGTAATGTTGGGGTATGCGAATGCGGCTATCAATTGGGGTGAGTTGAGGAAGTTTTTGTTGCGGCATAAAAATAGTTAATAGAGATAACAATTAATCACCAATTACTGATGCTATTTTCGTCCCAAATTTCTAGTTCTATCTCTTGAAGGTGATTGATAGCAGTATCTATCTGTGCGGTTGTGCCTTGTAAATCGAGGTCAAACCAACCGTCACCAACAGCATTTGCACCCAAAATTGCAGCGGTAATATTGATAGTTAAACCGTAATCTGAGACTAAGCGAGAAATCACCGGTTCTTGATGAAAATTTTTGGGAATTCGCAAGCGAATTTGTTTGTTAATGGTCTGATTATCAGCAAGCATATCGAAATTACCTATTTTTCATAAGTCCAAGAAGTATAACAAGAGGTAGGAGATAAACCAATACAGTTTAGTTAAACAAAAAGTAGGTTGGGTTGACGTTAGGAAACCCAACATTTCCGAGGTATTTGTTGGGTTGCGCTTTGCTTAACCCAACCTACATTAATCTTCACACTCTTAAAATTTACTCATCTATATGCTTTTGCTACACATATATTTGAGATAAATCTGTGATACTAGTAGTGTTAAATTAATTCATGCCAAAGGTTTTATCGTCTTTTTTTTGCTTGAATTTGGTCAAAAATTGCCCCATCTTCAAAAAATTTCTTCTGGACAGCATCCCAGCCGCCGTAATCTACTACTGAACCTAAAGTTTTTACTTTGGGATATTTAGCAGCCAGTTCTTTAGTTTGCGATGCTGTTTCATCTATGGGACGGAATCCCACTTTGGCAAATTCTGTTTGGGCTTCGGGACTAAATAGATACTCCACAAAAGCTTGTGCTACTTCGCGAGTACCATGTTTATCAACATTTTTATCAACCACTGCCACCGGGTTATCAATCGAAATATTTACGTCTGGAATAATGTAGTTAACCTTTTCACCTTTTTGTTCTGCCAATAGTACTTCGTTTTCATAGTTAACCAAGGCATCACCTTGACCTTGTTTGAAGAAAGCATCCGTTGCTTCACGGGCATCTTTTGATAACAAAGGTACGTGTTTGGTGTAAATGTTAGTCACAAAATCTAGGGCTTTTTCTTCGCCACCCCCAGAATGAATTGCCGCATTCCAGAATGCTAAAAAGTTCCAACGAGCAATTCCAGAAGTTTTGGGATCAGCAGTAATTACCTGCACACCATCTTTAGCTAAATCAGTCCAAGTTTTAAGATTTTTGGGATTACCTTCACGGGTGATTAAGGCCGCCACAGATTTAGAGACTGTTCCATTGTTAGGGATTTCTTTCTCCCATCCTGGTTGAATTAATCCAGCTTGTTCAATTCGGTTAACATCTAAAGCCAAAGCCAAATGGACAATATCAGCTTCTAAGCCATCAACCACGGCACGGGTTTGAGAACCAGAACCACCATAACTTTGCTTAAAGGTGACGTTTTGGTTATGTTCTTGCTTCCACTTTTGGGCAAACTTAGGAATGATCGCGTCATGAGCTGCTTTGGTAACTGCAAAGGAGACTAAAGTCAGTTCCACATCTTGTTTGTTGGCTGCGACTGGACTAACTGCGGGGTTATTGGTAGATGCTGCATTCTCACCATTACCGGAACAGGCGGCGATCGCTACGCTCAAGCTGATTCCTACCAAAAACAGCGAAATAAAGCTTTTTAAAGACGTGCGTCTCCATTGATTCAAAATATCCGACCACATACTGATTTTAGGCTCCTTATTTTAAACTACAGTTTATCGATCAAGTATTTGTATTTAGCAATTTAATTATAGATACTACAGATAACTAGATGAAATAGCAAGAGAAATCACCATAATCCCGGTCAAGAATGTGCTAATTATATGATTTTTAAAAATATAAGCTGTATGGGGAGTAAGAATGGGGTAATAGCTCGGTACTAATCAAGACTCTGAATGTCAGGAATAGTAAGGTTTTGACCTACCTGCTCTACCTTTACAAAAAATAAAATACTATTATCCGATAGATTTATAGTACTTTATTGCTTGCACTTTTTTGGTGAATGTGACACACTCTATAAACGCAAGTACACTAATTCTATCTAATTACCGTAGTTTAGATTCCCAAAAACCACTTGGAGATGTTGCAAACATATCCATAAATCTTGCTGCAAGGAATTAATTATGCTTAAAGATGCACAAGGGCTAGTAATTACAACGGATTCAGCCAAAGCGATCGCAGCCATTGACCGTTTCATTGATCAGGCACTTTGCTATGGGAGAGATTCAGAAACAGCAATTTTACAAGCAATTGCAGCAGATCCCACTTGTGCATTAGCTCATGCTTATGCAGCTGCGTATTATCTCACCCAAGAAAACCGCAATTCTTGGCAGCGAGCTTTACCATATCTGCAAGCTGCACAACAGAATTTTGCCAAAATTACCACCAGAGAAAAGTTATATGTGCAGGCAATTTTAGCTTGGGCAAATCAAGAAATTGATGTAGCGATCGCTATTCATGAGGAAATTACCAATAAATTTTCCCGTGATTTAATATCTGTGCAGCAGGGACAGTATCACTATTTTTATACAGGCAATAAAGAAAAATTACTGCAAATTGCCCAAAAAGTTTTACCAGCCAATCTTCAAAATCATTATATATACGGCATGTTGGCATTTGGTTTAGAACAATGTCACCAACTTAAAGCAGCAGAAAAGATGGCTCGTCAAGCGATCGCTTTAAATATACATGATCCTTGGGCCCATCACGCGATCGCTCACATCATGGAAACTCAGGGAAGAGTCGATGAGGGAATAACTTGGATGGAAGCTTTTGCAGATACCTGGGAAAACTGCAATTCTATGCTGTACACCCACAACTGGTGGCACATTGCACTATATTATCTGGAGCAAGAAAACTACCAAAAAGTTCTCAAAATCTACGATACGCATATTTGGGAACGTGCCGATAAACAATCTCCTAAAGACCAAGTAGGAGCAATTTCATTATTATTGCGCCTAGAATTGCGCGGTGTAAATGTAGGAAACCGTTGGCAAGCCATCAGTCCTTATCTTTACAGCCGGATTGATGAACACGCATTGCCATTCCAAGACTTGCATTATGTCTATGCCTTAGCCAAAGCCGGACACCATGATTGGGTAAACCAAATGCTTGTGAGTATGGAGTATCACACTTTGAGTATAAATCCCTTTCTACGACACAGTTGGGTAGAGGTAGCAATTCCCGCAGCTAGAGGTATGGTAGCTCATGCCAATGGTGATTTTAACGCAGCTATGATGGAACTCAAATTTGTTTTACCGCGCTTGCATGAGATTGGAGGGAGTCATGCACAGCGAGTGTTATTTGAGCAAGTTTATCATGATGCAGTGTTGTGGACACAAAAGCAGAGTTGGGTTTATGCCGTGTCTTAAAAACTGGTGCAAAATAAAATTATCCTCCACTTACCCCCATCATGGCTATCCAAGAACTCGAACAACAACTCCTTCAGCTTTCGCCCAACGACAAACTGTATATTATCCAACTTCTTGCTCAAAGCTTGACCACACACAATAATAATACCCACCCAGAGCTTAGCCGAGGCTGGGCATTACTAAAAACCCTAATTGAGTCTTCTTTACAACCAGAAACCCAAACCGAAACCCCAGAATATCCCCAGACTCAATTTTATGGATGTATCCAAGACGAAACATTCTTTCGTCATCCCCAAGAACAACAACAAGAACGTGAACCTATTCTGTGAAATTCCTGCTAGATACTAACACTTGCATTATTTATATGCGTGGTAAAAACACCACCTTAAAGCAGAAACTAGAAACCACTGCAACCAAAGATATTGCCGTTTGCTCAATCGTCAAAGCTGAACTATTTTATGGCGCAATGAAAAGTGCTAACCCAGAACGTAATCTTACGTTACAGCAAGAATTTTTAGCTCAATTTATCTCACTAACCTTTGACGACCAAGCAGCAATAACATTTGGAACGATTCGCTCTCAACTAGAAGCATTAGGCACTCCAATTGGAGCGTATGATTTACAAATTGCTGCTATCGCACTGATAAATAACTTAATCCTAATCACCCATAACACAAGAGAATTTAAACGCGTTAATAACTTACTTACTGAAGATTGGGAGATAGATAATTGACAAACTAACTCCTTTATTTCTTACCTAGATAAACCAACACAAGAGCGATCGCTATAAATTTGGTTTAGTATCCGGTAATTCTCTAATTCCACTGCGGCAAAACGCCTGACTCCAAATTGTTTCATTACTGTTTGCAACTGGGCATCTGGTCGAAGTAGTGCCAACTGCATTTGCTGAATCAAATATATACCCAAGCGCCGTGATACTACCAATGGTGGCATAGGACAAGGCCCCAACACTTCCACTACACGCAAATGCTGTGATAGTTCTGGAAAGTTGCGTAATTCTTGTTCTAATACCACACTATCAATCGCTGCACAATCTGCTAACCCCTCGGCTACCCAACGAATTGAACGCTGATGGAAGCCTGATTGTATAACTTTACTAAAGAAATTTTGTGGATATTTTTCTTGATTTAATCTGTGACACAGTAAATTATAGCCACTGTTAGAACCAGGGTCGTTGTAGCAAAATATTTTCCCTGACAAATCGGCAAACTTTTGAATATTACTATTAGCATTGACAATTACGTCTGCATAGTAAATAGGGTAGTTGCCATATCGAGATGCTTGCATTACAGGCGCGGCTAGTGCCTGCAATTGGTCTGAAAATATTTGTCTGTAGCGAATTAGGGGTAATCCACAAATAAAAGCTAAGTCTATTTGGTCTTGAAATAACAGAGGATCTTTTAAGGGGTCGCATTCACCTTGGTGTAGTTGGGTTTCTATTTCTAAAACACGACCTAAATAAGCTGCGATCGCTTGATAAAATTCTAACCAATTGGGAGCTAGGTAAGATACAATCCGCAATTTTGTCAATATAGTCATTTTGGTTATCAAGTAGTACGATGCTGGAACAATTGGATTAACTGTCGTCTTGACCAATGAAAATATAAAAAACCTAGACTGGCAAAGGTCAGTAGCATAATTCTAAAAACCGTCGTGTACGCTTTAAGATGCCACCACAACAGCTTTAATAAAGCTGTGCCTGTTTGTGATGTCTTTTGCAATAAATGATGATTTACCCTTTTAGCGTTTTGGATACTAATGTGTTGGGCTAATGCCATTTCGATTTCTCCTTTCAACCTAACGCCTAAAAACAACTGTAATTTGATAAACTTACCGTAGATTCTATAACGCGTCATTCAGTTTTGTCAAAATATAGTGATAATTGCCTTAGCAATCCCTGCACAATGAAATATGACTTCATAAAGTCATGAAACTTTGACAATAGGGAATAATAGTAAAATGCACTCATAGCATTTTTTCAATCCATCAAATATTGAGCATAAAAATAGCTAAGAAGTATACGGGACAAAGCTTTTAAGCTTCCTAGCTTAGTCCATAAAACTGATGCTACCCCTCAATTGTTTTGTTATTTGGCAGATGGACAAATTAAGCGAACCAACAGCTAAATTCTTGATCCCAACGCCAAACCCATTTCAAATCAGTAATTTTTTATAATTAGAGTAGAGCCTTAAGTCTTACTCTATAAGGATTTTGGCTAATTTGGTCTTGATAAATTCACACGAAGTAGATGGGTTTACTGTCCTTAAAATTGCCAGACTTCTCAAACTTATTGATTTCCCAAAATTAAAGCTTTACCTTGCTATTTAGTCCACCATTCCAGTAATGACGAAAACAAGGAGACTGTTGATTATGATGACAACTGAATCTATACTCGCCGAAATGCAAGCTTGTAAACAAATCTGCATCGAATGCCAAACTACTTGCCTTGATACTCTCAGATACTGCAATAGTCAGGGTGGTAAATATATTGATATGACTATGATGTCGATGATGCGGGACTGTGCGGAAATGTGCATGATCTGCGTCAACATGATTAATGACGGTTCTGAGTTTATGGGAAACACGTGTAGTTTGTGCGCCCAAATTTGCGATCGCACTGCAATGGCTTGCGAACAGATAAGTGGTGATGCCACCATGATGTTCTGTGCTACTGTTTGCCGCAAGTGTGCTGAACATTGCAACTTAATGGGATTAAATTCTGCGTCCTATTTCCGTAGGTCATGTTTGGTAACAGAAGACGTACTGGTGTCTAGCTGATTTTTGTCTAGCATTGAGTTTTTTAGTTTATAGCAAGCTAATAATTATACTTAAATTCATATCTTGCCTTAGCGCCTTGAGTTTTTCGCCACCCAAAAATATTTTTGGGTGGCGAAAAACTTATTTAGTATCTGCAAATCCCTTGTTAATCTCATCCCAGTTAAAACTTCTCACCCCTAACTCTTAAAATAGGAGAGATGTCTACTAACAAAGCAGGATTGGAAACTGTGACTACATTTGTGCCTGACTCCAGATCAATAGTAAAACTCAAACCTAGTTACAATATCCCTATAGTGTTGGTGATTGCAGCGATTCCCCTACTGTTAGTGCAAGCTTGGTTAGGAGTAGCGATCGCTTTGTTTGGCTTGTTTCTTTTGTTTCAAACTGTAACACTATCCTTACATTTTACCGCCACCGACTTAGATATTTACAGAGGCGAAAAATTGCTCCGGCGCTTTCCCTACCAAGAATGGCAAAACTGGCGGATTTTCTGGAATGCAGTGCCCATACTGTTTTACTTTAAAGAAGTTAAAAGTATTCACTTTCTACCGATTTTATTTGACCCCAACACTCTAAAAACTTGCCTAGAAGAACGTTGCCCACGGATTTAGTTCCGATTTAGACTCAAAATTTAGGAATTTTAGCGCAAGTCGATTGTATATTTCTGAAAGTTATTTATTCGCATCATAGGAATTGCACTATATTTTATGAATCCAGAGGAATCTCGAACCCCAGAACCGATTGATGAGTGGTTAGAGCAAATACAAGAACAAAACCCTAATGATGAAAATCCAAATCTGGAAACAGCAGCACCAACTCCAGAAGCAGATGATGTAAATCAGGCTCTATCTATATTTAATCCCGAAATAGCAGATTCTGAAGTTGAACTAACACAAGAGTCAAATGCCGAGTTAGCAGAAAACACCACACTAGGGTCAGAAACAGAATCAAAATCACAAGATAATTCACTCTACACACAAGCAGAGCAAAGAATTGCCCAGTTACAAAACACTGAAGCAGCCTTAAAAGCAGAAATAGCTAATCTACAAACGTCCTACAAAACCATCCAGGCACAACTGAGTGAAACTCAAACTACGATGGGACGATTTGTGCAAGAGTCGCTGGTGCAACTAGAACAACGCAAACAAGCACTGCAAATTTCTGTAGAACAGCTAGAACGCCGTCAAGAACGCATCCGTAACGAGATGCGAACTACTTTTGCGGGAACATCTCAAGATTTGGCAATTCGGGTGCAGGGTTTTAAAGACTATCTCACGGGTAGTCTACAGGATTTGGCCACTGCTGCCGAGCAATTACAACTTGTACCTCCTGTAGTAGAACGACAAAAGCCAGAAGTCTCCGAAACTAGATTAGTTGAGGCTGAACCTCAACTAGGAACACCACAATTTGCTCAACAGCAGTTTCAAGAAACTACCAAGAAAATTCGCCGCTTGATTGATCAATATCGCAGCAAACCAGATTATTATGGCCCTCCTTGGCAATTGCGCCGTACCTTTGAACCAGTTCATGCTGAACGAGTTGCTAACTGGTTTTTTACCCAAGGGGGACGGGGTGCTTTGCGGACAATGGGTAGCCGCTTACAAAATATTTTGATTACTTCAGCAGTGATTTCGATATTACACAAGTTGTATGGCGATCGCGTCCGTACTCTTGTTCTAGCCAATACACCAGAACGGCTAGGTGAATGGCGGCGCGGCTTGCAAGACTGTCTAGGAATAGGTCGCCCAGATTTCGGGCCTGACCGAGGTGTAGTATTATTTGAAACACCTGAAGCTTTGTCTCAAAAAGCAGACCGCTTGGTAAAAGCAAATCAACTACCCTTGATTATCATTGACGATTCTGAGGAGCAAATTAGTCTGGCAATGCTGCAATTTCCCTTGTGGTTGGCATTTGCCCCTGACCCCAAAACAGTGAGAAATTATGATAATGACTTTTAATTAGTCAGTGGTCAGTGGTCAGTGGTCAGTGGTAAAGATGTTTTTAAGACCAACTACTCTTGGGTTGGAGTATTAACCAGATCAAAAACAACTGACCCGCGCAGCGTAAATAAACAACCGACAACTAACAACTGACAACTAACAACTGACAACTGACAACTAACAACTAAACCAAAGGAAATTTTTATGGCTATTTGGTTAACTTTGTGTGGAGCAATTTTAGTCTTAGCTTATCTGCTGGGTTCCTTTCCCACTGGCTATATTGCTGTAAAGCAGCTAAAAGGTATTGATATTCGGGAAGTTGGTTCAGGTTCAACCGGAGCAACCAACGTGCTAAGAACTTTGGGGAGAGGTCCAGGAGCATTCGTTTTAGTACTGGATTGCTTGAAGGGAGTATTAGCTATCACTCTGGTTTACTGGTTGTTTCAGTTTGCTTCCAGCCAAAATTTGATCCCTGCAACGGTAGATGTGAAATTATGGCTATCTTGGATGGTAATTTTAGTTGGATCAGCCGCTATTCTAGGACATAGTAAATCAATTTTTTTAGGCTTTAGTGGTGGTAAATCTGTAGCTACTAGTCTAGGAATTTTGTTAGCAATGAGTTGGCAAGTAGGTTTGGCCACAGCTGGTGTATTTGCCTTTGTCGTCGCTGTGTCGCGGATTGTTTCTTTGAGTTCAATTGTAGGTGCGATCGCTGTTCCTGTTTTTATGCTAATTTTTCATCAACCCTTGCCTTACATTTTGTTTGCGATCGTAGGTGGAATTTATGTCATTTTGCGCCATCGTAGCAATATTGAGCGACTACTTGCCGGAACGGAGCCAAAAATTGGACAAAAAGTCATAACGGAACCAGAACAAACTGCATAAATTGTGAAATGCCAACATCGACACCTGTAGTCCTCTACAGAGTTCAATTTAAAAATATGTTGGCAAATACACTACAAAAAAGTTTATTATTTGTTACGGAGGGAAACCAACGCCACTTGCTACAAGTCGGCGGCACTTCCTTTAAGTCGGCATAGCTGACGACACTTGCTACAACGGAGAGCCACTGCGGTCTTGGGGTTTCCCCAAGTAGAGCAAGTGGCGTGGAAACCCCCTTTCAGGTTCGGGGGTTCGCAATCGACGGGAACCGCCAAGACTGCAACCCCCTCACCACAACGCAGTGTCTTCCTAACGGAGTGCCTTGGAAACCCGCCCAAAGCAGTGGCTCCTCCTGACAACTTTTCGCTGTGCCTCTGCGGTAGCCTGCGGCAAGCCACTAGCGTGTCTACGTTATCCCGTAAATAGTGCGTAAGTCCTATATTCAATATATCAAGTATCTGCTTCACGATAAACTTATAAAGTCTTAATGATTTCTTTGTTTTAATTATCTACAAATAAATAATATAAAGATAGCTTTGATATTCCTTGCATTTAAATATTTGAGATCAGAGTACATTTTTGTTGTTTAGCTAACAAAAATGTAAGTAAAAAGATCGGAGTAAGCTTAGCCATACTTACGCTAGCTAGCAAAAGGTTAAAAATTCCTAAATTATTGGTTGCTACCGGAATATTATTACTTTCTCTAATAATTGAATTTATTTTAGTCGCTGAAAGCGGCAAAAATCTTAGTTTAAAAAGTATATTATTAGGAACATTCTTTACAGCAAGCGCAATGCTAATTTTGAAAGTGCGAACTAATCAATTAAAAGTGAGAGACTAGTTAATATTAACTTTACATAAAAGTTAGATTAATTGGTTATATCAAGAGAAGTTTCTATTTCTAATTTGTTTAGAAGTTGCTTCCATAAAATTGACAAAAACCTGTATTAATTTGTGAATTCCCTCACTACCTCCAGCAATTAAGCCACCTGTTAAAAATATATCAAAACACCGAAAAATAATTATTTGTGTTGGGTTACTAGAATCAATAATCACAAGTGGCTCGATTGAACGAATACCTATTGTACTAATTAAAATACCGGACAAAAGAGATGTCCATAATGCAATTATGCGTGTATCTGATTTATATGCTATTCTTTCGGTTTCTTTTTGATTTAGTTCATTTATTTTAGTACTTAAATCATCAAGATGTGGTTTCATTGTGTTAAGTAATTCTTCTTGGTTTTGTGCAAAATTTTGAATGATTTGCTGTTCTAGACTCATACCTTCAGGTGGCAAACCACTAACTTGATTAAATTCTAAAGCGGCTGATTGCCTTTGTTTTTGTTGTACTTCTATAAATCTTCTTTTTTCAGAAATTAAGATATTTTGTTGCTGGACTGCAACATCCAATTTTTCTGCCTTTGCTCCTCGCCAAGTAGTAATAAAAACTTCTAAAGAACGTTCTAATAATAGAGAAATAAAAAATGGTAATGCGAGTAATTGTATAATATCATTCAGTCCAAAAGTTTTAATAATAAATGGTTGGGGTGATAACCACGCTAACAAAGTTACTACAAGAAAACTGAGAAAAACCAAAAAAATGAATAGAGGAAATTCGGGAGAAAACTTTCGCAATGTGTTTATACTCCTGTTAAGCATCACAATATTTAACACAGCATTAATGTGTAAACTACACCTGCTGAGTAACTTAACAGGATTAATTTGATAGAACAGCAAATAATTTATTATCTAAGTCTTTTGTTTATCTTTTGCGGTTACGAATTAACAAATACAGAAAATAAGGAGCGCCGATAGTAGCAGTGACCACCCCACAAGGAAGTTCGATAGGTGCAAACAAAGTTCGTCCTAGCAAGTCTGCTATGACAACAAGCATTCCCCCCAACAGTGCAGAAGTAGGAATTAAGCCTTCATGATTTGTACCTACCAGTTGTCTTCCTAAATGGGGTGCTATTAAACCAACAAAACCAATCATTCCCGCAGTGGCGACTCCTGCACCAGCCAAGGCTGCACCCACTAACACAAGTAAACCACGTTGCCATTCCACACGAGTACCTAATCCTTTAGCAACATCGTCTCCCAAGTTTAAGATGTTCAAGTGTTTTGCTAATATCAACGCCATTGGTGTGAAAACAATCAACCAAGGTAAGAAGGAAAATACTTGTTCCCATGTACGTCCATAGACACTACCAGCCAACCACACCAAAGCATCACTAACGTTATAAATATCCCCAAAGGTAATCATTAAGCTAGTAAAAGCACTAGCGATCGCAGACAAGCCAACACCCATTAAAATAAACAAAATAGGCGAACTACCATTGCTCCAAGCCAGCGAGTAGATTAAAACTGCCATTAATAAAGCACCAATAAAGGCTGAAAGCGGCAAAGTGTAAACTGGTGCTGATGGAAATAGCACAATTACTGTAACTGCTGCCAAACTCGCCCCAGCATTAATGCCAATAATACCAGGGTCAGCTAATGGATTGCGTGTTAAACCTTGGAAGATAGTGCCAGAGATTGCCAGCGCCATTCCCACCATAAAAGCAACAAGAGTACGGGGTAGACGTAGGTTGTGAATCACGAAAGCATGGTCTGGGTTGCCTGTGTCTAAACCTAATATAGTTTTGACAATATCTAAAGGCGAGATGGGATATTCACCTCTACCCACATTCATCACCATTGCTACCACAGTCACAACTGCTAAACAAAGCAGCATTATTGGTACACGTCGGTCTATACGAAAAGATATCGCCTCAGAACGAATGACTAGCCAATCAACCTTCATTTTTTCACCTTTGACTTAGCCAGGTACACGAAAAAGGGAGCGCCAATCAAGGCTGTCATCACACCTACAGGTAATTCTTGAGGTTTGAGCAGCACACGGCTAGCAACATCTGCAACGAGAAGTAAAGTTGCACCTACAACAGCAGAATAAGGTAAAATCCAACGGTAATCGGCTTTAATAAAAAATCTCACAATATGAGGAACGACTAAGCCAATAAAGCCGATTGGCCCAGCAAGGGCGACTGAACTTCCCGCTAGTATAACTACGCTGACGGCAGTCATAATTTTGACCCAAGCTGTCTGTTGACCTAAGCTTTTGGCCACATCTTCACCCAGACTCATGGTAGTAATTTGTCTACCAAGGGCAAAAGCAATTACTAATCCAATGATGACGAAAGGCAGTGCTTGGAAGACTATATTGATATCTCGACCAGCCAATGAACCAGCTAACCAAAATCTAATTTCTTCTAAGGTTCTTTGACTAACTATGAGAATCGCGGTCATAAGAGAAGAAATCAGAGCCGTCAATGCCGCGCCTGCGACTGTCAAATTCAGTGGGGTAGCTCCTCCTCGTCCCAGAGAACCGAGGAAGTAGACTAACATCGCTGTGGCTCCTGCACCGAGAAAAGCCACAATAGTTAAAACACCCAAGGACGAACTACCAAAAATAAAAATTGTGGCAACTACAGCCAATGCTGCTCCCGACTCAATACCCAAAATACCTGGGTCTGCTAAGGGGTTGCGAGTCAAACCTTGCATTAATGCGCCGGAGACTGCCAAGGCTGATCCTACTAGAATAGCAATGAGCGATCGCGGCAATCTCACCGTCTGAATAACTAAATGTTCATAAGAACCATCAAAGGTGATAAAGGATGCCAGAATCTTGCCCAGAGGTATTTCTGCTGCGCCTAGCGTGACACTATATACCAAGCAAATCAACAGGATAACCAGTCCCCAAACTAGACCAATTAAGGGTGATAATTCGGGCTTTTTCCATCTTCTAGACGATATTGTGGATGCTTTTGTCATTGCTTCATTGCTATTTATGTAATCTCTCAACAGTTAGCTGTTTATTAGCCATTAGCTTGATAATATTTTTTGATAATTTTATGGAATATTTGGTTGTTAGATTTAAACCAAGTAAACAAATATACTAATTTCGGGCTGGCTATTTTTTAGATGTTGCATAGGGAATCAAAATATTACTTTATACTTATTGCAAATATTTTTCAACTTTGAGCTGCAAACTACAACATGTCCCCATCTGAACATGCTCGTAAATTTTAGAATAGCCTGCGTTCAGATCCCCAACTCCGAAGCCGCAAGGAAACAACTAACAGAAGGATACCGAAAATAATGGTGTAGGCAGCAATAATCCACAGAATTGCTAAGGCTCCAGCTAAAGGCCAGATCAGCAGTAGTATACCGAAGAGTAATGAGGCAGTACCAGCTAATACTAGCAACCACTCATTTTCAATTTCTTTTCGCACCTGTATAGCTACAATAATCTCGAAGATGCCAGTCACGATCGCCCAAGCTGCAATGAGGTATAACAACATCAAGGTAGCAATACCCGGCCAAATAAAAGCCAAAACTCCCACTCCAATACCGATTGCTCCTTCGACCAACATCAACCATCCGTGGGTATTGGTCAGATGAACTCTAAATGCTGCGATCGCTAATAAGATACCACTGACCAATACAAAGGCAGCAAAGATAAATACCAATGCTGTCAGAGTAATCTTTGGCCACAATAAGGTAACTAAACCAAAGATAATGGCCAACACTCCCCGCAATGTCACTGTCCACCAATTTCGAGCTAAGCGAGTTCCCATTCTAATGGGGTCAAAGTTTTGTCTCATATTGTGAGTGCGTGACCTTTTTTGAATGAAAAATTAAAAAGAATAATAGTTTTTAATTAATTTTGGATATTGCAATTTTTAATTCTTAATTCTTAATTTTCCGTACCCCTCCGGGGAAGCAAGCTACGGGTAGCGTCTTTGCAGGAGAAGGGGTTGACGTTTATTGCCGTACAATTTCGCACAAAAGATTAGCCAATCGCCTAGGACGGAAAACTTTGTTAGCCTGTAAGCCAAACAAGGTTAATAGGGTTTTGCACCTGTCCAATAAATTTGTTACTTACTAAACTCAGCTTAAAAACCTAACAGGCCTCTTCCATCTAGCTAATGGCGCAGGTGCTAAATATTTTCGTATCTCTATAGGCGTACTACCATAAATAAAGGAGGTGGGCATTACCCACCTCCTTTACATTGATTAATACTCAGGACTCAAAACTTACTTGCGACTACCCAGCCATTTAGCTGCGGCAATTCCGAGAATGCCCGCTACAACGGGATTACTAAGGAATTTAATAATTCCTGGTTGCTCCGCTAGCACTTCGCGGAAAATATCGGGATGGTTATGGTAGGCAAAGGATGCAAGTTTGCTGACATCGTCAGCATTCATACGGCTAGCATGGTGGGTAGAAAGACCCAACTGTTGCTCTAAATGGCGGTCATCCAAACCCCTAGATTTGAAGTGCTTGAAAAAGGCACGTGCTACATCATCCCGTTCATTGGGTTTAATTTGAGCGATCGCTTTCTGTAATTCCGGCTCCATTTGGCTGCTAGGAATTCGGTCGGGATGTATAGATCGACCAAATAACTGACGACGCTGATCAGTCGTTGTCCGCTGAGCAAAATCGTCGAAGTTCTCATATTCAGTAGTTGAATCTGTCGTTCCATCATCTAGGGATTCGACATTTCCTCCAGCCAAATCTTTCATGATTTGACGTTTGTACTCTTCGCTGCTTGTCACTTTACTTATCTCCTTACTCACGTCAGATTTTCAATAACCTGACAGTCGTTACTATGCTCTAACTCCGGGCTGACTATCATCAGACTTGCTCCAAGTTCAGGAACTAAGTGTACTGAACTTGATTAGTCTGAACGTCATACTTAGTAGTCAGAATCAATTTTTTATCGGGGCCATAAATCAAAACAGTTAAATTTTGATTAGGAAAGTTTTTCTTAAAACCCTGTACTAAAGATTTTGCTAAAGGCCGCACCTCATTAGGGCGAACTTGGGGTGAAATAACAACGCCTAGCTTGTTGTTATCCCGTACATAAGCATCCTGAACTAATCCCTTAGATGTTTGTACAACCCAGTTGCCAAAACTTTGGCCTGTGAGGGTATTACCTCGCTCTAATTCCGAATAAGTTACATCTCGGCCAATTACAGGTGGGGTAGTTGTACGGTCAGCTTGCGTTAGGGTATTGCCGCCGCAAGCAGTAGTGATCATTAGCACTAAAATCAAGACGAAAGTCGCCAAGATTTTGCGACTCTGCTGAAGCAGAATCATTTTCTTACCTCCTATTTTAGAAATTATTAAAACTAGACAAGTTAATTTGTCTCGTCTAATTAATTGGATTTATGTTTATATTTTACTAAGGTAATTATCTCTACAAAAATGTTGTTTAGAGAGATAGAGACATGATTCCTCATGCCTCTATATTAACCCTAGCAATCAAGCCCTCATTCCTCTATCTTTGCCTACTTGCTAAGAAAACTATGAAATGAGTCTAACCTCAATTCCGAATTACCTAGTATTTTGCAAAATGGATATCACTCACTTTTATCCATCTGCCTTTAGCAAATAGCAATTCTAGTCAAGCTTTTTCTTGACGTTATCTTTTACGTCTTCAATTCCGTGACGTACTTCACTTTCAGCTTGTTTTGCTTTACCTTCAGCTTTATCTTCTGGATCTCCAGTTACATTTCCTAATGCTTCTTGAGCTTTACCTTCAACATTTTTAGCGGTAGCTTTTGCTCTATCTTCTATACTCATATTAAGCTCCTAAATTTTATTTAGAACTGAGTTCCAAAGCTATAATTTAACTTTGAAATCCTGTGTTATCACTTTTACAAGATAGCTTAAAGTTTTTCTTCAAGTCTTCCGTCACAGGATATATTAATGGTCTATATAAAAGGAGAGAGAATATCAGCAAGCAATATGACTACCTCAACACATTCTGTATATTGTTCCTTGTACTCTGTTACTTGACCACTTAGTTATTTGGTAAGACAAAGTATTTTATAGCAGAAGGTAGATATGTAGAAAGTAAAAACATTACTCATCCTAAAATTCACGCTCTCAAAATCTCCTAAGCTATATCCTCTTTGCTAGAAGTAAAAATGTATTGACTATTAAACTAAAAAACCCAGTTTTTTCAAAAAACTGGGTTGATATATTTATGGTAATTAATTTGTGTTCTAATCTAGAAAACCCATTAAACTTTCAGAATCGTCAATAATATTTGATGCCATTGGGCGGTTCCCGAATACTGAATAGCTTTCAGAAATTACTAGTGAACTTGAGCCAATAGGACGAATCCCAGAAATATTCATTTCTTCAACGACTTGAATCGCGTTAGCACCGATTGGACGAATTCCCATAGCATTAAAAGTTTCCACTACTTCTAGAGTACTGGTGCTAATAGGACGTAATCCAGCAATTGAGACTGTTTCAGCAACTTCTAAATCACTGCTAGCAATTGGACGTACTCCAGCAATGGCTAGCGTCCCACTATTTTCTTCAGTACCTGGCTCTTTTTGATCTTGATTCAAGCTATTACCCTGGTTCTTTTCAACTTCCACTGCTGTTTCTCCTTTGAGCTTGGCACGTCTTTGGCGAGGACTAATTGCTTGGCCAGTGCTGCTAATGCTCATAATAAAACACCTCTGGTTTATTAACTGAATTTTACAATAATTAAGGAAAAATGAAATTTTTTCCTATACTTATGTAAAGTCTAACCTTAAAAGATGTTTAAAAAAAGTTGGGCAAATTAAGTGAGACTGTTCATGAAAAAATGAGGAGTCTTAACCCTCTAGAACAAAGCATTAATCAGTGTTCAGGGTTTATAACCGTCTATTTCGCATTAAGTTGACTTATTGCCACATAACAACCCAAACCTAACTAATCCGCGCTCATAACCCCGGCGCATCAATCCCAGTGATAATGCCCCTTGAATGGTAGCCCAACCCGCATTTAGTAAGCCCCAAAGCGCTTGGGGAGTAAACGCCGAATCAATGACCACATTCCAAAAGGGGGCGACAGCGGTTGACCAATCTGCTGTGTGGAGATTATTTAATGGTAATTGACGAGCGATCGCTTCATACTCTGGTAACGAAATCACATAAGGCAAACAATACACCCGATAAATATCTTCTAAGTGTTTTTGTTCATCTGCCGTTAATGGTGAATTACCAGTGGGTCGATGACACCATGTCACCATAATCAAAGTTCCACCAGGTTTTAACACCCGATAGCATTCTTGCAAAAATTTGGTCTTATCTGGCATGTGTTCACCACTTTCTAAAGACCAAACCAAGTCAAAAGAATTATCCGCAAAGGGCATTGATTGAGCGTCTGCTACCTGAAACTGAGTTCTGGCACTCAAACCAAACTCTTGGGCACGTTCTGTGGCTCTAGCAGCTTGTACTGGACTCAAAGTAATCCCCGTAGCCCTAGCATTAAATTTGTTTGCTAGGTAAAGAGAACTGCCTCCAATGCCACAACCTACATCTAAAATATTCTCTGCTGTTTGTACCCCTGCCCAATTGAGCAATTCTTCAATTAAATCAATTTGAGCCTGACGGCGGTCTTTTTTTTGGCTACCATCTGTCCCGTAGTAGCCGTGATGCATGTGTTCGCCCCAAACCTCCTCCCATAGCCCAGAGGAAGCATCGTAAAATTGCTGTATTTGCTGGTAAAGTGTTGCACTCATGAAAAAAGCAGTGTTTAAGACAAAGCAGAATTTAAATAAACATACTCGTAGGCTACCATGTGTGTTTTTAATTAAATAAGGATGTTTTTATTTCCAGGGAGGAGCAGCCCCATTGCTACTGCCTGGAAAGATTTATAAGTTTTACTTTGATATGACTGTTTCTCGCACAATTTGTCTAGGATTTCTAACTGTAATCGCGGTAGGAACTATCCTCCTAATGATGCCTTTCTCAACTAGTGATGGTAGTTGGAACGACCCAATTGTGGCGCTGTTCACCTCAACTTCCGCAGTTTGTGTTACGGGTTTATCTGTGGTTGATCCTGGTACTTATTTTTCTTTTTGGGGTCAGTTATTTATTTTGCTGTTGGCTCAAATTGGCGGATTGGGCTACATGACAACCACTACCTTTCTAATTACCCTCATCGGACGTAAGTTTAACCTGCGACAAAAAATAGCGATTCAACAAGCCTTAGACCGACCCGGAATGAGTGACAGCACCCAAGTTCTTCGTTCAATTATTGCCACAACTCTTATTTTTGAAATCACAGGTACATTTTTACTTCTGCCCGCATTTGTTCCTGAGTATGGATGGGATCAAGGACTTTGGTTAGCGATTTTTCATAGTATTAATGCTTGGAATAATGCAGGTTTTAGTTTATTTAAAGATAACTTAATTGGTTATCAGTCCTCTTATTTAGTAGTGTTCACTATTACTGGATTAATTATTTTGGGGGGAATTGGTTATCAAGTAATTTTAGAAGCATATCTTTGGTTGCGCGATCGCTTGCTCAAGAGAACCACAAATTTAGTCTTTTCTCTAGATTTTAAAGTCGCTACTAGCACAACTTTAATACTTTTATTTATAGGAGTAATTGCCTTTTTTGCGATAGAAACAAGAAATCCTGAAACGTTTGGTTCACTTAATCTTCGGGGACAGTTATTATTAGCGTGGTTTCAATCAGTAACTCCTAGAACTGCTGGATTTAACACTATTGATATTGGCAAAATGACTACTGCTGGTCTATTTATCACAATTGCCATGATGTTTATTGGTGCAAGTCCAGGTGGTACTGGAGGCGGCATGAAAACTACAACACTGAGAGTTCTTACTAGTTGCACTAAAACAATTCTCCAAGGCAAAGAAGAAGTTTTATTATATGAACGAAAAATAGCAGTATCTCTAATTTTGAAAGCTGTTGGTGTTGTTGTAGGTTCCGTAGGTATGGTAATTTTTTCTACAATTTTAATTGCTCTCACAGATCCAAAATTAGATTTTATTCAAATTTTGTTTGAAGTGGTCTCAGCCTTTGCCACGGTAGGTCTTTCTACAGGCATAACAGGAAGTGTCTCCATAGCAGCAAAACTGATTTTAATTGTCACAATGTATGTAGGACGAGTAGGTGTTTTACTACTGATGGCAGCTGTACTAGGAGATCCACGCCCCACGAGGATTCACTACCCTGAAGAAAATTTACTTGTAGGATAGTCATTAGGTAATAGGCAATAAAATAACAAAGATAATAAATAATGATTAATGACAATGAGCAATACTCAATAACCAATTATTAATGATTATTACCTAAACTGATAAAATATAAATGAGTAGGCAAAAAATAAAATTTTTAATAATCCGGTCTAATTGTTTTTTGCCCTAAATACAGGGAGTAATAATAAGGATAATAACTGTGAACCTGTCATCGTTAGGTTTTTTTCGCAGTTTGCGTAAAGATAACCACCAATTTGCTGTAATTGGATTAGGTCGTTTTGGAAGATCCGTCTGTTCAACACTGCACCAATTGGGTTATCAAGTGCTAGCAACAGATATTGAAGAAAAGCGCGTATCTGAAGCTTTGAATGATGAGATAGTTGGTCATGCTTTACAACTAGACTCCACTGAACCAGGTGCGCTCAAAGAAGCTGGAGTTTTTGAATTTGATACGGTAATTATAGCGATTGGTAACTATATTCAGGAGAGTATCATCACTACTTTGAATGTTAAAGAAGGTGGTGTACCCCATGTAGTAGCTAAAGCTTCTAGTGAAGTTCACCGAAAGTTATTAAAACGAGTGGGAGCAGACCATGTGGTTTTTCCTGAATACGAAGCAGGTTGTGCTTTAGCCCGAACACTCACCAAACCATCCATCTTAGACAGATTTGACCTCGACCCAGATCACAGTATTGTAGAGTTAATTGTACCCGATGAATTTCATGGTAAAACTGTTGCCGAACTTCAAATTCGTAGCCGCTATGGTTTGAATTTGCTAGCGGTGAGTCAGGATGGCAAATTTAAAATTAATCCTGAACCAACTAAGCGGTTAGAACGTGGTTCTGCAATGGTAGTTATTGGCTGCAATAGAGATATTAATCGGTTGCCAATTTAAAATAGTTAGGAGTTATGGCAGAAGGCAGAAGGTAGGAAGCAGGAGGTTTAAGAATAATTCCTACTTCTGCCAAAAGACTAAATTTGTTTATGGATATTTCCCTATTCTCTATTCCCTGTATTCATTGAAGTGGGCTGAGAATCACTAGAAACTGGTACATTGGCAGGCTTAACAGGTATTTCTGGTTGATTTGCAGTTTGAGCTTGGGGTTGCTGCTGTTGTGTTTTTTGGGCAATTTGCTGCATTAGTTGTTCAATTTTCTCAGTTTGCTCGGTGTTACCTTGCTCACGGTACTCGTTGCGGGCACGTTTCAACACGCCGTTGGCTTTCTTGAAATCGCCTTGATTGTATAAAGTTACTGCCAAGTTGTAATAAGCTGAGGCGTTCTTAGGGTTTTGCCGAATAGCTTGCTGATAAACGGAAATAGCCCCAGTCGTTTGACCTTGAATTACTAGTAAACTTCCCAGATTGTTATAGGCTATGGCATTTTTAGGATCTAGCTGTAAAGTTTGCCGATAAGCAGCGATCGCAGATTCTAGTTGACCTTGTTCTTGTAGGGCGATCGCTAAGTTAAAATAAGCATTGCTATTGCTGCTATCTAAATTAATTGCTTGCTGGTATGCGGCGATCGCTTCTTGAGGCTGTGCCAGTTCATAAAGCGCTAAACCCAAATTATACTGTGCTGCGACTCTTGTAGGATCTATCACTAAAGCTTGGCGATAAGCAGTAATTGCAGCTTCTTTTTGTCCTTGTCGGTGCAATGCTAAACCCAAATTGTAATAAGCTTCACCGAGATTAGGATTAATTCTAATTGCCTCTCCATATTCCTGCACGGCTACATCCAGGCGATTTTGCATCAGCATAATATTGCCCAAGTAGTTCCGTGCCATTGCTAAGGTAGAATCTCGCTGTAACGCTTGACGAAAAGCATATTCTGCACCCTGTAAATCGTCGCGGTTATAACGGGTAACTCCTTGTTGATAAAGGCTAGCAGTTTCCAAATCCTGAGAGATAGGAGTTTGTGCCAGTAGCTTGCTTCCTGGGAAATTTGTAATTGTTGGTGCAGCCAACACTAAAAATGCAGAAGCTGCACAGAGAATTCCCAGATGTGGCTTCTGCCCATTGAATACTTGTGGGAATGCCACTGTGGGAAAGCAGCGAAACCACTGGCGAAGTTGATGCTGTTTATACATAAATGGCAACTCTGTACTTGTAGTTAGATCCTTATAAGTCAGAGTACCCACAACAAAATTAAAAATTAAAAATTAAAAATTAAAAATTTCTAATAAATAGGTAAACATAATCAATTACACAAAATCGTTGTGCTGCGCGTTAAGCGAAGCTATGCCAAAGACTTTATAACAAATACTTTGTTAGAGAGACGCGCCATAGCGTCTCTACAATGGTCTATCTACTCTCAACTTTTACCGCTGACGGTAAAATGAGCATGGCATCACCAAAAGAATAAAAGCGATACCCTGAAGCGATCGCTTCTTGGTATATATTTAACAAGCGTTGTCTGCCAATTAAGGCGCTCACCAGCATCAGTAAACTAGAACGTGGCAGGTGAAAATTAGTAATTAAACCATCTACTACCCGCCATTGGTAGCCAGGATAGATAAACAAGTCTGTCTTCCCACAAAATGCTTGTAAATCTCCAGATTCAGCCGCCCCTTCTAAAGCGCGTACTGCTGTTGTACCTACAGCGATAATTCGACCACCAGCTGATTTTGTGGCGCGGATTTGTTCTACTGTTGTGGCGGGGACTTCAATCCATTCTTCATGCATCTGATGGCTAGTCACATCTTCGACTTCCACAGGGCGAAATGTTCCTACACCAACATGTAGCGTAATATAAGCTTGATTAATATTGCGATCGCGCAATTTCTCCAATAATTCTGGTGTAAAATGTAACCCAGCCGTAGGCGCTGCGATCGCTCCTGGTTGTTGGGCGTAAACTGTTTGATACTGCTCATCAGCGGCTACCGATGCAGTGATATAAGGTGGTAAGGGTATCTCGCCAAATACATCTAAAAGCTGTACCAAAGACTTTCCCTCAGGCACATCAAATTGCAACAAACGTCCACTAGTCGCCGTATCTGTTTCTAAAACTGTAGCCGTTAGCTGAGGGGGTGGGGACTGGGTAAGAATATTTTCCTTTCCTAATCCTCGTGGTTCAAAAATTATTTTTGCTCCTTGTTTAAAACGTTTTCCTGGCTTGACTAAGGCCAACCAGCAGTTATACCCCCGTTCTTCCAATAGCAATACTTCTATTTCTGCACCAGTTGATTTATGACCATACAGTCGAGCTGGAATCACTTTTGTATTATTCATGATTAACAAATCACCAGGATGCAGTAGTGCTGGCAAATCACGAAAAATATGGTGTAGAGGTGCTGTCTCATTACCCGTAGTGGGAGAATTTACCACTAATAACCGCGAACTATCTCTAGGAAATGCGGGATTTTGGGCAATGAGTTCGGTTGGTAGTTCATAGTCATACCCAGCTAATGAACTATCTAAGTTCATATCTTTTGCTTCTGGGATAGAAGACTGATGCAAATTAACGTGTGCTATTTGTTTCTCCATTAAAATTCGTACTGACTTCAACAACTAAATTTAATTTCATCTTGAGACTATAAGATTGATACTATTAGATGAAGAAGGGAAAAGGGGAAAGGGAACCCCATGTTTAAAAATAGGCGAAGTCTTCCGGACAGAGGATTCTGCCCAAATAGTTTCGCGCGAAGCTCGCCACGTGGAATCTTCCATGTGGCAGATTTCGCGGGCTTTATACCATCTGGGGAAAAGTTTTAAATTTAATTCCTTTACCCCTTACCCCTTAACCTTTACTCCCTCTTGCTGATTTAGAGTCGCACTACGTTTACTCCTAAATCTTCTTTTAATATTCTCCATATTTAAAAATAGGGGCTTTATACCATCTGGGGAAAAGTTTTACTTTAATTCCTTTACCCCTTCCCCTTTACCCTTTACCCCTTACCCCTTACCCTTTACCTCTTCCCCCTCTTGGTAATACTGAAATATCAAGATAAAAATTGGGTAAACCTCCCCATACAAAAACGGGGGCTTTTACCCTACCGGGAACAGCGATCTATTGACGAATATAGATATGTAGGATTGGCTTTGATCCCAAACACAAACATGGAATATTTGTATTATCTGGCAAATGCCAGTCTAACTCTGAGAGTCGTTCAACATTTACACGGCAGACCCCAAATGCCTGTTTCGTTCGTCACCGTGATTCATCAGATTGATGGCTGGGTGGTTAGGATCAAACTTAAAAGTCAAGTCTCACTCCAAGAAGACGGCGATTTTAGGGCATTTCTCAATGAATTAGGAATTAGCTATGAACCGCCAATGCGTGTGCAAATGGCACTTTGGAGTTTAGAAGCGGGACAGTGCCCTGTAGACGTGATGCGTCGTTACCAAGTAGCGATCGTTTCCCACGGTAGCCCAGAAAGAGAAGAAATTGAAGCTTTCCGGCAACAGTTTGTCAGAGGACTGGGTTATTGTCCAGAAACACTGGCGTGATCACTTTTGATTTGAAAACTGCTAGCTCAAAATTGGTAATTGATAATGGGAATATTGGCTCTATTATCAATTACCACTAATCACCATCAGCTATCCATCGCAGAGTCGAAAGCTGCTGGAATATATTCTTGTAGATAAAATTGGTATCCTGCAACTGATGCGCTAATAAGGGCTTGGTGAGCAGTTGTAAGCTGCCGAGGCTGTTTTGATATTGGCTGACAGTAGACAATAGCAACATCAAAGCGACAGGCGCAATCTGCCATCTGGGGGAACTCAGCTAAAAATATTCCAGCCGTGCGCGAAAGTTTGGTTTGTTTTTGCAGGGTAATTGCACTTCTACCCCCTGCATCCCAATTACCAAAACTGCGAGTTTTAACTTCCACAAACGCTAAAGTAGGATACTGTGTAAAGTTAGGACTAATTGCATTTTTCCCAGAGTTGCAGTCATGATGTTGAGCAATAATATCGATTTCTCCCCATCGGCAACTAAAACGACGGTGTAGAATCACCCAATCTGTAGATTCCAACCATTGTGCAACTAGGTCTTCTCCTATTTGACCAATATCGGGATAATGAGATGGAGGAAGATTCGCCATTGGCTAAAAATAGCATGAATTTTAGATTAAGCAATCGGATATGGGCAAGCTTACTCAGTTTATTGCTTTGGGGAGTATTTGGCATCACAACAATTTTCGGTTGTGTTCCCATAGCTTTAGCCCTGGAATACAATAAAGAAATTTTGGTTGGGGCTGATTTTTCAGGACGTGATTTAAGAGATTCTAGTTTTACCAAAGCTAATCTCCGTCAGAGTGACTTCAGTCATGCCAACTTGAGTGGTGTTAGCTTTTTTGCAGCAAACTTAGAGTCGGCAAATTTAGAAGGAGTAGACCTCACGAATGCTACTTTAGACTCAGCCCGGCTGATCAAAACGAATTTGACAAATGCAGTGTTAGAAGGTGCATTTGCAGCTAATGCTAAATTTGATGGTGCGATCGTGGATGGTGCAGATTTTACTGATGTACTGCTGCGTCAGGATGAACAAAAAAAATTGTGCAAAGTTGCTGAGGGTACTAATCCAACTACAGGAAGGGATACGCGTGATACTTTATTTTGTCCCTAGTCCGCAGTTGAGCCATTGCTGAATGGTACTTCTTCCCTACGGGACGCTTCGCGCTAAGCGTAGCTATGCCGCAGGCTTTACGGAGAACCCGCAGGGTAGCAAGTAGGGTTGGTTTTCTGCCGTAACAAATTTTTCAAGACAAAGAGCGTTGAAAGACATCTATACTGTTGTTTTCCGTAGCATTGAATACTCTTTGAGCCTTCAACTAGTGGTAATTATAAAAGAAAATAGAAAACTTAAACAACAAGCTGAGAAAGCTTAATTAAGTTGTTATTAACAAATCAGGCATAAAATTTGCTAGATCGGATAAGATTTGTCATGCTTATTGCCAACCAAGTCTTCGGTTGGCTTGAAAATGAAAATAGCGCAGGCAAAAAGGTAGTTAGCAGCTACAAAATTTAAATTTGCTGAAGAATCACCAAAAATATGCCTGATTACAAACCTGGTAAAGTAGTGGTATTATTCGGGAATTTTCCCCTAAGCATTCGTGTACCTGCTGTTCCACGAGATGAGCAGTTGATTTTTTTGCGCGATCGCATTATTTTTCATGCCAATAGCCTTTTTGAACACGGACTATGGGATGAACCACTGACTGATATAGAACTTGAGCAAATTATGTCAGATGTGGAAATAGAGCGTGCATTTTTACCAGATTTGTGTACTGTCTTGTCATGGTTGGGAGATCCGCTACGGATATTTAACAAAAATTAGCTAAAGTTTTATTTATTTAAAGATACCTGCAATTCATTAGTAATGATATTTAGTTGATTGTTAAAGTATAAATTAGCTTTACAGAAATACTTAGCTTTGAAATGGCAACAGCAGCTACCATAATGTTACTTGCTGCTTAACTTCTAAGATATCTAAATAGTCTCTGGCAAAAGCTTTTCGTAAAAGTGGATAAGGAATGAATTCATCATACTTTTGAATTTCTGGTGCTTCTGAAGAACTCACCAAATCTTCAGGTGCAATTCTTTGTTCACATAATGAAACAATTTCTTGGTAAAGATACGGGAATTTATCTTTGCCTAATTTAATGATTAAATAATAAGGATTTACCCCACCAATGCTACTAATTTCCAAAGATTCCCGACAAAAAGAATTGAGCAATCTTTCTAATGTACGGTAAGCAACCGTACCCATCCAAGGAAAAATGCAGCATTTACCTTTTTCTAATTGCAATATATTTTGTTTATCTAATCCAGCAGATTGCGCTAATTTACGAACTGCTTGCAAACGTTGCTTCGCATTATTTTGCAAGTAGCTATACTCTACATTATCTAATAAAACTTGCCGCATTTTTTGCAAAATTTTTGTATGGATAGTACCACTACTGCCACGCCAATAAATAGTAGATTTACCTTCCACCTGTTTTACAGAAACTACTTTCTTTCTGAAATCAACTTCTAAGACTTCCCAAGTTATTCCTGCTAAGGCAAACTGATTACCAACAGGAGGCGGCATGGCAATACTACCAATTGCTGTTGTTGCTTGCTTCACTACATATTCTTGGCTATCTGGAAAAACAGCATAAAATTGAAATTTTCCTGCCACTTTTTCCCCAGCTAAACCAATGATTAATTTACCTTGTTCAGTTCGATGAAGATGGTCAATGTCAATTAGATAGCGTAATAATAGTTTAAAATCTTCTGGGGAAATAGCTGAAAATGGTGGTAAGTTTAAAACTTGTTTAGCTAGAGCCGCAGGTAAAAGTTCTCCTGTTGCTGCGATAATACTCATTGTCTGATGATATAGTAAACTTAAAGGGTATTTAATCGGGTTTATCGGTTCAATCCAACGTTCTTCTAAATAAAGTTGGATAATGGCGATACATTGCAAAAGTTGCCAGGGAATTTGTTCTGGAAAAGGTGCTTCGGCTAATGGTTGATTTTCAGCGCATATAAAGCGCATATCAGCAGATTCGCCTCTTCTGCCACTGCGGCCTAATCTTTGTAAAAAACTAGCTACAGACAGCGGAGATTCTAACTGAATGACTCGCTCTAAATGACCAATATCTATGCCTAACTCTAAGGTTAAAGTAGCGGCAGTGACAGCTGGATTATTGGGTTCGCGCATAGCATTTTCAGCAGCTTGTCGTAGGCTAGCCGATATACTGCCATGATGGACGTGATATATATCTGGTAGTGCTTGTTCTGTAGCTATTTGTCGCAAAGATGCAATGATGGATTCGGTTTGGGTGCGGTTGTTAGCAAATATCAGGCATTTGCGATTTTTACTCAGGTTGAAAACATATTGTTCGTATGCTGTTGTCTCAGAATCATCGACTTCATCTTTAAGATAAAAGTGTTCTACAGCCAACTTAATTTGACGTTTGACTGCTGCAATTTTGGGAGTAATGACTGGGTTTTCAGTTCCAGAACGCAACCATGCTTCAGCCATTGCATAGTCACCGAGAGTCGCTGACAAACCAACACGACGAGGTTGTGTAGATGTCAATTTTGCTAAACGCTGTAATTGACAGATAATTTGACAACCGCGTTCAGAACCCATAAACGCGTGAATTTCATCGATGATCACAAAGCGCAAATCACCAAATAAGCGTATTAATTCACTATGTTTGTTAATTAACAAGCTTTCTAATGATTCTGGTGTGATTTGGAGAATACCTTGAGGATTTTTTAAAAGCTTGTTTTTGCGGCTTTGAGCAACATCACCATGCCAATGATAAACAGGAATATCTGCTGATTTTAGTAAGTCGTTGAGACGCTCAAATTGGTCGTTAATTAAAGCTTTAATGGGGCCAATATATAGTACACCTATAGTCTGGGCAGGTTTTTCATATAATTGAGTTATGACTGGTAAAAAAGCTGCTTCTGTTTTCCCAGCAGCGGTAGCAGCAGCAATTAATAAATGAGCATTTGTATCAAATATAACTTGGCAAGCGGCAAGTTGAACTGGTCGCAATTCAGTCCAGTTATGATGATATATATATTCTTGAATGAAGGGTGCAAGTCTGCTAAAAGCATCTCTCATTTTTAATCATCATATTTGATTTGAGATGACTGTGTTATACAACAATTTCATGCTTCTTACCAGTATATTGATTAAATATTAAGCGATGGGATGAATAACCGAATTCATCATCGCGTTCTTCATATTGTTGAATCCACTTCTGTAGAAACTCGAATGTTTGCGCCTGTTCCTCAGCTGATTTAAATTTATGTGGCTCCCAAGGACGATTACGGTTATTTTCAAGACACTTATTAATGCCGGGATTGAGAAAATAGATTTCGGTTGAGAATGCGATCGCAATTTCAATTAAAGTACTGTAACAGCCTTCAATTATCCAATAAATATTATTTTCGATGAAGTTTTGTAGATCTTTTACTGCATCTGCGTGAGAACGTCTTATGGCAATTTGGTTGGGTTCCCAAACGATAGTATCGAGATCAAGAATTGGAATCACCAAGTCTTTACCAAGTTTATTAGCAAGAGTGCTTTTTCCAGAACCGGAATTACCAAATATTAAAATTCGATACATTTTTGAAGTTTTCAGTTAAGAAATAAGCTTGTGTTATATTTGGGACATTTACCACACAACTTTTTATTAATTTTTTATCTACCTACAATCGAGCAAAATGTCTATATATAATTCAATTGGTCAACAATATTCAAAAACTCGCATTCCCGATATTCGCATTGTTACTAAATTAATTAATTTACTCAATTTACCTACGGGTAGTACCATCGCCGATATTGGGGCTGGTACTGGTGGTTACAGTTTTGCCTTAGCTAACCAAGGATTTATTGTTAATGCTGTTGAACCATCTGTAGTGATGCAAAAACAAGTAGTCAAACACCCACAAGTTAAGTGGTTTACTGGCTATGCAGAAAACTTACCTTTGGTAGATAAATCTGTTGATGGTGTTGTCAGTATTTTAGCAATACATCACTATTATAATCTCAAAAAAGCGTTTCAGGAGATGCAAAGAATTATTAGGAATGGGACAATAGTTTTGCTAACTTTTGATATTAGACTCGCTCAAAAAATATGGCTTTATGATTATTTTCCGTTTCTCTGGGAAGATGCTTTGCGATTTTTACCTCTTAATGAACAAATTAATTTGATTGAGATTAATACTAAAAGGCGGGTTGAAGCCATACCACTTTTACTACCCCATGATTTGTCTGATTTGTTTGCAGCAGCAGCTTGGAGGCGACCAGAATTATATCTTCAACCAGAAGTACGTGCAGGTATATCATCTTTTGCTTTAGCAAATCAAAATTTAATTGAACAAGGAATACAGTTACTCACAGCAGATTTAAGGAGTGGTGAATGGACACAAAAATATGGTGATATTCAAAATTTGACAGAAATTGATATAGGTTATCGATTCATACGTATTGGAACGTGAGTTCGACGAAACTAAAAAATAGCAGGAGGTAGTGTAGACAAATCTTTTGGGTAAATGTCTATCGAGGGACGTACAGATGTATGCCCCTACTGCTTGTGAATGATTTAACTTGAAAACTCTGCAAAAAAGTCTAAGGTTTCCTTCAACGCCTTGATGAAAATATCAATTTCTTCACGGGTGTTATAAAAGGATAAACTTGCCCGTGCAGTTGCCGGCAGATCTAAATAACGGTGTAATGGCTGAGTACAATGGTGTCCTGAACGAATGGCCACGCCTTCTTGATCTAATAATGTAGATAAGTCGTTAGCGTGAACTTCCCCAGCTGTAAATGACGCTAGCGCGGCTCTTCCTTCTCCTTGAGCATTTGGTTTAGGCCCGTAAATCCGAATTTGAGGAATTTGCTTCAATTGTTGGAACAAGTAAGCTGTTAATTCGGCTTCGTAGGCGTGGATTCTATCCATACCAATACTGCTAAGATAATCTACTGCTGCACCAAGAGCGATCGCCTCGGCAATTGCAGGTGTACCGGCTTCAAATTTATGGGGCAATTCCGCATAAGTGGAATGGTCTAAATAAACTTCTGCAATCATTTCACCACCACCAAAAAAGGGTGGCATTGATTCCAAAAGTTCCAGCTTACCATACAAAAACCCAATGCCAGTTGGAGCGCACATTTTGTGACCGGATGCAACCAACCAATCACAATTTATCTGTTGCACATCGACAGGCATGTGTGGCACACTTTGACAAGCATCAACTAAGAATTTCGCATCGTATCTGTGAGCGATCACCGCAATTTCTGCTACTGGGTTAATACAACCCAAAGTATTAGAAACATGGGATATTGCCACCAGTTTTGTCTTCTCAGAAATCAGTTGTTTAAACTGTTCCAAATCAAAAGTTTCTGCTGGCGTGAGTCCCACAAACTTTAAGACTGCACCCGTTTTTTGAGCTACAAATTGCCAGGGAACAATATTACTGTGGTGTTCCATAACCGACAGAATAATCTCATCTCCCGGCTGTAAATTATTCATTCCCCAACTGTAAGCTACTAAATTAATAGCTTCACTAGCGTTGCGGGTATAGACAATTTCCTGACGTGATCCAGCATTGATAAATTTAGCAACTTTATCTCGCGCTGCTTCATAAGCATCAGTAGCTTTAGCACTCAGTGTATGGGCACCCCGATGCACATTGGCATTATATTGCTCGTAGTAATCGCGCAAAGCATTTAACACTAGCAAAGGTTTTTGCGAGGTAGCTGCATTATCCAGATAAACCAATGGTTTTTCGTTGACTTCCTGACGCAATATCGGGAAATCAGCGCGAACTTCATCGGCTAAGGTTTTGGTAGAGGTGAAGGTCATTTTTGGTTAGTCAGTTGTCAGTTGTCAGTGGTCAGTTGTCAGTTGTGAAAGACTTTAGATTAGTGACTGTATTTAATAGGATTTTTTGCAGGGAGGGAATAGGGATTTGGCTGAGAATTTCGGCAGCAAAGGCGTTAATTAACAAATTACGAGCATCGTTTTCATTAATGCCTCGGCTTTGTAGATAGAAGATTTCATCATCTTCCAATTGGCTAACTGTAGCACCATGAGCGCATTTCACGTTATCAGCAGTAATTTCCAACTGGGGTTTGGTATCAACTCTGGCTTTAGGTGATAGCAGCAAATTTCGATTTAACTGGGCTGCATCTGTCAACTGTGCTGGTTTAGGCACAAAAACTTTGCCGTTGAATACCGCATGAGCGCGATCGCCTACAATACACTTATGCAATTGTCTACTTGTACTGTGAGGATAATTAAGCGCGATCGCACTGTGAGTATCCGCCAATTGATTCCCCGAAATCATCGTTAACCCATTGAGATTAGTTTGGGTTTGCTCACCAGTTTGCAAAATTTCTAAATTGTGCCGCGACAACTTTGCACCCAAAGTTATGGCATGACAAGTATATCGACTATCACGAGATTGAGCGATCGCAGTTTTCCCAATATGAAAAGCCTCTCCACTTTCGCGCTCAACCCTAGTATGATTCACCTCAGCATTATCAGCAATCCAAACTTCCATAACCGCATTGGTGAAATATAATCCCTCTTCCTCTGCGCACTCTGCGTCTCGGCGGTTCGTATACTCCTCAATCAAACTCACCTGCGAACCACTTTCCGCCACCACCAAACAACGCGGCTGGAAAATCATCGCTGACTCACCCACCACCGAAACAAACAGCAAATGAATTGGTGTCTCCACCATTACATTCTTCGCCACCAACACCACAGCCACATCAGATATCCCAGCAGTATTAAGAGCAGTAAAAACTTCCTGCGTTCCCTCAGCTTGAGCTAAATACTGACTGACACGCTGCTGCTCAGATTCAGACAACCCAGCCCAATTACTTACTACCACCCCAGAAGGCAAATCAGCAACTGCCGATAACTCTGGCGCATAAACGCCATTTACAAATACCAAACGACTATTAGCCGCTTCTGGTAAAATCAGCGATGAAATATCAGCCGATTTAAGTTGCTTATCTACCTGAAATTGCAGCTTTCGCAACTCTGACAAATCAGTAAATCGCCATTCTTCCTCGCGGGTAGTGGGGATAGTTGAATGACGTACCCAATTAGCAGCGTGTTGACGCAATTTTTGTAACCCATCTGCGGCTGGGGATAAAATTACCTGCTCTAACAATCGAGTTAAATAAGCATCTCTATCTAACAGAGTAGATGTCAAATTAACTGCATCCGAGTTAGGAATCGGACTGGGAGATACTTGAATTGTCATTACACACCCACCTCAACCGCTTCTTCCAGTACCCAGTCATAACCACGAGATTCCAATTCTAGTGCCAATTCTTTACCGCCACTGGTGAGAATCTGCCCATTGGCCATTACATGCACGTAATCTGGCACGATGTAATTAAGTAACCGCTGGTAGTGGGTAATCATAATTGTGGCATTTTGGGGATTTGCCAGCTGATTTACCCCGTTCGCTACAATCTTCAACGCGTCGATATCTAAACCAGAATCAGTTTCATCTAAGATTGCCAATTTTGGTTCTAGCAGTGCCATTTGCAGAATTTCATTCCGCTTCTTCTCGCCCCCAGAAAACCCTTCATTCAAACTCCGACTGAGGAAAGCGGGATTCATCTTCACCACTTCTAACTTTTCCTCAATCAAATCGTCAAAATCAAAGGCATCCACTTCTTCTAAACCCTGTGCCTTGCGACGAGAATTGTACGCTACCCGCAAGAAATCCAAATTACTCACACCCGGAATTTCTAGTGGATATTGAAACGCCAAAAATACGCCACTTCTTGCTCGTTCTTCGGGTTCCATTTCCAACAGATTTTGCCCTTGGAAAATCACTTCACCACCAGTTACTTCATAAGCTGGATGTCCCGCCAGCACCTTAGAAAAGGTACTTTTCCCAGAACCATTCGGCCCCATAATTGCATGGATTTCACCAGAGTGAACCTCTAGATTCAAACCTTTTAAGATTGGTGTGCCATCAACTGTAGCCGTCAAATTCTTAACTGACAGCACAACTTCACTATTTTCAATAATCATGTTCTCTCTCTTCTTTTTTGGTTCGTAGTAGGCGCTTTAGCGCCTTTATCGCAGTACTAAAGTACTTACTACCATTACCCAACGCTGCCTTCTAACTTCAGGCTCAACAATTTATCAGCTTCTACAGCAAATTCCATCGGGAGTTGATTGAAAACATCTTTGCAGAAGCCGCTAATCATCATTGAAATGGCATCTTCTGCTGAAATGCCTCTTTGGGCAAAGTAAAATAGTTGATCTTCTCCAATCTTGGAGGTTGAAGCTTCATGCTCTACTTTGGCAGTATTATTCTGCACTTGGATATAAGGGAAAGTATTAGCATGGGCATTATCCCCAATTAGCATGGAGTCGCACTGAGAATAATTTCTTGCTCCTTTAGCTGTAGGATTAACTTTCACTAAACCCCGGTAGCTATTATTAGATTTACCTGCGGAGATTCCTTTAGAGATAATTGTGCTGCGGGTATTCTTGCCAATATGAACCATTTTGCTGCCAGTATCGGCTTGCTGCATATTATTTGTAAGCGCTACCGAATAGAATTCGCCTACAGAATTATCACCCACCAAAACGCAGCTGGGATACTTCCAAGTGATTGCTGAACCAGTTTCTACTTGAGTCCAGGAAATTTTGGAATTGACACCTTTACACAAACCGCGTTTGGTAACGAAGTTGTAAATACCGCCTTTACCATTTTCATCGCCGGCGTACCAGTTTTGGACGGTGGAGTATTTAATCTCGGCATTATCTAGGGCGACGAGTTCTACAACCGCAGCGTGGAGTTGGTTGGTGTCGTACATCGGCGCGGTACAACCTTCTAGATAGGAAACATAGCTACCTTCTTCGGCGACAATTAAAGTCCGCTCGAATTGTCCTGTATCACCAGAGTTGATGCGGAAGTAGGTAGATAGTTCCATTGGGCATTTAACGCCTTTAGGAATGTAGACGAAGGAACCATCGCTAAATACAGCAGCGTTCAAGGCTGCAAAGTAGTTGTCTGCTACAGGGACGACGCTACCCAAATATTTTTTGATTAGTTCTGGGTGTTCTTGCAATGCTTCCGAAATCGAGCAGAAAATTACGCCGTCTTCGGCTAGCTTTTCCTTAAATGTAGTGGCGACGGAAACGCTATCGAAAATTGCATCAACGGCAACGTTGGCTAGGCGCTTTTGTTCAGATAGAGAAATGCCTAGCTTCTCAAAGGTTTCTAAGAGGGTAGGATCAACTTCATCTAGACTGTTCAGCTTTTGTGGCTTTTTTTTCGGAGCTGAATAGTAGATGATATCCTGATAATTTATAGGCGGATACTTGACGTTAGGCCAAGTTGGTTCCGTCATTTTTTGCCACTGACGATAAGCTTTAAGGCGAAAGTCCAGCATAAACTGCGGCTCGTTCTTCTTGGCAGAAATCAAGCGGACAACGTCCTCGTTTAGTCCACGCGGGATAGTGTCGGCTTCAATGTCAGTGATAAAGCCGTACTTGTAGGGTTGGTTGACTAAGGTTTTGACAGTGGCACTCATCAGTAATAATCTCTCGTGTTCGGTTGAATCTCTACGGCAGTCACTATAAGGGGAAAAATCTGCCTCTTAAGGATGGAAGACGGGCTTATATTTAGCCGATTCCCAATTCAGATGACCGAGTGGTAACACGGCTGTTAGAATAAGGATGAAGACTAAAACAACAACTATGTTGTTTAATGTATCTTCATTTTACGCTAAATTAACAACAACAATGTTGTTAAAGTCAATTTTTCTAAAAAATTTTTGGGGCGTTCGCGAAACGTCTCGTAGAGAAGATGGCGACTACCCACCAGTCCTCAACCAAGCAAGATATCCTAGAATACCTTCTGAAACACTCGCAAGCAACGGCTTTTGAGCTAGCTGAAGTTTTAGATGTTAGTCCCCAAGCGATTCGTCGTCATCTCAAAGATTTGGAGGCACAGAAATTAGTCTTGTATTCGTCAACGCTACAGCCGCAGAGTACTCAGATTGCTGACTCCGTACAAGGTGAAATTCGCGGCATGGGACGGCCGCAGCATGTTTATCAATTAAGTCGTCAAGGACGCGATCGCCTGCACCGGACGAATGACTTTCAAAGCGATCGCTATGGTGATTTTGCTGTTTCTTTGCTGGATACCCTAGCCGAAACAGTTGGATATGACCAAGTGAGTTCAATTCTACAAAAACAGTGGGAGCGTAAAGCCCAAGAATACCGCGAACATTTAGGCACTGGTTCTCTGCAAGAACGTGTAGCCAAGTTAGTGGAGCTGAGAAAGACTGAAGGCTTTATGGCAGAGTACCACCCTGTAGACTCAAATGGCTCATTACTAGGAAATAAATTTATCTTTATGGAACATAACTGCGCGATTTCTAATGTTGCCGAGTCTTTCCCCAGCATCTGCGGTCACGAATTAGAAATGTTTGCTGCTGTTTTACCAGATTGTACAGTTGAGCGTACTCACTGGCTGATCAACGGTGAACATCGTTGTGGCTATTTAGTAGAAGCTCGAAAATAAAAGTATCATGGATAAATTAATTTTCATATCTAGTTTAGGCCATGAATACTAACTTAGTAGTAAAAAATTTTACAAATTAGTTATTATTTAATGTGCATCAGTAATTATTTAAATTAAGTTGAGTTCCAATTTATGGATGTAGAACCACAGCAATCTTCAACACAATTTTTAACCTTAGAAGAATCAGCAAAAGTAGATGCTGCCTTGTTATCTTCATCAGAAAAATTTTTAACAAGATTGACTATTTCATCACTGAAACTTTTAAAGTATATTGCCCAAGAACACGATGTTGCTATTGAAGATTTAACAGCACAGCAGGTAATTGCTTGGTTTGAAAAAGATAGCAAGATTAGACGAGAACAAGGAATTGAAGCTTCGTATTTGAAATGGTGATTGTAGAATTAAAAGATTATTTTTAGTGTTATTACTATGAACTTGCTTCTCCATCAATCTAAACTTAACGTACTACTAGGACGAACGCCAAAAAACACACTGTTTTTGATCTTCAGAAAGTTTTGTAGCAATAATTGCTAAATCCTCATTAGTCAAGGAAGATTCGTAATAAAAAGGGTGCTTTGGGGATCTACAACTGTAGTCAAAGAATATTGTGAATCTATCTGAAGCGATAGGTACAGTTCCCCGATGGAAAATATTAGCAGTGTCAGCAATGATTACTGTACCAGAAGGGCCTATACAAGATTTCCAAGTTAGGGGTGATATAACTTGCTGCATAGTTTGGTTTTGAATGTATTCATAGTTATATCTTAGAGAGCGAGCTACTGTTGAGGTAAAAGAGTATGGAATATATTGAAATGGGCCGCCATCATCATGCACATCATTTAAATAAACAATAATTTTAAGTACTTTTCGGTCTTCTTTGTCTAAATGCCAAAGCCTTGATTTTTTTTGAATTCCATTGGCGATATCTCTACGAAAATAAGGGCCATGATACGCTACTGGCAGACCTAGATAATTTTCAGTAATATTGAGTAAACGTTGTTGAAGTCCCCAGCAAAAAATTTCTAAATGTTTCATAATTTGCTTAGGGGTAGCATGAATGGTGAATTCATGCTGACTTCCAGAAATGCTTTGGGGAATTTCTGAGATCAAGCTTGACGCTGCTTGTAACATTTGTGGAGTAGAGGGAATTGAGAGTTCTGCTAATGAAGTTACAACAATTTTTTCACTTTTAAGAGTCTCAACTAAATTTAGATCAGTGTTTGAAAGTTTAGGTAAATTATCTAGATGTTTTTGTATTAATGCTTGATAAGTAAGGTTAGATAAATGGCTCACTAAAGGGGTTTGATAAATGTTTTGTAAAATTCGATTGTTAATTTTTTGGATAGTTTTTTTCATCTTTCCTCTATTTTTTTTAGATGAGTTCAATTCAGTCGAATTTGATTTCAAAACTATTCTTGTTTGGTCAAACAAAAATTAAAAATTTATAAGATTTAAGCTATAAATTGCAGGTGTTTGTAAGTTTTAATTTCCCAAATTCTTTAGTGTTATAACTTCTGTCTTCAGATAGATAAGAAACATACTTAATCGGAGTAGAAGTAGCGAATATCACATAAATTTTTATTTAATGGCTGAAAGCCTTGCTACCAAAGAATTACAAAAATGGAATTGCTTGGATAAAAGAAATTTATTTATTGAGACAGAAAAAAGTTTGTCTAAAATCGATTGAGCCAGAATAGCAACATAAAAAAGCGCCACCTAATAATACCCCTCTTCCAAAAATAGAAATATTCGTTAAAAGAAGGGGATTAAGATATTAGGTGGGCTCACGATTGGCTTTGAAGTTTAATATTCAAAAATAGAATTAATCGCAGACTCGATTAACTTATTTGTTTTTGTTTTTGTGGCTTTGCCGTACTGCCTCAGCATGTTGTTCTGGTGTACCACCACGAGTACCCTTTTGTTCTAGTTATGAAATCAAGCGATAACAGATAAGAAATCCCCTAATTCAACAGAATTTTAGGGGAAAATAGTTAACAATATAGCTATTTATCTATAAACAGTTTATTCTAGGCTCTAGATTTTTTGGTGTTTATTTTTTACAAAAAGCTGAGTCAGTACACTCTCCACAAAAGCCCGAAAATTGAGGTAAATCTGGGAGTTAAATTGCCAAGGTAAAATATTTAACAGCAAATCTTGAATTTGTTGTAGAGGAACTAATCTATGACGATTTGCCCACTTGTAGCCAATAGTCATAAATTTAGCATTTTCGGCTAAACCCCATTTTTGTTGAAAGTAATTTAGAGAAGCTTTATTCCAAGCATCACTCCAACGTAACCAAAAATATGGTAAGTCGTACCATACCAAGGGCACTGGAAGTACGTAAATCACAGTACTAGCTGGCTCTAGATAAATAGTCCCACCCATTGCACGGACTGTTAAGCAAAAATCAGTTTCTTCTGCAAGACTCATTAATTTTTCGTCGAAGTCACCTAACTGCTTAAAAATAGCAGTACGTATCAAAACACAATGAAATTCTATCAACTGTGTTGGTTCTCTTAGCAGTTGAGATTTTACTGAAGGTAACTGATTCTTGGCAAAGTACCGTTGCTCACGTAAATCTAGTTTTCCTTCTTGCTCTTGAAATTCACAAAAGCCACCTGCCATGTGGATATTTTGAGTTTCTAGATTTTCTGACACTCCATCTAAGTAGAGTGGCCCTACAACCGATGCATCTGTTTCATCAGCACATTCTACAAGCTTGTTTAACCAACCAGGTGTGACTTGGACATCGTTATCAATAAAAACAACGTATTTAGTATCAATGTATGACAATGCTAAGTTACGTGCTTGATTAGGAGATAAATAGTTTTCTGTACGGATTAAGTGAAAAGCTTTTGCGGATGATTGTGCTTCTAGGTAACGCTTAACTGGACGGGGAGAATTGCCATCTATATAAATTAATTTAAAGGGAATATCAGTATGTGCATAAATACCTTCTAATGAAAATTGCGTATAACTGAATCGCTCTCTTGGTACAACAACAACTGTAACTTGGGGTTCCGACATATTATTTAAGTATTTTTTGCATAACTTGGTGCGGTTCTCCGAGTATATGCTTATAGAAGAAAATGAATATAAATTTGGTATGTATTTTCACTCAGTTTAATTTAAAAAAGTATGTTTTTTTCTAAGTGAAAACTTTAAAAATCAGTCCTAATTATGAAGTTATCTATGGTGAATTAGTTATTAAAAATGTTATTACCTATAAATTGAAGGCGAGTTTTATAACTCAAAGTATTGTTATATTTGGATTAACAGGACTATCTGTAGTCAGTTGCAATACTCACTTGCCAGCAGGTGCTACTAAAAACCAAGTTTTAACAGCAATGGAAGGTCATGTTTTAACGATAGTAGAATTATTGGACGCTATCAACGCCAACGTTGAAATCGCAAAAAGCACCTTAAACAAGGTGCTTTTAAAATTTATGAAATTTAGTTTTTCAGCAAATTACTTAATGTTAGCGGTCGTAGTTGTTAGCTCTAGGACTGCGAGCCCCAACAACAGATCCTATCAAGGAAGCGGCTAAACCCAGCAAAGAACCAATCACAAACCACCATAAACCTCTTGAGGTTGCAGCAGCGATATCACGAGCTTGCTCAGCAGTAACAGTAGGTACATTTTGCGGTAGGACAGTACCTGGTTGTTGTTGTACTTGATTGATAACTCCTGCGGCATTGGAAGCAGCAACACCAAAAGCACCAGATACACCGCTTGCCAATAGCCAAGAACTAAGGGCTAAAGTAGTAGCCCAAAAGATTGCACCGTTAAGCAACGCTGTGTTGCGATTCATTGGCCCACAAGCACGGGTTGTCACCCAACCCCCAATAAATAAGGAAATTAACAAAGCGATTGTTGACCAAATTCCCACATTACCTGCGATATCTGGTGTAATTGTTCTAGGCGCTCCTGAGCCTGCAATACTGCCTGCTCCAATTGCGCCAAATAAGGAACTCAAAATCAACTGAGTGGCTAAGGCAACCAATACACCAGAAATTATGGGACCCCAGCGAACACGATCATGATATTCTGCTACTCTACCTGCTGCTACAGGCTCATTAATAACATCATCACCTACACGATTTACGTATGACATAGCTTATTTTCTCCTCTCCATTGCTGTTTCAGCAAAGTTATTTAACAGATATATTTTTTGACTCTATGCTTAAAATTAAATTGCTTATTACGGATTTCAGTATCTATCAATGGAAAGATCTAGACACTCTATCGAGAGTAAGAATAAAGACTTAAATTTACAACTTTTAATTTAATTTAATTTATTTCTTATTTATTTTTTTAGTTTTATTTCTCTTAATTGTGATTTTAAATATATCTATAAACTTCATAAATATTTTTTCTTTTCAATTTAGATTGAAGCCTTGGCAATGGGTAATTATGACAACTTCATTACCCATTAACCATTATCAAAAAATTTAAAGCAAATCTATGAGCATGAAATGAAAATACTAACGCATTTTCACCGCAGTACCTGTAGCGGTAATTAACATCAGAACTCCTGACTGGTCAACATTGATTGTGCCAGTATCAATTTCAATTCCAATTACAGCGTTAGCACCTAAACGCTGTGCCCGTTGTTCTAATTCTGCTAAGGCTTTCTGTTGGCCCTGCTCAAATAGGCGCTCATAGCTACCGGTGCGCCCACCAATAACATCCCGGATACCAGCTAAAAAATCCCGCAGAAAATTGCTACCATAGACGACTTCCGCCGTCACAATGCCTAAATATGACTCAATAACTGCACCTTGAATGACATCAGTTGTAGTTAAAATCATCGATTAGCCTCGTAAATAGTACATCAAATTCAAAAATGTTGAATTCTCTCACCTTCAACAATAATAACCATGAATAAATTTACATGCTGAGGTGCTAATATTTCAATAATTTATCTCATAGGCGCTTAATGCGATCGCGCAATTTTGCGGCTTCTTTCATCTAAATAAAAATAAAATCGTGTTATCAATTACCTATTTTTGAAGTACTTGTGAGCAGTCTGAAAAGCCTAACGCTCCTAATCGGCTGCTGCCGTTTTACCGCGTCTACGCATCTTCATCGGTGGTTTCAGTTTCAAACTGCACTTGTCGGTACAAATCTGCAATAGCTATTTCTACATCTACCGATTCCAGTGGCAATATTTCATCGAAATTATACTCCGACAGCACCCATTTTTCCTGTTCGTTGCGCCGAAATACTTCCACTCCCGGTTGATCTACTTGTACTAAGACATATTCTTGCAAGGTTAGAGATTGGCGATATCTAGCAAACTTTTTCCCCCTATCGGCTGCTTCAGTTGAAGGTGATAACACTTCAATAATTAAGCAGGGAAATTGTACTAGTTGTAGATCGGTATCACGATCGTCGCAAGTCACCACCACATCTGGATAAAAATACTTTTGCCCCGGTTCTACCTGAACCTTCACATCTACAATGTATACTTCACTGGAGCGTAGGCGTAGCCCGTCGTAGACATCGCCCAAGGCATCATCTAGAAGTTTAAAGAAATTTCCAGAAACCCGATTATGGTTGCGTGTAGCACCACTCATCATCACAACTTCGCCATCCCAATACTCGTAGCGTTCCTCTTGTGTAGGTTCCCAAACCAGATATTCTTCTGCACTCATCAAAATGTTGTCGGGTAAAGCAACCATCGTAGCGATCGGGGAATGAGTTACTTTTCTAGGATAGCGAAAAAAGAGCCTTCTCTTTTGGTATGACTATTCCCACATCCTCTGAACAAAATAAGCATCGAATTTTTTATCCATGCTAATAATAATTGATGCTGAGATAAACAATATCTGCGGTATTGATCATTATTTTCAGATTATCTGGAAGGCTGGAGTCATTTTCAGTTAGCCAGATAGAGGCATGAGTATCTAAAAGGAAAGCACTCATTCCATATATTCCTGAAAGACTTCGAGAGGTTCATCAAAGTCATTAGGTAAAGGTAACAGGACTTACGCAAAAATTACCAAAAAGCTTAATCTATCGAACCGCCAAGACACCAAGAACGCCAAGAATTCGTAGAGTATGCGTAAGTTCTCAGAATCGCTATTCAGCAGATTATTGATCGTCTTTGAGCGACAGAATAAGGCTCCATTCAACCAAATGATCATCAGTGACAGTGGCTTTCTCACATCGACTACAACCTAGCATTGATTTGACGCTGACGATCGCCTCCTAGATTTTTCGCAATAACTCCCGAATAGCGATGTCTACGACGGGCTACGCCTACGCACAATCACCAAAAGCTAAAGTTGAAATTGTCACATCTTCTGTTATGCCGCCGCGATCGCCGCAATATGCCACAATAGCAAGTAAAACAGTAAGAGTCGTTCTCACTAACCATCATCCCCTATGCAAGTCAAAGATATGACCATCGAAGAACTCAAACTTCTGATTCAAGAAACTGTTGCCGAAACGATTCAATCTCTAATGCTTGATCCTGATGAAGGCAAACAAATAAAGCCAGAAGTGAAACAGCAACTACTCGACTCTCTACAACGTACTCAATCTGGAGAACGTGGAATCCCTGCTGAGGAAGTAGCAAAAAACCTGGGATTGTCCTGGTAATGAGCTACGAGATCGAATTTAAATCAGAGGCGACTATCGGGTTTGAAACTCTCGCCTCAACTATTCAAGAGCGCATCCTGCGTAAAATTCGCTGGTTGTCTGAGAACTTTGAGGACTTAACCCCTCAACCTTTGAGTGCTGATTTAAGCGGTTTGTTCAAACTCAGAATTGGTGACTAACGGGTTATTTATTCCTTTGATACTGAAGCACAACTCATCACAATTTATAAAGTTGGGCATCGCCGTGATATTTACAATTAACAATCGGTCAACAGTGTCTCATAAATTACACTCCAATTGAAGACTAAGTAGATTCACGTCAACGTCCCGGCATTTTACTCGTAGATGCTTTGTGGCGATCGCCTCCTAGATTTTTCGCAATAATTCCTGAATTGCGATGTCTACGACGGGCTACGCCTACGCACAATCACCAAAAGCTAAAGGTGAAATTGTCACATCCTCTGCAAGTATGCTTTCACTGTGATATCCGTCTGGACTAGGGAGACAATACATATATAATTTGCGTCCATTGACATCTAAAATCCAGTACTCAATAATACCTGATTTAGCATAGATGTTCGCTTTTACTTCTCGATCATATTTGAGACTAGAATCAGCTATTTCAATCAGTAAAAATACTTCGGAAGCATTGGGATGATGGTCGTCATAATCTAATAAGTTGGGCTTTACTACTGAAATATCTGGTTCTGGTTCTGAGTAATCATCAAGTTGCACTGGTGATTGGATTCTTAATAAAACTTTGTCACCCAGGCGTTGACGTAATAGCCGTTCTGTGCGGGTAATGGCTGATTCGTGAGCAGTTCCTTTTGCTGACATTCTAACGATTTGTCCGGCTATTAATTCTAAGCGTTCTTCAGGATGAAAAATTCCCGTTTCCGCCATTTGGTGATATTCTTTGACATTAATTAGGCGAATATTGGTGAGCATAAGATTCACGTTAACGTCCTAATAATTTATCTCGTAGATGTTTAATACGATCGCGCAATTTTGCGGCTTCTTCAAATTTTAGTTTTTTGGCAGATTCTTTCATCTGTTCTTCGAGCTTGGCAATTAAATCTGGAATCTGTTCTAACGGCAATTCATCTATATGTTCATCTACAACTTTTAAATCAGTTGCATTTAACCGCCGCGAAACGTCTAAAAACGACAAAATCGCATTACTTGATTTTCTGATAATTGGTTGTGGTGTAATTCCATGCAATTGGTTATATGCTCTTTGGATACCACGCCGCCTGTCAGTTTCATCAATGGCTTTAATCATGCTGTCAGTGAGATTGTCAGCATACATAATTGCTTGTCCTCGGACGTGACGCGCGGCTCTACCAATAGTTTGAATTAAGGAACGCTCGGCACGCAAAAATCCTTCTTTATCTGCATCTAAAATTGCTACTAAAGAAACTTCCGGCAAATCTAAACCTTCCCGTAGCAAATTCACCCCAACCAACACATCAAATTTGCCCTCGCGTAAATCTTGCAAAATTTCAATGCGCTCAATTGAATTTATCTCCGAATGCAGATATCGCACCCGAATACTATGGTCTTGCAGATATTCAGTTAAATCTTCCGCCATGCGCTTAGTTAATGTGGTAATTAGCACTCGTTCATGGAGGTCAACTCTGTCTTTGATTTCTCCTAATAAATCATCAATTTGTCCTTCTGTAGGACGCACAGAAATTTCTGGATCAATGACTCCAGTGGGTCGAATGACTTGCTCAACTATATGATCTTCAGAAACTTCTAACTCCCAATTTCCTGGTGTAGCGGAAACAAAAATACACTGGTTCACCTTTTGCCAAAATTCTTCTGCTTGCAAAGGACGGTTATCAGCAGCACTGGGAAGCCGAAATCCATGCTCAATTAAAACTTTTTTCCTCGCTTGGTCGCCGTTGTACATGCCGCGAATTTGTGGCACAGTAACGTGAGATTCATCGATTACCAACAGCCAATCTTTAGGAAAATAATCAATTAAACACTCTGGTGGTTCCCCAGCTTTGCGTCCTGCTAGATGACGGGAATAATTTTCGACACCGTTGCAGTAACCAACCTCACGCAACATTTCTAAGTCATAGCGTGTTCGTTGATCTATGCGTTGCGCCTCTAATAATTTTCCAGCTTCCTCTAAATCGGCTTTTTGTTGTTTTAATTCTGCCGCAATGTCATCACAAGCTACCTCTAATCGTTCTTCTGGAGTGACGAAGTGACGCGCCGGATAGATATTTACTGCTTCTAAACTTTTGATAATTTCACCAGTCACCGGGTCAATATAACGAATCGCGTCAATTTCATCGCCAAAAAATTCCACACGAATAATTCTGTCTTCATAAGCTGGGCCAATTTCTAAGACATCACCCCGGACGCGAAACTTTCCTCGACCCATTTCTATATCGTTGCGGCTGTACTGCACTGATGCCAAATCGCGTAAAATCTGGCGTTGATTGACTTCCATACCTATTTGCAGGGGGATGGCAGCTTTAAGATATTCTGAAGGTATTCCCAAACCGTAAATGCAACTGATGGAAGCAACGACAATCACATCACGACGCTCAAAAAGCGATCGCGTCGCTGAATGTCGCAACATATCGATTTCATCATTAATCGAAGCTGTTTTTTCAATATAAGTATCGCTAACCGGAATATACGCTTCTGGTTGATAGTAATCGTAATAACTGACAAAATACTCAACTGCGTTGTTGGGAAAGAAATCCCGCAACTCATTACACAACTGGGCTGCCAGAGTTTTGTTATGAGCTAAGACTAAGGTTGGCTTACCAATTTTCTCGATGACTGCGGCTACAGAAAACGTCTTACCTGTTCCCGTCGCTCCTAGTAAAGTTTGGTAGCGGCTGCCAGATTGGATACTAGTAGTAAGTTGAGCGATCGCTTGTGGTTGATCGCCTGTGGGAGCGAAGGGAGCTTGAAGATAAAAATTTGTCATAAAGTTTTATTAGAAATAGAAATACCCTATCTCATGGTAACGATCCCATCCGTTCTTTGTAGACGGCGATTTATCGCGTCTGGTGCCTTAACCGTGGGAAGCAGAGGGCAACTTCTTGTGTGAATGCAGTACACCATAATACAGGGTAAGGGCACACCATTGCTGTGCCCTTACGAAGGTTTGTATTTAACGCAAGCGAGAACGCTATAAACTCCCTGGCAATATTTACCTCAGACTTAGAAACAGCTTTAGCAGGTTTATTTTTAATAGCTTGAAACCCCAAAGTTTTCTTTACAGCTGTCTTCAGGTAGCCAGTAGGGTGCGTTATGCGATCGCGTTAACACACCTTACTAAAGACTTCGGCAGGTCGTCCGCATTACGTTAAATTAATATTCGGGAACCGAAGGATCGACTTCTCGACTCCAAGCGGTAATTCCGCCTTTAACATTAGTGCCAACAATACCCGCTTCTTTGAGGATGCTGAGGGCTTTGGCAGAACGTCCGCCCAACTTACAATGAGCTATTAAGCGATGACCATTTAATATTTCCTTTACCTTGGCAACACCTTCTCCGTTTTCAATATCGGGTAAGGGGATCAAAACTGAACCAGGAATCTTGGCAATTTCGTACTCATGAGGGTTGCGGACATCTAGCAGGACAAAATCTTTGGCATCGCTATCTAGCAATTCCTTCAATTCTTTGACAGTCATTTCTGCTATTTCCATCTGCTGTTTTGCCTCCTCTGCTTTAGCTTGTGGGATACCGCAAAATTGTTCGTAGTCTATCAGTTTTTCAATAACTGGGCGGATGGGGTTGGGACGCAGTTTTAATTCCCGGAATTTCATTTGTAAGGCATCATATAACAGTAATCGCCCACTCAGGGTATTGCCCTGTTTCATAACGATTTTGACTGTTTCTGTAGCTTGGATGAGTCCAATAATTCCCGGTAAAATTCCTAGTACACCACCTTCTGCACAAGATGGCACCATTCCTGGTGGTGGTGGTTCTGGGTACAAGTCACGATAGTTCGGCCCGCCTTCGTAGTTAAATACTGTAGCTTGCCCTTCAAAACGGAAAATCGAACCGTAAACGTTGGGCTTGTCTAGTAACACGCAGGCATCGTTAACTAAATACCGGGTGGGGAAATTATCAGTACCATCTACGATGACATCGTAGGGCTTAATTATATCCAAGGCATTTTCGGAACTCAGACGAGTTTCGTACAGATCAACCTGACAATAGGGGTTAATCTCATGAATGCGGTGTTTTGCTGATTCAATCTTGGGTTTACCTACCCAGGATGTACCATGAATTACTTGGCGTTGCAGGTTGGAAGTATCGACTACATCAAAATCAACAATACCAATGCGTCCGATACCTGCTGCTGCCAGATATAACAGCAGTGGTGAACCTAGTCCACCTGTACCAATACATAGTACACTGGCAGCCTTGAGGCGTTTTTGCCCCTCCAGTCCAACTTCTGGCAAAATTAAGTGGCGGGAGTAGCGTTCGTAATCGTCTTTGGTCAACTGGATTTCATCCAGATTGGGGTTGAGCATAGCAGTTTTTATGGGTCAGCGCGGAGTATTAATCGTATCGAAAAACGATAACTGTATTGATAATTTTTGGGAAGTTGTTAAATAATATTTTCAATTAACTCTGGTTGGAACTGATGATGATCATCAAGACTCCAGCTTTGAATATCATTAGCTTTACCATTTTGAACGGAAACTATTATATATGAATATTCTTGCCAAGCATATATGCGATCGCATTCTGAGGGTATAGCAGGATGATCGGGATGGGAGTGATAGATGCCGATGATATTTAATGAGTTATCCCGTGCTTTTTTTTGTATTTGTAACATGACTTGGGGCGCGATCGCATATCGCTGTTCTTGATTATGTAATTCACCTGGAAAGTTTGCTGCCTCTTGAATCCAAGCATTTTCTGTTGGTATGACTTCTACAACTGTTTTGCTGGTGCTATCTAGGTAGCCTAGTATTATACCACAGCATTCCTCTGGGTATGTTTTTTCGGCATGGGTGTGGATGGTTTGTAAGTGTTCGCTTAGAAGTTGGAGAATCATGGAGGATTTTTAACCGCCGATAAACGCCGATAAACGCCGATAAATACTGATGGTTAGAAATTTCGTGCGATACGTTTAATTTCTACTTTAGGATTAGCAAAGTTAATGAGTAGGCAGATAGTGAAACCTGTGGCTTTTAGGTAGTTGAGACACTGGGCAAAATGGTGTTCGTCTAAAGGTTTTAACTGCTTTTATTTCTACCAACACGCGTCCTTCAACTAGTAAGTCGGCAAAGAATTGCCCAACTACAATTCCGTCATATTTTACTTCTATTCCATACTGTTGTTCCGCCAATAATCCAGTTTTTCGCAATTCATAAACCAAAGCATTCTCATAAACCTTCTCCACAAAACCACAACCCATAACATTTCCAACTGTAAACGCACAACCAATCACTTTTTCCGTGATCCTATCCATCTCCCATCGGCGTTTATCAGCACGGCAGTTGCTATAAGTCGGCGGAGCCGCCCAACGCACTGCCTTGTCCATCGGCGGTTCCTTTATCATGTAATCATAGAAACTTTCCCAGTGTCAGTATCATAACAAGCACCAACAATTTTAAGTTTGCCCTCGTACAGCAATTTCGCCAAAATAGTGGAATTTTCTAGCAATTTTCCCTTTTGATATTGAATGTTGGCAATTACCGCATCATCAGATGATTTTATCTTTGCCAAAGCAAGTTTAATACTCTCAACAACATAGCCAATTCTGCCAGGAAGAAGTTCATTTTTGAGCGCCCCTGCGACAGCACCACATTTTTTATGACCCAAAACTACAATTAATGGCGTACCTAATACGGCTGTAGTGTATTCCAAACTACCTATAACCATGTCGCTGGCGACATTACCAGCGACTCGAACAATAAATAAATCCCCTAGTCCTTGATCGAAAACAAGTTCTGGAGGTACTCTAGAATCTGCACAACCTAATACCGCTGCAAAAGGATATTGTGCTTTGGCAACTAATTGCAGATGTTTCAGTGATTGATGAGGATATTGAGGTTGTTGATGGATGAATCTTTGATTACCATCCAGCAAAAGTTTTAAAGCTTGATCAGCATTGACTGGATTAGGGTTGGCTGGATTAACATCAGCGATCGCAGTTTTTTGTGTACCCCCAATCAGACTACCAACTAAGGCATTCGCCGCAATGGCAAAACCTCCTGTACCCGCTAACTTAAAGAAATCACGACGGCCGATAAATCCATTAATTCGAGTCATTAATCTACCTGACAACAGTTGAGTTGTTGACCGGAAGATACCAGACTCAATTAAGATACAAGAGTAGGCTTTAACACGGTTTAAGAGTCATTTAAGCTTCTGGGAATTAATTAGTCTGTTTGTACCTTTTAATGAGCTTTACCTGCACCTAAATACAGTTCGCCTACTTTAGGATCATTCAACAATTGTTGACCAGGCCCTGAGATTGCATCACGTCCTGACTCCAGCACATAACCGCGATCAGCCATTTCCAAGGCTTTACGGGCGTTTTGTTCTACTAAAACGATCGCTGTCCCCCCTTGGTTAATTTGTTTAATTTGCTCAAATACTTGCGTTACTAGAATGGGAGATAAAGCCGCAGAAGGTTCATCTAATAGCAACAAACTCGGTTCTAACATCAAAGCTTTGCCCATCGCTAACATCTGACGTTCACCTCCGGATAAAGTACCAGCACGTTGACGGCGGCGATCGCTTAGTCTAGGAAACATGGTAAATATTTGATCTTTGAGGGGTTTGAGAGGAACGTTACGCACAAAAGCTCCCATTTCTAAGTTTTCTTCCACACTGAGTGAGGGAAAGACATTAGCAATTTGCGGTACGTAGCACATTCCCCGCTGAACGATTTGGTTAGACCTAAGTCCAGCAATATTTTCGCCCTTAAAAGTAATTGTGCCTGTATGGGGAGTCAAAAGTCCAAAAATGGTTTTAGCCAAGGTGGATTTACCAGCACCGTTGGGGCCAATCACTGTCACCAATTCCCCTAGCTCAACCCGAAAATTTACTCCTTGTAAAATATCTACGTCTTTAATATATCCGGCATGAACGTTGTGAACTTCTAATAGTGGAGCAGAATTATTTGCTGAAGCTGACATAATGTTTTTGTATGGCAGGAAACAGGGAACAGGCTTGACTCTTCTTTACGAGACGCTATGCGTTGCTTGCTTACCCCTAGAGGTACGGCTACACTCAGCGTTGAAAGTCTTTTGTTGCCTGGGTTTTATAATCAGTTTATGTCCTAAACGACTGGACTTTAGACTACAGTCCAGTCACTTATTGTAGTAGGAGAAACCTTACTTGTCCTTTCCACTCCTTGTCAAGACTGCACTTAGCAATCAAGATAACTTCTTCTATTGTTAACCCCACAGTGACACTACGACTTACTTCAAACAATCCAGGCATAGATAATTCTGCTTGGATGCGTTCGTATGCAAAGGTTATCATCGTGGTAACATCGTGAGGCAGAACAATTCTTTCTTCCTGTGCTGCCCATGCTAAAACGGTTGGGTCATCTGCTCCCGACAAGCCTACATCTTGAACACGCACAATATCAATATCTGGACTTTGGCGAAGAACACCTCGCACAATTTGGTTGTTAAAATTTTCATCAGCTAGGAACCGAACCATTTAGGATTACCTAGATTGATTTCGTCTGGCAAGTAGGCGATCGCGTATTCCAAGCGGGTCAAAACGTTGCTCAGCCTCTTGCCGAATTATGACTGATTGACGTTGACGTTCTGCTAGATAGGTATGAATCTCAGCCCGGTGTCTAAGGTAATAACCGATAACTAAGTAGATATCTGATAGCTGTAGTGATGGATACTGCTCCCCTATTTCTTCTGGCGTGCATCCCTCAAGAAAAGCAGTCACAACGGTATCTAGCGTGACGCGAGTTTTAGCAACTCTTACAATGCCGTGGGCATCAATTTCTATCGGTGCAGGTTCAAGAGCAATTGCTAAAGACATAGACTTCATTAGATTTCTAATTCATTCAATAGTAGCAAACACCTAATTGCTTGATCGATAGAAATGGTTATGGTCGTCCCCACTCAATATCTCGGATCAGGTGCTTTTCATTTTCTGTGCAAACAATAACAGTAACTGCCTCAGCCTCTCCATCACAGGCAATTGAGGTATACGCCCAACCAATATCTTGAGGTTGTTTGCCTGGCCAATCAGTCATGACTGCGTCGACATGAATATAATCAGGCGGCGTACTAAAATATTCAATCATTTTTCCATAAGTGTCTTGTAGTAATGATGGTGGCCAATCTTCACATATTGATGAAGAGAGAAGTTGATAAGCCTCTTCAAATTTTCCATTTGCCAGCGCAGTCGCAAATTCTAGAGCGACTTTTCCATATGGTGTTTTGTAGTCTTCCATACTCACTCCTAGCTTTTAGTGCTGCATAACAACTAATGTAAGCAAACGGAGATAATATATCGTCGTCAATTTATTGGGGCGAGGTCAAAAAAACCTAAAGTGGTAAAACTTGCTAGAGGTAGGTTGGAAACATAGTATATTCGTTTGATATTTTCTAAGACGCATACGTAATTAAGCCTTTAGTCTCACCTCTCCAGTTAGTTTTGCCGTTCTAGAAAAAACTACGGTTTTCAAGATAGACACGGTTTAACTTGAATTTGCAATCAAATTGACAACTCCATAATAAATACAAGCTATGCTACCAAATACGTAGACAAACCAGGTGAGAAAAAAACCGAATGCTCTTCCTGGAGAAGGCCCGTAGGTTTTTATTAAACCCCATGCATGAGCAATCCTAGCGGCACTAAGACTACTTCCCAAGAGCCATAATAGCCATGTTTGTGCTTGCATTAACTCTAGCGCCAGCACAAACAATAATGCATGAGGTACGTATTCAGCAAAATTGCCATGAGCGCGAACCTTTCTTTGTAGTAGCCCATCATCATGGGCTTGCATTTTTACAAATTTCTGAGTTGATTGCTCAACCATAGATGCCCAAGGACTAGGATTTGCTAAGGGATCAGGTTGTGCTGCTACATCTTCTTTTGATTCACCATGCCAAACTCTTGTTTTTACTCTTTCAAATGCGGCAATGTATGAGAGAAAAAAAGCGATAAGACCATTAATCCCAATAAAAATAGTTGAAATAGGAACACTATTTTCAATCATTTTGATTTTTCACCAAAACTTACAATACTGATTGGCGTTATTAATTTTTTTGTAGTTACTGCCATTTTCCAGCCTGCGGGGCTGTTGTCTTACAAAGCCCCGCATAAAAACTAACCCTCTGGAGTTTCCTGGAAGAACTTTTTATGAATGGTTTTAGTTTGCTCCCCATTAGCGTTAGCTGCTGTAATCAGATACTCAATTAAGTTGTCTGAGAAGGGGATACGCAGGTGAAAAGTACCATCCGATTTGAGTGTGAGGGGATTACCTGCAATAGTTACAGTTGCACCTGGCTCTGTTGCGCCGTGAATAATTAACTCAGCATCAGCCACAAACCAGAAATCTCCATGAGGACGACTGAAGACACGGACAGTAGTTGAAGTGGCTATTGTTACCCAGCCATCGTCATCGGTGACATAGCCAAGTTCCGTGATGTAGTCATGATCACTAATAGGAATAGCCACGTAGCGATCGTGTGTTGCTTCTTCACACTCATACTGCTGCACTAGGGTAGGGCTTTGATAACTCAAGTCAATGTCAGTCACATCATACAGTCGCAGCGCTAGTTGTGAAATGTTGGCATCCCGCAATGCTTGCTTTTGAGTTTCAGAAATTTGCCACGAGACATAAGCCCATTTAGGAGTGCGAGGTGTAAGGACAATAATGCTTTGCTCATCTGTATTAATTGAGTTAAAAGCTGTTGTGTCTCTTACTAAAGCATTCTCCACTGTAGGATCTTGAGTCTCTTCAGGGGGCAGACTAAATACACGCACAATATTTGAAGTTGCTAGTGTTACCCAGTTATTGCCATCAGTGACATAACCAAGTTCAGCAATGTAGTCGCGATCGCTTGTGGGAATAGCTACGTAACGGTCATCTGTGAATTGCTCACACTCATACTGCTGGACTAGGATAGGACTTTGATAACTCAAGTCAATGTCAGTCACATCATACAACCGCAGTGCTAATTGCAAACCAGCATCTTGCAATACTTGTTTGTGAGTTTCTGAGACATCCCAAGATACACCAGCCCAATCAGCAGCTTGGGGGCTGAGAATAATACTGCTTTCTGCGTCTGCTTGCAATTCTTCAAAAGCTGCTACACCTCCGATGAAAGTATTCTCCACAGTAGCATCAGTATCTTTAATCTCTTCAGGGGGGAGACTGAAGATGCGAACAATATCTGAAGTTGCTAATATTACCCAGTGATTGTCATCAGCAACATAACCCAATTCAATCATGTAATTGCGATCGCTTGTGGGAATAGGTACAGAGCGACCGTCTGTAAATTCCTCGCATTCATACTGCTGCACTAGGGTAGGACTTTGATAACTCAAGTCAATGTCAGTCACATCATACAGCCGCAGTGCTAATCGCAAGCCAGCATCCCGCAGTGCTTGTTTGTGAGTTTCCGATACACGCCACGACGCATCAGCCCACTCAAAAGTTCTGGGTGTCAGAATAATACTGCTTTCGGTATCTGCGTGCAGTCCGTTAAAAACTGTTGCACCTCCTATAAAAGCATTCTCCGCCGTAGTATCTTTAATCTCTTCAGGGGGGAGACTGAAGATGCGAACAATATCTGAAGTTGCTAATATTACCCAGTGATTGCCCTCCGAAACATAACCCAATTCAGTCATGTAATTGCGATCGCTTGTGGGAATAGGTACAGAACGACCGTCTATAAATTCCTCACATTCATACTGATGCACTAGGGTAGGACTTTGATAACTCAAGTCAATGTCAGTCACATCATAAAGCCGCAGTGCTAATCGCAAACCAGCATCCCGCAATGCTTGTTTGTGAGTTTCCGAAACACGCCACGACGCATCAGCCCATTCAAAAGTTCTGGGTGTCAAAATAATACTACTTTCTGTATCTGCGCGCAGTAAGTTAAAAGCGCTCTCGCTCCCTGTTGGTATATTTTCATTGGGATGAGTTGGTGTCTGCGCCTCAGATGCAGTGATATCCTGAATCCCATAAATAGTAGCCCACGCCCCAATTCCTACTCCTGTTAAAGCTGCACCGTTGACAAAATCTGCTAAGCCGCTTTGAGTAAAACCTTCTGTATTTTCTGGCAAGTTAGAGATTGTTTCGTTGTTGGTAAGTTCAGCTTCGTCTGCTACTCCGTTCAATGTCTCTTCAGGAATGTCTGGGAATTCAGGAAGTGAGGTTGTGACTTCTTCTTTTGGCCATTCCCCATCGGCTATTAATTCGCTTGTTTCATCTGAAGATTGCTCAATCGTAGGACTAATTTCTTCAGAAACTACTGGCAAAGTGTCTGGTTCATCAGAAGTTACATTTGAAAATACCTCTGTTGGCCATTCTAAATCGGATATTATTTCGTAAGGTGCGTTTAAGTCTTGTTCAGCAGGAGTACTAGCTTCTGGAGTGTCAATAGTCACTTTAATCGTAGACCAGACACTCCCCCCTGTGCCTGCTACAGTTGCACTTTCAGTTGCACTAATATCTTCTAGCCACTTTGATTCGGCTGGAGGTTGTTCTGTTGTTAAGTCTTCAGCGGCTGGAATTTCCTCATTTTCCTCATTAGATACCACTTGCGGAGTATCTGTAACTTCCGGTGTAGATAACTCTACATTCGGTGGAGGTGTAATAGAGGAAACATCTGAAATTGTGGGATATGAAGTATTTACAACAGCTGCTGGCGCTTCGATATCCCAAGGAGATTCATCAAGATCATAAGGAGTTATCCCCGCATAATTACTTAAATTAGCAGTTTCTTTAGTTCCTTGATTATCTAAACTTTCGTTAGCAACTGTAGACCCAATCGCTGCTCCAACGCCTGCTGCCAAAACAGTGCTTCCATTTGAGGTGATGTTTTCTTCTGTGTAGGATACAACTGGGGTTGCGCTTTCACTGAAGTTTGAGTTAGTTGGAATTTCCTCTGTTTCGACAGGAGCAGGAGCAACGCTTGTATTATCAGTAGGTGTAGGAGAATTGGGAGTTGGTTCTGGGATTTGATTTGTTTCTCCAGCGCCAGATGGACTACTTCTGAGCAGCCATGCTGCCAATCCACCCATTACAGCCAAAGGCAACAATAACCACCAAATTGGTATTTGTCCCTTGGCGATTGGATTATTGGCCGCAGGAGACACAACAGCTTGCTGGTCAGTGGGTGTAATTTCAGCGTTTGGTGTAGCAGTAGCCCCAGGCGTAGCCTCTGTAATAGGCGTACTCGTTGCCCCAGGTGTAGCCTCTGCACTAGGGGTAGAATTGGCAGTGGCGATCGCATTTGCTTCAGCGGCTCTTGCTTCTTCTATAGCCTGTTTCCCTGGTTGTGCTAGTGTAAAGCCAAGAAAACTAGCTATAGCTGGGCTAGGATCTTTCTTGTAAACATAAACTAATGGCTGTGAAAAGGGATATTTGGGATTGTCTGGCAAGGTTTGATGTAGCCGAAGCACCCGCACATCTGGCAGTTTCGACACCTGATTAGCTAGTGCATAGCTAATGCCATCTTTGCCCAATTGTTTAACAATTTCCGCGGTGTTATCTTCTGTTAATTGAGTCGCATTAGAACCAGTGGCGAATTTAGCAGCTCTAAAAACTGGGTAGTTACTCAGCGCTTCACGGATACCGCTTGTTGTTGGGCGATCAATTAGCCGAATTTCACCCTTAGATCCTCCCAATTGTGACCAGTTTGTAATTCTCCCCCGAAAAATCCTCGCAAATTGCCTATCGGTCAAGCTTCCCTTGAAAGGATTTTCTTGACCAACGATAATTGCAATCTTTTCTCGGTACAAGCGGACTTGCTCTAAACCTTGTGCTTTTTCTTCTGGAGTCAAGCCACGACCAATTGCTGCCACATCAATTGTTCCATCTAGCAAAGCTTTGAGTGCAGCATCAGTGCCATTAGCCGCAACTTCCACTTTCGTGCCACCAAACTGTTTTTCAAAACTTTGTTTTAGGCTTTGGTTGATTGTAGCCAAGCTATTTGAACCATCAATCCGCACCGTAGTTCCATTCTCCACTGTTTGTGGCAGTGCAAAAGAGGGAGTCTCAGTAGGAGATTGTGATAGTACTGGTGCCGACATGAAGAGATTTGCTGCCATAGGGGTAGTAGCTAAGGCAAGCAATAATACCAGACTGACTATCTTACTTTCTTTTTTTATTGTTGCCACATACACTCCTTATTAAAGGTACAGAAAGCCGGCCAACCCTAAACTTTATTTTTTTATGAAGAAGTAGACGCGCTAATTATACATCCGGTGTTAACTTTCTTTTAAGTTACTGGATATACTTATGTGAATATATACTGCGTCTTACTCTATCTTGTCCCTGGTCAATAGTCATCCCCTGTTTATTTTTTTTAAAGTATGATACTAGCTCTTTTAGACTTTTCAAGTTGATGAATAAAATTCCTTTTTTTTGTGTCTTTGTGGCCTAAGAGTAGTGTATTTGACTAAATAAATTTAGACATTCGTGTATGTCGCACACACAACAAAACAAGAAAATTCCATTTTCAACTAAAAACTTTCAACTAAAAACCCCCGATACAGCACTAGCTTGTCGGGGGAGAAAATACTACGTCTTTAAATTGTTGAGATCTCTGTCTAAATTGAAGTTCTAAAAGTTGTAGCCAATTCCTAGTAACAGACCGACATCAGTTTCATCCATGAAAGCTGCATTGACAGCACCGTTGATTGTAAAGCGGCTACCTAAAGGAACATCTACACCGCCAGTCAGCAGGAAGCCTAGATTAGCGTCGTCATTAGTTTCAATAGCTACGCCAGCCCCTATGTAAGGAGATACGGGAAATGTTTGTTCACCTAAGGAATCTACTGAGCGTGGGGCAAAATCAAAGGTGAGAGGAACTAGAATCAGTGTATTATCTCCAAAAACTGCTGATGGTCGTGCTGAGATAGTACGTGTCAACCCAATTTTGCTGATCACTGCAATATTAGTTTCACTGAGAGCTGTATCACCAGCCAAGCCAATATTACCAGCAGCGCCGATATAGCTAGAGCCACCACGAGTAGTTCTACCTGGTGTAACACCATCAGGAGTAGTTCCCTGTTGTGGTTGCTGAGCGTTCAGGTTAGGTGGTACAAGAACTTGGTTAATTGGATAGATGACACCATTGCTGGCTTGAACACCTGACTGAATAACTTTGGCATCGTTGACCGAAATTTGATTGGTAGCACTATCTACTTTAATATTTACAGGTGAGTCCTCAAAGGTTTTTACTTCTCCACCTGAAAGTTGGCTAGCAGTTAGTTCACCAGGAATGACGTGATATCTCAAGATCTTAATTAATAGCTCTCTGTTCTCAGGTTGTTGTAACTGCTCTAGAGTACTAGGTGGTAAAGCAGCAAATGCTTCATTGGTGGGAGCAAATACTGTGTAGGGGCCTGGTTGTTGCAGAATCTCTGTTATACCTGCTGTCTTTAATAAAGAACTCAGGGTTGAAAAAGAGGTACTAGATGCAGCAAGGGCAACAATATCGTTAGTAGCTTGAGTGCCGCCGCCAGCAACTATATAATTACTAGCCGCAAGATTGCTTGCAATGGGTTGTACCTGTCCTTGTCTGACCAAAGCTTGATACAAAATTGCTGCTGCTTCGGCACGAGTTAGTGGTACTTGCGGATTAAGTTGATTTACGTTGGGGTAGTTGACGACAATATTAGCTCGTGTTGCTGCTGCCACATTATTAACAGCATAGTTGGGGATTGCTGAGGAGTCTGTGTAGTAGGTAGTGAGAATATTTGATGCATCCTCGTTAGTAGTCAAACCCAAGCCACTTGTTAAAGCAACGATCGCCTGAACTTTAGGAATTTGCTGGTTTGGCTGAAACACGTCGCCCGGATAGCCTGACAAAAATCCAGTTTCGTAAGCTTCTTGAATTGCAGAGGCAGCCCAGTAATTACTTGGCACATCGCTAAATCCGCCTGCACTTAATTGCCGTACTGGGTTTTGATTAAAGGCTTTTTGGATCAAAGCGGCAAATTCAGCACGAGTTAAAGATTGGTTCGGCTTAAATGTGCCATCAGGAAAACCAGTAATAATGTTTCTGGAAGCTAGGGCTTGGATAAAAGGAAGTGCCCAGTAATCAGAACTAACATCAGTAAAGTTCGAAGTTGTAGCTGGAGTTTGAGTTGGGGTTGTAGTTGGAGTTTGAACTGGAGTTGTAGTTGGTTCTGGAGTTTGAGCTGAAGCGAGATTAGCGATCGCTATGGGAGACACTGTAGCTGCTGTCAGTCCCAAAGCTAGCAAAGTTGTTTTTGCTAACGACCATTGAAATAAACTACCCATGTAAATATCCTCTCAGAAAAATTTGATTAGTTGCTCAACTAAAGTGATTGACTATTAAAGGAAATTGCGCTCAGTCAGGTTAAATAGTGTAAACATAAATGTCTACATATTTTTTGGTTCACCTGGAAATCAAAAGTATAAGTTTCGTTTGGTTAGTTCTTGCTTGAAAATAATAGTTATTACTCACATAATTGTTCACTCCTGCGTTAATATACATGGTTTTATTGGTTGCCCTGTCTTAAATTAATAAGCAAGAAATTAGCCATTTCTTCATAGTTTTCATAGTTTCTGAATCAAGCAAATATGATTGGATTTGATCATAATGACATTTATTTAAAATTCAAGAGAAGAAACGATTTAAGTGGATATCAATGATATTTTCAAATTTTTATGATAGTTACACAACTAGCTAAAGATCAAAATCACAAAAAAAACTTTCAATCTTTAGATAGATGAACAGATAGTAAATGAAAAAATCAAGCTTAAGTTTTTCCACCTCTTTAATTAAAACTTTACAACTTTTTAGCGAAATTCATATCTCATACAATTATTGGTTATGAATTGGCTCATATTTTAGTTTTAATCCTCCTAGTAGTAATTTTGATTAATAGCTCATCATCTATTTAATCTTCAACTTAATAATTCAAGTCTCAGATTGCGCTTATTTCATCGCATTTGTTAAATAGTAGAACAATTTATAAAATCACTTTTCATTTTACATTGAAATTGTAGTAATTTTGCAATCCTACCTAAGATAGAGTTTTGTTAAAATATATGTTATTTATTTTTTATATGTAGAGAAAATAAACTTCTATCAAATTTTCAGATTACTTAAGTAAACAAGTCAAAGGCATAAATTAAAAATTTACGAATAAATGAATATTCCTATATAGGTGTCTAGTATTAATGAAATATTGTTCCGACAACGCCCATGAGAGGACGAAATTTACCGTCGCTTCCTACGAGACAGTTCGTCATCATGCACATATAGCAGTTACCACTTAGCTCAGGACATAAATAATCTTGGGAAAAGGTTAAAGGGTAAAGGATCAAAAAACAAACCCTTTCCTCCTTACCCCTTCTTTCCTGTCCCCTGCTATAACTGAATTAGAAAGTAAAAGTTGTACGAACCGTACCCACATAAATAGTGTTATTACTACCATTATGTTCAGGATTGGTAATGAAAAATAAACCTGGAGTGATCGCCAGATGATCCGTAATTTGAAAGTGGTAAAAGGCTTCTAGATGTAAAGATGTATCTTGATCTTCAAATTTATCACCGAAACTATTGTGAATTATTTTAGGTGGTTGACCCACTATAAATCCTGCAAAGCTATCTTCCTCTCCAAGATCTCGCAAAGCTAACAGCACAGCCCATGTGGAAATCACAGCATTTGGAGTTGTTGGTAAATCTTCGGCATTCGCATGAATAAAACCAACTCGACCGCCAAGGGTGATAGTTGAGTTAAGTTGCCAAGCAGCTTCTGCACCAAATGAATTAGCAGCGATCGCATCTGCTTCATCATCAAATGGATTGCTGGTCAATTCGCTGCCGGTTCCCGTCTTGAGATTATTATAAGAATGGATATATGTAAAGCTGATTGCTGTAGTTTTGGTAGGTTCGAGGGTGAATTGGGCGATCGCTCCATAAGGACTAGCAAAAATACCCCTCTCTGGATTAGCTGCATCGCTGGTGATATATCCCAACGACAAATTGAGAGAGTCATTTAAATTATGAGAAATACCGATACCTGTGCCGCCACCTTGTCGGCGAATTGGGTTTTCTCGTCCAAATGTAGAAATTGAGCCATCTCCACTACCACTAAAAAGAGGATTGACACTAGGAACAAAGTCGCCTAAACCTCCTCCCAAAGCGTAAAAAGTCATGAGGGTTTGCTCACCTAGCGGGAATCTATAATCTAGCTCATCTACTTCCATCTCATTGTCAGTATCACCATCAAATCCCAGGTTTGCCATTTGGGTTCCAGTAAAATCTGTCAACTCTGGTATATTGCGTGCTTGCAAGCGCACCTGTAATCGATCTTTACCCGTGAAACTGCTATTGAGGCTAAGACGGACGCGATCGCTTAATACCAAATTCTCATTGATTGACTCATTACTATTATCAGCTTTCTTTCCACCAGCAAATCCAGCCACAGCAAAGATGATCTCTCCCTCTAATTCAACATGAGGTGAAAACTGTTGTGCTTGCAATGCATCAACGTTAGTTTCTACTAAATCAAGGCGTTGATTAAGAATTGCTAATTCTGCTGAAAACTCTGTTTGTAATTTCTGGATTACAGTTAACGTTTCTCGATTAATAATGTCAAATTTATTGTTGATAACTAATTTATTTATACTTGCAAGGCAAGCATTTAGTTTAGCAGCTAACTGGTATCGAGTCACTGTTTGATTACCAAATTCAGTATCACGGCTAACACAGTTATATTGTTCAGTTAATGCTTGTACTGCTTGAAATTCCCAGCTATTAACACGAATATTCGACAATCGAGAAACAGATGGGAGTTTATTTAATGTATTATTCTTTGAGGTTGGGATAGGTGTTGCAATAGCTGGAGTTATGCTGTTTAGAGTTAGTGAACTAATTAAAGTAATCAAGCGAAATTTTCGCCAAAAAATAGAACCTATCAATGCTATCTCCTGAAAATTAAGGGTTATTGGTGTAGACAATTGGTCTTATCAGACGCGATAAATCGCGTCTCTACATTAAGTTTTTTGGTTTAAATGAACGGTATTGATTTATAATCACGAATTACGAATTACGAATTACGAATTATCTTGAGTCGTTGTTCGCATAGATTTAACAATTCTTCTGTAAAAGGGCGGCGTTCTGGAAATCGGGTGCTGATATGAATGTGTCGTACTAAGGTAAGAATGGTGTAAGATTCAATGGCGGTTTGTAAATCATCATTTGTCATCTGAATAAATCTTTCAATCAAAGCATTTTCACATTCGCGCAACGCTTCTGAATTACCAAATGTGCGAAGACTATATTCTTGAATATGAGCGATGTAGTTACCGATATCAAGTGCCGGATTACCTTCGCAATATAAATCTAGATCGATGAGATACAAACGAGAATTATTAATAATTATTTGATCGGGATAAAAATCTCGATGAATACCACAACGTTTTGGTTCTGGTGTATTTTTTCCTAACCAATTACATGCTTCTAATATTTGTTCTAAACGTTCTTGCCATTGGGGATATTGTTGTATTACTAATGATATGCGCTCATGCAAGATTCGCAATTCGTCTGTCATGGTGTGAGAACGGCGAGGAGGAATATTAGTTTGGTGAAGTTTATAAGCAGCTTCAGCAATTCGTTTTGCTAGTAAAATGTTGTGATTTGGCGTTAAAAATTGAGTAGCGATCGCACCTTCAACTTTGTACTGCAACCACATCTGCCATTCAGGAATTACACCAACAGGTTGCGGTACAGAAATACCATCAGCACTATCATCAGCAAATCCCGCTGACCACAAAGCTTTCTGTAACTCATAACTTTTGAAATCTGTTCCCTTAGCTCTGACCTTACCAATCAGCGTAATTGTTTGTCCAGAATCATTAACTAACTCATATTCAATCAAACAACGCCGCCCTGGTTTGTGGCGAATAACTTGGATTTTTTGCAGACAAGTATTTTGTACGATCGCCAAACGCCTATCAAAACATTCTTGCACCTGCACCGGATCAATCGCTGCCGACAAAAAAGGCATTTTAGGATCAATCATATTAATTTACCGGGCTACGCCCCGCTACGCTAACACGCAGAGGCGCTGAGAAAATGAGATTTTGAGATATCAAAAGGTGCATTAAAACTCTTACTCTCTGCGCCTCTGCGCCTCTGCGTGATAAAAATCATTTCCATTTTCCATAGCATTCTGCACTTGATACAAAGCCGCATAACGCCCATTTTTTTGCATCAATTCCAAATGAGAACCTTGTTCCACCACTTGCCCATTTTCCATATATAGAATCATATCTGCGCGAGTTGCAAGATAAAGGTCATGAGTAATTAAAAAAGTCGTACGATTTTCCGACAATCTATGCAGTGCATCAATCACAGCCTTTTCATTCCCCTTATCCAACCCAGTCGTAGGTTCATCTAAAATCAAAATAGGAGCTTGACGAATAGCAGCACGAGCGATCGCAATGCGTTGGCGTTGTCCACCTGAAAGGGTTGCGCCTCTTTCCCCTACAAGGGTGTCGTATCCTTGCGGTAAACCTTGGATGAAATCATCAGCATTAGCTAAACGAGCTGCGTCTGCGATTTCAGCATCGGATACCCCTGCAATCCCATAAGCAATGTTTTCGCGAATGGTAGCGGCAAATAATAGACTATCTTGCAAAACTACACTAATTTGTGGGCGTAATGATTCTAATGTGTACTCTCGGATATCCCGTCCATCAATCATCACGCGACCCGATGTCGGATCATAAAGTCGCAATAATAGACTGACTAATGTAGATTTACCACCACCAGAAGTCCCAACGATCGCTACTTGCTGTCCCGGTTGAATATTTAAATTGATATCTTGCAGCAAAACCTGTCCTGATTCATAGCCAAAGTGAACACGATCAAAACGCACTGCACCTCGAAAGATTGGGGCTGGAATTGCATCCGGCAAATCTCGGACATCAGGTTGCTGATTTAATACATCTAAAATTCGCTCACCAGAGGCCGCTGCTTTAGCGAGTCGTCCGGTGTACTTAGCAAAGTTCTGCACCGGTTTAAAGGCATTCTTGAGATAGGTGAGAAATACCAGCACATCCCCAGGCGTTAAAGCATTTTGTAACGCCAGCCAAGAGCCGTACAATAACACGATCGCTGTTCCTAAAGCAATCACAGCATCAACGGTGCGTTCTAAATGAGCAGCCAGACGTTGAGTTTTGACGCTTTCTTTGAGGCTACGTTGATTTTGCTGAGCAAACACTCGTGCAAAAGCATCTTGCAGCGAGAGGGCTTTAACCAGTTTAATAGCAGCAATTGACTCAGCCGCCGTCGCCGCTACAGCTCCTTCTTGTTTGCGTTGTTTTAATGAAGACTGTCTAATTCGTTGGCTGAGTCGATTAGTAACTAACCAAAATAACGGTAGTGTAAACAGTGAAAGTAGGGTGAGGTTGCGATTCATCAAAAACATCACCCCAATCATGCCAAAGAGGGTGAGAATGCTAACTACTAGCGGTAATGCTGCCGTAATCATAATTTCTTGCAGACGGCTAGCATCACTACTGACACGCACAATTAAATCACCGCTACGAGCTTTGGTGTGATAACCCAAAGATAAATCTTGCAGATGACGATATAAATGATTACGTACTTCGGCCATAACTCGGCTACCGACTGTTGCCAATCCAACGGTACTCCAATAAGCAGCAAGGGCACGTAATCCGGTAATGATTATGACTGCAACTGCCGAGAATGTCAGTAATGTTAATGGTTCTAAGCGATCAATGATTGGAATATTAGTTGCTGGATTACTCCGAATCAGAACATAATCGAAGACAAACTTCAAAGGCCAAGGTTCCAGCACTCGGAGTCCGACATCTGCAACTAGAGCGATCGCAGAAATCAAAATTAGTCCATACTGTGGGCGGATGTAAGGCCAAAAATAGCTTAGTACTCCCCATAAACCAGGAATCGCTTGTTTTAAGGGTTTTGACATTTATCGCCTCACCTCAACATAAAGTCCAGCCATACGTAGGATTTTTTGAGCGATCGCATCCCAAGTATGATTTTTCAGAACCTTTTGGCGAGCAGCTTGTCCTAAACTATGACGCAGAGTAGGCGATCGCCACAATTTTTCTAATGCATCTGCCAAGGCGATCGCATCACCTGGAGGACAAAGAATACCATTCACCCCTGTATCAATTAAATCTGTCAATTGTCCAATTCGACTCACAACGACTGGTAAACCAGCTGCCATATATTCATACACCTTCAACGGTGAGAAGTAAAAATCCGATTGCGCTGGATAGGGTGCAACAGCAACATCCATTTTTGTTAATAATTGAGGCACTTCATCAGGATTTACCGCGTCGGTAAATTGAGTATGAGAATCTAAGCCGCGTTTAGCTAATTCGCCTTCAAGATTTTCTCTTTCTGGGCCATCACCCACAATTAAAAGTTTGGCATTGGGAACACGTTGATGCAGTCTAGTAAAAGCCTCGGTGAGAATTGGCAATCCATGCCACGGTTTCAATGTGCCGACAAATCCCACTGTAAAGTTTTCTGGCTGAGTTGCAGTATGAAGGACAGAAAAACGCTCAGGATTTACACCATTTGGAATGATCTGAACTTTGCTACTATCTACATAATTGATTAAATAAGTTTTCACTTCATCTGAAACAGCAATCAGTGCTGTAGCAGCTTGAAAAACTTGATTGGCTACTTGTTCAGCACTTTCGCGATCAATTAAACCGCGATGCTTTGCCTGTTCTTGAATCAAAGGTGAATTTATCTCTAAAAATCCAGGAATTGCCATAGTTTGGGCAAATTCCATTGCGCTATAACTCCAAAGAGAATAACGCTCATAAATGAGATCAAAAGGGCCAAACTTCTCCAAATCTAAACGCAAATCTAGATTAATTGATAAAGCAACTTGCTCTCGCAGCGCCTTTTCCAGTTTAGGGATAACTGGAAGTTGATGAACCACAACATTAGCTAAATCTGCGGGTAATTCTGCCCCAATGCGAGTAGCAAATAATTCCACTTGACAACCTTGCCCTTGCAAAGCTCGTATCACCTCCTGGACATGAATCGAGCATCCCTTTTGCCCAAAAACAGGTACTCCCGGATCAGCACAGATGTATGCAATCCTCACCCTTTACACCTCCTGGATTAGTTTAAACATTTGATGCTTTGCACTTAGTCCGCGCAGACGGACTTGGTTTGTATAGCCGCGATTTCTAATCGCCGGGGTTTTATTGCCGTATGGAATAATTCCCGTAACATTGCAGCATTACGATGAATATCAAACTCCGACTCAATTAATTGCCTAGCTTGAGCCGACAACTTAACTCGCAAAACAGGATCTGTAAGAACTTGCTCAAGTGCATTGGCAAAGCCCGCCGTTCGCTGTAGCGTCTCTGAAAGAGAAGGCATCGCTAATTGTTTAGCATCATGTTGTGGCACAATCAATCCAGTCTCGCCATTTCTTATCAATTCCGGAATCCCAGTCACATCGATACTTACACAGGGCGTTCCCAATGCCATAGCTTCGAGTAAAACTGTAGGTAATCCATCCCGATTGCCATCTTTGCCAATAATATATGGCGCTGCAAATACAGCAGCTTGCTGCATCAATTGAAACACCTCATTTTGAGGACGGGGGCCAACAATTTCCACAGTAGATTGCAGTTCTAAATCTTGGATTTGTTGTCTTAATGCAGATTCCAACGATCCTGTACCGACAATTTGACACTGGAACTCATAATTTTTTTGCTTCAGGATGGCGCAAGCATCTATTAAAATAGATAGCCCTTTCTTCTCGATTAACCGACCAACTGAAATAATCAAGGGAGGCCGTTCTGCTGGAGAAGAATATTGTAATTGTCGCAAATCTAAACCATTGTAAATCCGCTGAACTTTCTTTGCGGCTACACTATAAGTTTTTTGCAAATGCTTGAGGTTATAGTCACTGACAGTCACGACAGTAGCCGCATCCTGTAACTTACGTTGCATATCCTCAAATTCAACACTTTCATGAAAGATATCTTTAGCATGAGCAGTAAAGGTGTAAGGAATGCCTGTAAAGTGAGATGCTAGTCTAGCTACACTGGTGGCGATCGTGCCAAAGTGAGCGTGTAAATGAGTGATGTTTTTGAGTTGCGCTTCCCGTGCTAGCCATGCGGCTTGATAAACAGTGCTAGCTTTTTCACCTTGAGCAATTGCTAACTTTGACCAAAAGTCTGGAATGACTTTACTGGCTTCTTGTAATTCTGCCCAAAAATAACTAGCGGCTGTAGGTGCGAGACTATTAAGCGATTCGCTCATGCGACCTTGAATAGGCTTGCGAATGTAGGTTACAGACGCGCGCACCTGGGAAATAATATTTTGAAAGTGAGTGTCAGATGACGGTCTCAAGGCAAAAATTTCAATTTTTAAGCCAGCCGCTTCATGAGCCAAAATTTCATTGACTACGAAGGTTTCAGAATAGCGAGGATATCGTTTGAGAATGTAAGCAACACATGCCATGGTCAGTGGTCAGTTGTTAGTTGTCAGTTGTTAGTAATGTTTTTTCTTCTTGCTCCCTTGCTCCCCTGCTCCCCCTGCTTTCTTCACGAGGCTTGTTGTGATGAGTGATGAGCAGAGGTGAGGATTTCATTTACGAATTGGGGAATGCGGTTAAGTCCTTTGAGATCGACACAATTACGGGCTTGTGGTGGCTGAACTTCCTGTGTTAACCATTCTGTCAATGCTTGAGGTGTTAGTTGCTGTGGGTGCAATACATCAACTAAACCAAGCGCTTGTAATCGTTCGGCACGGACTAACTGCTCTTGCCGGGGTTTGATTCGGGGTACAATGAGCGATCGCTTTTGAAATGACAGCAATTCACAAGTTGTGTTGTAACCACCCATTGCAATGACGCGTTCGGCTCGATTCAGTAATAGTGTTGGTTCCGCTAAATATTCCAACACGCACAAATTGTCACGTTGAGCAGCATAATTCTGAAGCTTTTGCCTTACCTCTCGCGGCATAAATGGCCCCGTCAAGATAATGCCGTTCATCTCTGGTGGTAGTTCAGCATGAGCAAATGTTTCTGCCAAAAGCGCTCCGTCTTGTCCACCTCCCACTAAGCACAATGCTATTCTTTCAGATGGCAGATTCAGTGATCTAAATGCCTGAACGCTTTCTATATCGATGAACTTGAGGCGGCTACGCTGGTCGAGATAGCCAGTATAGCGGAATTTGGCAATAGTCTTTGGGTGGAGATGGTATTCCTTTCCTAGGTCATAGATGGCTTGATCTCCGTACACCCAAACCGCATCATAATAGGTTTGAATCGCCTTTTCATTAGCCCCTCGTTTCCAATCTCGACGCACAGCGGCGGGTTCATCTAAGACATCCCGTAAACCGAGAATGCAGTGTGTTTTTTCTTGAGTACGCAAGTATTCTAGGGTGGGATCTAGTTCTCTGACTGCTCCTCGCGGCACATTATCCACAATGAAAATATCTGGTTTAAAGGTTTTGATGGTGGTTAAAATAACTTGCGATCGCAGTGTAATAATTTCCTGCAATGACATATCCAAACGCCGCGCCTGATATTTTCCATCAATGTTTTTGTGCAAAGCAGGTAGAGTCAAACAATCAACACCTGGGGGTGTAGGTACATTGCTGGCATCTTGGATGCCGCTAATCATCAAAACATCAATTTCTAGGGATGAACATCCTAATGTTTGAGCAATCAACAAATTACGGCGTTTGTGCCCCAATCCCATTGTGTCGTGGGAATATAAAGCAATGCGCCATTTACGAGCGTTGCTCGATAAACCACTAACCTTTGAAGACATTACCCCAGTCGATGTTCGCGCTATTTCCTTAGAAGGAGGCAACAACTTTTCCATATACACATTTGCCAATTTAAGGGATAGTTTTTTCAAACAATTAACGTCCTTATTGCTGAATTAACTTAACAAATTTCTAACATTTAATTCATTCAATCAATTGAATCAAATGGCATTAACTTTTTTTCTGTTAAGTTATAAAATTTTGACCAATGTAGTGTAGATTCTTCCTAAGAAATAATTATTATTTTTCATAAGCGTTTTTTATAAAAAAGTATTAACATCTGGTTAAGCAATAATTAACAAAAGGTAAATACTATTTTAGAAACTATCAATTTTTCATGAATCAAGCATGAAAAATTGATGAAAATTTTCTCATGTTGAAAAAACAGATTAGGTCGGTAAAATTAATTCGAGGTCAAAAGTATGATGTTATGAAGATTTATTGAGGGCACAAGCTCTGTATAATCAGAACTGCCCATAGTACCTTGCCCCAGATTTAAGCAAGGAAGTTCATCTGTGTAACAACCTTCCCTTAATCTACTTTTGGAATATAACTTTATTCTCATCATATTGAGCATTTATAAAAAAGTAACTTCCTTTTAAGTCATATTAACTTCCATCAGATATAGCGAATAAATTTTTAATAAAAAAAGTTCAATTTTTAGATTTCTGTCAAAATTTTCTAATTTAAATGTGTTTTATTACGGATTAAATATCATTTTCAACAACTTTATTTGATAATTTGAAACCGCTTCAAGTGAGGAGGAGTAGAAATGAACAAAGCAATAACTCATCGCCGCGATCGCAAGTCTGATACCACAATGTCTCGTGTGCTGATAGTTTGGCAGCAAATATTTGGAGAAGCACGCACCCGGATTTTGCTTTGGTACTTGCTGATTTTAGGCATAACTTTTCTGATTGCCATTCCTGCATTTCGCTACCAGCTCTACCAACGCATTGATGAGCGTGTTCGTCGAGACATGGTGGCAGATATGATGGATTTCAAGGCATTGATGAATGGGGAAAGCCTTATTCGAGAAAATACACTCAATAATGATGCCTCACAAGAGATGGTAATTGAGCCAGAACCATTAAAGTGGTTTTCCTCTGGAAATGAACAAATCACTACTCCAGCCTCAGCAGAAGATGTAATGAAGCTTTTTGGAGCTTATCTGTTGTATCGGCGACCAGAAGATGACTCTTACTTTATTACTTTTATAGATGGTGAATTCTACAAATCTAGTCCGCTGGCGCGCCCCAAGCCCCTAGCTCAAGATTCACAGCTCATGAAGCGGTGGGCAAAGCAAACCCAACCAGAACAGGGAGAAAAAGAATTTTCTGTAACTGATGCCTGTAAGATTCTTTACATGGTGGAACCCATTAAAATTAATGGACAAACACGGGGAGTTTTTATTATTGCTCATACCACCGCTGGTGAACGAGCAGAAGCTCTAGAAGCGGTTGGTGTGATTATTGAAGTTTCTAGCTTAGTATTTATAGTGTCATTAACCTTGGCTTGGTTAGCAGCAGGGCGAGTATTGGCTCCTCTGCGGACGATTACTACCACGGCTCATGCCATCAGTGAGTCAGATTTAACTCAGCGCTTGCCTGTACGCGGTAAAGGAGAACTAGGAAAACTGGCAACGACATTTAACGAAATGATGGACAGACTAGAAGCAGCCTTTGCTACCCAACGTGAATTTGTCAACGATGCTGGACACGAACTCCGCACCCCCATCACTATCGTTCGTGGACATTTAGAGCTGATGGGAGATGACCCCCAGGAACAACAAGAAACCCTGGCATTGGTCATAGGAGAACTAGACCGGATGAGCCGTTTGGTTGATGATATGATTTTGCTGGCAAAAGCAGAACGTATAGACTTTTTGCAGGTGGCAACAGTGAACGTTGCAGAGTTCACCCAAGAGTTGTTTGTTAAAGCCCAAGCATTGGCAGAAAGGGACTGGCAACTAGACTCTGTAGCTAAAGGCCGGATTGTTGTTGATCGCCAACGAATTACCGAAGCTGTGATGAATCTGGCGCAAAATGCTACTCAGCATACTGGTAACAGTGACACTATCTCTATAGGCTCTGCGATCGCCAAAGGAAAGGTGCGTTTCTGGGTACGTGATACAGGTGAAGGCATTCCATTGGTTGATCAAAAACGAATTTTTGAACGTTTTGCTAGAACTTCTAACAGTCGCCGTCGTTCAGAGGGGGCTGGATTGGGCTTGTCTATTGTACGAGCGATCGCAGAGTCCCACGGTGGGCAAGTATTGCTTCGCAGTCAACTAGGAACAGGCTCGATGTTTACTATTGTCTTACCACTTGATCCACCTAAATGAGCAGGGGAGCAGCACTTCGGCTACGCTCAGTGACCGGAGCAGGGAGCAGGGAGCAGGGAGCAGGGGGCAGGGGGAGAAAGAGTTTGAGCCTTATTTACTTTTATTCACATGGTTTGGTTTTATTTCACCGACTTACTTAGTCCTACTTGGATGTAAAAATTGGATAGTTTAATTTTTGGAGTTCCCTAAATGAGTGCCTATGCCCAACATTCTCATCGCTGAAGATGAACCTCGAATTGCTTCATTTGTTCAAAAAGGGTTGCGATCGCAAGGGTTCACAACAACAGTGGTTACAGATGGGTTATATGTGCTTGATGTATTGCAAAGTGGAACTTTTGATTTGTTAATTCTAGATCTGGGGTTGCCTGGAAAAGATGGATTTCAAGTCCTAGAAGAACTACGTGGACAGGGTGAAGACTTACCTGTGATTATCCTCTCTGCTCGCAGTGACATTCACGACAAAGTTGCTGGACTAGAAGGAGGTGCAGATGATTATGTCACCAAACCCTTCCGATTTGAAGAACTGCTAGCGCGGGTAAAGTTGCGGTTGCGAAGTACTAGACCTGTAAGAGATGATCAAGAGTTTACTCTAAAAGCTGGTAATGTAGTGCTTGATTTGCGGACTCGACAAGTTAAAATAGGCGATCGCCTCGTCGAACTACCTGCTCGTGAATTTGCAATGGCAGAAATGTTTTGCCGTCATCCAGGACAAGTGATCAGTCGAGAACAACTACTAGATTACGTTTGGGGTTACGACTATAACCCAGGTTCTAATATTGTCGATGTGTATGTTGGTTATCTCCGTAAGAAACTAGGCAGCAAAGTCATTGAAACAGTTAGAGGGATGGGTTATCGCTTGCGAACATAATGAGGTTAATAACTCTATTACCAAAGCATTTTGCTTCAGTGGCTTGCTGGAACGGATTCAAGTTGATCGGAGTCGTGGTTGAGTATGAAACAGCACAACAACTTCGATGAGCTGGTTTTTATCCAGTCAAATAACTCCAGTCCACACACAAACAATTTTAGGTCTTGGTTCAGCCATCTGAAGGTTGGCCAAAAAATTGGCTTGGGATATGGATTGCTTGTAAGCATCACAGTGCTGGGAACTACTATTGGGTTTATGACTGCGGATTATTACCAGCAACAAGCGCAAAAACGAGAAGAAGCGGCAATTGAAGAATTATATGAGGTATCCCAACTCAAAACCAGTGTGTTTCGTGTCCGCACTAACCAACATAAACTGATTTTGTACATGAATGAGCCAAAAAGATGGCAAGAACAATACACAGATTTAGTTAATTATGTTTATCAAGCAAGACTCGTGTGGTATGAGTTTAGAGCCAATTACAGTAATGATAACTCTACTATCTATGATTCTGTAATTGAACAAGAAGCAATTCGCCGCTTGTTGCAAACTCACAAAGGTTTTGATGCTTATTTAGAACGCACAGAGACTCTGTTTCAAAATAACAATCCCAGACAATTATCATCCAACGAAATTAGAGCAGCACAAGACCAACTTCTCAATTTCATGCATGGCTCATCAGTTTTTATGATTGATAACTTCCTCGATGACATCACTAACCTCGTTGAAGTCATAGCTGAGGAGTATCATCTGGCAAACGAAGAACTGCAAAGAGCAGAGAAATTACGCTTATATATTATTATTGGCAGCTTATCATTATCAATTGCGATCGCCACATTACTAGCAATTTACACTAGTCGCACCATTGCTCATCCCATTCAAGCAGTTACCCATGTTGCCCAACAGGTTACAGAGGAATCTAATTTTGATTTGCAAGCACCCGTAACCACTAATGATGAAGTTGGTATCTTGGCTGCTTCCCTCAATCGTCTAATTTTAGAAGTGCAGCAACTCATCAAAGCTCAAAACGACGCTAACGAACAGCTAGAAGTATACAGCCAAGTACTGGAAAAGAAAGTCTGTGAACGGACACGGGAATTAAATGAGAAAAATCTCAGCTTAGAGTTGGCATTAGAACAATTGCGCCGCACCCAAGCCCAACTTGTAGAAACTGAGCAAAATAGTGAGAAAAACTAAAAAATTATTCAATCAAGAAAAATATATTCCACCTTCCGCGCTTTAACTGTCACACATAAGAAAAAGTCACCAAAGGAGTACAAAAGAACTAAAGCTAATTCAAGGGCTAAGAGATATATCAAGTGCGACCGCTTTGCTGCTTTAAAAAATCAACGCACTTTTGCCCAATCCTAGGCACAAACAATTGGTATAAGTCCTCTAATTGTTACTTAGTGTGTGGGGTAATTCGTTCTCTTCGTCCTCTTCGTATTCTTCATCTTCTTCTTCGTTAGACCATGTAATTTTCAATACCGAAAGCGCTACTTTTAAACGCTCTTTATAAGCTGAGTCAAAATCACCATCTTTTGAGGTTAATGCCGCCTCAACAAAATTGGCAGATGCCTTCGCGGCTTTATATAGCGCTTCTAGAGCTTCGTCAAAAAACTTTTCTTGTGACATGGCACTTTTTCCTGACTTTGAATGTTAATTGAACTTAATCAACATCTTTACTATGATTCGAGTGCGACAAAATAGCAAATGATTAAGACTTTGCACTTTTGTTGAACTCTAAAATAATTATTAAATATAAATGACTCATATTATTGCTGGGTTAAGAAATACATGCATTTTTAATTGGCATTGATTGTATTTGCTTCCCCAGCCCCTCAGCCAAGCCACTTCACTTTGGAGCGTTGCTCCAAGTAAAATTATTCGCTCGAAAGTAACCGCAAAGCAATCCCAAGCCTTTGTTTCAAAGCCATTTCATTCGTCACTGTACAACCTTTGAGCAAACGCCACATTATCAGGGGTTGCTTAAAAGCTAGCTATATGTGCATCTAAAGCCTCTTGTCTGGATATTTTTGTGTAAGTCCCACTAGTAAGGATGGTTAAGTTACGCAAACAGGCAGTAAACACAATTACTTCGGCGCGATAACTATATAATTATTACCAATAGCGATCGCTACATTAATAATGTTGTACCGAAAGCCAATAAACAAACTGCAAAAATTGATCCAAAAACCAAGTTTTTTGCATCTAGGGATTTTTTTGACAATTCTGTTAGGTATCATATTGTTCAGTTGGGTAGCATTCCCACAGCAACCTGTTACCCTGAATATGTTAATTACTGCCCCCGATGCCCAACCTTGGAAACAGGGTTTAATCAGAGACTTTGAAGCTGAAAATCCAGGCATTCGCATTAACCTAGTTGAAGGGCCAAATGCCACAAATTTGCTCGAAGACCTGTATACATCATCTTTTATCTTAGGTGAATCTCCTTACGACCTGGTGAATATGGATGTCATCTGGACACCCAAATTTGCCGCTGCTGGATGGTTGCTACCCCTAGACGATCGCATTTCCAAAGAGGAGTTGGCAGCATTTTCACCCAAGGATGTAGAAGGGGGACGTTACCAGGACAAACTGTATCGCATTCCAGTACGTTCTGATGTGGGAATGCTTTACTACCGGGAAGATTTACTTAAAAAAGCAGGATTGAAACCACCAGAAACCTTTGAGGATCTGATGCGAATTTCCCAAACCTTGCAGAAGCAAGACAAGGTAAATTGGGGCTATGTTTGGCAGGGTCGCCAGTATGAAGGACTTGTGGCTATGTTTGTGGAAGTCCTCGATGGCTTTGGTGGTTTTTGGGTTAATCCCGACACCCTGGAAGTGGGACTAGATCGACCAGAAACATTACGAGCTATTGAATTTTTACGTAATACTATCAGGGAGGGCATTTCTCCTCCGGGAGTTACAACTTATCAAGAAGAAGACACTCGACGCTTATTCCAAAGTGGTCAAGTGGCGTTTTTACGCAGTTGGCCTTATGCATGGCCTTTAGCCCAAGCAAAGGATTCGCCAATCCAAGGCAAAATAGCAATTAAACCAATGGTTCATGCTCCTGGTCAGACTGGAGCAGCTTGTCTAGGAGGCTGGGGTATAGGAATTGCTAAATCTTCTCAACATCCCGAAGAAGCTTGGAAAGCAATTCAGTACTTTACCAGTGAACAGGTACAGCGCCGATTCATTTTGAGTGCCGGCTATGTGCCAAGTCGCCGGGATTTGTTTACAAATCCCGAAATTGTTGCCAAATATCCCCACTATCCGCAGTTATTGGAAGTCGTGGACAATGCAGTTTTGCGATCGCCGATTGCGCAATATGCCCAGACATCAGATATCTTGCAGCGTTATCTCAGCGCCGCCCTATCCGGTAGGACAAGTCCCGAACAAGCAATGCAAGCTGCTGCTAATGAAACGCGCCGACTGCTTGTAACTAGGAACTAGGGACTAGGGATTGGGTAGAGAACAGCAGGAGCAGGGGAGCATACTTCGACTGCGCTCAGTAACCGGGGGAGCAGGGGAGCAAGGAGAAAAAACATTACTGACAACTAACAACTGACAACTGACAAATGACTAATCTGCATACACTCCGAAGTCGAGAACAAAGAACTGCTTGGCTCTTACTAACACCAGCATTGCTGCTGTTGTTGTTTGTATTTGCGTACCCGATTCTACGAGCATTCTGGTTAAGTGCATTTACTAGGAATTTGGGAACGGAGCTACAACCAGTATTCTCTGGTTTAGACAATTATGTGCGGATGGCGGGAGATGGTCGTTTCTGGCAGAGTTTATGGGCGACGACTGTGTTCACAACAGCATCTGTACTTTCAGAACTCCTGCTAGGACTCTTGATTGCTCTGGTTCTCAATCAGGCGTTTTTTGGACGGGGCATAGTGCGGACAACCGCTATTCTACCTTGGGCTTTGCCTACTGCTCTGATTGGTCTGGCATGGGCTTGGATTTTTAACGATCAGTTTGGGATTGTAAACGACATTCTACTGCGATTGGGGTTGATTAAAACGGGGATTAACTGGTTAGGAGATCCAACTCTGGCAATGCTCGCAGTTATCTTTGCTGATGTTTGGAAAACTACACCCTTTATTAGTATTCTGCTGTTGGCTGGCTTGCAGTCGATATCAAAAGACCTCTATGAAGCTTATTCTGTCGATGGAGCAAATGCTTGGCAAAGCTTCCGCAATATTACCCTGCCATTGCTGCTACCGCAAATCTTAATTGCAGTCCTATTTCGGTTTGCTCAAGCTTTCGGGATTTTCGACTTGATTGCTGTGATGACGGGGGGTGGCCCTGGTGGTGCTACTGAAGTGGTGTCACTGTACATCTACTCTACGGTGATGCGCTACTTAGATTTTGGTTATGGAGCAGCCCTCGTAGTTGTGACATTTCTTATATTAATTGCTGCGGTGGCGATCGCTAGTTTCTTGCTGAATAAATACCGTGCCAAAGCATCAGGAGCCATTTAACCCATGAGTTCAACTCCACAAGCAGTTTCAACAACTCCAAAACGAACAGAGAAAACCAGATTTTCTCTGAAAAAAATCTTGCTGCTTATAGCAGTTGCATTAGTAATGTTATTCAGCCTAGCGCCAGTCTTATGGCAATTGCTGACCTCGTTTAAAGTTAACGAAGATATTGCCGCCGTTCCTACGGTTTATTTTCCGACGCGATTCACTTTCAGTCATTACATTGAATTATTCACCCGTCGTCCATTTTGGCGCTACATCTTTAACAGCGCTTTTGTATCGATTACTTCTACAGCTTTAGCTTTAGCGATCGGAGCGCCCGCTGCATACGCGCTGGCACGGTTACGCCCTTGGGGTGAACAATTTATCCTCGCCAGCATTCTAATCGTTACCTTATTTCCTGGAATTCTGTTGTTCTTGGGACTGTTAGAAATTATCCAAGCCCTTAGATTGGGCAACAATTATTTGGCGCTGATTATACCCTACACTGCCATTAATTTGCCGCTGACAATTTTAGTACTCAAAAGCTTCTTTCAACAATTGCCCAAAGACTTAGAAGATTCTGCAAAAGTCGATGGTTACAACACCTTGCAACTACTGTGGCAAATCGTTTTGCCTATGACCCTTCCTGCCTTAGTGACGACTGGAATTCTCACCTTTATTTTTGCCTGGAACGAGTTTATCTTCGCTTTAACGTTTATCACCCGTGAAGAATTGAAGACGATTCCCGTTGCTGCTGCTCAGTTGGGTGGTGCAACAGTATTTGAAATTCCTTACGGTGCGATCGCTGCTGCTACTGTTGTGGGGACATTACCCCTGGTTTTACTAGTTTTGTTTTTCCAGCGCCGGATTGTCCAAGGTCTGACCGCTGGTGCTGTCAAAGGATGAGGGAGACAAATCAATTCAAAATTCAAAATGAAGAATCCATACTTCTGCCTCCTGACCACTAACAACTGACAACTGACAACTGACAACTGACCACTGACAATTAGAAAAATGGCTAAACTCGAACTCACAAACCTGAATAAAACCTACAATCCTAAAGTCATCCCTGTCAAAGACGTTAGTTTGACTGTAGATAACCATGAGTTTCTCACTTTACTTGGCCCTTCCGGCTGTGGCAAATCCACCGTTCTACGGATGATTGCGGGTCTTGAAGAACCTACTCGCGGTCAGATTAAGATTGGGGAAATGGATGTCACCCATAAGCCAGCAGGCGATCGCAACATTGCGATGGTATTTCAAAGCTATGCACTCTATCCCCACATGACGGTATACGAAAATCTCGCTTCTGGACTCAAGCTCAAAAAAGTACCATTAGCAGAAATTAAACGGCGAGTGGCAGAAGTGGCAGAAGTTTTAGGATTAGCAGAGTTAATGAACCGTAAGCCAGGTCAGATGTCTGGAGGTCAAAGGCAGCGGGTTGCGGTCGGTCGTGCTTTGGTGCGTAATGCCGATGTGTACCTGTTAGATGAACCATTAAGTAACCTGGATGCACTGCTGCGAGAGCGAGTCAGAGCCGACCTCAAGCAAATTTTTGCCGTACAAAAAGTCCCAGTGGTCTACGTCACTCACGACCAAACAGAAGCGATGACGCTATCCACGAAAGTAGCTTTGCTCAACGATGGCTATGTCCAGCAACTTGATCCGCCTGAACTCATCTATAACCATCCAGCTAATCTATTTGTGGCTGGATTTGTTGGTAGTCCTCAAATGAATTTGCTGACTCTACCTTGTAAGGAAAGATACGCTACACTGGGTAACTTCCAAGTAGTTCTTCCAGATATACCAACTATACCACCCCAGATTGTTTTGGGAATCCGTCCAGAAGATGTCCGTATTGCTCAACTAGGTGATACCCAGACTATCCAAGGGCGAGTGTATCTAGTAGAAAATTTGGGTATGCATTATTTGCTCAGTGTCAGAGTTGAAGGTTCACAAAACGAAGCGATTACGGTACGTGCTTTGTTATCAACAGACCAAAATTGGAGTGACGAGGATATTACATTAGCATTGCCTCCGGAGCATATTCACTGGTTTGATGTTCAATCAGGACATGCTCTTGTCAGGAGGCAAATGTTAGGTATGAAGGGTTAGGGCGTTTTTCAAAGTTGTCGTATCCTAAAAAGATGTAGTTTCGTAGTACACTAGCGATCGCTTCGTAGCAAAACTGTTTTGAAAAACCAAACCGATCATTGAATTCAGTTTTGTAGACGCGGTAAATTCTGAGGCAAGCTCCATTGACATAGACGAGTTTGTAGCCAGTGATTTCGATGATCTCTGCATTGGAATCTGTTGCAGGCAGAAGTAGCTTTTCGCAGCATTCGCCCCAGTCATCTGCTTGAAGCGGAGGTACAGTCGTTGTAACGTGTGCCATTATTAAGTGATTTGTTGTGGTGAAGTGACGATCGCATATACAGCAGATCGCCTTTCTCTTTCAGGGCTATGCCGCTACTGCTTGCCTTACTCCCAGTGATGCGATCGCACTCTCCTCTCAAATCCTCAAAGTATATTCCCAAGCGGCTGCTGAATCGAGTTCAGGAGATGAAGCGGGAGAAGGCGGCTGTCAATGAAAGGGATTTTGCAAGTGTTGGGGGTGTTTAAATCATCAAAGCAGAATAAGGGCAAACGCACAAACCATTGCTTTGCTATTAAAGGATTCTTATAGTTTAGATGTATTCACCCTGGTTCAATACCTAGTTAGTAAGCCAGGGAGTTGCCCCTCTGACTTTCCTCAATCCTACATAAAGAGTTAATTATCAATCAGGAAAGATACCTTGAGCTTTAAACCATCCAGACCAGCCGCCTCGATGAAAACCAGGAGGCGGTGTAGCTTCTGATGGACTAGGTAGTCCAGGGATATGTCCACCTTGGATTTGATGGCACTCATCAACAGTAAGCTCTCGTAAGTAGATTTCTGGAACAGAAGATAAGTCAAGGACAGATAGTTTTAGTCCTTCAAAGTTTACTTCAGACATTTTTTTCCTACATAAAATTGAATTATTTGACTGAGCAATAGAATTTATTTGCTCTATTAGCAGATACATCTGTCAACCCACAAATTCCAGATTTTTCCCTACAATCCTCAAAGTTTTATGTACCAGACAAACCAAAAGACTAAGAGCTGATTCGTAAAGTAAATATTAAGCACCTAAGCATGAGACGAAGCAAATAACCATAAATCATGGCTTCACTGACTTCTGAATTAACCTCATAATTTTTACTCAATCGGCTCCTTCATTCCGATATTGCCTTGTAAGCCTCCAGTATGTACCAACAACAAGCGATCGCCTGGAGGGAAAAATCCCTGCTGTAATAAATCCATCACCCCGTAAAACATTTTGGCGGTATATACATAATCAAGAGGTACGCCGTGTTTTTGCTGAAACTGCTGGCTGAACATTAGTAGTTCATTGTTGACTTTTGCATAGCCGCCAAAGTGGTAATTACATATTAGTTGCCAATGTGTCGAAGAGTGATTAGGTATAGGTAGACCAGAAGCCAAGTAATTATTTAATAAACTGTCGATTTCTTGTGTGAGAAACTCTCCATTTTTCAGTACAGGAAAAGCGATCGCTCTTTGCCCTGGATGCAGCGAAAGTGTAATCCCAGCTAAGCTTGTACCCGTACCGCAAGCTACACATATAGTGTCATAAGCCGCTGTATCACTAATGATTTCGGTACAGCCGCGTACACCGTTTAAGTTACTACCACCTTCGGGGATTACAAATACTTCACCAAAGCGTTGCTGTAAATCTTGCTGTAACTTTGGCGTATTTCGCTGTCGGTAAGTCTCACGATTCATGTACACAAGCTGCATACCCTGCTGTACAGCAAAACTCAAGGTAGGGTTTAGCGGTAGCTTCTGTTCTCCACGGATGACACCAATGGTGCGGAAACCCAAAAGATTTCCAGCCGCCGCAGTCGCAAAAATATGGTTGGAATAAGCGCCGCCAAAGGTAAGCAGCGTTGTGAAGTTTTTTTGTTTGGCCTCCAAAAGATTGTACTTGAGCTTAAACCACTTGTTACCGTTAACTAAAAGGTGCATGAGGTCGAGACGCAATACATATAATTCAACACCAGCACGAAGAGCGATCACACTGTTAATTTGCTGTGTAGGAGGAGGTAAAATAGTTAAGACTTTATCCTTCATTTGACGATTTACCTCTAAAGATAGACAAATGCTTCTATCTACTGGCTGATAATTAAGCATAGCGGATGCTATATTTCAGTTGACCCTTCTCTACCAAATGTTAAGCGTAGCTTGCTTAAACGTAGGGGTAATACTTCGCTTGGCGTTGACCTTTTTTAATTTTTAATTCCCCGTAGGGGCTTGACTCTATATCTTCTGCCGTAACCGAAGTGCAAGAATGTGGACAGAAGCTTCTCAACAAATAAAATATTTTTCTGAAGCGGAGTCGAGATTTAGATGACTGAAGCCAAGGCAGCAATTTTTAACGACTTCTTAAATAGGGGTGGTGAAATAAAGATGCTGATGCAGAGCATCAATTGGGCTGCTACACCGATTGGATCTGCAAAAAGTTGGTTACAGAGCTTACGAACCTCCATCAGCATTTGTCTGGGGTCTCCCTTGCCAATGATGCTTTTCTGGGGTGCAGATTTAGTGCAGTTTTATGATGATGCTTATCGTCCCCTTTTGGGAACCAAACATCCCAGCGCATTGGGACAACGAGCGCAAGAGTGTTGGTACCAAACATGGGATGTGATGGAACCTATACTGGCAGGGGTTTTAATTACAGGTCAAGCAACGTGTTTAGAGAACCAGCTACGTTTGGTTAATCGCTATGGCTACGTTGAGGAATGCTACTTCACCTTTTGTTATAGCCCCATTGAAGATGAAACGGGAGCGATCGCGGGGATATTGCTGGTAGCCACAGAAACCACAGCGTTTGTCAATGCCACAAAGCAGACGGAGCATGAGACCCTAAAAGCCGAAGCAGCCCAACTTCGCTTGATCACAGACACATTGCCAGTTCTGATCTCTTTTGTAGATGCAGAACAACGTTACCGCTTCAACAACCGAGAGTATGAAATATGGTTTGGGCATTCAGCAACGGAAGTTTATGGCAAGTATCTTTGGGAAGTCTTGGGTGAATCTGCCTATGAAGCCATTCGTCCTTATGTAGAACAGGTATTGACAGGACAGCAAGTTACCTATGAGACCCAAGTGCCTTATAGATATGGTGGCACGCGCTACATTAAATGTACTTATGTACCTCGGTTCAACAGTCAGGGAACCGTTGAAGGGTTTGTGGCATTAGTCAGCGATATTAGCGAACGCAAGCAAGCTGAAGCGGCGTTGAGTGAAAGTGAAGCCCGCTTTCGTCAGATGACCGATGCTGCTCCTATACTGGTTTGGATGTCTGGTACTGACAAGCTTTGTAACTACTTTAATCAAACTTGGCTAGACTTTACCGGAAGGACTTTGGAGCAAGAGATGGGCAACGGGTGGACACAAGGAGTTCACCCCGATGATTTTCAGTATTACTTAGACACATATACTAATGCTTTTGATGCCAGACAAAATTTTAAAATGGAATATCGCCTCAGAAGTTTTGATGGCGAATACTGTTGGATTTTGGATGCTGGTGTCCCTCGATTTGCAACTAATGGAGAATTTCTTGGCTATATCGGTTCGTGTGTAGACATCCAAGAGCGCAAGCAAGCTGAAATGGAAATTTGGCAATTCAAAGAAAGCCTGGAGCAAGGAATTCAAGAGCGCACTGCTCAATTAAAAGCTGCTAATCAGGAATTGGAATCTTTTTCTTATTCAGTTTCGCACGACTTACGCGCACCATTACGCCACATTGCCGGATTTGTAGAACTGCTGCAAAAGCGGCTAAAATCAGCGAATTTAGATGAAACCAGTCAGCGCTATTTACGAACGATCGCCGCCACTGCTAAACAAGCAGGTATCCTAATCGATGAGTTGCTGACATTTTCACGCATGGGACGCACTGAGATGCGCTACATCAACTTAAATATGAAGCAATTAGTAAGAGATGTTAAGCGCGACCTAGTGACAGAAACCAAAGGACGCACAATTCATTGGCAGATCGAATCACTACCAGAAGTGCAGGGCGACCCCTCAATGCTGCGCCTTGTTCTTTACAATCTAATAGGCAATGCCGTTAAATATACCCAGACTCAAAACCCAGCAAAAATTACTGTTGGAAGTACTGATGATGAAAACGAAGTTGTCTTTTTTGTGCAAGATAACGGCGTTGGCTTTAACATGCAATATGTACACAAGCTGTTTGGAGTATTTCAACGCCTGCATACTGACCCACAATTTGAAGGTACAGGTGTGGGATTGGCCAACGTGCAGCGCATTATTCATCGGCATAATGGTCGAGTCTGGGCAGAGGGCGTAGTTGGTAACGGAGCTACCTTCTATTTCTCACTGCCTAAGTTGTTGAGACAGGAGAAGGAATGCAAGAACTGAAGCGAATTTTGCTGATTGAAGACAGTGCCAATGATGTAGAGTTGGTACTAACTGCTCTATCAGAAAACCATCTTGCCAATGAAGTAGTGGTGCTACGTGATGGAGAGGAAGCATTAGATTATCTTTATCGACGAAGAATGTTCCGATTACGCATGGAGGGCCATCCTGTTGTCGTGCTGCTCGATTTGAAATTACCTAAAATCGATGGGCTTGAAGTACTGGCACAACTCAAATCTGACCCCAAAATGCGATCAATTCCTATAGTAGTATTAACTTCTTCACGAGAAGAACCAGACTTAGTTAGATGCTACGAGTTAGGTGTTAATGCTTATGTTGTTAAACCTGTAGATTACCATGATTTTGTTGATGCCATTAAGGGTGTGGGGCTGTTTTGGGCAGTGATTAATCAGCCTCCTCTAGGCGCTTTATCTTCTGCACCTAAGCGTTTACAGGAGAGTAACTGATGAGTTGCCTGCATTTCCTACTGTTAGAAGACAGTCTGTTAGATGCAGAACTGATCCAAGTGATTTTAACCGAAGGGGGAATTAATTGTGAACTGTTAAGAGTCGAAACTAGTGCTGAGTTTCTCGCAGCTTTGGAAACAAAGACTTTCAGCTTAATTCTTGCCGATTATGACCTACCATCTTTTGATGGTATCTCTGCCCTAGACATTGTGCGCCATCGCTGTCCAGATATTCCTTTTATCTTTGTCTCTGGGGTGTTGGGTGAAGAATTGGCAATTGAAGCTTTAAAAAACGGTGCTACCGATTATGTATTAAAACAACGATTAGGGCGTTTAATCCCCTCTGTACAACGGGCATTACGGGAAGCCCAAGAGCGCCGCGATCGCCAACGTGCAGAAGAGTCTTTACAACAGAGTGAAGCTAAGTATCGCCAAATTGTTGATACCTCTTATGAAGGCATCTGGATGATTGACGCTCAAGGGCGCACAGAATTTGTCAATCAGCGAATGTCACAAATGTTAGGTTATCCAACCGAAGAAATACTCGGCCGTTCCTTGTTTGATTTTATCGAACAGACTGATGGGATGGCTGCTCAAGAACAACTAAAGTGGCTGACAACCCAAGGCAGTGATCTTAAAGAAGGTCGATGGCGTTGCAAAGATGGTTCCTATATCTGGACACTAATTTCTGCTAGAGCCATTTTTAATGAACAAAGTCAGTTTTTGGGTGCGATCGCCATGCTAACTGACATTACTGATCGCAAGGAAGTTGAAAAAGAACGTGAATATCTGCTAGAGCGTGAACAAGCAGCACGAACAGAAGCAGAGACAGCTAACCGCATCAAAGATGAGTTTTTGGCGGTACTTTCCCATGAGTTGCGATCGCCATTGAATCCGATTTTAGGTTGGGCAAGACTCTTGCAAAGCCGTAAATTTGATGAAACAGCCCTCAACAAAGCACTAGCAACCATTGAACGCAATGCCAAATTACAAGCTCAACTAATTGAAGACTTGCTGGATGTTTCTCGCATTCTCCAAGGTAAACTTAATCTCAACATGGCATCAATTGATCTGGCATTAACTATTGAAGCGGCAATGGAAACGGTGCGTTTGGCAGCAGAGGCTAAGTCCATTCAGATTCAAACGATGCTTGACCCTAATGTTAGACAAGTTTTGGGTGATGCAGCGCGTTTGCAGCAAATCCTCTGGAATCTGTTATCGAATGCTGTCAAATTCACACCCGACGAAGGACAAGTAAATGTGCGATTGGATTGCATCAACACTTATGCCGAAATTACTGTGAGCGACACGGGTAAAGGCATCAATTCTGAGTTTCTGCCTTATGTGTTTGATTATTTCCGCCAAGCTGACAGTAAGACTACTAGAAAATTTGGTGGTCTGGGGCTAGGTTTAGCGATTACCCGTCGCTTAGTCGAGATGCATGGCGGCACAATTGAGGTGACAAGTCCAGGAGAGGGACAAGGATCTGTTTTTACAGTTAGGCTACCGCTAATTAAGGACAGTGCCATCATCAAGGATACAACGAAGGTCAATTCGACAAATTTGCCTGCTGCTGATTCCCCTCTCATGGGTATACAAATTTTAGTTGTGGATGACAATACTGACACCCGTGATTTTTTCAGCTTTGTATTGGAGCAGTTTGGTGCATTTGTAACCGCAGTAACTTCAGCCACTGAGGCATTACAAGCGCTAGCACAAGCAAAACCAGATATCTTGATCAGCGATATTGGGATGCCAGAGATGAACGGTTATATGCTAATACAACAAGTGCGCGCTATAGAAGCAGAACAAGGGGAACAAAAGATACCAGCGATCGCCCTAACTGCTTATGCCAGCGAAATTGATCAACAGCAGGCACTAGCAGCAGGATTTCAGCAGCACCTTGCCAAACCTGTAGCCCCAGAAGAATTGCTCGCTGCAATTTCTAGTTTATTACAGCCAAAAACCTAGTGATTAAGCTGTTATGCAGCTTAATTGTGTAATATGAATTAAGTAACGAAGTAACAATAAAGTCATAAAATTTTAACATTAACATTATCTTCGGTGTAAACGTAATATGGAGATGTAGCTAGCTACATCTCTAAAGTATTGGTAGATTTTTTAGCCTTTGACGTAACGTTTCTTGAGTCGAGATAAAGAAACGCCTAATAAACTAACCAAGCTCAAAGCTACTGTATTTGATGGTTCTGGTACTTTTGCAACTTCAAAATCAAAACTGAATGTCCCAGATTCTCCAAAAGGAGTACGGTTGTTATCAGTAGCTAAGTCTACAAGTTTGAACGTGGCTGAGTAATTTCCCAAAGGTGCAGTGGCATTAGTCCAAAAAGTCGGTATAAATGAAAAATCATCGCCACTGCCAATTGTATAGATCTCGCCAACGCTGTTGAGAATATTAACTCCATCTGAGTCAGCAATATTCAATCCATTGCTGATAGATAGCAATTGTAAACCAATATTTGCACCTTCAAGAGACTGCTGCCAGCGATTGTTAGAACTATTGAACAGATACTGGTCTTCTAGTTCTGAAGAATTTTTGAGTGATGTTACAGCTTGGATGTTCAAGTTGCTGTATTCCTCATTTGTGGGGCTGCTAATCAAGCGGCCAGTATAAATCCCTGTACCGGGCGACAATTTCAAAGATGGTAGTCCTGTGTAAGGTTCGGGAATGCGGTTATTTGTATTAGTTGCAGCAATGCTTGGGTTATCTACAGATCCTGAATAACTATAAGTCCCAATCCCGTGAAAATGGTTAGTTGTGGGGTCTTCTTCTTGATGTGCAAATAGGAGTGTCAGCCGATTGTAGTTGGGGTTTTCCAAGCCAGTATATATGCCTCGGTTGAGAATATCTAAACCATCTAATCCAATGAAATATTCAGTGTGGCCATGGTTATGATCATCACTGTGGGCTTGTGCTGGTGCAACAGCACTAGATAAAGCTAGAGGTACAGCAACTATAAAACTGATAGCAAGGGAGGTTGTTTGCTTTCTTGAGCAGGTAGTATTTTTGGAAACCACTACGCTTGTCCATTAGTAAATGATATTGATAATGATTATCACAAAAACTTTCTGTCTGTCAATTTAAAGTCTAAACCCCGTCGCAACATGAAAAACAAGCTGATGCAACTTCATGACAAACTTTTATCCCGTAAACGCGAGGGTTATTGAGACTATTAACAATCAACTCAAAAACATTTCTCAGATTGAACACTCTCGGCATCGCATCGCAGCCCAGTCAATTTTTGCCAGGACTTACGCAAAATTATGAAAAAACGTAGACGCGCCTTCTTCGGCTTCCCGCAGGGTAGGACACGTAAAGCCTGCGGCATAGCTACGCTTAGCGCGCAGCGTCTAGCAGAGAAGTAAAGAGGTTTTAGAGAGTTATTCGTAAGTTCTATTTGCGTTAATGTTCTGTGGTCTCTGCAAAATCGATACTGTTCAATTCTGGCTTTGTGGTGTTTTTGCAATTGCTCTCATTCACAGCTATGCGTTGGAGAGAGAAGCGATCGCCCCTTACCCACATCCTTTCAACTACGCTCTCACCAATATCTCGATTATTTCCCCACAGATCACCTTGAAATACAAGCCCAGTCCTTAAAACGCAACATCCGCAGCAATCTCCTGCCAACGAGTAGCCAAATCCTCCGCAGTAGAACTTTCAACAGCGGCAAGGTTTAATGGATAGTCCACGTTGTCTCGCTCGATCCAGCGCATGGCTGTGAATTGACCATTGCTTGCCCTTAATATAAATCCAGACTCTCGGCATTCTGGAGAAGCGAGATATAAAACTCCTGGAGCTACTTGTTCTGGTCGTAAATCTTCTGGTTTATCCTGGACATTCCACATCCGCGTTTTGGCAACTGGTGAAATCGCATTCACCAGAATACCATGCTCTTTGCCTTCAACCGCCAGCACGTTCATCAGACCAATCTGTGCCATTTTTCCCATAGCGTAAGCTGCAAGACCGCCCAGAGCATATTGCTGATAAATCGCTCTATCCGAAGTTGTCAACAAAATCCGTCCATAGTGTTGTTGCTTCATCCTTGGAAAGGCAGCTTGAGACAACCACGTTGGTGCTTGTATGTTGATGTTGATGGCGCGTTCTAGAAAATCAGGTGTCAGGTCTTGTACGGTCTGATAAGCAACCCATCCAGCATTGTGGATCAAGATATCAAGGCGATCGAACTTTTCTAGTGTCATTTCTACCAGGCTGCGGCAGTTGTCTCGACTGTCCAGGAGTACATCGCTGGCGATCGCAACTCCACCAGCTTCGCAAATTTTATTGGCGACATCAGCCGCCACATTGGGATCGAAACCAGTCCCCTCTTTGTTAACACCAGCATCGTGGATTACAACTCGCGCTCCTCTTTCTGCCAACAAACGAGCATAGGCTGCTCCTAAACCGCGTCCACTACCTGTAATAATAGCTACTTGATCGTCAAGTCGAATCATTTGCCTCTCTCCTGACTGAAATCCTGAACTTGAGTGGGCATAAGCACCATCTCATGACTCGCTCGCTCGTTGGCAACAAGTGCGATCGCCTCTGCGTGGCTATCTGTATAGTCTGTAGTGACAGTTACTTGCTGCCAACCATCTAAACTCGTTTTGACCGATTCCAGTTTGTCCTGAATCAGGCTCATAGTACCTGTGCCTAATGCTATATAGTCAATTAAAGCGCGAAGTTGCGCTGGTTCACAAGCCGTAGCCAGCAGGTAGTCGCCCTTTTTTAACACTGCTTCTGCCACGGCACGTCCGAACCCGGTTGAACAGCCTGTAATTAACCAAACTTTAGGAGCGACACGATAATAATATCTAAGGGATTAACGTAACGCGAATCTGTAAAGAATACGTGAAAATACGGCTTTTTACCTTTACTTAACCTAAAAATCCTATTTACTTAACCTTTTACCAATAGTTTGCAAATGTACCCCTAGTTGTTAGCCGTTTCTATCCTGCGTAACAGCTGCCGATAATGAAGCATTCCGCATAGCTACTTTACAGCTAAGTGGGTGTTCTTCGTGCGCTCAATTTGCGGTTAGGAGTATACCGCATCTGACATCTAAAAACTAAGCGTTCAATTATTTGTTGAGATTATGACCATCCAAAAGCTTATCGCCTTCATTGCTCCATCTGCCATTTTATTAGGAGTAATGACAGTTCCGGCTGAGGCAGTTTCGCTCAAACCTCTCGGCACTTATAATACAGGACTATTTGATGAGGGTGGTGCTGAAATTCCGACTTATGACCCGCTGACCCAACGCCTATTTGTGGTCAATGGAGGAGCGAAAACCATTGATGTTATCAGCATTAGTGATCCGACTAAGCCATCACTACTATCTAATATTGATATCACGCCATTCGGTGGAGGAGCTAACAGCGTTGTATTTAAGAATGGCTTGCTAGCAGCAGCAGTTGAAGCAGTGGTTCCTCAAGATCCTGGTAAAGTTGTGTTTTTTAACACTAATGGCGATTTCCTCAATTCTGTCACCGTAGGATCGCTACCTGACATGCTTACTTTTACACCGGATGGTACTCGCGTGCTGGTGGCAAATGAAGGTGAACCGAATAGTGACTACACAATTGACCCTGAAGGCTCAGTCAGCATTATTAATCTGGATGATTATAGTGTGATCAATGCTGGTTTTAGTCAGTTCAATAGCCAGATTGATCAGTTACGAAGTGCCGGAATACGAGTTTTCGGGCCTAATGCAACCGTAGCACAGGATGTAGAGCCAGAGTATATTACCGTCTCTGAAGATTCTACTAAAGCCTGGGTGTCGTTGCAGGAAAGCAACGCGATCGCAGTATTGGATCTGATTAAAAATGAGATAACCAATATTAACCCCTTGGGCTTTAAAGATTATAACCAGCCAGGAAATGGAATAGATGCTAGCGATCGCGATGACACTATTAACATTGCTAACTGGCCTGTATTAGGTATGTACCAACCCGATGCGATCGCTTCCTATACTGTCAATGGCAAGACTTACATTGTTACAGCCAATGAGGGCGATACCCGCGATTATGACGCTTTTAGCGAGGAGGTGCGATTGGGAAATAATGCTTATCAATTAGACCCGAACGCTTTCCCTAACGCTGAGGAGCTAAAGCTACCTGAAAATCTGGGTCGCCTAACAGTAACTAATACTTTGGGTGATATCGATGGCGATGGTCTATTTGAGCAGATATATGCTTTTGGAGGTCGCTCCTTCTCTATTTTAGAGTGGGATGAGGCTACTAAGACACTCAAACAAGTCTACGATAGTGGCGACGACTTTGAGCAAATTATTGCCCAACGCTTACCTAATTTCTTCAACTCTAATAACGATGAGAATAGCTTTGATACTCGCAGCGATGACAAGGGGCCAGAACCAGAGGACGTGAAAATTGCTGAAATTAACAATCGTTTTTACGCTTTTGTGGGACTGGAACGTGTCGGGGGTGTGATGACTTACGATGTTACTGATCCGTTTAACCCTGTTTTTATAGACTACGTAAACAACCGTGACTTCACCTCTGAAACAACCGTGAGTGGAGAAACTAACCCAGCTATCAAAGACTTAGGCCCAGAAGGTCTACTTTTCATCTCCGCTGCCAATAGCCCTAATGGCAAGCCGTTGTTGGTTGCGGCTAATGAAGTTAGTGGTACAACAACAATCTTCTCGATTGAGGCGAAATCTGTTCCCGAACCTGGAGCTATTTTTGGCTTACTAACAATTGGTGCAATGGGTATTATGAAATTCAAGCGAAAGCACTAAAATTGCACAAACTTTCGTGTAGCATCCCACGGCTTAGACTGCTTTAGCAAGCTAAGCCAAGACTCTTGAAGCCTGTTGGAAACAAATGTTTTGTTTCCAACAGATCTCAAAACATACTGCTTTTATTGTTGGCTTTCAATGGTAAATAAATCGTAAAAGTTGCCCCTTGATTTGCAGTGCTAATGGCTGTAATACTTCCTTGATGAGCTTCTATAATTCGTTTAGTAATAGCTAATCCTAAACCATTACTCTTACCTGTGCGTGAGGGGTCTGTCGTATAAAACTGTTCAAAAATTCGGGGCAAATCTTGCTCACTAATACCTTTTCCCTGATCTTGAATTTTGAGTATTGCTTGTTTATCGTCGCTGTACCCAGAAATAAAAACTTGAGAATCCGGTTGTGAGTGTTTAATGGCGTTATCCAACAAATTTAAAATTGCCTGTAATAAGCGCTCTGGATCACCTTGAATGAGTAAATCAGCTACTTTGAGCTGCACTGATACACCAGCAGCTAGCATTCTGGGTTCTATGGCATTAACAGCACGCTTAATCAGATTTGATAATGATACAGTTTGCTGTTCTAGTTGGCTAACTCCTGCTTCTAAGCGTCCTAAATCTAATAAGTCATGAATCAGTCGTGATAGACGTTTAGTTTCATTTTCAATTGTTTGGAAGAAGCGATCGCGCAATTGAGGTTCTTCATAAGCTCCGCCTTTAAGTGCATCTACTGTTACTTGAACATTACTAATAGGTGTGCGGAGTTCGTGAGAGACATTTGCGAGAAAAGTTCTCCGTTCATGTTCTAAGGAAGCCAATCTTTGACTCATCCGGTTGAGTTCTGCCGCCAACTGATCTAATTCATTATTTTCATGAATAGTTAAGGTATCGCCAAATTGACCACTACCCAGCCGAATTGCAAAGTTACGCATAATTTCAATCGGTCGAGAAAGACTGCGAGCAAAGCGAGTGCTAATCAATGCACACAACAAAATAGTTAATACTAAACTGCTCAGTACACTGGCAATTACTCTAGCAAACTGACGCTGAAACTGCTCTAATGTAATTGACATTCGCAACACACCCAAGAATTGACCATTACGCACAATGGGTCTGGCGATATATAAACGATCTCTAGATGATAAAACTCCTTTGGCAATCCCCTGTGCTGGACGTTTTTGCAGCGCTTGAGCCATTCCAGGAACTTTGTACCAGTCTTGAACTTGTTGATCTAATTTGGGATCAGAAGTAGCTAATAACCTACCTTGTTGATTGAAAATACGGAGTGTGATGTTTTGTGGTGCGCCATATCTCTGCACTAGCACTTTTACTCGTTGAACATTCTTTTCTTCTAGAGCATCCGCTACACTCTCGCTCAAAGCATTTGTCCAGTTTTCCATATCTACTTGTCGCGATCGCATAAAGTAGACATGGAAAGACCAAAGGATATAACTTGCCATGAGAGAAGTTCCCAAAACTATTAGCAGCAGGTAGGTAGCTAACAGTTTGGAGTGAATAGTATTCAATTTAATTGAACCCCACCAGCCTTTCATGTAGGCTGCTCTCCCGGACGACGACGTAACACTGCTTTAATGCGTGCTAATAGCTCACGGGTGTTGAATGGCTTGGTGACATAATCATCTGCTCCCGCTTCCAAGCCCCAAATTTTATCTATGTCTTGATCTTTAGCTGTCAGCATAACAATCGGGACATCTGAAAATGCCCGAATTCGCCAACAGACTTCCATCCCGCTTACTTCTGGCAACATCAAGTCCAGCAAAATTACATCCGGTACTTGCTTATGGAATTGTTTAATCGCACTCTGTCCATCTGCTACGGCCGTCACTGTATAGCCTTCTTTTTGTAAGCTATAAGTCAAACTTTCACATAGGGCTGCTTCATCATCTACCAGTAAGAGGTGGGGCATTTGTCTATTTAATTTAACATTAACTCCTAAGTTTAGCTTGACTAATGCGTGAGATTTTTGTCATCTCCCTGGAGGACGAGTATGGCTTTGTCTATGCAATTATTGCTGAAGTTGAAGCCAGGGCTGCACATCATGGTTATGTGCTTCTTCCCCCTTCTTTATAAAATATTGATTTCTTAATTACGAATTACGAATTACGAATTAGTATTATCTTGTCTCCTTTGCTTCCCTTGTATCTCCAATCCAATCTTTCAAAATATATTTTGGCTTGGCAAAATTAAATAGGTGCAAACCAAAATCTTGGGAAAGATTTTCACAAACTTTCATGCCTCGGACACTATTTCCCTTGGCATCTAATGGCGGTGAAAAAGTCCCAATCCCCAACTTACCCGGAACCACAGCGGTAATTCCTCCACCCACACCACTTTTAGCAGGTATTCCCACTCGGTAAGTCCATTCGCCAGAATAATCATACATACCACAAGTAAGCATGACACTGATGACATCTTGAACATAGCGCTCGTCAATTGCCCGTTCTTTGGTAATAGGGTTGATACCGCCATTGGCAAGAGTAGCAGCCATCATCGCTAAATCGCGGGTATTCACCAAAATCGAGCATTGCTGAAAATAGAGGTCAAGAGTTTCTTCGATGCGATCGCTGACTATGCCAAAATTGAGCATTAAGTAAGCCATTGCTCGGTTGCGATTTCCTGTTGCTTTTTCTGAAAGAAATACTGGAACGTTAATATTGTGTTCTCTGCCAGTGTAACGACGGAACATTTCCAACAGGCGTTTGAGACGTTCAGTAGCTCCTTTACCTTTGATTAAATCAGTAGTAGCGATCGCACCTGCATTAATCATGGGATTATAGGGACGATTCGTTTTTTTATCGAGAACAATCTCGTTAAATGCGTCTCCTGTTGGCTCAACACTCACTTTTTTATTTACTTCTTTTGGCAGGCGATCTTCTAGTGCTAAACCATAGACAAATGGTTTAGAAATCGATTGAATCGTAAATAATTGGTCGCAATCTCCAACCTCAAAAACTTGGCCATCTGTTGTCACTATGCAAATACCAAACCATTCTGGTTTAGCTAATGCCAGTTCTGGAATATAATTAGCAACAACACCTTTTTTGAGGGATTTATGCTTTTCGTATAAATCATTTAGATAGGAAAGAAATGGCGAAGCCACCGCCGGAATTGTACTAGCGAATAAGCGTAAATCGCCTGTGTTAACCATAAATGTTTCTCAATTCTTAATTCAAAATCAAATCAAAACTGCACTTTGTATAAATCGAATAATTCCCCTGATTGTCGCTTAACTATCTTAGCGCCAGCAGCTTTAATCGTTTTTTCCCACTCAGTCATAGGCTCTAAAAACACTTCAGCACCTAAATAAGTTTCTAGAACTGCCCAATCTTCCGCTAAAGGCTGTTCTGGATTGAGAATGTCAAAGACAAACTGCCCACCTGGTTTTAATACTCGTTTAACTTCTAACAACACAGCACTCCAATATTCCAATGGAAAGTAGCAGCTAAATCCCGTGGCGATCGCCAGATCAAACTGATCTATGGAATAGTTTAAGTGATGAGCTGGGCCTAATTCCACACCTTTGAACAGCTTTGAGTTTAACTGTGAACCACGGGAATTGAGAGTATCTCGTGCTATGTTACTAACTTCTTGTCCATAAAAAAATGCTTGCCAATCTCGCCAAGGATATATTAAAAAGCTGACACCGCAGCCAATATCTAAACAGTGTTGATTCTTTTGAGGTTGAGCAATTTCCCAGAAAGGAGAAACAATTCTGCCTGCTAATATGCCAGCAATCCATTCCTGATAAATTGGCATTTCCTGGACTTCTGCTGGTAATTCAAAGGTTTGACCTTCATACTGACGGTTAAAGCGATATGCTACTTGTGCTACTCTTTCTTGCCATTTGTCTGAGTGATGAGCATTGGTTACAGAATTTGAGAAGGGCTTTTTAGACATGAAGTCAATACTACTTTTAGTACTTTAGTATCAATATATCGTTTTGTACCCTGCCTTCTACTTTTTATAATAAGTGATTATGCTTATCTAGTTAAGAATCTTCTTGTTTTTCTGTTTGTGTTTTTAAATCAGCAAATATATCGTGCTGTTCTCTAAAAACCCTTGCAGTATAAGATAAACCTAAATCTAAGGAAAGCAAATCAACACCATCAATAATCTTGGATATCTGGGATTTATCAACTTGCAACCAGGATTTATAAAGTCTGGCGAGTTCTTTCAAAAAATTGAGTTCTTCACCCTCAAGATTATTGAATATGTCCCGATATCGCCAACCACGCTCATAGCGACTCAGCATTTGTTCTGGCGTGAACCGATACACATCGCCTGTCTGCCAACAGATTGATTCCAAAAAGGGCAGTTTTTTTGGGGCAATCACAGAATTAGTTGTTGATGTTGCGGTTGTCATAACTCTTTTAACCAACCACTTTGGCTAACTCTAATTTTAGAGTAGCTTTATTTTAAATGTCATCCAAACGTTAAACATACATCGATTAATTTGGTGATCTTGTAAAAGCTTTGGCGATCACTAATCTTAATTAGCAGTCAAAATAGTGATATCTAGGCAAAGGTCGCGTTCATGTATCTGGTTATGTTATGTCAACCAACATCACTCAAAACCAAAGTTTTTCAGTATCTCCTGTCCCAGACTGGGAAAACCCACTACCTCCAGAAGATTTAATATTTGATGACGGAGAACCCTTGGAAAGCAACCGCCACCGTATTGCCATGAATGTTTTAATCCAATCTTTGCAGCAAGCTTGGTCAGACCGCAAAGATTACTTTGTCGGTGGTAATATGTTTGTCTATTACAGTCGAACTCAGGTGCGAAATCGAGATTTTAGGGGGCCAGATTTTTTTGTAGTTCTCAACGTCGAAGGAAATCGTTCTCGCCAAGGTTGGGTAGTATGGGATGAAGAGGGACGTTACCCTGATATGATTGTCGAATTGATGTCTCCCTCAACAGCAAATATAGATATAGGCGAAAAAAAGACTCTTTATGAAGGAGTTTTTAAAACTAGAGACTATTTCGTTTTTGACCCCTTTGATGCCAATTCTTTGCAAGGATGGCGATTAGATGCAAATTTTCGCTATCAGCCCTTAGTTGCTAATGAGCAAGGTTGGTTGTGGTGCGAAACTTTAGGATTTTGGTTAGGAACTTGGGAAGGAACGATACAAAGGGAAACTGCATTTTGGTTAAGATTTTATGACCATAACAAAAATTTAGTTTTGTTACCAGAAGAAGCAGAACGCCAACGAGCAGAACGCTTGGCCTCTCGCTTGAGGGAGTTAGGAGAAGATCCACAAAATATTTGAGTTTTTTTGATCAGTGCGATCGCTGTTCTCAATCCTGCTTGCACTAATCATGCAACTTTTCTAGCAACCATGCTAAAGCACCTTCAACATCTGTGACTTGCTCTGTTGGCGGTGTAGCTGGACGATTCACCATGACAACTTGTAATCCTAGTTCTCTGGCTGCAATAATTTTGGCGTAGGTGGCATCACCACCACTATTTTTGCTGACTATGGTATCGATATTATGGTGAGTGAGAATTTTTCTCTCGTTATCCAGAGCAAAAGGCCCTTTGTCACACAATATCATCCCTGGCGGAATCACAGCATCAGAATTTGGAGGATCAATCATTCGCATCAAAAACCAAATTTTTTTTAAGTAAGCAAAAGCAGCAAGTTCTTGCCTACCGACTGTTAAAAACACGCGCTGTGCTTGGTTTTCTAGAGTAGCAGCAGCAGTTGCAGTATTTTCAACTTCAATCCAGCGATCGCCACTAACTTTTTGCCAAGGCGGACGGACTAACATCAAATGAGGCATTCCCACTTCCTTAGCCGCTGCTGCTGCATTCCAAGAAATCTGATTAGCGAAGGGATGGGTAGCGTCGATTAATAAATCAATACGCATCTGACGCAGATAGTTAACTAATCCAGCCACACCACCGAAACCCCCAATGCGGACATTACCCACTGGGAATGATGGTTCACGGGTGCGCCCTGCGAGGGAGGCGATCGCCTCAATTTTGGGGATAGTTGCAACTTTGGCAGCTAAGTCTGCGGCATCTTTAACACCACCGAGAATCAAAACGCGTATAACCATGTTTTCTCTGCGTTATCTGCCATCAAGTCACTTTTTACATGTCTGTAGTCATGACTTTTTCGAGATTTAAAGGTGGAATCTTCGCCAGAATGCCTTTTTTCAATGGTTCAGGTCGCTCTGACCAAGGTAGTAAACCATCTGATTTAGCGTAGTATTGACTGGCACATTCGAGTACAGCAGACGCACTTTCATCAACAGTTAAATCACCAAAAAGATAAGTTAATTTGCCTTTAGCAGCAAAAGCAACGACGCAAGAACGGTTACAAGCACTCATGCATTCTACTTCTTGGATAGAAAATTGATCTCGCAATTCCCAATCTTGTGCAAGGTGCTGAAGATGTTGTAATAGTTTTTGACCTCCACTTTCACCTAGACGTTTTCCGTCTTGCCAAACACTGGCACAGGTTTTGCACACAAATAAAGTGTGAGAAGCGACACCTAAAGAGTTACTAGGAGAAATGTTTGCAGTAACAGTCATCTATCTGTACCTCGCAGATGTGTAGGACTGAGCAGTATATTTCGGCGGGCATTCTGACTCAACTCAATTTGGGATTTTGAGTTAGCTAAAAATCTCAAATTGGTTCACAGTTGCGGGACAGCGCCGGATTTCCACCGAACTTTCCCCCTTACCTCTGGTAGACCAATACCACCAGAACCGAAATGCCCATCCATCATACCATCAATATCCGGACAAAATTTCTTGAAAATATAAATAAAGTCCGTCTATAATTCTATTATGGTAATTTAAACTATGCTTTTTCTATAGTTTTCGGTTCTATAAAATTAGATAAAATTTATTGCTAGTCAGATATATCAGTTTTGCATGACGACTAGATTTGTTCACTAAAGATTTCAGGTACTAAATTTGAAATCTTTTTTGTTAAACTTAAGCTATTTTCCAAATCGGTATTAGATTGTAGTAAAAATAAACTTTCGAGTTCATTCTTGTTGTTTAGATGATTTAGATAGTGATCGGCATAGCGAAAAGCAGCAGTACCGTCATAAGCAGCAATACTCATAGCTTGCAACAAAACATTCAGGGGAACCTCAAACTCTGTAAGTTTTTCAGCTAAAATTACCAAATCTCTATCGCTTGCAGGTAAAGCTTTCTGTTTAAAATTAATCTCTGCTCCTTTTGGTTTTTTTCGATTCATTCGCATAATTTGCATAGTAGAGCGTTTCATAAATGCACCTTAATAACTTGAATGAGTGCAGTTTTGCTCATAAGTACAAAGCAATGTAACCGTGTTTTTACGGGATTTATTAATGTAGGAGGTAAAAACCTCAGCACAATTGCAGTCATGTATCTCAAGCCGAAACTATCCAAATATATTTTATTTCTATTGACATTTACATATTATTTGTATTGCATCTTTCAGGAAAATAAGTACTCCTTAATTTCAAGTTTTTGACGGCGTAGAAAAGTGATTGCTTTGGTCTAGATTTGGCGGACTCGTTCTCGACTGACATTCAACTTATCTCCAATCTGGGCCAAAGTTAGTTCTTGATCGTTCTCTAACCCAAAGCGCAAAATCAATACTTCACGCTGCGTTAATTTTAGTGATGATAATAAACTATTTATGTCTTAGCGCAGAAGTTATTGAATGATAAGTAAGTCGGTGGGAAGAAAGATAATTGTGTTTTTTCCCACCGACTTAGAACTGATAATTTGTTAAATACTGCGTTCAATTAATGCCTGTTTTCCCAGCACTATGCTAGCAATCACGATACCAGAAACTACCAACATTAATGGCGTAATTTCTTCACCTAGAAATAGCCCAGAGAACACAATCGTCAAAAACGGTTGGAGTAACTGTATCTGGCTGACCCTTGCAACACCACCAATGCTCATCCCGTGATACCAAGCAAAGAAAGCCAGGAACTGACTGAAAATACTGACATAACTAAAACCCAACCAAGCAGTTGGTGAAGCAACTAATCCGTGCTGAAACACTGTGTATGTTACGGGGATAAGCAAAATCGGAAATGCTATTACCAAAGCCCAACAGATAACTTGCCATCCTCCTAAAATATGAGCTAAACGTCCTCCCTCTGCATAGCCAATCGCAGCTGCAATTACTGCACCTAACAAAACCAAATCTGCTCCCTGGATTTGTCCAGTACTAGAGGTAAAAGCAAACAAAACAACTGTCGTACTACCAAAAATACTGGCGAACCAGAACTTTAAAGAAGGGCGCTCTCTACCTTTGACTGTGACAGCAATAGCAGTTGCCAAAGGGATAAGCCCTATAATTACTGCACCATGTGTCGCTGGTAGTTGCTGCATTGCCCAAGCTGATAGTAACGGAAAGCCCAAAACCACTCCTACTGTAATAATCAGTAAGCTTCCCCAGTGTTTGCTATGTGGTAAAGGCTGATGAGTTGCCCACAAAACAATCATTGCCAAAACAGCAGCAACAACCGCACGTCCCAAACCTACAAAAGTAGGATCGAAGTCTGCAACGGCAGCGCGAGTTGCTGGCAAGGTAAGACTAAATCCCAGTACACCCAAAAAACCATAAGCCAATCCCAGAGTTTCTGGATTAATAGGATAAATATTTGAATTTCGCGTCATGCTGATTTATCTTGTGTAATACTGCGTTTCAATCCACACTCGCATTTCAGTTTCAGAGCCAAAACAAGCAGAACGTCCTGTCATTGGGTCATAGGCGTGCCAAGAACAATCCCCATTAGCAAGGTGGGTTTGCCAAACTTGCAATTGAGAACTGGTTGTTATTGCTGTAACTAAGCTATGCCAAGCTTTTTGAAGTTTTAATTTTAGTAGCGGCCATCTATCAACTATCTTCATAGAAAAGTCTCTCCTGGCTCAATCGAATATCAGATACTTTCTAAATTCGCTTAGCAACATCTAAATGAGAAGGTACAGATTTGTTCAATTTAGACTGGTACAGTCGCAGTATTTCTAACTGTTCTAGTCAAACTGCATCCAACTGTACCAGCTCAGATACGGAAAAATCCCTTATATTGCCTATAGTCCCTGCTATCATCCGGAAGGAAGGGTTGACTGTGAATATCCCCTTAAATCGGCACTCACCAACCCCGATATATCTACAAATTCGCAATTATCTCAGTCGTTTGATTCAATCGGGCAAAATGCTATCTGGACAAAAGCTTCCCTCTATTCGGGTGCTGTCCACAAGTATTCAAGTTAACAAGTTGACTGTAATTGAGGCTTATAGTCTCTTAGAAGCCGATGGACTCATACATGCTCGTCAGGGTTCTGGATATTTTGTCAACCCGAAAACAACAGTCACCTCTGGTCTCACCTTGCGGTCGAACTTTTCTCCATCTCAAGAAGTGATAATTTCACAAGGTGGAGGATCGTTTTTTGAGCAATATACAACTTCAATTCAGGCTCGACGACAACAAAATATTATTGAGTTCAGTTCAGGTTTTCCCTCTACTTCCATTTCAGATAATCTACAACGGGTGGCTAAACGAGCATTGGCTAAAGCAGGGGATACCCTTTTTAGAGAAGACTTTCCTCAAGGACAGCTTTTACTACGGCAACTGATTGCTCAGATGTTAATCCAGCAAGGATTAGAGGTTTCCTCTGAAGAAATAATTATTACCAGTGGCTCACAACAAGCCCTATCTTTAGCAATGCAATACTATCTGCGAAAAGATGACTGGGTGATTGTGGAAACGCCAACTTATCATGGCGCATTAGGAATTCTCAAAAACTTACAGGCCAAGGTCATAGGAATTCCCATGACTGCGGAGGGAATAAATCTGGAATTGCTGGAGCAGTATCTCAAAAGTCATCGACCAAAATTAATTTACACCATCAGTACTTTACACAACCCAACAGGTATTACAACTTCCCTTGCCCATAGACAAGCGTTAATAACGTTGGCGCGACAGTACGAGTGTTTCATTCTGGAAGATAATGCCTATGAGGGTTTAAAATTTCAACCTGTTCCTCCCCCCATTAAGGCACTCGATCGCTATGATTTGGTAACTTACATTAGTACATTTTCAAAAACCCTGATGCCTGGATTACGAATTGGTTACATGGTGGTTACAGGTGAACATCATCAACCTCTAGTGAAGCAGAAATTACTTAATGACTTGCATGTTTCTACGGTATCTCAAGTAATTGTGAGCGAGTTTTTAGCATCGGGACATTACCGCCGTCATCTGAATCGTTTACGTATTAGCAACTTGCAAAGTCGGAATGTGATGCTGCAAGCCTTGGAGAGCTACTTTCCTGACGCGATCGCCTGGACTATTCCCAAAGGCGGTTTATTTTTGTGGACTCATCTGCCGAATCATTTACCTATTCAAACGATTTGCTCTGAAGCCTTATCCCACAATGTCCTCATTGCTAGTGGTGCTGCATTTTTTCTAGGGCAAGGTTATCCAGCGATGCGCTTGAACTTTTGCCATACACCAGAGGATATTGAACATGGAATTAAAATTATTGGTCGCTTAATTAAAAATTACTTAACTCCGAGTTTCATCAGTGTAGGTTTGTCATCTCAAGAAGTAAGTGTATCGTCCATGCGCTGATAGTCATTTTCACGAGTGTATGTTTTAATTTGACAGCTTAGGGTACTTTTGGAGTAATTCCTTTAAACCGTTCTTTAGCCTCTTGAAATGCCTCTCGCATCACTGACTGAATTTTTTGAGGGTCGGGTTTTTTACCACCCATTAAATCACCGAAGTAAACGCAAGCCCCTTCACCTAATGCCCAGGTGTAGGCAGCGGCCCAAGAAGCTGCTATGACACTGCCAAAACCAGGCAGGAATTTAATTAATTCCCGTGCAATAGCCTGTGCTAAAAATCCACCTGCGATCGCACTTACAACTCCCCCAGCTTGAGATGGTGTCAATGTTTGCCCATAGAGTTTTCCCAACAGCCCTACCATTGAGACTTGTAAAGCCGTCAGCACAGGCATTGTAGCAAAAGGCAATGGTACAGCTGCGAGTGTGGCTGCCATAATCGCAAATGGCAAAATGTAACGCCGTCCGGCATCTCGGTAAAGGTTGCCTAGTTGTTCACCTGCTGTTTCATCTAATAATTGATAAATCGCACGGGCTTCTGCTTCTGGTAGTAGTTCAGCGAGAGTATCTCTCAATGTCTCTAAGCCATAAAATACCGTATTATAGCCGTCTTCTTCTAGGGTAAAGTCAATCAGAACAGAGCGATCGCACAGGTCTGTAAAAGCTTGCTTAATTGACCTAAAGGCTCGGTTGACTTCCTCAAAATCTGGCGGATAGGCCGGATGATCATCTGTACCTGGAGGATAAATTTCATGTAAGCAAGTCACTACCAAAAGACAGGGAATTTCTGGATATTTTTGACGTAACTGCTGGGTAATTTGCCGCAATGTGTCAGTGGCAAAATCATTGATTTTAATCGTCAAAATCAGGACTCTGGCGCGGCGACTCGACTTTTGTAAATCGCCGACTAATTCTTGAATGATTTTTTGAGTGTCTTGTTTGACATCTCCTAGTCCTACCGTATCTGTAAAAATGAACAAAGGCAGATCATCAGAAGGATAAGCATAGCGCTGGGTATGTTGCGTGTGCGGACGAAATCCCTGACCGACAATTTCGGCAGAAACTCCCGTTAGTCCCCGGACAATTGAACTTTTTCCAGCTTGGGGTTTACCAATCAGCAACGCCTCCGTGGTTGGCAATTCAGCGCGGACTGTTGCTAAAATCTCTGCAACTTCTGTTTCGCTAATGCTAAACCATTGCACAACTGTCTGTGCTACTTGCTCAACGGGTAATACTTGCATTAAATTTGCCGTTGCTTGATTCCAAACACCAGCAACGCGGTTTTTCCAGTAATTGTTAACTGATTTGGTTGTACCATCAGTTGGTTCACTGAACTGCTGAGATTCAGCTGATGGTAAGTCAGCATCATGTTGTTCAGTCATTGGCAACAAAAAGATTGTAACTACACCCTACCTATCATTGTAGAGTGCTTCACTATAATTCCATCCCTGTGTAATTCAAGCAGTCTAAGCATCTAATGCAATCTGCTTGAGTTGAACTTTCAAGCCGTTTTCTGGGCGAACAATAGAATTAACTGGCGGTGCTGGTAACTCAAATACATTGGAAGGCATAGCAAAAATCTTCTACATTTGTGTGCATTGAAGAACATTAATTCACTGTTAATATTGAATTCTTCATCACACAGAGAGATTTGTTACCTAAAATCTGCTTTGTTAAAAATTACCACCTGCTAACGGTAGTAATAGGCGACTGACGACACGATTATCTGGTAACTGATAGAAATGCAGTTCTCCTCCCAATTGCTGCATCAGGTTTTGACAGATTAATAGATGCAAGCCCGGTGGTTGATTGAGGTGGGAAACAGCAAGCACATCTTTGGATGTATTGCAATGTAATGCTGCCAGTAATTGTGGCTCAATAATGCCATTATCTGTGATTGACAGTTCTAGAAATTTCTCATCTAAACGGCGACACCAGATATCAATTCTGCTACCGCTTTGAGAACGGTGACAGGCTGCAACCAATAACTCATGAAGAACTAATTCAAATTTCACAATATCACCAACGATCGCTAGGGAAGATGGATAATCTGAAGTTTGAATTCCTTTAAGAAATGTAGAAGTATCTAGTGACTCTTGCTCTTCAACCGATTGCCCCAAACCATGTACACCCGTCCATAACTTGTTGTGTTTAAATAAATTTTCGACTCGTTCGAGCGATCGCTTGAGAAAACTCGCTATGGGCATAGTTTCGCTGCTAATATGCAACTGCCATTGTTCTAGTTTGAGCATTCCAGTCATCGAGGCAGTTGTATGATCTAACTGTCGTAGCAGTAGTTGGTAGCGTGTCTGAGTTAGTTCACTAGTAGGAATACCCAAATCCTGTATTTGGCCTAGTAACAGTACTGCTGTTCTTTGGATTTCTTGTAAACGCCGATGTTTGTACCAATTGAGTTGTTGTAATTTCTGGTTTGTAGATTCTAAAAGTTGGGTAATTTGCTGCTGACGACGTGACCAAGCCAATTGAGACACAAGAATTTCTGTAGCATTGAGGCTTTGTTGTGACCATTGACGTTCTCGACGGTCTGCGATTAAAACTACCCCGGTAGGTTCATAATCAGCAGCAGTACGTAAGGCAATAATTAAAATTTGACCAATGCTTGAACCATTTAACCATTTCTTAGTTTCCAATGGTAAATCATCTATATTTACACTTAAGTAACCATCTTTGGCTAACGCCCACTGAATCAAAACTTCATTCTTAACGGATACCTTTGCATCTGCAACAATCCCAAACCCCATCTCGGTAACTAATCCAGGGATAATTTCTGCATAAGGCTGACCGGAAGACCAAGACAGTAATAATGTCAGAGGACAACTCAAAACAGATGCAGTTTCTTCTAACGCTATACGTTCTAAATGGTTATCTCTGACCTCAATTTTTTCGTTTTGGGCTTGTTCTAGGGTATATATGCATTGCTTGATGCCATGTAAAATTTTATGCTGTTGCTTTGTATCAGTGTGTAATTGCCATTGATGCACAATCACCCCAATTTGTTGACTAACAACCCAGAGCAATTCTTTTTCTAGAGTTGTCCAAGTGCGGTGAGTTTCGTGAGCAATTATTACCAGTGCTTCTGGTGCATGACCTTGGGCACAGTTACAAACTAAAAGCGATCGCACGTTATTTTCTATTAAAGGGGAACGCCAGTTCAAAAACCGTAAATCTTCATTTAAGTTTTCTACCTCCACCGCAGTTGTTGCAGACTTTAATTTATACTGATCCATTTCTTTGACAGCATTAAAGGTAAATGCCAAAGGGCGGCGATTATGAGGTTGAGTTTGATAAAGAATTTGATAATTATGTTGATCAGGGTCGTACTGTAATAATAAAAAGCGAGTCGCTGCTAGTCGAGCCAACACTCTTGTTGCACAGTTGCGTAAAGTTTCGTGGAGATCATGATGGCTATAAATGGCTTGGGCGACTTGACTAGTTAGTTGAGTATCATCTTGGATTGTTTTAATGGCGCTTTCCATGCTTTCGGTAGGAGTAACCAAAGAAATTAATCCCGCTGCACCTTGGACAAAACTCTTGTCTGTCTCTGTCCAGATGCGAGGTTCATTACCTTCCACCGCTAGAAAACCTAATAAATTATTTTGCCAGATGATGGGAGCTGCCAACAGCGATCGCACCCGCAGGCGTTGCAATAATTTAGCGGTAAAATGACTTTCTAATGAACTACGAGCATCACCAATCCAAACAATTTCATTCACTGACAATGCATAATATAATTCACTCAATTCCTGCACTGTCATTCCGGCCGCTGGTTGTTGCTGGGAATCGCGACTCATGTTGATCAGCTGATTGCTCATTCGACACCAAAAGTAACGTCCTTGGCGCTCAAACCAGTAAACGTTTGTCCGGCTGGGGGAGACAAATTGATGTGTTGTCTCTACAACTGCTTTGAGTCTTTGATCTAGGTTACTCAGGGTGCGTAAGTTTTCTAGCAATGCTAATAGTGGCTCATCAGGGCGCTTGGTTTGCTTTTGCTGCAAATCTATTTCATGTCTATAAAGTACTGCCCCTAATTCACCTAAAACCATCAGCAGTCTTGCTTTGGCTTCTGCTGGAAGTAAGTAACCCCAGCGTTCTGAACCTAATAACAGCAAACCCAAACAACGATCTTTATAGCGAATTGGCAAAAAAATCGTTCCTTGGATGTTGAATTTTCTGCCTACTTCTTGCCATACTGCTGCACGGATTTCAGTTCGTAAATCTGCTAATCCTAAAGGACGTTGTTCTATTACTACTTGCTCTAATAAATCGCCTGGGTTGAGGACAACTCGTTTGTGTAACAATTTGGTGTCATGATCGGGTACAGTGCCCCCTCTACCCAACAACGCGTGCTTCAGGCGATCGTAAGTAGCAATCCAAATCAAACTGTAATCAAACTGCTGTTGAATATAAGAAATCGTAGTTTTAATCAGAACTTCAACATCATCCTGTTCCCTGAGGCTTTGCAGGACATATCCCAAGGCTTGGATTTGCTGTTCGGCGGCTATTGTTTTTTGTGGCTGCCCCATCTGATTATTGGTTACATAACTTGTAATATATAAGATGCCCAGAAAAGTACTCTGAGTAATAATCGGTTGTGGATTTTTGACACACTAATCTTTAAAAGTGTCAGTTTTCGTCTAACAAATGGATATTTATCAAGTTGCAATTCGTCCACTTTTGTTCGATTTGGTAAAAACAGATCCAGAGTGGCTACATCAGCAGACAATTCGGAGTTTAAGCTGGCTTTCACAAACAGACATTCATCCTGCTGCTAGCTGGGTAAACCGAAGTCTACAAAAATCCTTGTGTCTAAAAGATTCACGTTTAGAACAAACTTTATTTGGCTTACAATTTCCCAACCCTTTAGGTTTAGCGGCTGGATTTGATAAAGATGGAGTTGCGGCTAGTATCTGGTCGAGCCTGGGTTTCGGCTTTGCAGAATTGGGTACTGTCACATTTATAGCCCAGCCAGGAAATCCTCGTCCCCGTTTGTTTCGCTTACCGATGGACAAAGCGGCTCTCAACCGCATGGGTTTTAATAATAACGGTGCAGCCGCTATGTCCGCACGGTTAGCAAAAAGCCAGCAAGACTTAGGCTGGTCAATACCGATTGGGATAAATCTGGGCAAATCTAAGGTTACACCCCTAGAAGCAGCAGCAGAAGATTATTTGAATAGTTTTCGCTTACTTAAGGAGTTGGGCGACTATTTTGTAGTTAATGTCTCTTCACCCAATACACCAGGATTGCGATCGCTCCAAGATGCTGCCATGCTTAGTGCCATCTTAGATTTATTGCAATATGAAAATCAATACCAAAAGCCAATTTTTGTCAAGATAGCACCTGACTTGGAATGGGAAGCGATCGCCGATATTATTTCTTTAGCTAAGACCTACAAACTAGCGGGAATTATTGCCACCAATACCACCATTAGCCGTGAGGGATTGCAAACTCAAATCATTAGCCAAACTGGCAAATCACCTCAGGAAGAAGCCGGCGGAATTAGCGGTGCGCCATTACGCGATCGCTCCACTGAGGTAATTCGGTTTATTTGGCAACAAACCCAAGGACAAATCCCAATAATTGGGGTTGGTGGCATATTTTCCACTGAAGACGCTTGGGAAAAAATTACTGCTGGTGCTAGTTTGATCCAGGTATATACAGGCTGGATTTATCAAGGTCCAATGATGGTACGCCAGATTCTCAAGGGTTTACTTTCTAAGTTAGAAGAAAATAACTTAAATTCCATCTGTGAAGCTGTAGGCTTAGAAGCAAAAATTCCTAAATAAATAAAGTCCACCCACAAGGGGATGTAGTTTTGTTAGTAGTCAGTAGTCAGTGTCAAAGCGAAAAGTGCAGTCTTGGGTTCTACCCAAGAGGAGCAACTTTTCAAAAAGATTTGTGAAAACCACCCATAAAGGTATGGGGTATTAGACCAAATTACAAAAAACAACTTAACAACTGACAATTGACAACTGACATGCGCAGCGTCAATAAAAATGCTTGCTTTTGCCTTTGAATTTTTAGCTTTTGCCTTCCTCCTCTAGAGGGAAAAACTCCTTGTTTTTTTCCGAGAATGTCCAAGCAATGCCATCTGGGTCTTTGCTGCGACTCCACTCTGGAAACTCTGGATCGTTTCGTCGTTTATATACCGTGCTGGAATAAACATTTAGCCGCTTGGCGAGTTCTGATTGAATCAGAGAGCCAAAAACTAATTGACTTTCTAACGATCGCTGGACTTGTGTATGGTTTGCGGGCGTTACTAATTCAGTTTCTGGTTCCTCCTCCTGTTGTAGCGGTGGTTCCAGAAGCGAACGTGCAGTTTTGGTCACTGGTTGAGCCGGAAGTTTTTTAACAGGCTCACTACTGTCAAGTATGCTGCCCAGAATACTGGCAGTTATAAAGTAATAAACTTCACCTCCTTCTTCCGAATTGCGTAGACTGGCACCAAACTCAGCAGCTTTGTTATCTAGGTAGCGTTTGGCAATGGGCCCAGAAAAACTGCCCTTCATTGCCAAGTCCATTGGCGTTATCTGACCCTGGTTTTCCCGAATTAGCTGATGGAAAATTGGGTTAACTTGCTTACACCACTGTTGCCATTGATATTGCTGCCAAAGATTGAAACCTAGGGCCAGCAAAATTAACACAAGTAAAGCTTTCCAAGTGGAAACTAGAAAAATAATCAAAAACGAGATTGGCAAAAGCAGAACGAGAAACGCTTTCCCGTTGCCTTGCATTAATTTTTCACTCATGCCGATTCTTGCCAAGTGAATTTTGGAAAATAATATTATATATCTTGGCAAAAATTGGGACATTTTTTTGTATCATTTGGCAAAGTCCTGGCAAATTTGTCAGCAAAAACCAGACTCAGATAAGTTTTATATGGTCTAAAACTTCCTTATTAGCTCTTCTGTGCAGAAAATCAGGAGAAATATTTTTGCCATAAAAATATATTTATCAGGTACTTGACATTTTTGTAACATATATACTACATCAAAGATATAGAACACTTTTAGACAAGGAGTAACAGTGAGTAAAATGTGCTAATGTCAATTTTTCCGCTGTAACCAAGCAAAAATTTCATCCACAGAGAGTGTTAAATTTATATCTTCTAACACTGGTAATATATCTTTTCCTGAAAACAAATCTGGCAAAGAATTAGGTTGATAAACTAAAATACAGCGTTCAATTGGATCAATCAACCATCCTAACTGACTGCCATTCCTCAAACAGTGTAAAATGTTGCCAGTTACTTTAGTTTGACTTTGAGCAGGCGAAAGAATTTCTATTACCCAAGCGGGTGCAAAATCAATACCACTGCTGATAATCTCACCGCTTTCATCTAGTGGTAGTTTATTAGTGGAGATAACAGCTACATCAGGAACTACTGAACGATTACCGCAGGTACAGCGTAATTCAGGAAAAGCTTCGTAACTACTTTCCAACCCATCAATCACTGCAACTAAACGTTTTTGCAATAAGCTGTGCTTACCTCCTCCCATTGGTTTTTGAATCGCCTCTCCGTTAATATATTCCCAAGCTGGTGAATACTCAATGTATGGAAGCTTTAAAAACTCCTCTAGAGTTGTGTTTTCTGGATATGTAGTTTTTCCTTGCGTCAACTCAATATTTTTCATAGCTTCGGCGATCGCTTTGTGTGAAAATATGCAAAAGAGCGATGTCTACGAAAAGCTCGCCCACGCGTTAAATCTCTCGACGAAATGCTCTAATAGCTGCTCCAGCATCGGTCTCAGCCATCAAAATGTAGCGTCTCAGTAAATCCAAATTGAGGTCATTGAGTCCGGGCAGTTGGCTGCGCTCGACGCGTTCATAGCTGCCGCCATGCAGATGATAGAGCGTTAACAGCCCATCTTCCCAAAACCAGACTTCCAGTACTCCCAGAGCTTTATAGCGCTCTAACTTGCTGACACCACCACTGGTAAAAACGACTTCGATGGACAAATCTGGAATCGGTTTAGCGCTGCCAATGCAGTAGGACTCGTCCGCTTGAACCGAGACAACTCCTTCTTTTTCCTGAGTCATTGATCGGGTTGGCTGAAAGAAAATGCCTTTTTCGACGAGAAAGGTTGTCACTAAATAACCGATGATACTGGCAAAAATTTCATGTTCGCGTCCTGGCATGAGAATCTCGATTGTATCGTCATAGTAAAACAGCCGCACACCAGAAGAACCGTCAAAACCTTTTTGGATGAACTTGAACTGTTCCCACGTCCCACAATGGACAATGCGTTGGTCGGTAGTTCGGTCGAGTAGTGGGGGCATCGCGTTCACCTCTAGCAATCCCTGCCTGAATTGTGACATACTCTTTGCCAGTACAACTATTATACGCTTTCAAAATAACTGATTTGTTTTTGATCGCTCCTTTCCTTATATGATTTACTCCATTGCGTCAAATCTCTGCTGATAAATGGCGATGTCTACGACGGGCTACGCCTACGCAGTTTCACGAATAGTCATGAAAATAATCCTTTTTCAGTCCAGGGCGATCGCTTTTTGTAAAAATATTGCTGGCTAGCGCGTTAATTATGCTGATTCTAGATGAATAACTGGAATTTGTTCGGTTCTTTCAGGAGGTTTTGCTCCAGTTGCAACAGCATGAACCGTATGAAGAATATCTGCTGAATAGTAACGATTGCCGCAGGTATCACAAACACCAATCGTCACATCTTCAAGGATGACGAATCCATCTCTATGCTTAAATGCCTCGCGCTTGATGGTTCGGGGTTGAACGGTTTCTTCGCAATACTCGCATTTATAATCCATGCACCTCAACTTTTATTCTTTTTGCTGTACTGTATTGTTGGATTGCTGACTCTGGGCAACCTTGATTAACAACCTCAATGCCTCATTGACCGCTTCTCCGTTGGGAAAAGCTTGGGCAACATCGGGATCTAAAAGTACTAGGTTGTTTTTGTTACGATATTGCTCAACATATTTACCTCTAATTCCTCCTTCCATTTGAGCGAAGTCGTACTCAGGACGTAATTCATCTTCCATTTCGTTTTCAACTTCCTTGTTCATAAAATCTCTTCTCTTGGCGAGTAGCTTTTCGAGCGCTGATAATTCGTATCTTTTCCTCTCTATCAGTATGTGCAACAACTAAGAGTTGTCCAAACCTAGATAAGCCAATAATAACGTAACGACTTTCTCCAATAGAGTGGTCAGGATCGGGAAAAGTTACAGATAATGGGTCATTAAATACGGTTGCGGCTTCCTGAAAAGAAACACCATGCTTCTCAAGGTTTAGTGTTGCTTTGTTTGGATTCCATTCAAATTACATTTACAAATCTCTTTGCCTTTCCTTTCCAGAGTGGCTAAATCTAGGGCAAGGGCGATCGCAATTGCACTATTTTTGAGTAACTTCAGTCAGGGCTTCATGGATAACCTCATCGCTAACACCATGACGCTTCAAGCTAGCAATCAGTGCTGAGATAGTATCCCCCTCTAGTCGTTCCAGATCAGTTCTGAGTCCTTGCCCAATATAAGCGCGAATTAACGGTTGATAGCCAGAAAATCCCAGTAATGGCGCTATTCTTTTCAAATCTTCAATGACATCTTCGGGGATGCGAATTGTGATTGTAGTCATTGGACGATTTTTATCGAGTCGCTTTTTCAATGCTTCAGCTTTCATAATATTCTCGCTCCTTGCGTGTCGCTTTTCGAGCCGAAATGATCCGAATTATTTCGTTTTCACGTTCAATGTAGACGACATACAGAAGATTCCACCGTTTGTCTAAGCCAACAAATACCTCAAGGGGGTCGCCCACCATACCAGAGGTTGATGGGTGGGGAATTGAGGCAAACATTCTGTAACTGAACAAAGTGAATCCTTATTTTTGGGGTGATTGTTGTTGCTGCACATATTGTTTTAACTGTTCAACTGTTACCCCACCACAACTAGCTACAAAGTAAGAACCTGTCCACAACACAGGTTTTGTGTAAACCTTGTTCAACTCTTGAGAGAATTCTTTACGAATTAGTCGACTAGAAACAGTTTTGAGGTTAGCAATAAATTTACTGAGTTCAATTTGTGGATGATAACGAATTAGTAAATGTACATGGTCAACCTCGCCATTGAATTCTACTAATCTACACTCCCATTTAGTACAGGTATCTTGAAATATTTCAGCCAGCCGAGATAGCATCGGCTCATTAATTACTTTTTTTCTGTATTTAGTCACAAAAACTATGTGAGCAGTAAGAGAGTAAACTGAGCGAAAACCTTTATCATATAACTCTTCCATTAAACAGCAATAACTGATATAATTACTTACATGATTCTAACTTACTGTTACAGAATTAAACCTAGTGCCCACCAAATAACTCTGATGTCAAACACATTGGAGCTACTTCGTCGGCACTGGAATTATGCATTAGGGCAGAGGTTAGATGCGCTTAATAGAAGTCGTTGTCAGATTGACCGATGCTCAATAGTCAGCGAACCAATTGGAGAGATCCCAGAACGAATTAATTACTATACCCAGCAAGCAGATTTAAAGCAAACGAAGATACTGTTTCCTGATTACAAAAATATCTGGGCAGAATCTCAGCAAGTCAATTTACAGCGTTTAAATAAAGCATGGGAACGTTGGTTAATCCCAGATGCTCACGGGCGAAGAGGAGGTCGTCCTAGATTTAAAAAACCAGGTGAACTCAGGTCTTTTGTTTACCCACGAGTGAACTGCCCAAAAGCAGGCGCTTACCTTCAACTTGATAACAGATTGAAACTCAGCAAAATCGGTGAAATGCCTGTCATTATGCACCGACCACTACCAGAGGGTTTTGTACTTAAGACTTGTACGATTGTCTGCAAAGCCGATGGATGGTATTGCTGCATTTCTATGCAAGATAATTCTGTGCCGCAATTATTACCACTTGATGAAGTTGAATCGGCTGTCGGGCTTGATGTTGGACTGAAAGAATTTTTGACAACATCAGATGGTGACACAGTTGCTATTCCACAAATTTATCGTCAAACTCAACATCATCTGGCGCGACAACAACGTAAACTAGCTCGTCAGAAAAAAGGCTCTCGGCGGCAAGCAAAGAAGAAAAACCACATAGCCAGAATTCATCAAAAAATTGAGCGTCAGAGGAAAAATTTTCACTACAAAACAGCACACAAATTAGTCAAAAATTTTGACTTAATTGGGGTAGAAGACCTAAATATCAAGGGTCTTGCTAGAACAAGATTGAGTAAATCAATTCTGGATGCAGCATGGGGAGCATTTATCAATATCTTGGAGGCAGTGGCGGTAAAACGCGGTGTCCGAGTAGTTAAAGTTAATCCCCATTCCACTAGCCAGAATTGTTCAGGCTGCGGTCACAAGGTACTAAAAACCCTGTCTGTTCGTTTACATGATTGCCCGAAATGTGGACTATTGATGGATAGAGATGAGAATGCCGCAGTTAACATTTTAAATCGGGCAATCAGCGAGGTGGGACTCATCTTGCCTGTGCGTGGAGGCTTAGGGGTTGCCCTGCCCGTGAAGCGCGAAGCTTTTTTAGAATTTGATGGTTCTCAACTATCTTTCTCTAAATTAGAAGCTCCTGTTATACCGCAAGGTTAACGGGAGAGAACGTCACACGAAAGTGACATTATTAAGCACGAAATACACATCCATACCTTACATAGTAGACATTGTGTATTTACGTTGTCAATACGTTTTATGAAAAAGAGACATTTCCGTAAGGGCGATGTCTACGACTGGCTACGCCTACGCACTGTAAATCTATGCTAGGGTTTGGCGTTAGCGAAGCTGTCCGAAGGCATCGCAGTTTCACGAATAGTCATGAGAATAATCCTTTTTCAGTCCTCTTCATTTTTACTCAAGGATTTGAATAAATGTACGGCAAGGGCGATCACTTTCTGTAAAAATGCCTACTGGTTAGCGATCGCCCTTGGCTTGCGTCGTTATGGAATTTATGCCACGACAACCAATGATGTTGAATTACGTACTCAAAGCAATGAAGCCCAGTTAGCATTTATTAAGGAAACAAGGTTTTCGTACACAATAAACTGGCAACAATTATATACGCTCAACAAGGACTTTTAGTATTTCAAAATCAATATGACATCTTTCTGATTTACCTGATCTGAGCATTAAAAGTATTGGAAGATGACCCGATTGTGCTGTCCGCCAATAGTAAATATCAGAGTAGTATAACCAATTTCCTTCTTTTCGCCAGCCAACTTCATCACCAAATTTTTTTTGGATTTCATATCTATTATAAGTGGTATCAGAACCATCGCCAAGACGTTTCCAAATACGTTTTTGAGCGCTAAATCCAAACCGTCCATTGCTATACTTTAACCAGAGTTTATTTATATTATTTAAGTCTTTTCGGGGAAGGACTTTTATATATTCTGAGCCAAAACTGTTTGTCAAGTAAGTTTTGTATGGTGAGTTTTCTGGTAACTCTTTATGAGATATTACATAGATTATTTTAGCCGTTTCTAAATCAGCCTCTTCCCATTTTCTAGCTTTAAGTAATTCATCTAATTTCTGATAACAACCGGAAACTACTTCAGTGAAATCTTTAGAAGAAGTATGACTATAAACTGTAGCACTAGTAACAACTTCTCTTGCTACCTCGTTTTCATCATTAGTTTTCTTAGTATTAGTACTAAAGGATTTTTTCCACATAAAAAGCTTTTTTCTAACCTTGGGCTTTTTACGGGCTTCTTCTGCTAATTCAGTTGCAATTTCCGTCTTCGCATCTTCTTCACTATAACCCTGATTTTGCAGTTCAGTTATTAACTCACGAATTTCTTGTGCAACTTCTGAAAAATTTTGATCGATGTTAATAACATCTCCATGTATCTCAATGTAATCACCATTAATATTTATATTTTCGTTGTAATTACCTTCTGGATAGATATTGCGAGGCTCATTTATATCATCATTTAGTGAACTTTCTTCTAGACTGTTTTGTTTATATTTAACTCTTGAAATATATAAATAAAAACCTAATCCAAATATAAGTATGCCTAAAAAGATAGCATAAATTATTTGAGATTTTGCTAAAATACTAGTAATAATTGTTTGCCATAAATTAATAATAGTTAGGTATATAGACCTAATTAAAACTATGCCAAACGAACAGTATATTAATTTCTCTACCAACGAAAGCCGATTGCTCAGAAGATAAAACTCTCTGCATATTTGCTTTATTGGGATTTTCATATTTCAACTTTTGAATAGCGCTTTATGGCATCGAAATAGTTGACATTTTAAAATGGCAAAGGAATATTTAATGAAGCAAAAACTAATTTAATCACATTTAGCGTAGCTTCTCCTATGACAGCATTTGCAGCAGCATCACGTATTGATTGCCCTAATTTAACAAGCTTACCTTTAGTTGTGGGATTCTTTTTAACTTCATTTGCCCAGTCTTTAGCTACCTTCTGTTGAGCATCTTGGCGACTATAGCCTTGATTTTCTAGTTGATGCAATAACTCTTGTATCTGTGTAGTAGCTTGATATAAATCCTGACTAATATTTGTGTAATTACCGTGTACTTGTAAATAATTACCTTCAATAGAAATAGAATTGTTAAAGTTACCACCAGCCCCTAAATATATATTGTAAGTATTATTGCGGTTTCCATCGCTCATATAAAAAACTCTCTAACTATTATGTTTGCGAATCTAATTTTACTGATTCGCTCTAAATCGATTATTAATTTATACTAGCGTATAGTGCTAGATTTAACTACCACAGCACTAATAGAAGTAAAAAGCCTGCTGATGCAGGCTTTGTTTTATCATGTTATTAACTAAGTGGATGGAGAAAACCCATCGACGTGAGTTACCGTTTCGCCAACTTTTTAGACATCTTCCGTAGACGAATCGATTGGGGTGTAACTTCCACCAATTCATCGGGGCCAATGTATTCCAAAGCACGTTCTAGACTCATGTCTACTGGGGCTTGCAATTGTACTAATTCATCGCCACCAGCAGCGCGGTGGTTGGTTAACTGCTTGGTCTTACAGATATTCAGTTCCAAATCTTGAGGACGGTTGTGTTCCCCCACAATCATACCTCTGTAAACTTTAGTGCCTGGAGTGATAAAGAATGAACCTCTATCTTCAGCATTCTTCATCGCGTAGAAGGTAGAAACACCTTCTTCAAAGGAGATTAGAACGCCTTTATTTCGGGCTTCAATATCACCACTTAGTTGACGGTAATCTAAGAAGCTGTGGTTCATGATGCCTTCACCACGAGTCATCCGCATAAATTCACCGCGGAAACCAATCAAACCACGGGCGGGAATGACAAACTCTAGCTGAGTGCGATCGCCACTACCTGGTTGCATATCTTGCATTTCGCCTTTGCGTTGTCCTAGGCGTTCGATACAACTACCAACAGCGTCAGCAGGAATATCTAACACTAGAAGTTCATAAGGTTCACAAGGTTGGCCGTTGATTTCTCGGTAAATTACCTGCGGCTGAGACACTTGAAACTCGAAACCTTCCCGGCGCATGGTTTCGATTAAGATACCCAAGTGTAGTTCTCCACGACCACAAACTAAGAATTTATCGGGAGAATCGGTTTCTTCGACACGCAAGGCGACGTTGGTTTCTAGTTCACGGAACAGGCGATCGCGTACTTGTCTTGATGTCACCAATTTACCTTCTTGACCAGCAAAGGGCGAATCATTCACCCAGAAGGTCATTTGTAAGGTTGGTTCGTCTACTTTAATTAATGGTAAGGCTTGAGGTTCGTTGGGGTCAGTAATTGTTTCCCCAATATAAGCATCGGCGAAACCAGCGACGGCAACAATATAACCAGCGGTGGCTTCTTCCATTTCCACCCGCTTCAAACCTTCAAAGCCCATCAACTTACTAATCTTAGACTTGACAATGGTGCCATCTTCTGTAACCAAAGCTGCCTGCTGTCCAGCCCGGATAGTACCGTTGTGAATTCTGCCAATTACAATCCGTCCCAGGTATTCAGAATAATCTAAGGTTGTGACTTGTAATTGCAGAGGCTTGTTGATGTCGCCTACAGGTGGTGGAACATGTTGCAGAATCGCATTAAACAAGGGTTGCATATCTACCGATTCTGCTTCCATGCTTTCTTTCGCAAAACCTCCCATACCGGAGGCAAACAGATAGGTAAAGTCGCACTGGTCTTCATCTGCTCCTAATTCCAAGAACAGATCCAAAACTTTATCAACAGCAACGTGGGGGTCAGCTTGGGCACGATCAATTTTGTTGATCACAACGATGGGGCGCAGCCCTTTTTCCAAAGCTTTTTTTAGCACAAAGCGCGTTTGGGGCATGGGGCCTTCGTTGGCATCGACAATCAAAAGACATCCGTCAACCATGCCGAGTACCCGTTCAACTTCACCGCCAAAGTCGGCGTGTCCAGGAGTATCAACAATATTAATTAGCGTGTCTTTGTAGCGAACCGCTGTATTTTTAGACAGGATAGTAATACCCCGTTCTCGTTCCAGGGCGTTGGAGTCCATGACACAATCCGGAACGTCTTCACCTTCACGGAAAATGCCGGATTGTTTGAGGAGTGCATCAACCAAGGTGGTTTTGCCGTGATCAACGTGGGCAATAATGGCGACGTTACGAATTGGGAGCGTCATAGAAGCTTTTGGTGAACTCTAGAGGGGGTTTTCTGATTTACATTTTGAATGCTAGGCTTTTCTAACAGAATTGGGGATGATCAGCAAATTCTGTAAAGAAGCTTTAATAATTCTAGCGTAATCGTCACAATTGCGGTGAGTTTTGTCAACGCTGTCAGCTAGTAGATGGGCAACCTTACGAAAATTCACTCGTACTCTGTGCCACAATTAATATGATTTTAACCGTAATTTTACTTTTGCTATAAGTATAACTTTGTAATTGATATTTATTTTAAAGACTTGAATGCACAATCTACTACTGTTTTTTAATTCCGTCAAATTCACATTTATTTAATATTTTGATACAAAAAAATAGCCCCCAAAGTGAGTAACAATTGGGGGAGCTATTACCCAAAAAAATATAGAAATGCTATTTGTCTTTCAATCTGACATCAATAACAGTCGCATTGAAATTATAGTTAAAGCCTTCCAATTCAAAAGGCATACCAATTTTCACTTTACTGTTACCTAAAACTGGGCCGTTGTCAGTTACTTGGGCTTTGCCTTCTAGAGTCAAAAGCATATCTGTACTAAAGTTATTTGCCCTTGGATCTGGCAGTTCTTTAACAGATCCGTCTGGTTGGGAAACTGTTACTGTTCTGGGTAGCAGTTGAATCGATTTTATCCCAATCTGACCATAAGGTTGGTTGCGGATAATGACGTTCGTTTTACCACCTTTCTTTAAACCATTGTTAAATAAACTTTCAGGGTCGCGTACGTTCAAACCGCGAACTGCTAAATCGACCTCAATGGGTACTGTTTTTGTACCAACTTGGGCAACAGAACCGGTAGTGCCGGGAAAGACAAAGATGCCAAATATAACTAGCAGAATTACCAGCGCAGCACCTAAATCGAGGATGTTAATCTTACCGAACAAGCGACCTTTGGAATCTAAAATAGCCATAAAAAATCTTTCCAGATACAAGCGAAGTAATTGATTGTAACAACAAGGCTAATGAGAGAAACAGCAATTTTCCCTACTTGGTAATAGCTCAAAGCGTCTGGGCGTTGCAATCATGCGACAGTCTATCACGAGTTTGGAAATGCAAAGTCAACAGGAGTAAGGGGAGAATATTAAAGTGAAAAAAGCAGGGGAGCAGGGGAGAAAAACCACCCACAAGGGGGAGCCAGTTTCGTGGGCGGGTTCCCCGACTTGAGTGAAGTGGCATCAAGGTTTGTACCTTTCCCCCTGCCTCTTATCAAGGGCTGTCTGGTCTATTTTAGAGATAAGGCAGGGATTTTCATGAAACTTTGAGCAGAGAAGTCACAATTTAGTATTTAAGAAACGGAATACTCTGGTCTCTGAATCCTGATTTATCCCATACTACTGCTTCGACACTATGCGTCTACGCATCTTCTTGTGTTGATTATGCAACTTAGAAAGCCCTTGATTCGTCTTGTGATCTTAGTGTTCTTCCGAAATTATCCTCATACCTGACTATGATTAATTGGAAAAATTTCTTGGCTAACCATCGTGTAAGGCAACGTCGCTGGTATTATCCGTTAATTTCTTTGGTGGTTGCCTTAAGTCTGACTTTGAGTACAGCCACCCCAGGTAAGGCGATAGACTTATTACCTCTTCTGTTCCAAGGGGCCCAGATACTTCAGCTATCTAATATATCCGAGCGCCAGGAGGTTGATCTGGGAAAACAAATGAATCAGCAATTGGTAAGCAGGGAAATTCGACTTAACCGCAATTCTGAAATTAATCGTTATGTAGAGCAAATTGGTCGACGTGTGGTAGCTAATAGCGATCGCCCCAACCTACCCGCTACTTTCCAAGTAGTTGAGGATGATGCTATTAACGCTTTTGCTACTTTGGGTGGTTATGTTTATCTCAATACAGGTTTAATCAAAGCCGCAGACAATGAAGCGGAATTAGCTAGTGTTATTGCTCACGAATGGGGTCACATTACTGGCAAACACCTAGTTAAACAGATGCGACAAAGAGCAGTCGCCAGTGGTGTAGCTACAGCAACCGGTTTAGATCGCAATCAAGCGGTAGGTATAGGTGTAGAACTAGCACTCAATCGTCCCCGTAGTCGTCAAGATGAATATGATGCGGATCAAAGAGGATTAAGAACTTTGACACGGGCTGGTTATGCCCCGTCTGGAATGGTTTCTTTTATGCAAAAGTTGCTGAAAAAAAGTTCTGTCCCTACATTTTTGAGTACTCACCCTGCAACTAACGATCGCATTAATGCTCTACAACGTGCTATTAATGCTAACCCTACCAATTCACGTTATGGGTTGGATAATGCCGCTTATAGAGCCAAGATCCGACCATTGCTGTAGTCTTGATTTCACAGTGCAAAATCAAAAAATACTTGACCATCAAAGCCCATCCCATACCTTGTTAAGCTAATCGTCCTTTAAATTGCACTATTTTCATAGTAATAAAAGCTGCAAGCCCTCTCCCTTGCTCCCTACCCCCCGCTCACTGAGCGTAGTCGTTGGCGAAGCCTCTCGTAGAGAAGTGCTGCCCCCCTGCGGTCTCAATGTGCTTTCTTATAGGCTTAACAGCTTATGCTCGCTGCTTCTTGCGGCGCTCAGGGACTTGGGATGGCTCAACAGCTATTACTCCTTCTGTTAAGGGCAGGGTACGGAGGCAATTGCTAAAAACGTTGACTTGATAAATCAGGTTATTTGTAATGTCTAATGCAGTTAACCAGCCGCTACGAGGATGATAAGCACCAGTATCTATGTCTAGCCAGCCTTGTCCTTGGGCTAGTTTACCAGGAGTAACACCAGGAAAAGTAAATGTGATTGTGTGACCAATGATAATCAGTTTATCAGGAAAGTATGGCTTTGCAATGCTGTGAAATTCATCTCGTATCCAGCAAAATTGCTCGGCGCTTTGTTCTGCTAGAGGTATGATAGGGTCAATTCCAGCATGAGTTAACCAAACATCCCCCAAATCAATATATGTGGGTAGAGCTTTGAACCAATCCAAATGCTCATCGGGAATAGTGCCTTCTTGGTAACTAGCTATAGTTGCTTGACCGCCACTGTACAGCCATGCTTGCATCGCGGGTGTAGGGATATTTTCGCTGGTGAGAATATTTAACAACATCTGCTCATGATTTCCTAGCAGACACCCATAATTATTTTGTTTAACAAAATTAACTACATGTGAACTATGAGGGCCACGATCAATTAAGTCCCCCAGAAAATAGATTTGATCATCTAATCCAGGGGCGATCGCCTCTAACAAAGTCATCAATCCTTCATAGTGACCATGCACATCCCCAATAACAATTCGACGTTGGCTAGTTTCGCTCATCGGCTCTAGGCTTGAATAGTTTACTTGAATACTTTTGCTACAGTTTAAGTGGTTTGGTTTCCGCAACGAAAGGTAAAAAGTACTTGACAAATTCCCTTTCCATTAATCTTAGTTATTATCTGCGAAATCAGCTTGACTTGCAAAGACGCAAACTTGCTTACTAGACATCTCCGTAAAAGTAATGTGAAAATCAGCTGTAATGAACTGCTTTACCAGTTTTCATCCCATTTTGTCCACCTAAAGGCAGTAGATAAAAGGTTGACAGAATAACTATAAAAAATGAGAGAAGTAAGTTAGCAAGAATAAATTAAAGTATGTTAAGTAACGTAAAAGTAATGAAATAATTTTGTAGTAAGCGGCTATAGCCCTTTTGGTAAAGCTTTGTGGGCATAGTTGTGCTTAACGCGTAGTGTCTCTTTGGTGCAGCCTCTCGTACAGAAGCTTTAATTATTTATGCCGTTCTACTTAGCTCTGCTTGCCAAATTAAAAAGGAACAGATGGTTATGACATTTGATTACGACCTGTTTGTCATTGGTGCTGGCCCTGGGGGATTGGCAGCAGCTAAAAAAGCAGCTAGCTATGGAGCGCGTGTTGCAGTTGCTGAAAAAGAAACGATTGGTGGTACTTGTGTAAATCGTGGTTGCGTTCCTAAAAAATTGATTGTCTACGCCGCTGACTTTGCTTTGCGCGATCGCATAGTGCACAACTATGGATGGAATGAGTGCCAACGGCATTTTGATTGGACAATATTTATGAAGTCCGTATACCAGCATGTAGAACACATCAACTACTCTTATTGTGAGCAGTTGCAAAAAGCTGGCATTGACTTAATTTGGGAACGTGCAACTTTTGTTGATCCTCACACTGTAGATTTAGATGGTCGAAAAGTTACAGCAGACAAAGTTTTAATTGCAGTGGGAGGAAAACCCAATAAACCCAACATTCCAGGTATAGAATACGCCATCACATCCCGTGAAATGTTTCACTTGCCCTATCTACCGAAGCGTTTGGTCATTATTGGCGGTGGTTACATTGGCACAGAATTTTCGAGCATGATGCACGCTTTAGGCTGTGAAGTCACGGTGATTGAAGTAGATGGAATGATTTTATCAGGGTTTGATGATGATATTCGCTCTTGCGTGCAACAGAGTTTAAGCAAACGAGGCATTCGATTTATTCTCAATAGCACTGTTCAAGAAATCACACTATGCGATGATAGTTTGCTAGTAACTACTGCTGGAAAGTCTCAAGAAACTGTCACCGCAGACACTATTTTAGTTGCCACAGGCTATACTCCAAATACCAAAAATCTCGGTTTAGAAAAAGCTGGAGTGGAACTTGGTGAAGGAGGTGCAATCAAAGTAAATGAATACTACTGCACCACCCAAAAAAACATTTTTGCTGTGGGTGACTGCATCGGCCGTGTACAGTTAACTCCAGTTGCCAAGGCAGAAGGTATTGCCTGTGTGAATACAGTTTTCGGCAACAAACCGCAAAAACTGAATTATGATTACATCCCTTCTGCTGTTTTTTCTCGTCCGGAAGCAGCTAGTGTAGGAATGACCGAGGCCAAAGCACGGGAAAAACTGGGTGAATCTGTGGAATGCTATTGCACCAACTTTCAAACACTGTTGTATGCATTAACTCCAGAAAATGAACCAACCACAGTCAAATTAGTAGTAGATAGTGCTTCTGGACAAGTTTTGGGCGCTCACATGGTAGGTGAACATGCAGCAGATATCATTCAAAGTCTAGGTGTAGCCATTCGCAAGGGTATTACTAAAGAAGACTTGGAGGACACTATCGGTATTCATCCCACCGCAGCAGAAGAGTTTTTATCATGATTGGGGCATTGGGGAGGCAGTGCGGTCTTCTCCCAAAGGGAGACGCTAAAAGCGATGGGGTCTCCCCAAATGGAGCAACTGCCGTCATTGGGCATGGGAATGAGGCAGAGGGGCAAACGAGCAAAGGAGAATATTTTGTACAAGTTCTCTCACTAGCCTCTAGCCCCTTCTGGTTTCTGGGTTGGTTCCTGTCCAAGGTGTAGTGGGAATATCAGAATCTTCTAAAGTTAATGTATGCATTAATGATTCGTCTGTTAGCACAATATGCGTGTCTTGAGAATCGATTAATTTGTTAAGCGCTTCTAAAGGCTCTGATGCAGTTTGATATCGTTGCTTGAAATCATCCAGTACCATTTGACTGAGAATATCCGCGAAAAAGCGACTTACTAGTGCTTTATCCCGCCATTTCACCTCTCCATGAATATCTCTATTTAATTCGTGGGGTGCAATGCCAGTCAAGGCTTTAATGCCAATCATGCCGACTGCATAGATGTCACTATTGTATTGGGGTCGTCCAAAACATTGTTCGCTTGGTGCATAGCCTTTAGTACCAATGCCAATTGTAAAAGGAGTTTGCTCTTGATTGTCTAGTTTTGGTGTGGAGACTTCTTTCACAGCACCAAAGTCAATTAATACAAGTTTGCGGTCTGAGTGTCGTCGGATGATGTTAGTCGGTTTAATATCTCGGTGAATCACACCATGTTCATGAACAAATGTTAATGTTTGCAATAAGTCCCGGACGATATTAATAACTGTAATTTCCTCTAGAGCTATGCCTGACGGTAGTTCATGATTGAGGGGATGACCAAGTATGTATTCTTGTACTAAATAAAATTCTTCATCTTGTTCAAAATAAGCCAGAAGCTGAGGAATTTGATTGTGTGTTCCCAATTTTTCCAGGGTTTGGGCTTCTGAATGAAACAAACGTCTGGCAAGCTCTAACCCTTTTGAATGACTATGAGCTGGTTTTAGTTGCTTGACAACGCATTGTGGGTTCCCAGGACGTTGGGTATCTTCAGCAATGTAGGTTTCGCTAAATCCACCTGAACCTAGAACTTTAACAATTTTGTAGCGTACAGCAAGTATTTTCCCTGATAATGCTAAATCTCTTTGCTGTAGCAATTCCTGGAGATCGTATTGTTGGCTAATAATCTCTTGAACAACGGGAGAAGTTTTATATTTCTGAAATATGCTTACTAGCTTGCGTGTTCTCATTTTTTCTCTGGCTACTTCGGTTCCCAGATAAGATAGCCCGCTGAGAGCGATCGCAATCATTGGTATGGTAGTAGGGAAAATCAATTGACTATGTATAAAGCTGCCATAGCTCAACCCAAACCAAATCACAGCTAAGGCAATGCTATACGTAAATCTAGTGAAGCCTCGTTTACTTCTAGTAATTAATAATGCTGAACTCCCAACTAATACCAGCACAAATAAACCCCGCAGAGGTAAATATTTAATTGCTTGAGCGATCGCTTTGCCGGTCATTAAAGTTGCGATCGCATTGGCGTGAATTTCCACCCCTGACATGCGTTGGGAGCCTTGGCCAATAGCGACTGGATGATAATCGTTGCTCAACTTGTCTGTGGCACCAATCAAAACTATCTTGTCTTTGAAAATCTTTCCTTGTTGCAAATAAGTATCCCAATTTTCTCTATCGAGTACATACCACAAGGGAATCGCTTCAAATGTACCCGCAGGCCCCCAAAAATTAATGCGATCGCCCTTTGGTTGGGGATAATCAACTTGTGCTGTTCTTAGCACCGCTTCATCAAAAGACGGAATTTTTGCTGACAGGGTATTATCTTCAGCTACTAACTTAGAAAATTCGCTAGCTAATTTGTGAACTTTACCATCTACTTCTAAAGGAAAATTCACTGTACCCATCGATACCAGCCCTGTGAGAAACATCTGTTGAGGCGGACTCAACTGCATAAATGTTCCTTGGTGGGTAGCAAAATTTTCGTAGAGCGCTCCTAAGGTAACTTTGCTGCCGTATTTTTTTAATACTGCTTGGAGTTGGCGATCGTCTTCTCTGCCATAACTGCTTGGCGTATCAAAAATGATATCTAACGCTACAGAACTTGCACCAGCCTTGATTAATTTTTGAATAATTTTAGCGTATGCAGCCCGTTTAAAGGGAAATGATTTCAGTGTTTCTAAGTAGGCATAATGTTGCGGATCTGTTTTATAGTACTGTTCGGGAACTGAGATTGACTGATCGTCAATTGCTAAAATCACGATCTTTTCTGGAGGGATCATTGGTTCACGCAATTGAAAAAATGCAGAAATTGCCTGATTTTCCATCAATTGAACCAAGCCGAAACCAGAAGCGCTGAGCAATGCGGCTCCAATTGCTGAAGCACCAGTGAACAGATGACCTAAGCGCGCCATTAGCTGGTATTGGCGTGCTGATCCTGTCATAGTTACTTTTGTTGGTTTACTTGACGCTATATTGGCAGTAGAGACATGTTTATTAGTTAATCTAGATGTAGGTTCTTCTGCCATATCGTGTTAATAATTGGTTTACGCACAACTCTATTTTTTTATTCGAGTCCCTTTTTACTACAAACACATTGAAGTAATAATTAAATGAGAATCTTATACTTTTGTAATATATCTTCTATTCCTCACAAAACTTGGGTTATTAAACCTCTAATCAGCAAATTTTCAACCCAGCTAAGCCCTAATTTATGCTGTGAGTGACATTTCAGCAGTAATTGTTTCACAGTTCAAAGCCGAAAATCCTCCGACTTGGCATTGAAGTGTCCTTAAATTATTAGGGACTACTCAAACCAGGAGAATGTCTGCTAAAAGTAGTTTCAGGGTAGCTTGCTTAAGAACAACTTGTGCTTCTTGGACAACACTGGTATTTTTCATAAAGCTTGTTATTTTATTGACTGCAAAAGTTATAGATGATCATAAATCTATATCCTACCTCAAGACCTATGACTTACCTCTTTAGGAGTAAACTTGACTGTTGTATGGCTAAGAATGCTGTTACTCAGTCAATTTTATTGGTAGATTTTGATCATGGAGTGTTTCTTATAGTGTTGGGGGTGAAAAGGTGTAACGCCCAACAGCTTAAGTCTAATCTTGCAGCTAATTTTATGCTTTGAAAGAGGTAAGATAAAGGCTATACCTAAAAATCCACTTTAAAGATATTAGCAAAATTATCATTTGAGAGTTGCTATAATCTATTGTTCAATCTAAATTCTTTATATATTCTTAGGTGTAATTTTCTATGGGTTCTCCAATGAATCGTCTGTCTATTTTTGTAGACGGAAACAATATGTTCTATGCTCAACAAAAAAATGGTTGGTTTTTTGATCCCCGGCGAGTCTTAGAATACTTCAAACACGAGCAATCAGACACAACGTTAATCAATGCATTCTGGTACACTGGCTTAAAAGACCCACAAGATCAACGAGGTTTCAGAGATGCTCTCATCAGTTTAGGATATACAGTCAGAACTAAAATTCTTAAAGAATATTATGATGATTCATCCGGACGATATTCACAAAAAGCCAATTTAGATATTGAAATTGTTGTGGATATGTTTAATACAGTAGATCAATACGACAGAGTAGTTTTATTTAGCGGTGATGGCGATTTTGAAAGAGCAATCGAACTTTTAAGATCAAAAAATACACATATTACAGTGGTATCTACAGAAGGCATGATAGCCAGAGAATTACGTAATGCTACGGATAGATATATAGATTTAAACGATATTAGAGACCAAATAGAAAAAGTAGAAGGTTAATTATCTTAGCAATTATTTACAATAATAAGAGTAAAAAAAAACTAAGGTTCACATTATTTTAAGCAAAAAGTTAAAACTATATAACGAGCCAAAATGACAAATAAACCAGAGCGAATCATCATTTTTGATACTACACTCCGAGATGGGGAGCAGTGTCCAGGAGCAACGCTAAATATAGACGAAAAGCTCACGATCGCCAAGCAATTAGCACGTTTGGGTGTAGATGTAATTGAAGCAGGTTTTGCCTTTGCGAGTCCGGGAGATTTTGAAGCGGTCAACAAGATTGCTCAAATTGTGGGGACAGAAGATGGCCCCGTAATTTGTAGTTTGGCTAGAGCTAAACACGATGATATCAAAGCAGCCGCCGAAGCAATTAAGCCAGCTGTTCATAGTAGGATTCATACTTTTATTGCCACTTCTGATATTCACCTGAAATACAAACTTAAAAAAACAAAGTCAGAAGTAGTAGCGATCACCGAAGAAATGGTAGCTTATGCTAAAAGCTTCACTAATGATGTAGAATTTTCGCCCGAAGATGCCGGACGTTCTGATCCAGAATTTCTTTACCAAGTATTAGAGCGAGCGATCGCGGCTGGGGCAACAACAGTTAACATTCCTGACACAGTCGGCTACACTACCCCTAGTGAATTTGGGGCAATAATTAAGGGGATTAAAGACAATGTTCCTAACATTGACCAAGCCATTATTTCAGTTCATGGACATAATGATTTAGGTTTAGCAGTTGCCAATTTCTTAGAAGCCGTGAAAAACGGCGCACGGCAATTAGAATGTACTATTAATGGAATTGGTGAACGGGCAGGAAATGCAGCTTTAGAAGAATTGGTGATGGCTTTGCATGTCCGACGGCAATATTTTAATCCATTCTTGGGAAGACCAGCAGATTCTGAACAATCACTCACAAATATCGACACCCGTCAGATTTATAAAACTTCCCGCCTCGTTTCTAATTTAACGGGGATGTTAGTACAACCAAATAAAGCAATAGTAGGAGCAAACGCCTTTGCTCATGAGTCTGGCATTCACCAAGATGGGGTGTTAAAAAATAAGCTCACCTACGAAATTATGGATGCCAAATTGATTGGCTTGACAGACAATCAAATAGTCTTAGGCAAACATTCAGGTAGGAATGCTTTCCGTACCCGCTTAAAAGAATTAGGCTTTGAACTATCAGAAACTGAATTAAACAAAGCATTTATTAAGTTTAAAGAAGTCGCTGATAAAAAGAAAGAAATTTCTGATTGGGATTTAGAAGCGATCGTTAATGATGAAATTCAGCAAGCTCCTGATTTATTCAGAGTAGAGTTGGTGCAAGTTTCCTGTGGTAGCAACGCCAAACCCACAGCCACAGTGACTCTGCGTACTCCAGCAGGCGAAGAATTAACTGATGCAGCGATAGGCACTGGGCCAGTAGACGCTGTTTATAAGGCAATCAATCGTGTAGTTAACGTACCAAACCAGTTGATTGAGTTCTCTGTGCAGTCAGTAACAGCAGGGATTGATGCCATTGGAGAAGTGACTATCCGTTTACGGCATGAATCTAGAGTATTTTCTGGTCATGCAGCGAACACAGATATCATTGTTGCTTCTGCTCAAGCCTACGTTAATGCACTTAATAGATTATATGCATCTTTGCAAACAACCGAAAAGCAACAAGAAGTGATTGCAGAGAAGGTTTGAAAAAGGCAATAGGCAATAAGCAGAGGGAGCAGGGGAGCAGAGGAGCAGGGGAGCAGAAGAGAATAATAATGCCCCTACCCAATGTCCCATGCCCCATGCCCAATTTTTTATAGAATATTTTTGTAACTTTATGACAAATTCCTCAAACCAAGTTTATCCGGTTATTTGGCACAACGACTCAGTGTCACTAATTGACCAAACCCGTTTGCCTAACGAATACGCTTTTGTGGAAATTCACCGCAGTGAAGACATGGCACGGGCAATTAAAACTATGATTGTGCGTGGTGCGCCAGCAATTGGTGTGGCTGCGGCTTATGGCATGTATTTGGGAGCTAGGGAAATTAAGACAAGCGATCGCCACGATTTCTTAGAAAATTTAGATAAAGTAGCTCAATTATTACGTTCTACTCGTCCAACAGCGGTGAATTTATTTTGGGCAATTGGCCGCATGATGAAAACTGCCTACGAAACCCTAGGAACAGTAGAACAAATTAAACAAACCCTTTTCCAAACTGCCCAAAATATCAATACCGAAGATTTGCAAACTTGCCAGGCGATCGGCGATCATGGTTTAGCAGCATTGCCTACGACTCCCCAAAAGCTGACTATACTTACTCACTGCAACGCTGGAGCATTAGCTACCGCTGGTTATGGCACTGCTTTGGGCGTAGTGCGTTCCGCTTGGAGAGAAGGCCGTCTAGAGCGAGTTTTTGCTGATGAAACCCGTCCCCGTTTGCAAGGTGCAAAACTCACAGCTTGGGAATGTGTTCAAGAAGGTATTCCAGTGACAGTAATTACTGATAATATGGCAGCCCATTGCATGAAACAGGGTTTGATTCATGCTGTAGTTGTTGGTGCTGATAGAATTGCTGCAAACGGCGATACTGCTAATAAAATCGGTACTTATAGTGTGGCGATCGCAGCTACAGCCCATAATATCCCCTTTTTCGTGGCTGCTCCCCTTTCTACAATTGATTTTGAATTACCTGATGGTAGTCAAATCCCTATTGAAGAGCGCAATCCAGAAGAAATATACCAAATCGGTGACACTATCCTCACACCATCGAATGTAGATTTTTATAACCCAGCGTTTGATGTCACTCCAGCCGAGTTAATTACAGCTATCGTCACAGAAAATGGGGCATTTGCTCCTAGTGCATTAGTACAATCACAAGTCAAACAGATGGCTTAAAAATAGTTAAAAAATAAATCAAATTGTTGGACATAAAGAAGGTAATTATGCCCACAGTTTTTATTTACATAAAATAATAATTGCGAAAAACTTAGTGTTCAAATTGTTTATTTTTAGGTTATTGCAGATGACAGCAGGAGACAGTAATTTTTATAGCAAAGAGCATATAGATTAACGTGAGTTCGATGAGTATTGTTCTGACCTCTCCCCAGCCCCTCTCCTACAAGGCTACGCGTAGCTTGCTTCTCCCAAGGAATATGCCTTTTAGGATAGGGAGGCCAGCAGGGAGAGGTCTGTCGAACTCACATTAGATTAGGAAATTTTCAGAGTGTGAATGTCAGGAACAGTAACGTTTGATCTCCTGCTACATAGCCTTAATTTAGTTACTTTGCATTAAATATGCATAAATAATAATAACCTTAGACAGAATAAAGACAAATTTTTATGCCTCATGATTAATTAAAATTCATGGTGTTTTCTATGAAAATAAGCTGTAGGTTATGAGAAAGATAAGTAAGTCGGTGGTAAAAAACACCATTATCTTAATAAAGATAAATAAGGCTAAAATCCTTTTTACTCCTGCATTGTCTACGATACGCTGCGCGATCTGCCTCCTCACTCATACCAACTACAAATATTTACGCCGTTCTACTTATACTTTTAAACAAATACAGTCAATATACACTTAACTATATAGCCAAAATTCTGTTACTTTTGTCCAAGCAATTAATTTTAAAGACTTGATTTATAAAAACCAAATTGCCACAATCAAAAATAAGATTGAACACAAAAATAGTTGAGTTTGTCTGGATGGATTTAGTCAATTGGCGGAGTATAAACTCAAATTAAATAGCTATAAAATCATAAACAGGAGGGAAATTATGAATTTTACAGAACTCACTCTAGAACAGCAATTTAAAATAAAAGTATTAGAAATCCATATTCAAGGCTTAAGCCAACAGCAAGCCCAAAAATTATTACTTAAGTTTGTGCAAATAGGTATGATTAAAGATAACATGATGAATAACTACGTAAAACAGATCAAATCAAATACCTATTGATATCAAGCTTAATTATCCATAATTTAACTTTAAATCTTTGTTTCAAAATTCATAACTGTTTAATAGATTACAGGATGACTTACTAACAGGAAAACAACCAACAGTGAATTCATGAAAATTAATGTTAAAAGAGCATAAATTAGCTTAAGCCACCAATAAAAGAAGCCTGAACCTGTAAGTAATTCGCTTTTGTAAAGAGAAAATGACGGCGTATTATTACACTAATACTGAGGTAAAATTCTGTCACCAGTTTTAGGATCAAACACAAATAACTGATGTAAATCTAGTTTTAGATAAAGGCGATCGCCTGGATGCGGATGCACACTTCCACCTACTTGCACATTCAGCACGGTTGTTGATCCAGGTAAACCGACACGAATCAAGGTTTCTCTGCCCAGAGGTTCTACTAGTTTGACATCAACTGATAAAATTGCGGCGTTTTGGTCGTTAAGTTCGGAATCGGTGTTGATTGTGATATGTTCTGGACGAATTCCTAAATCAAAACTATATCCTTGACGCAGATGTAACTTCTGTGTCATGTCTGCTGGAATTGCTAATGACTGTCCACTAACATCAAAAGTATGATTTTTATAGATTGCAGGCAGAATATTCATTGGCGGACTGCCTAAAAAAGTTGCCACCATTTGATTAGCAGGACGCGCATAAACAGTCTGAGGGTCGCCAATTTGTTGAATGCGTCCTTTATTTAGCACTACAATCTTATCAGCCAAGGTCATCGCCTCAACTTGATCGTGGGTAACATAAATAGTTGTAATGCCTAACTCTTGATGTAGCTGTTTCAACTCTGCCCTGGTGTCATCTCGCAATTGGGCATCTAAATTAGATAAAGGTTCATCAAGTAAAAACACTTGTGGTTCACGGGCGATCGCTCGTCCTAATGCTACCCGTTGTTGCTGTCCTCCAGAAAGTTGTTTGGGTTTACGATCCAATAGGTGTTCTAAAGCTAGCGATCGCGCTACATTCACTACCCTCTCTTGAATAATTTTCGAGTCAACTTTTCGCATTTGCAACCCAAAGGCAATATTTTGCGCTACTGTCATGTGAGGATAAAGAGCGTAGTTCTGAAACACCATCGCTACATCCCGTTGTCTTGCGGGAACATTGTTCATCAGAGTATCACCAATAAAAAGTTTGCCAGAGGTGGCACTTTCCAAACCGGCGATTGTTCGCAAAATTGTCGATTTACCGCAACCTGATGGCCCGACTAATACCCAAAACTCACCATTAGGAATTTCAAAGCTAATATCTTCAATTGCGGTAACGTTGTTAAATCTACGTTTAATGTCTTCTAGATGAACTTTTGCCATTGTGGAACTTAGTATTGGACATTTTAGGCGAGGAATTGTCTTGCCATCCCTAACACCTGGACTTATAAATTGTACCTAACAGCCTAGTACCGTTGCGCGTCAGTCAAAAGTCAAAATTGCAAAAACTACGCATGGCATCGGTTAGTTTACAATCGCTCATTCCTTACTTGGCCTCAAAGTAGGAAGCATCTGTCCAATCAAGTCTATGTTTGTGTAGAGAATAACCACTCTTGCGCTTCCTTGATTTGCGATCACTCCAACCGAAGTAGCGCCGGGATCTTTAACATCTTCATTTTTTTCAATCCATTCTTTATGGGCAACAACTGCTTTCTTGCCAAACTTTTCAAAACACTTAAAAACAAACTTCATTTCTTCAAGTAGAGCAGCCATATCTTAATTCTGCTTCAGCCTAGATTTTATATGTTGTTTATTGCTTCTTCTAAATTAGCTATTTGAATATTTAGTTGTCTGTTATCTAACTGCAAATTACTTCTTCTAATTCTTTCCTGCGGATCAGTAAACTTACACAACAGTTCATTATCTGTTCTTATTGCATCGTTAAGATCTAGCACAAACTCTAGTTCGTCGTCAAATAAAGTGTAAGCTCTTTGAGCTATATCATCGAAAAGCATACATCTAATAGGACATGCTCTTGTTAGCTCGATAAATCTGTTATCGAATGAAGCAAAAAAAGGAACAAAAAAATTATGATCTTTTGATAAATTATACGCTAAAGATGATTGATATTCAATCGCTAGTAAATCCCAACTCATGCCTTTTGCTCTTGATAATGTTTTGTTTGAAGGTTGACTTACAAAATCAAAAAAACGTAGAGAGTTGCCATACTTAAACAGCTTCCATGCAAAATAGATTTCTTTGTTTGCGAATTTTCCAAGCTTCCTTAAGCAAAAGTTAACTATTCTTTTTAGACTGAGAAGAACATCTCCATTAGTTTCCCAGTTTATCTGAATTGCCCCAAGCAATATTAAGTATAATATTTTTCTTCTTTGCCAAAAGTAAGAATTAACTTCATGACCACTAAGATTATAAAGATTATACATTGTCTGAATAGCTAATTTTCCTGCTTCTTCTCTATCTATAGGATAAGTGTTTAAGGGATTACACCTTTTAAGTGCCCTTAAAGTATTAAATGGGCGCTCATTATTTTGCTCAATAAACTCAAAATTTTCAAGAAGAAAAAATCCATAATCAAAAGTAAATTGATATTTTTTAATAAACCAAACTAAGTTTTCAAATTTATCTTTAGGTTCAACTTTACCACCATTTTCATAAATTCTAAATTTTTCTGCTACATTTGAATCTAAAGATAAAGAATAGTCAAGAGGTATATGATTATCCTCTTTTTTTTTATAAAGATCTTCAGAAAAAAATAAAAGACCACTGCCTTCAAAGAATTTTTTAAGACTACTACATACTGTTTCAATTTCATGCAGTGATGTGTAACCGAAATCAGAAACTATATTGTTTGTGGAATACATCAACCTAAGCTCAGAAAATACTGTTAAATTAGGTTCGATTAAATCATTGAAACTTAGATGTTTATGGTGGGACAGAATTAGTCGTTTGACTTCTTCCAGACGCATCCCTCTTGCTACTTCGGTTTCCATGTTTACTTGTTTTGGTCAGTACATTTTATTATAAACATGACTTACGCACAGGTAACGGAAAATCGAACCACAAAGGACGCAGAGGACACGGTGAAACAGCGCTGCGGGAGGGTTCCCCTCCGCAGGCGACTGTGAACCCGAAGGGAGGAATAGAGTATCAGAGAGTTCTTGGGTAAGTCCTAATAGATTTGAAGATAACCGTGATTTATCCCTCTTCTGTCACTTTCCGAAAACACTTGCCATTTCTGGATTCTAGAGCTTTTGTATAGCAAGCGATCGCGCAATTATTTTCTAATAACAAATACAAGATAAATTTTTTCTAATAGTATAGCTTGTATTGATTGCCTCATCAGGCTTCTAGCGATCGCCCTCCCGGAAAGTGACAGAAGAGGGTTATAGCGTTTCCTAGTCTACTGAGGTACAGTAGCAGCAATTGATAAACCAATTGCGAATATCATTTAAAGAGACTTTATTAAAAGCGTTCAAAATTAATGGTCTTGCAATATACAAGCCTGTTCAACTGTATTAACTTTACGGACTGTCTGGTAGCTGGCAGACTTTACAGTAGGAAGCATCCGTCTAATCAAGCCTATGTTTGTGTAGAGGTTTTATGAGTCTGATTCTTCCCAAACGCCTTTTATCCCGTCGCCGTTTACTGCAATTATCTGGACTTTCGGGTGTGGGTCTGCTTCTAAATGGCTGTGGGAGAAATTTATTCTCAAATAGTGTTAGGCAAATATCTGAGCCGCTAAATCAAAGTCTAGAAGAACTTCTGCTAAGTCACAAACCTGTACCTGAATTTGCCGTCAGCGACATTGAGCCAGACAAACTACTGGTGAATACCTTTGACTTCACTCCACAAATAAATCCAGCGCAGTTTCAGCTGACTATTAATGGTGAAGTGAGTAATCCAATGCAATTAAGCATGGCAGATATTCAAAAACTTCCCTTGACTTCAATGGTAATTCGCCATGTTTGTGTTGAAGGCTGGGCTGCGATCGTTCAATGGGGAGGCGTGCGATTACAAGACTTAGTTGCATTAGTACAACCTAAATCAAGCGTCCGTTACGTCTACTTCAAATCTGCTGATGGCTACTATGAAAGCTGGGATATCGCTTCTGCTATGCATCCGCAAACTCTCATGGCTTATCAAAAAAATGGAGAACCATTATCAACTGATAATGGTGCGCCCATACGCTTAGCATCCCCCATTAAACTGGGCTACAAGCAAAGCAAGTGGGTAACTGAGATTATCTTAGTCACTAGTTTGTTACCTGCTAAAGGTTATTGGGAAGATCAAGGCTACGAATGGTTTGCAGGATTATAGTCTGTTTTGTTAAATCAGTGAACAGTTATCAAGTAGTTTTTGACTGATAACTGTTAACTGTTGAAACTCAAGACAAGATGATGTAAAGAGATTAGCGATCGCTAATTTTCAAACTCAATCCAAATTGATTAACTGGCGATCACCACTGGCTTTTTGCGGGAAGGACGCTTGCGGTCTGATTTTTTCTTCAATCCTACAGCTTGAGCTTGGTCGCTATCTGAGCCATATTGCCCGCGTACAACTTCTTTCATTGCTAATACAGCATTATGAAAATCCCACTCTGCTAATCGGGCAGTATCGGCAGCCGCACGGTATAAAGCTAATTTTTCGGTTTCAATTTGTTGAGCAATCAACATCGCCTGATAAACATCTTGCAACTTTGTAACTGAGGCATCAGCACGAGTTGTATTATAAGTACTAACAGTTTGCAAACCGTGGAATGAGTCAACATCTTGATTAATCAGTTTAGGACGCAAACGGTTTGTTGTATTTTGCGAAGCCATACATGCATACTTAGTAGGGTACATATTTAATGTGCCCATTACAACAATATTTTTAACAGTAAGGTAAATTTTTCCTATAGGACAAAGTGGTTTAACATAACAGACCGATGTATCAACATAACGGGTAAATGTATTGGCATTGCAGACCGATGTATTAACATAACAGGTCGATGTATTAGCATTGCAGACCGATGTATTAACATAACAGGTCGATGCATTGGCATTGCAGACTGATGTAATTACAAAACCGTAAGATGATCAAGAGTTAATTGCTAGCTGCAAAGAGTCTATTTACTAAATAACGTACGTTACCGTTTTAGCGTAATGCAACTTAACTTGTTGTTGGTGTGTTAGCTTATGATTTACTAATTTATTCCCCAAACCTCAACTCTTGCACAAGTGAATGCTGCTGACAATCACTACGACCCACTTTCCAGCAACAGAATTAGGCTACCTGTTGCATAAACGCCCAGATCGCTGTCAATCTTTTCCTTTAAGTTTTGGACAGGCGCACGTTTTTTATCCAGAAGCTAGTACACAGCGATGTACGGTGGCGTTGTTGTTGGATGTTGACCCGGTGAAGTTGGTGCGGGGACGTGGCGCAAGGCTAGAACAATATGTTAGCGATCGCCCTTATGTTGCTTCTTCATTTTTAAGTGTAGCGATCGCTCAAGTATTTAGCACAGCTTTAGGAGGTCGTTGCAAAGACTTACCGGAACTGGCAAAAACCTCCATTCCTTTGGTAGCGAAACTTTCCGTTTTACCTTGTCGTGGTGGTGAAGAATTTCTGCGGCAATTATTTGAGCCATTAGGCTACAACATTAGTGCCCAAGGCCACACTTTAGATGATCAATTTCCTGATTGGGGTCAGAGTCGATACTTTACAGTCGAACTTCAGCAAATCATAACTTTAAGCGACTTATTAAGTCATCTCTATGTTCTAATTCCAGTATTAGATGACGAGAAGCATTACTGGGTAGGCGACGAAGAAATCGAAAAGTTGCTGCGTCATGGTGAGGGTTGGTTAACAGAACATCCAGCGCGAGAACAAATTACCAAGCGTTACCTCAAACGTCAGCAACGCTTAACTCGTCTGGCTTTAGCCCAACTGGTAGAGTCAGACAATCCCGATCCCGATAGTGCTGAAGAAAATCATGCCCAAGAAGAAGCGGCGGTAGAAAAGCCCATTAGCCTGAATCAGCAGCGTTTGGATGCGGTGATTACTGCTCTCAAACAAAGCAATGCTAGGCGGGTAATTGATTTAGGCTGTGGACAGGGTAATCTGTTGAAAATTCTCCTCCAAGATAGCTTCTTTGCCCAGATTACAGGTGTCGATGTTTCCTACAGAGCGCTAGAAGTTGCCCAAGAACGATTAGACCGCCTGCATCTTCCCCGTAACCAGTGGGAACGTATACAACTGATTCAAAGCGCACTCACTTATCAAGATAAACGCTTTAGTGGCTATGATGCTGCGACGGTGATTGAAGTGATTGAGCATCTTGATTTGCCGCGACTGGGAGCATTTGAGCGAGTTTTGTTCGAGTTTGCCCAACCTAAAACGGTAGTGGTGACAACGCCTAATATTGAATACAACGTTAAGTTTGAAAATCTCCCAGCTGGAAAATTGCGACATCAAGACCACCGCTTTGAATGGACACGTGCAGAGTTTCAAAAATGGGCTAACAAAGTAGCAGAACGCTTTAGCTACACCGTGGAATTTCAACCTATCGGCACAGAAGATCCAGAAGTTGGTTCACCGACACAAATGGCCATATTTAGCCGCAATTTTTAATTAAAGGAAACTTTTTATGGTTGCAACAGTACCATTTGCAGAAACAAGAACTTTGCTGAAAAATATTAGCTGGCAGACTTTCAAAACCATGCTGTTTGAGATGGGAGGTGAGCGTAACTCTAGACTTGCCTACGACAATAAAATAGTAGAAATTATGACTCCACTAATGCCGCATGAAAACTCCAATCGCCTAATTGAAAGCTATATTCTCGTGCTGTGTGAGGAATTTGGTTTAGAAGTGAAAAGTACAGGCTCAGTGACTTTAACAAGAGATGATTTAGAAAAAGGAGGGGAGCCAGATAGCAGCTATTACATTCAAAATGAATCCTTAGTTAGAAATAAACAAAATATTGATTTAGCTCAAGATCCACCACCAGATCTAGTAATTGAAGTAGAATATTCTAAATCCAAAATAGATAAATTATCTCTTTATGCTTCAATGAATATTCCTGAATTTTGGAGATATAACGGCACTGTATTAAGAATTTATATCCTTTTAGATAATCAATATTCAGAAGTTGAACTTAGTCCTACTTTCGTGCCAGTACCAGTAAAAGATATGACTCAATTTCTCGAAGAAAGCAGAAAGATTGGTCAATTGGCAGCAAAGAGAGCTTTTCGTGCTTGGGTAAAACAGCAAATTTCTGACTCAGAACACAACAATATCTAAAACTTCATATTTCTTTCTTTGCGCCTTTGCGCGGCAGTCGCTACAAGTCGGCAAAGCCGCCCAACGCGCTGCCTTGTCTTTGCGTGAGCTTTTCATAATATGAAAATTACTATTCCCGAATTATCTCTAATTATTCTCATCGGTGCTTCTGGTTCCGGTAAATCGACTTTTGCCCGCAAGCACTTTCAACCTTTTGAAGTTTTATCCTCAGACTTTTGCCGGGGCTTAGTTTCCAATAACGAAAATAGCCAATCTGCAACCAAAGACGCTTTTGAAGTACTACGCTTCATTGCCGAAAAGCGGCTAACAGCAGCTAAACTAACAGTTATTGATGCTACTAATGTACAAATGGAAGACCGCAAACCCTTACTGCAAATGGCACGGCAGTATCACTGTTTTGCGATCGCCATTGTTCTTGACCTACCAGAAGAATTATGCCACGAACGTAACCAACAAAGGAGCGATCGCTCCTTTGGTTCCCATGTAGTACATCGTCATACCCAAATGTTGCGGCGTTCTCTGCGGAATTTAGAAAAAGAAGGCTTTCGTTATGTCTATACTCTTAACTCTTTAGAGGAAATCGAATCTGTCGAAATTGAGCGCCAACCTCTTTGGAATAACCTTAAGCACGAACATGGCCCCTTTGACATTATTGGTGATATTCACGGCTGTTGTGATGAACTCGAAGCATTACTCCAACAGTTAGGCTATCAAAAGGGTACAGGGGAAGAATTATCTTCTACCCTTTGGAACACCCCCACTTACCACCATCCCCAAGGACGCAAAGTTGTATTTCTGGGTGATTTGGTAGACCGGGGAACGCGCATTTTAGATACAGTTAAACTGGTGCGAAACATGGTTAACGCAGGTACAGCTCTCTGCGTTCCTGGTAATCATGAAAACAAACTCTTGCGGAAACTACGGGGTAAAAATGTCCGGGTGAATCACGGGTTAGAGCAAACCCTAAATGAAATTGCGGCTTTACCCGACGAAGTGCGGGAACCCTTCACCAAAGAACTGCAAAAATTTCTAGATTCCCTAATCAGTCATTATCTTTTAGATGACGGGCGATTGGTAGTAGCGCACGCAGGGATGAAACAAGAAATGCAAGGACGAGGGTCTGGTGCTGTACGCGAGTTTGCCCTTTATGGCGAAAGCACTGGCGAGATTGATGAATTTGGCTTACCCATTCGCTACAACTGGGCGGGAGAATATCGAGGTGAAGCAATGGTGGTTTACGGACATACTCCTGTACCAGAAGCAGAATGGCTGAATAACACTATTGATATTGATACAGGCTGCGTCTTTGGCGGCAAACTTACCGCCCTCCGCTATCCAGAAAAGGAACTAGTGAGTGTAGCTGCTGCCCGTGTCTACTGTGAACCAGTAAAGCCCTTGATACAGAACACAGCAACCCGTACCTCACAACAGGAACTAGATGATGTCTTGTACATTGAGGATGTATTAGGTAAGCGCATTATCAACACCCGACTTAAATCTAACATTACCATTCGAGAAGAGAATGCGATCGCAGCTTTAGAGGTAATGAGCCGTTTTGCTACTAATCCCAAATGGTTGATTTATTTACCTCCTACGATGTCTCCTGTGGAAACATCCCCGATACCAGGATTTTTGGAACATCCTACCCAAGCTTTTCTCTACTACCAAAATCCGGGAATTACGGAAGTAGTATGCGAAGAAAAACACATGGGTTCACGAGCAATAGTGATTGTTTGCCGAGATATAGCCGCTGCCGAAAAACGATTTGGCGTGGTAGATGAGGGAATTGGTATCTGTTATACCCGCACAGGACGGAGGTTTTTTGATGATTCTGCATTGGAGGCGGAACTTTTGGGGCGGGTAAATACAGCCCTTTCCCAAAGCGGCTTCTGGTCAGAATTTCAAACCGACTGGGTGTGTTTAGACTGTGAATTGATGCCTTGGTCAGCCAAAGCACAAGGGTTGCTGCGAGAACAATATGCACCCATGGGAGTGGCATCACGGCTTGCTTTGAATGATGCTGTTAGCTTACTACAACAAGCAAGCGATCGCGGTGTAGAAATTAATACGCAACTTACTCATTACCAACAACGTGCAGAGATGGCACATCAGTATGTCAATGCCTACCGCCGCTACTGCTGGTCTGTCACCGATATTTCTGGACTAAAGTTAGCCCCTTTCCACATCCTGGCAACTGAAAAAGCTGTCCACATCGACAAAGACCATCGCTGGCATTTGAATCAAATTGCCAAAATCTGCCATTTAGACCCTGCCTTGCTTTTAGCTACTGCCTATAAAGTGATCAATTTGACTGACCCCAGCAGTCAAGCAGAGGGGGTTAATTGGTGGGAAGAACTTACCAAAGCGGGGGGTGAAGGTATGGTTGTCAAACCTATGGATTTCATTGTTCGAGGTAGTCGTGGTATTGTCCAGCCTGCGGTGAAATGTCGCGGACAAGAATATCTGCGGATTATTTATGGCCCTGAATATTCCACTCCAGAGAATTTGCAACGTCTGCGTCAACGTGGATTATCACACAAGCGTTCTTTGGCTATGCGCGAGTTTGCCCTTGGTGTTGAAGCATTGGAGCGATTTGTCACCCATAGCCCTTTGCGCCGTGTGCATGAATGCGTTTTTGGCATTTTGGCGTTAGAAAGCGAACCTGTTGATCCGCGACTTTAGCCTTTGCCGCCTGTAAATGTTGCACTTTGAATAAAATAACGGTTAAAAAAGGCGTAAATTCCTAAAGCAGGTAAGGTAAATATCATAGAAGCTGCCATAATGTAATTCCAATAGCTGATGTATTGACCTTTGAAAGTATTCAGCCCTAACGGCAGGGTAAACATTTCGGGGTCGAACAAGATTACTACAGGCAGCAAGAAATTATTCCAACTACCCATAAACACAAAAACTGCTTGTGCTGCTAGTGCTGGTTTAGCCAGAGGTAAAACAATATGCCGGAAAATGCCAAAGGTATTTAAACCATCAAGCTGAGCAGCTTCTTCTAATTCTCTAGGGAAATTAACAAAAAACTGCCGCATCATAAAAATGAAAGTGGCATTGATCATACTGGGGACAATCATGCCTTGATAAGAATTTAACCAACCAATCGCCTTCAAAATCAAAAATGTCGGAATTAGGGTAATCTGTGCTGGTACTGCTAATACTGCCAAAATTAAGAAGAACCAAAAGCGCTTACCTACAAAGTTCAATCTTGCCAAGGCATAACCTGCCATTGAGTTGAGTATTAGATTTAACAATGTAACGCTAATGGCAATTACGACACTATTAAATAACCAGCGCCAAAACAGCGGTTCTTGCAAAAAGATTTGCCTGTAATTGTCAAGGGTAAAATTCTTGGGTAACAAATTAGGTTCGCCGCTGACAATCTCTGATAGCGGCTTAAAGGATGCCGAAAGTGCCCACAAGAAAGGAACAATGGTAATTAGACCATAGATTGTTAGTAAGACATATAACAGTACTTTTAGCCAAGGAAGGCGAGAAAAATTTATCAAATTCTTTCACCTCCAAAAAATCGCTGCTGCATTAAAGTGATGATAATGATTACCGCTGCCAATAAAAATGCGATCGCAGCTGCATATCCCATTTGTAAATTACGAAATACAGCTTGGTAGATGAGTAGCACCACAGTTAATGTCGCGTTATTCGGCCCGCCAGTACCACCGGAGAAAATATAAGACTGGTCAAATAATTGAAACGTCCCAATTATCCCCACAGCTACCACAAAGAAAGTTACAGGCTTGACCAAAGGAATAGTAATGTAAATAAACTTTTGCCATCCATTTGCCCCGTCGAGTTCTGCTGCTTCATAAAGCTTTTCAGGTATGTCCTGTAAAGCCGCCAAATAAATCACCATGTAAAACGGTGCTGTTGACCAAATATTCATGATCATGATGCCTTTGAGTGCAACTGCTGGATCGCCCAACCAGTTATAGGTAGGTAGTCCGACAAAAGCGAGAAAATCGTTGAGTAGCCCATCAGTGTTATAAATCCACATAAAGATGAGCGTTAACACTGCTGAAGAAGTCACTGTCGGCAAAAAATAAAGAATGCGCCACCAGTTCTTACCGCGAATCCCAGCATTGAGTGTGACTGCCAAAATTAAAGCCAATACAGTTTGAGTTGGCACAACAATCACAACATACTCTGCCGTATTTTTCAACGCAATCCAAACTCGTTCATCTTCAATCAATCGAGTGAAATTGCGAAAACCAATGAACTCGTATTCAATCCCACCCAAAAGTTGGACTTTGTGCAAAGAAAGAAATACAGCATAGAGAATGGGCAAAACTACAAAAGTCCCTAAAACCAGAATGGTGGGGATCATAAACAAATACCCAGCCAGGCTTTCTGTCATATTCCATCTAGGGTTTCTATACCGCCGCCTAATTTCCCACACTGCTAGAACCTCCGCCTAATCTTGTACAAATCGGCTGTAGCGATGGGTAGTAGATGATTATTAATCGTAGCGCCTGCTAGAAAAATATATATCAATCCCTGCTGAGTACATTGAGGGTGAGGACTTCTAGGTTAAGTTAAAATGACCTCTAGGAAGTAACGATTTTCCTAAATTGAGGGCAAATCATTTCAAAATTACAAGAGCTATGACTGCCATAACAGCTCAACCTCTGACTCTCGAAGAATTTCTGAAACTCCCAGAAACGAAGCCTTCTAGTGAATACATCAATGGGGAGATTACCCTGAAGCCAATGCCGAAAGGGAGACACAGCCGATTACAAGGTAAATTATGTACAACAATTAATCAAATTGCTGAGGAACCGCAGATTGCATACGCGTTTCCAGAATTGCGATGTAGTTTTGGAGGGCGATCAATCGTACCAGATGTAGCTGTGTTCTTGTGGGAACATATACAGTTCACAGCCGATGGTCAAGTTCCAGATAACTTTGACTTACCACCAGACTGGACGATTGAGATTTTGTCACCAGAACAAAAGCCTAACAAAGTTATTGGTAATATTCTTCACTGCTTGAAGCACGGTAGTCGTTTGGGATGGTTTATTGACCCTGATGACCTGAGTATTTTGGTATTTTTACCAGGTCAGCAACCAGAATTACTTCAAGCAGAAGATGATTTACCTGTTTTACCAGAAACTCAAATGCTACTAACTGTTAATCAAGTTTTTAATTGGTTAAAGATGGGTAGTTAGTTTTTCTGGTGCTATACACAGTCAGCGACAAAAATTATCATGTAATCTATTAAAATCAATCCCAAGCGCTATTTTTTTAGCAAGCATTATGGACGTTTTAGAACTCAAACGCGAAATCGAAACATTGTCCGGTCGTCTGGGTAAAGCCCAGGACTATCTTTGACATACCTGCACTGACCGCCAAAATTCAAGACCTGGAACAAATAGCAGCACAACCAGAATTTTGGGAAGACCAAACCCAAGCCCAAGAAACTTTACAAGAACTCAACGACTTGAAAGCTCACCTAGAACAGTATCATCAATGGCGAGCGAATTTAGAAGATACTAAGGCAGTAGTTGAGTTATTAGAGTTAGAAACCGACGAAGCGCTATTGCAAGAAGCGGAATCTACCATTAACAAGCTCAATCGTGACCTTGACCAATGGGAGTTACAACAGCTACTTTCTGGCACTTACGACAGTGAAGGGGCAGTACTGACAATTAATGCTGGTGCTGGTGGTACAGATGCTCAAGATTGGGCATTTATGCTGCTTAGGATGTACACCCGTTGGGCAGAAGCCCACGGCTACAAAGTCAGTTTAGCTGAAGAGTCCGAGGGTGATGAAGCCGGCATTAAATCAGCAACCCTAGAAATTACTGGTCGCTATGCTTATGGTTACTTGCGCTCAGAAGCAGGCACACACCGCTTAGTGCGGATTTCGCCCTTCAATGCCAATGGTAAGCGGCAAACTAGTTTTGCTGGGGTGGAAGTGATGCCGCAAATAGATAATTCCGTGCAGTTAGATATTCCAGAAAAGGATTTGGAAATTACTACTTCTAGGGCTGGCGGTAAAGGTGGACAGAACGTCAACAAAGTAGAAACAGCAGTACGGATTGTTCACATTCCCACTGGTTTAGCAGTGCGTTGTACAGAAGAGCGATCGCAGCTGCAAAATAAAGACAAAGCCCTTGCTCGTCTTAAAGCCAAATTACTAATTATCGCCAAAGAACAAAAAGCCCAAGAAATTGCCCAAATCCGCGGTGATATGGTGGAAGCTTCTTGGGGCAACCAAATCCGTAATTATGTCTTTCATCCTTACCAGATGGTAAAAGATTTACGGACAAGTGTAGAAACAACTGCGATCGCCGATGTCATGAACGGCGACCTCGATACTTTCATCCAAGCCTATCTGCGGCAAGAAAACCAGCTGGTAGAAAACACTCCTGCCTAAAAAAAGCAGGGGAGCAGGGGAGCAGCAAGAGGGGTAAAGGGTAAAGGGTAAAGGATGAAAAAACCAACCCTTTAACCCTGCCCCTTATCCCCAAAGG
>NZ_JAECZB010000040.1 GCF_016056295.1 Atlanticothrix silvestris CENA357
GAGTAAGAATGAATTAGGCTGGGCAGATTATCGGGTGACTGATTATCAAGAAATAGAGCGATGGTGGGAAATCATTTTCTCTACTTACTTCATGATCAGTCTGCAATCAGAACCATTCAAAAGATTGAGACATTACCAGAACGATAATACTTCACATGAAACAGATTCTGTACCTGATGAAATCACAGATAAGTTCTGTTTACATTCATGGTGGCATCATGAAACAAGTTGGAAAAGTACTTTGAATAACCTCCGTCTCATCATACAGCCGAAGATATTTTTTTGTTTAATTTCTCCTTGGCTTGAAGTATTTCGCATCCCTGATTTAGTCAAAGGTTTTTTAGTTTTAACCAGGATTATGAATGAGTTCAAACCTTATCTTCCTGATGGATAAAAGTACAATTAAAAGATTTTTACTTCAGGAGAGTGACAGAAAAGGGATAAGTATAAACTGTCATACACTGCGCGATCGCTCTGAAGGGCAATATCCAAAGCAAGTGGCATCAATGGCTGAGATAAGTAAATTTCTACAGGAATTGCATTTAAATCTGCCAAAGTTTGTCTGGCATTGTCAGCAGTGTCTTCACCGCGACGTACTCGTTTCCACAAAACATTTGCTACTTCTGCGAAGAAAAAATCTGGAACTAAAAAAATATGATTATTTGCCAGTAAACGCCTAGCTGCGTCAGAGTGGACTTCAGGAACAAACCATTTTATAGCAACGCTGGCATCTAAAACATATCGGCTCACCGTTCTCTATCCTCACGGATGAGTTCAGTACTATCACTGAAATCTTTTCCTGCATATCTTACCTGAGCGCGTGCTACTGCTTCTCTGGCTTTTTCCATATCGCCGCCAGTGTGGTAATGTGTCGCTGTTTCTGCGGCTTGTTGTAGGATATGTTTTAATTCCTCTTGCAAAGACCTACCATGTTGTTTGGCAAGATTTTCTAGCTTTTGTAGAATAACAGGATCTAAGTTTTCAACTAAGATTTGAGCCATATTTCAATAATTTTCGGTTAAAGGACAATACAGCTTAGAAATAGAAGTAGGTTGGGTTGAGGAACGAAACCCAACGTTATCAACCATTCGTTGGGTTCCGCTATCGCTCAACCCAACCTACCATTCTTATCCGAAAAGTATTGAGCCATATTTCAGGATGATTTTTTAGTGACTTATGAAATTTTAAGTTAGTCAAGCGGATGATGTCTGAAGACAAGCTGCTACGCATCTACGCATCTTTAAACCAAATACCTAAACTTCTGGTTCAATGCCGAGCGATCGCAATTGAGCAACCAAGCGTTCATTTCTTTGACGTTCCTGTTCAGCCCTTTGACTTTCTTGTTCGGCTCTTTCCTCGCCAGTCAGCAATAAATTACCTTGCAAATCCCACCAGCGTAACCAGGGTAATTCCATATTCTGGTATTCTCCCTGCCATATACCTAACTCTACACCTAAAGGATGTATGAGATAATGACCGCGATCGTTGGCTGCTAGTAACCGATATTGTCCCCCAACTAATTCATAAACTTCTACGCTGGCTTTACTCACTTCATAAATACCATAAAAAGCTGGATGAATTACTTGCTCATAAATCCAAAATTTCCCTTTCCAAGGAGTTTTGTCTCTTTCCTCACTACCATCACCAGAGACAAATTCCAAGGCAATCAACGGGGCAATAAACTCCCGCCACAATACATAAGACCTGCGTGTTTGACCATCCAGCATGGGCGGTACATTCCCTACATAAAACCAATCTGGTGCTTCTGCACCTTTTTCTGGGGGGTCAGTCATGCGCCAATAAATGCCGCTATCTTGGCCAATACAGTATTGCCCATCCGGGTGACGTTTTTGTAGTATCGGTTTAATCGAGTCCGTTAGTAGAATGCTTTGCGGATGTTCCTGGAAGTTTTTCACGAATGTACCGTCAGACTCTGGTAGCTGCGTATGGTCTGGAAAAGGTGTAAGTTCGCTGGCTGGATTGGTTGCAGAGGTCATAAGGCTACCTTTGCAGGGGTAAGGGTTGTTTTTTAGTTTAGCAATACAAGGGGAGAAAGGCAGGGCGATGCCTACAACGGACATCGCCTATACACATTAGGAAATGCGATCGCCTAACTTGATTTACTTCGCTACCACCAAATTAACTGGCGCAACTCCCGCTAGATCTAAAATTGGTGTAATCAAATCTTCCCGCTTCACTGCCATCATGTGGACACCTTGACACAATTGCCGCGCAATCTTTACTTGCTCCGCTGCAATTTTCATGCCTTCTTCAAGCGGCTCTTTGGCTTGTGCTAACCTATCAATAATGTGTTCGGGTATATTTACACCCGGAACGCACCTATTAATAAATTGAGCATTTTTGGCTGATTTCAACAGGAAAATTCCTGCCAAAATTGGTTTTTTATGAGCAGAAGCTATTTTGTCCATAAACTTTTCTAGTCTTTCAAAATCAGTAATTAATTGACTTTGAAAAAACTGCGCTCCTGCTTCTATTTTGCGTTCAAATCGACTTTGTAAACCTGACCAACTTGCACATTGTGGATCTACTGCTGCACCAGCAAATAAATCTGTCGCTTCATCGCTCAAAGGTTTTTCGTTGCAATCAACGCCTTGATTTAACTTACGAATTAATTGCAGCAATCGCACAGCTTCTAAGTCAAATACGGCTTTCGCATCGGGATGATCGCCTGCCTTTACTGGGTCGCCAGTCAAAGCTAAGATGTTACGAATACCCAAGGCATGAGCGCCCATGAGATCGGCTTGTAAACCAATACGGTTGCGATCGCGGCAAGCCATCTGACAAATTGGCTCAATGCCGTTTTGTAATAAAATTGCTGATGCTACTAATGAAGACATTCGTAATACAGCGCGGCTACCATCAGTAATATTGACAGCATGAACCCTTCCCTTAAGGGTCGCCGCCATTTGAAGCATCTGCACTGGATTTCCTCCTTTCGGTGGTGCTACCTCGGCGGTAACTAAAAATTCTTCCGCTTGCGCAGCTTTACGGAAACAATTCAAGGCGTTATAGCTATAACTATGGTTATTGTCCATAACATTGATAATTTGGTTCTCTTCAAGGGTATAACGAACAACACCTTAAAGAGAAACCATGAGAAGAGGCAGAGGAGTAACAATCTTGGGAAAAGGTTAAAGGGTAAAGGATGAAAAAATAAACCCTTTAACCCTGCCCCTTATCCCCAAAGGGGGCCCCACCTTCCCCTTTCCCCCTTACCCCTTCTTTCCCATGCCCCATGCCCCATGCCCCAATTCCCAATTCCCAATTGTAGTTGACAAAATAAAAATTTTTTGCCATAATTAGGCACAAGTTTATCCAAGTTTTCCAGTCATTTTTATTAGCGCTTCGTTCTTCTTGAGATTTGAGTTTTCTAGTTAACGATATCGTATTTTACGCTACTTGATTCGATGTCAAATTAGGATACAACTGAGAAAGTTTGGAGTAAATCAATCATTAATTTCCTCGCCAAATTATTATTTTACGTCTAACGTAAAAGCACACAGCAATTCATACAGAACTAATTAAACTCTCCGTTTACTGAAGATCAAACCATAGAGAAAAAGCACTCTTGGTGAATCATCGGCTGAGTCTATTGCGATCGCCTAAATATTACAGTGTCAAGGTTGATTTAATGGGTGTTTTCATTTTGTCTGGTTGCAATTTTGATGTCTAGACAGCAAGTCTCCTGAGCATCACAGACTTTTTTTCTTGTCTCATTTCAACCCGTCGATTCAAAGTTGCACTATAGCCATCAAGGCTATTTCCTGATATAGCATAATTGGAATGAAAATATGGCACTCAATAAGGAACGCCAGTTCTTCACAAAACCCCTAGGGCGGTGGCAGATAATTTTGGCAGCTTCTATCACTTTAGCTACCGGACTCATATATTTGTCTAGTTTTCCACCAACTAAATTTCGCTCTCAAGTTGAGACTCCCCCAGCCAAACCTGCAACAGTTACTCCTGTTAAAGTTGCTGTGACGGCTTTAGGACGTTTGCAGCCTGATGGCGAAGTTACTACTTTATCTGCTCCCAGTTCAACCAATGGTATTCGAGTGGAAAGACTGATGGTGCAGCAAGGGGAGCAAGTTAAGGCAGGGCAAGTATTAGCGTATCTAGAAGATTATACTCGTGCTACAGCAGCTTTACAACAAGCTTTAGATAAACTGCAAGTTGCAAAGGCGAAATTAGCGCAGGTAAAATCAGGAGCAAAACCTGGAGATATTAATGCTCAAAAAGCTGCGATCGCCAGTTTAGAATCTCAATTTAAAGGAGATGTTGCTACTCAAGAAGCAACAATCAACCGGCTTCAGGCTGAAGTAGACAATGCTCAGACTGAGAATGAAAGGTATCAGCAATTATACAAACAAGGTGCGATCGCTGCTTCTGTAGCAGATACTAAAGCTTTGCAATTGAAAACTGCACAACAGCAGCTTGTAGAAGCCAAAGCTGCCCTCAACCGGACTCAAAACACCTACCAAGACCAAATTAAAGAAGCCCAAGCCAGACTTAACAGTATTAAAGAAGTCCGTACTGTCGATGTTGAACTTGCACAAGCTGATGTTAAGAGTGCTGTAACTTCTATCAAACAAGCAAAGGCTGACCAGGAATTAACTTACATAAAATCTCCCATAAATGGTAAAGTCCTCAAAATTCACGCCAGAGCCGGAGAAGTAATCGATAGTACTGGATTTGCTGAGATAGGCAAAATATCTCAAATGTACGTAGTTGCAGAGGTATATCAAACCGATGTGCAAAAAGTGCGCGTAGGTCAAAAAGCCATCATTAGCAGCAGTGCATTTCCTGGAAAATTGCAGGGAACTGTGCGCGAGATTGGTTGGCAAGTTGATAAACAAAGCATCTTTAGCCTTAACCCCAGATCAGACACAGATCGCAGAATAGTTGAGGTTAAAATATCTATCGATAATCCCGCAGATAGTCAACGGGTAGCACGTTTAACGAATTTACAAGTGGATGTTGCCATTCAACTATAGTCAGTGGTCAATAGTCAGTGGTCAGTAGTTGTAATCAATGACAACTGACAACTGACCCTTCGGGTTCGTCAGTTGCTCATGGGGGAAACCCCCATCGCTTTTAGCGTCTCCCCTTGGGAGAAGACCGCACTGACTTACAGCTAACAAATAACAATTTAATCCATGAATTTCAAAATTCCTTTGGCATGGCTACAACTAGCCCAGCAAAAAATTCGCTTTCTAGTAGCTATAGCTGGGATTGGTTTTATTGTTCTTTTGATGTTTGTGCAACTTGGTTTTCAAGATGCTCTTTATTCTAGTGCGACAGCAGTTCATCAAAGTCTTAGAGGTGATTTATTTTTAGTCAGTTCTCAATATAAGTCTTTGACATCAAGCCAAAGCTTTTCGCGGACTCGGTTGTACCAAGCTTTGGGGTTTGATGGTGTAGAGTCAGTTAGCCCCATGTATTTGCAATTTGCAAAGTTAAAAAATCCTGCCTCCGGAGAGAAGTACTCTATCTATGTGATTGGGTTTGATCCGGGCAGACCTGTGATGAATATACCTGAAGTTGAGCAAAATTTAGACAAACTCAAAATTCCTGATGTCATGCTTTTTGACCGCGATTCTCGCCCAGAATTCGGCCCAATCGCTGCAAATTTCGACAAAGGAGATACTGAGCAAACAATTGAAATATTTCCTTTTGATGCCCAAATTGGTTATAGAGTACGAGTTGGTGGCTTATTCAGCTTAGGGCCTTCGTTTGGTGTAGATGGCAATTTAATTGTCAGTGATTCAACTTTTTTGAGAATCAACCCCAACACTCGGCCCGCAGAGAAGATAGATATAGGTGTAGTCTCTCTGGAACTAGGTGTTGATCCAGAAAAAATTCTCGAAAACTTAAAAGCGAGTTTACCCAATGATGTCCAAATTTTTACTCGCCAACAATTTATTAACTTTGAGAAAAACTATTGGTCTGTCAGGACACCTATTGGTTTTATCTTAAACCTCATGCTGACAATGGCTTCTGCTGTGGGCGTAGTTATTGTCTATCAAATTCTTTACAGTAATATTGCTACTCAATTTATTGCTTATGCAACTCTCAAAGCTATTGGATATCCCAATGCTTATCTATTAAAGGTGGTGTTTCAACAAGCACTAATCTTAGCATTAGCAAGTTATATACCAGGGTTTCTTTTCTCTGTGATTTTATATGACTTTGCCAGTGGAGCTACTAAATTACCAATCATGATGACTTTTAATAATGCATTAATTGTCTTAGTATCAGCAGTTCTCATGTGTATGACTTCTGGGGCGCTTGCTATTAATAAATTACGCTCCGCAGACCCAGCTGATATTTTCTAAAGAATTAAGTATTATTGTTCACCCTTCACCATTCGTCCTTTTGTATGAACTTGCAAAATAAAACCCTCCTAATTACTGGAATTGATGAATTTATCGGCTTGCGTGCAGCCGAGTTAGCCATAACGCAAGGAATGAAGGTTCGTGGACTACAAAGTTCTAGCGATCGCACAAAAGTACAACATTTGGATATTGAGGTGATTGTTGGTGACATCACCAATCCTACTATTGCCCAAAAGGCTTGTCAGGGAGTAGACATAGTTTTACATACAGCACAAGTTACCCAAGAGGCTGGCCCACTGAAGCATTTTCGGGAAGTCAATGTCAAAGGCGCAGTCAACATGGCCAAAGCTGCTAAAAATGCGGCTGTTAAAGCTTTTGTTCATCTCTCCAGTGTGATGGTCTATGGTTTTAGCTATCCTGATGATGTTACCGAATCTGGGCCACTTGCTGGTGATAATAATCCCTACTGCCAGACAAAAATCGAAGCGGAAAAAGAACTTTTACCCCTAAACAATCCACCAGATTTTGGTGTGATTATTATTCGCGCCGGAGATGTTTACGGACCTGGAAGCATTCCTTGGATAGTCAAACCAATTTTGATGATGCGCCAAAAATTATTTGCTTATGCCAATGAAGGTAAAGGGGTAATAAATCATGTCTATATAGATAATTTAATCGATGGGATTTTTCTAGCGATCGCTAAAGAAACTTACGGAGAAATATTTAATATCACCGACGGACAAAACACCTCTTGGAAAGAGTACTTCATGCGTTTAGCCGCAATGGAAGGTTTAGCTGCACCTATGTCTCTGCCAAAAGATGAAATGAAGTTATTTTTGCGACTGCGCCATCAAGGACAAAAACTTTTTCGCCAAAAAGCCGATATCCTCCCTGAGTCTGTAGATTTTATGACTCGTCCTCATACTTATTCGATTGCTAAAGCCCAAAGCCTACTGGATTACAAACCAAAAATTGATTTGGAAGAGGGAATGAGGCTCACAAAAGAATGGATGCAACAAACTGATATCCAAAAGTAAAGTGCTGATAAAATTGTCTACAAATTTCCCCATAAATTGTTTCCTATGAGCAACAATCAACCACGGTTGAGCATTGGGTTGCCTGTATATAATGGTGAAAAATTTCTCAAAGAAGCCATAGATTCACTATTGGCTCAGACTTTTGAAGATTTTGAGCTAATTATTTCAGATAATGCTTCTACAGATAAAACTGAGGAGATTTGTCGCACATACATTGCCAAAGATCAACGTATCCGTTACTACCGTAATCAACAGAACATTGGTTGCGCTCGTAACTTCAATCGAGTTTTTGAATTATCTTCAGGCGAGTACTTTAAGTGGGCTGCTTATGATGATCTACATGCTCCAGAATTTATCGCCAAATGTGTTGCAGTACTTGACCATAATCCTACAGTGGTTTTGTGCCATTCCCATGTATATTTTATTGACGAAAATGGGAATTTTCTCCAAAACTATAATATCAAACTCAATACCGATTCCCTACAACCTCAAAAGCGTTTTCACGAGTTACTAACTAAACATCTCTGCTATCAATGTTACGGAGTAATCCGCGTTGATGCCCTCAGAAAAATACCACCTATGGGTAGTTACGGCCTCGCGGATGGAATTTTATTGTTAAGACTTGGTATGCTGGGGCAATTTTATGAAATCCCCGAATACCTATTCTTTGCTAGAAGCCATCCGCAACAATCGATGAGTATGTTTATGCCAAATTACTGGCTGTTTACTAACAACAATACTCATGCATCTTTGAGTATGTTTCCTGATTTTTACTCATATACTGTGTGGTTTGATTCGGCAAAAAAAGGACAGATATTGTTTCCTCATTGGAGAATTTTATGGGAATATACGCGTACCATTTGGTTATTTCAGCTAAGTTTGTATGAGCGAATTTGTTGCCATATCAGTATATATAGACAGTTGAGAGGAACTGAATACCTGCTGCTAAAAGATTTATTGAGAGTGGCTCAAACTTTTTGGGAACGTTGGCAAAATGTCTCAATTCAAAAGCGAAAAACACCTTTGGAGATAATCGACTAAAACAACATGAGTTCGATGAACCTCTCACTCACTCCCTCCCTCTCCGAAACGGAAAGGGAGGAGCAACGAAAAATTGAGCTTTTTGCTCCCCTCTCCGACACGGAGAGGGGTTGGGGGAGAGGTCAAATAAGACTTGTCGAACTCACGTTAAAACAGTAATTTTCTACTGTTATAGATTATTCCAAAGTGCAGATAAAGGCAAAAAATACCTGGAAACAAATACCCAATCATGCTAAAAATAACTCATTTTTGTCGTCTTTTATTGACTACTTTGTTAAGTCTCAGTTGCACTAGCATTGCAAATGCCGAGCCTACCACTAAGCTAACTGTTTTAGTGAATGGCATACGTCACCAAAAAGGCGAAATTTGTTTGAGAGTTTACGCTAGTGAAAAAGGATTTCCTATGAGTGATACTAGTGAAGTCCAAAGTGGCTGCACTAAAATTACAGGTTCGTCTTTAAGAAAAGATTTCTATGGCTTGAAACCTGGAAATTATGCTGTCGCTGTAGTTGATGACCAAAACGGCAATAAGAAACTTGACACAGATTTCTTTGGTATTCCCAAAGAAGGTTTTGGTATTTCCAATAATCCAACTGTATCTATCACAACAGGTACGCCAAAGTTTAGTAAGTCGAGTTTTTCGATGGCTAAAACTACAACAATCAATATTGTCATGAAATATTCGCTCGACCCCTAAAGGAGAGCAGGGGAAGAAGAAGCAGAGGGGCAGGGGGAGCAAGAAAAGGGGGAAAAGGTTAAAGGGTAAAGGATGAAAAAACAAAACCTTTAACCCTGCCCCTTTCCATTCCCAATATCCAGAGTGCAACTCGGTGTTAAACAAGGCTAAATTTGCCGGAGACTATAGATTTCATGAAAGAGTTGGCGATATTTTTATCTAAGTCTTTGCTGGGTTGGCTGGGTATTCAGGCGTGTATCACATTGGCTTTTTTGTTATACTTGCGATCGCGTCCCAAAAAGTCATTACCCGACGAGCAGTTACCTAAAACAGCAGTGGTTCTTTGCCTACGTGGAGCTGATCCATTTTTATCCAAATGCTTGCAAGGACTGTTAAAGCAAAATTACCCACAATACGATTTAAAACTGATCATCGATAGTCAAGAAGATCCTGCTTGGCAAATTGCTAGCGATACGATCAAAGAACTAGAAGCAACTAACGTCCAAATCAGCCATTTAAGAATTATCCGCCACAATTGCAGTCTTAAATGTAGTGCCCTAGTGCAAGCTGTTTCAGACTTGGATGATTCTTACAAGGTAGTTGCTTTAGTAGATGCCGATACTATAGTCCATCCTAATTGGTTGCGTGAATTAGTTAGTCCTTTAACTAATCCTAAAGTTGGGGCGACAACAGGCAATCGCTGGTATGTACCAACAGGTAATTATTGGGGTTCTTTAGTACGGTACGCTGGTAATGTCTCTACCATCGTGCAGATGTATTTATTTGGCATTCCTTGGGGTGGAACTTTAGCGGTAAAAACAGAAGTACTGCACCAAACAGGACTGCTAGATAAATGGGGACAAGCCTTTGGCGAAGACATGATGATGCACAATGTTCTCAAAAAACATGGGATGCAGATCAAATTTGTGCCTTCCCTAATTATGTTGAATCGTGAAGAGTGCGATTTATTGGGCTTACTAGACTATCTCAAGCGTCTAGTACTTTATTCTCGTCTGTATCACCCCCGTTGGTTAGCTTTAGTGAGTGAAGCTGTTTCTAGCATCCTGTTTCCGACTATGGCTATAGTGGTGTTTCTAATATCTTTGGGGGATGCCCAATGGGAAACGGCTGCTTTATTGTTTTCTTCATATAGCATCTATACTCTAGGATTACTCTTGTTGATGCTGATCGTCGAACAAGCAATACAGCAAGTAGTTTATGCCCAAGGTCAGCCAGTTACAAAATTGTCAGTTGTAACGGTAGTGAAAATGTTGCTGGCCATCCCCTTGACACAGTGGGTATATGGCTTAGCAATGCTATCGTCTATTTGGATTTCAACAGTTAAATGGCGTGGCGTGATCTATCGGATTCAAGGCCCCTCGAATGTCCGATTGGTTGAATACCATCCTTATGATTTGTTGGATCAACCTATTGATAGCAAAGTTTCTCTTTGATTTGTTAAGTATCAACTACAGTTGAAAGGCTGCAAACTTTCCAAGTCTTCTACAGTCATATTCAGGAATTATAGTATTTGATGGCTAATAAATTAGGTTAGCCAAAACCCAAACTCTGATCTAAATAACCTGAGTTCAACAGACCTCTCTTAAAAGGCGTACTCCTTTGGAGAAGCAAGCTACGCGTAGCGTCTCCGTCAGGAGAGGGAGGAGCAACGTTTTACTCCCCTCTCCTCGTAGGAAAGGGGCTGGGGGAGAGGTCAAAACAATACTCGTCGAACTCACGTTAAATACATGCTCGAATCCTTTGATTGTAAAGATGTATTTGGATTATAGGAAAGGGTTTAAAGAAATATTTAAAGGGGAATTGTGGCTCAACAGTTTGATGCTTTGAGAATTTTGGAATCAAGATGAGAAACATACACTCTGCAATCTAGAGTTGAAATCATTTGTCAATGCGTAAGTCCTAAATCCAACTGTATTAATGGGAATAGCTGGGTATATTTGCAATCACCAGCAGTTCATAATTGATACAGAAATCAGGATTTTCATGAAAGATTTGCTGCGTAAGTCCTAAATCGCAAACCAGCATTTTCATGAAAGATTTCCTTGAATTATGAAAAAACAATCACTTCGCATTGCAATCATGACAGGTGTGTATGCTCCATTTTTATCAGGGGTAGGAGTTGCAGTACATCAACGAGTCCGCTGGTTGCTACAGCAAGGACATGAAGTATTTCTCATCCATCCAGAAATTAACGCTAAATTTCCCCAAGAAGTGCGCGATCGCCGCGTACCTGGACTGGCAGAATTAAAGTTATATCCTAACTTTTCTGCCTATGCATATCCCACAAAACCTCTGCTTTTTTACAAGTCTCTTCCGGAACCATTACACCATCGTCATTGGAGCGATACAGAATTACTGTTAGATTTTCAACCTGATGTTGTGGTGGTGGAAGAAGCACCTGCAATGAGAGGTTTTTACTCACTTTTCCTCCAGGGTTATGGTCGCCCTGTAGGGGCTGAATATGGCAAACGCACAGGTACGCCCATCATTTCTGTTTTCCATACTGATATCGTTGCCTATATTCGATATTACTTGGGAGATTATCTGTTTGGCTTTCTTCGCCCCATTCTGCCCATTTTTATCAAGCAGTTTAGTGAGTCTTACGACGCTAATTTCTTCTCTTCTAAAGAACAGCTTGCTAAATATACAAGTTTGAAATCTCAACGCAGTGAATATGTTCCTTATCAAGGCATTGATTGCGATAAATTTCATCCCCAAAATATCTGTTATGACCCAATTCCCCATGATCACCGACCGACTATTTTATTTGTCGGGCGTGTAACTGCGGAAAAAAATGTTGACCAACTTCTAGATACATATCCACTAATCGCAGCCAAAATTCCTGATGTGCATTTAGTTATTGTTGGTAGCGGCCCTTTAGATGAAGAAATTCGTCGGCGCGCCCAAAATTTTGCATCTGGTGTGACGATTTGGGGTGAGTCCCACGGTACAGAATTATTGGGTTGGTTTGCACGAGCAGACATATTTGTTAACCCCTCTGTGACAGAAAATTTCTGTACCACAAATAACGAAGCCCTAGCTTCTGGAACTCCTGTAGTTGCGGTGATTGCACCCTCAACTTCTGAACAAGTATTTCCTGGTCGCAACGGCTTTTTAGCTAAACCCAATAACCCCACAGATTTTGCCCAAAAGGTAATTGAGATTCTAGAAAATCCCGACCTAAAAGCAGATTTAACTCGCCATGCTCGCCCTTCTATTCTAGAATTTGACTGGTCGACATGTATGACAAAGTTTGAAGAAAAACTCTACCAACTTGTAGATGCATCGGAACCAATAGATGTAACAACAGTTAGCTCATCAATCTAACTGTTAAATTTAACAATTTCACCAGGGTTAATTTTACCAAAACTAACCAGGAGATTGCTTTAAGGATAGTGTTGAATCGCCCAGTATAGCACCAGTTATAATTGGGCGATCGCCTACAATACAAGTATTTATGCATCTGGCAAAATATCCATCCACAAATACAAAGAAAAAATTGGAAATTCTTAAAGCCAGTCTTTTTTGCCTGTGCGATTTTTGTAGTTTTTTAAACAAGAAAATCTGACAAGCCAAATAACATTATCATATTTAACATTTTGAGTGATTTATTCAAAAGACTACTTGTAACTTTAACCCAATTATGTGATGCATCCAGTAACTTTCACAATCTTTTTAAATATATACGGAATTATGTTAAATATAAAAAATAACCTTTGTAATGTCACAGAAATTTGAGCCTCAATGAAAATAATTAGAAATAAAAATAGAAGATCATAAGGTAGCATATCCCACTGACACTCGGTATATTGCACGTAGAAAATAGCATTTAAAATTTCTCGTAAATCTACTTCTACAGGATGCCCAAATCCTTTAGACGTGCGTAGAAAAGGCTTGATAATTATTTTATATTTTGAATTCTTGTTGAGTGTATAAGTAATAATAATGGTTTTGCAAAGCCATTAATTCATTATGATTACCCTGTTCTATCACCTTGCCACTACCCATAACAATAATTATGTCTGCATTTTTCACAATATTGAGACGGTGGGTAATAAAAAAAACTGTACTTTCTTTAAATGCTGCTGCTAAATTTAAACAAACTTGTCGTTCTGTGGAATAATCTAATGCACTGGTTGCTTCATCTAAAACTAAGAGTTTTGGTTTTTGTAAAACAGAACGCGCGATCGCAATTCTTTGTCTTTGTCCTCCAGAAAGGGCTGCACCTCGTTCACCAACCCGCGTGTTGTAACCATTCGGCAAGTTCATGATAAATTCGTGGGCGGCTGCAACTTTCGCGGCTGCAATAATTTCTTCTGTTGTAGCTTCTGGATTTGTCAAAGCAATATTTTCTTGTACTGTCCCCTCAAATAACAGCGTTTCTTGAGGAACTACACCAATATGTTGTCTTAATGAATAAAGTTCTACTTTGTTAATGTCATAACCATCAACTAAAATTCTACCAGATTCTAATTCATAAAGCCTAATTAATAATTTCATTAAAGTGCTTTTACCTGCACCACTTTGTCCAACAACGCCAACAAATTTTCCAGCCGGAATATCAAGATTAACATTGCAAAGTTGTAATGCTCCACTTGAGCTAAAACGAAAAAAGACATTTTCATATTTCACATTTCCTCTAATGGCTGGTAAGGGGATATTATAGAGGTCTTTTTCAGTTTCTTGAGGTGTATCGATGATATCGCTTAAACGTTCAAAAGATAAAGCCGTTTCTTGAAGATTCTGCCAAAGTTGCGTTAAACGTAATATTGGGCTAGTAACATAACTTGAAATAATTCTAAAAGCTATTAATTCTCCTAAAGTTAATTCTCCTTGCAACACTAAATAAGATCCAAACCATAAAACTAGCAAACTGCTGAGTTTATTGAGGAAGTTACTAATAGAATTAGCGAGAGTAGATGTAACTACTTTTTTAAATCCAGATGCAATGTAACGAGCATAACGCTCTTGCCAAGTAAAACGCGATCGCAATTCAATATTCTGTGCTTTGACTGTTTGAATTCCCGACATGACCTCAACTAAATAAGATTGAGTTTCTGAATTGCGTTCGGCTTTAGTGCGTATTTGTTGTCTAATAGTAGGAGAGGCCATTAATGTAATAATTACAAATACTGGAATTGTTGATAAACCAACAAGGGTAAGTTTCCAGCTATATATCATCATGACAATGATATAAACGAATGAAAATAGCGCATCTAACCCTACAGTTAAGCCTGTACCTGTGAGAAAAGAGCGAATATTTTCTAATTCGTTAATCCGCGTAGCAAGTTCTCCAATTGGGCGGCGTTGGAAGTAACGCAATGGTAGCCTAAGTAAGTGGTCGATAATTTCTGTACCTAAACCTATATCTATACGATTGGTGGTATCAACAAATAAGTATGTTCGTAGTGCCGAAACTACAGTTTCAAATAGTGCAGCTACTAAAAGTAAAGCTCCTAAAATATTTAAAGTATGGATATTGTGATTAATTACTTGATCAATAATTATCTGAATAATTAATGGATTAGCTAGTGCTGCCAACTGCACAAAAAAAGAAGCAATAAAAACTTCTAGGAGTATACGACGGTAACGCGATAAATAGGGCAAAAACCATTGCCAGCTAAAACGATTTTGAGGTGTTGTTGTGGTTTTTGCAAGTAACAATACTCGAATTATAGATGGATAATTGCTTTGTTCTAGATCTAATTGAGTTAGTAATTCACTGGGTTTGTACCATAAAATTCCTTGGGATGGTACACCTAAAACTATTAGGCGCTCGCTGGCTTCATAAACTACACTATAACTATCACCATAGTAAATTAATGCAGGGGTGGGAATACTGGTTAATGAAGAGGTGGGTATGTCTATTAATTGTGCTTTGAGTCCAATTAAATCAGCCAAATAACCACAAGCCTGAAACGATATCATACCTTGTTGTTTCATTTGCTCAGTTAAAAGCTGACGAATCACTTCGCGGCGAAAGGGCATATCTAAAGATTCTGATATCATTTGAAAACAAGCGATCGCAGAATTTAGTTGACCTTTACCACGAAAGAATGGATAATTTTTAATAATTTCTTGATGAGTCTCTACCTTTTTTGATTTGATTAATGGTAATTCTTCTTCGGGTGCATAGGGAATTTCAATTTCTTCAATTAGCTTCGCATTGCTTTCGATTCCTGATAAATGCAATCCACGTAAACCAATCAAACGCGCTGGATTTTTCCCCTCAACCTCAACAATATCTTGCAAAGTGTTCAATTCTAAACGAGAACCACAAGCAAAGTTTTTGATATTTCCACCGCCACTGACAAACCAAATCCTGGAAGTATCTAGTTGACTAACTGGTGTTTTTCCTGGCGCGAGGTAATGTACTTTTGATGTTTCTATAGCTTGTTTAGCGAGACTTTTAATATTTATATTATCTACAGGTTGTAAGTATGGCTGTACACTGAGAACATCGAACATTTCTACTAAATGACAAATATTTTGTCGCGCCTGAGCTAACTTTGGGTATGCAGAAAGTAATCCTAAATATGCCTCTATATCTAATGATAAACCAGTGAGTTCTGTGGAAGCGATCGCTATCTCACAAGGTATTTCTCGGAACAAGCTAATTTCGCCAATAATCGCCCCTGGTTGTAATAAATTTAAGGTGATTGGCTGTTGCGTGTGGGGGTTGTATGCTAATAGGCGAGCCTTTCCTTCGTAAATAATAGTTACTTGCTGATAAATTTCGTCTTTACTAATAATTTGCTGACCTAAACTATAGCTTCGATGCTGAAGCTTTTGTGATAAATTATTGAGTATTTCCGTTGATAATTTATCAAAACCCTCAAGAGTAGCGAGAAATTCTTGAACAGTGCTTTGAGTAAAAGTCATGCTGAATAAAGTGAAAAGCGAACTTTAAAAATTAAAAATTGAGATGAGCTATATTCAGCTAGCAGCTAAACCCACCTGTTCCCCAATGAGGCTGAGAAAACCTGTCCCAAAGTGCTGAATTTCTAAAAAACTTGCCTGTTCTGGCGCAGGTTTATAAACTCGAAATGTTTTCATAATTCCTAAAGTTGCAGCACTTTCTAGAGGGCTAACAAAACTAGTATCTCGGTCAAGAAAATAAGGTTGCTTTGCCCAATATGCCATTTGTTCGGCGTTTAAAAAGTAACAGCCAGCATGAGGATTGAGAGTGCGACGAAATGTAATTGGCATCCCCATGATTTGTCCTTTGAGTTCTGATTTATCTTTCACATTCTGAAAATCTGCGGTTACTCTTGGTGCTAAATCGCCATCAATATAAGCTTTGTGAGTTAAATTTTGAGTAGAAACTTCGTAGCGGTTAGGTTGGAGCAAACTAAGGTTACTTGCTTGTTGAGTAAACCAGTTTAATTTAATAAAAAACCAAGGATCATGCAGTACCAGGTCATCTTCTAAAAAACAGTAATAGTCATACTTTCCTAAACAATCACGTAGCACAGCTTGGCACTCGAACCCTAAAAGTAGAGGTTCTACTTGGGTAGAATTATGTTTATAAAAATGGGAAGGCAAACGCAGCTGATTTAGAAGATGATTATCTTTAGTTGTACAGATAACAACATCCAAATCATAGGCTTGCGGTTGGTTAGCAGCAAAAGCTAATCGCTGTCCAATGTTGATAATAGTTTGAGATTTACCATATAGCTGATGTAAGGCAGCAAGACTTTGGCTTAACGCCAGCAGCCGAGGACGGGGATCTTTCCTTTGAGAGGCGTGCTTACCCTTACTATCAGGATTAAAAAAGTGGGCAATGGTAAAAAGAATTCGCATTGATATTACAACTGTTTCAACTAGTAGTTAGTCAGAGGAATTAGGGAGGATTATGACTCCTCGGCTTCTTGAAAAGTCGAGGAGTTAAATATTCGCTAGTTATGTTGTTGCAAAGTTAAAAGATAAAGTCGCTAGCATCAACATTGCTGGCACTGAAGCTTGCTAGGGTAATCGTATCTGTACCGAAAAGCGAGCTAGAAATAACTGTGGTTGCGCCAGCTTGATTAACTGTCAAAGCGCCAAAGCTGGTTGCAAATGCCTTGAGATCAATTTTGTCTGCACCATCAGCAAAACCAACAATGCGATCGCTACCAAAGCCTGATGCAAAGATCAAGGTATCATTACCATCACCACCATTAAGGGTATCATTACCTGCACGACCAGTCAGCCAGTCAGCACCGATTCCACCGTTGAGGTTATCGTTGCCTAAACCGCCATCGAGGGTATCGTTACCTGCTGCTCCCAGGAGCGTATCGTCACCCCCATTACCAAAGAGGATATCGTTACCACCTAATCCATTGAGGTTATTATTACCCGCGTTACCTGTGAGAGTGTTGGCAAGTGCGTTACCTGTGCCGTTTTGGGCTGTACCCAGCAGGGTTAGATTTTCTAGAGTATCAGCAGCTAAGGTATAGTCGAGAAGGTTGGATTGGATAGTATCTATACCTCCATCGATACTTTCTGTAATCACATCTGCTGCACTATCGATTACATAAGTGTCGTTGCCCAAACCACCAATTAAAAAGTCATCTCCTGTACCACCATCCAGCAGATCATCACCTGCACCGCCATTTAAGGTATCAATACCACCAGCCCCAATAAGGGTATTGTTCCCTTCATTACCTGTAATAGTGTTATTAAGTGCGTTACCTGTACCGCTTTGGGCGCTGTCAATCAAGGTCAGGTTTTCTATGTTGTTGCTCAAGGTATAACTAGCAGCACTAGACTGCACAGTATCTATACCTGCGTTGGCGTTTTCTGTGATGGTGTCGCCTGTGCTATTAACTACATAGATGTCATCGCCAACCCCACCAACCAGCGCGTCATTACCTAACTCACCATCGAGGTAATCGTTACCAGCACCACCATTGAGATTATCAGTACCAGCACCACCAATTAGAGAGTCATTACCAGTACCACCGTTTATCTGATCACTACCAGCACCACCGTTGAGAGTATCAGCACCTCCTTCACCATTAAGAGTGTCATTGCCAGCACCACCATCAAGATAATCATTTCCTGCACCACCACTGAGGTTGTCATTACCACCATTGCCAAAAATGTTATCGTTGTCGATTGTACCGATGAGGGTGTTGTCGCTTTCGTCTCCAATAGATAGACCAATGACATCAACTGCGATCGCCCCAGTTAGATCCGCGCCTACAAAGTTGGCATTGGTAAAGTTACCTTTGGTCAAAATTGTATTGCTTAAGTTGGCATTGCTAAAGTTACTACCGATGAAACTACCAACTTCTAAACTAGCTCCGCTGAGGTCAGCATTTGCAAAACTGGTGAGGTCATTTCCAAAAGCTTCTTTTAAGTTAGCACCGACTAAAATGGCGTTGGTGAAATCACCACCATTCAAGTTAGATTTTTCTAAAAATGCGTTAGTTAGATTCGCCCCTGTCAGCGTGGAATTGTTGGCAGACGACAACAAGGCATTCATGAGTATGGCATTATCCAATCTGGTATTGTCCAGTTGGGCAGACCTAAGATCTGCATTCGTTAAGTTGGCATTACTCAAGATTGCCCCAGTTAGGATGGCGTTAGTTAACACAGCATCGGTAAGGTTAGCACTATTTAAGTTAGCTCCCGTAAGGTTTGCCCCTATAAAACTTGCATTGCTGAGATTGGCTCCATCTAAGAAAATATTTACTGCGTTAACTTGATTGAAATTCGCTGCTGTCAAATCACTGTCAGCAAAGCTAGCACCAATAAGATTAGTCTCAGTCGTATTGCCATTGGTATCTACGTAGGCACTAAAATCAGAACCGCTGAGAATAACATCTTCGGCACTAAGATTGCTTAAATCAGCACCACGAAACTTGGCATTTGTTGGCTGAGTTGGATCAAGTGGGGCTGTATCAGTGATACTGATACCACTTAAATTAGCTAAATCAAATGTAGAGTTTCGCAGGGTAATATCTGTAAAGTTGCTCAACCGGAAGTCAGCCCCCGTTGCATTTACATTGACGAAGAGTGTGGCTTCTAGGATAGCTTCTTGGAGGTTAGCATTAACTAAAATAGCTCCTGTCAAGTCAGCAGCTTTGAGATTTGCCTTATATAAATCGGCTCCAGTTAAATTAGTACGCCTGAGGTTGTTGCGCTGGGATTGTTCGCCACTAATATTAGCTTCTCGCAGAATTGCATTCGTTAAATTAGCGTTTGAAAAATTAACGTTCTGGAATGTGGCTTTAAAAAAGTTTGCTCCATTAGGAAAGTTGGCATTAGGGGCAAAGATAGCATTTGAAGCATCAACATTGAGCAGAACTGCTTCTTCAAAATTAGTACCTCTAAGTTGTGTACGGATACCTTGCTCGTTGGGAGTAAATAAAACGTTTTGAAGTGTAGCTTTGAAAAAAGAAGAGCCATTCAGATTTTGACCACTAAAGTCATTTCCTACTAGGGTTTGGTTGTCAAAGTTAAAGGCTGGCATATTGTTTATTACCTCAAAAAATCTAATGAATTGAAACGTTATAAAGTCAAGCTAGTTTTTGTATTCCTATTGGTTTAGGTGTCGATGTTTGCTGTTGCAATTGCTCTTTTAACCAGTAGGAAAACATCTCGTTCAGTAACCTTTGCCGCATCGGCTCATCAAGCTGTGCTGGTATAAACTTTTCCAGCCGCACGATTAACCACCAATCACCGATATTGGTTGGAGGAGATAATTGACCGGGTTGACTAAGAGCAAGGATGCGGGCAAGTTGAGGATGAGGTGTACTCAAGGCTACTGGCCCCATTAAGCCACCAGTCTGAGCCTCTGCACCTTGAGAATATTGCCTTGCTAATTCCGCAAAGGATTGTTCACCTTCTAGCAGGCGGAAGTAAAGTTCTTGAGCAACAGCACCATCCTTAATGCGAATTAGAGAATAAACAACTTGGTCAAGTTTCGGTTTTAATTGGCGAAAGTGAGTTTCTAACTTGCTACCCCAGGTGGCTTTTTTGAACTTCTCAATTCTGAGGTTGCGAGTTGCTAAATCTAAAAATTGTGCTTCGCTCAGATTTTGCTGCTGTAACCAAGCTTGACGTTCAATTTCTGATGACAACTGATTTTGTTCGCAAAATTCTTGGTAACATTTGGCTTGTTCTTCGTTGGTACAGCTAAAAGGTGCGATCGCTTGATCAATGATTAGTTCTTGCTGAAGCTTTGGTAACAGTTGGTATTTACTCAAGAGGGGAAGAATATCTTGAGTTGTTAAGGTCTGATTATTAATTTGTGAAAGTTTGGCTGATAATTTCTCAGCTTTTTGATCTTGTCCACCAAATCCTTTGTGTTCTACAGTATCAACCAACTTTAACTTTGTCCCTTCCCACGGCGACACTAGTTTGCGCTCTTCTGATTGCTGTATCCATTGCAGATGTTGGGGTAATAGTTGCGCCAAATCATAACGCTCTAAAATGGTTTGTCTTGCTTGCGCCCTAATCGCCGCCATTTTATCTGGATGGTTGAGGGCTTCTAAAATGCGATCGCAGATTTCCTGTGGTGAAAAGAAATCTGCTAACAGTCCATTAACGCCATCTTGAACAACTTCAGCAACAGGCGCAGTTCGAGAACCTATCAGCAAACAACCTGCTGATAACACCTCCAACATTGACCAAGATAAAACAAAGGGACGAGTAAGATAAACGTGTGCCGCAGAAGCTTGCAAAACTTGTAGATATTCTTCGTAAGGCAACCAACCTGTAAAATGAACTCGGCTCAGGTCGAGATCATATTGTTCTAGCATTGCCTCTTTGTAGGTTTTGCCATCGCGCAGAGGCTTACCATAGGCGACGCGGTTTTCTCCGACAATCACAACATGGCAATTCGGGCGTTTTTGCTGGAGTAAAGCAACAGCCTCGATAAATTGGGGAAATCCCCGGTAAGGCTCCATACCCCGTGCTACATAAGTAACCAGTTCTTCAACGTGGGAAAGGTCTAGATTGATGCGCGGAAGAACTAACTTTGCTCCTGGTTTGGGACAGAAGAAGTTAGTATCGACCCCGTCATGAAGCACAGTAATTTTATTGTGGTACTCCAGAGGAAATTGTTGACGCTGCCAATAGGTAGGAGAAAGACCGCGATCGCAACTATATAGATCCTGCAAAATCGGCGCATTTTTAATTCTAATCCGGGCTTCATCATCCGTGGTCAGGCGATCGCTCGGATCAAAGTCTGCATCAGTACCATGAGCGTGATAAAACCACTCGAAATAACACAGTAACTTGGCTTGAGGAAAAATATCTTTGATAAATAAAGTCGGCCCCCAACCCGAATGACCATAGACTACATCCGGCACAAATCCCCGTGCTTTCAACTGCTCTGCCAGTCTGTACACGCCTTGGCCTTGAAGAACAGCATTTTCCAGAGGTCTGACGTAGTGGTGAGTTTCTGGCCGAGCTTCTCGTTTTGGGCTATAAACGACCCGATTGACACCAGGTAATTTACCTTCTTGGCGAGTAGTACCAAAAAAAACTTGATTATTTTTGTCCTTAGCTAAAGCAGCAGCTACATGACGAAATTGGGCAGGGAAATTGGGGTGCAAAAATAAAATTCGCATGGCTTTTGGATGGCTGGTGTCTTGCTTTTCCCAACTATGGGTAAGCAGATTCTCGATTTGATGAATCGAGAATCTTGCAAACAAACTTGGCGGATTAGTGATTTGAGGTTTTATACCAATTCGTGATTACGAAATTTCGACAGCATATAGGATTCTAGGTTTGAAGCTGTTGCCGAATTTTCGAGAATTGGTGTTTATTAAACTTCTCAGTCTGGGGAGCGTAGGGTGAACAATGCACACCATATCCGGATTCTGGAGGACAAATGCCCAGCCTACGTGTATTTGGAATTCAAAAGATTATAATTGAGGCTTAATCCGAAGAGTAGCTTAACAAGTTATCCACACTCTGTAGCTACTCTTCATGGTTGGGGCAACTATTAGGTGTGTGCTACTTGGCTGGAACCCAAGTAAACCACCTAGTTGCCCATTTCTTAGACAGGGGTATCAGTAACAAAATCTGTGGTGTCAAATCGTCCAGGAAGTCCCCCTTGCACAACTGCCAGAGTTTCGGCTTGAGAAATAGGAATGCCAGCTTCAGGAGTAACGTAGATCCGAGTACTAGCTGTAGCAACACCACCAACATTAAGATTGATACGCTGGAACGATAGTTGCTCAAATTCAATACCCTCAAGCAAGAAGAAGTCAGTACCATCCTGGAAGTCAGTAATCCAGTCACCAGCCGGAGGAGTTACGATTGGTTCACCTGGATCAATTGGCTCTGGTACAAAGTCTGTGAATAGTAATTGGAAGTAATCAGTATCAGTCCCGCCAGTCAAAGTATCACGCGCAGTTTGGGTTTCTGGGTCTTCACCGCCAAATATCAGGTCAATACCAGCCCCACCGATAACCCGGTCAACGCCAGCACCACCGTCGAGGAAGTCATCACCAGCACCGCCATTTAAAACATCATTACCAGCAAGACTTTCTTCAGCATCGAAGTCACCGTAGATGGTGTCATTTCCACCAAGTCCATTGAGGTTGTCAGCACCCTCACCACCATCAATGAAGTCACCATCAATACCGCCTCTGATGGTTTCCACGCCAGCGCCGCCCAAGAGGGTGCTAGTACCTGTGCCACCATCAAGAAAGTCATCACCATCGCCGCCATCGAGGTAGTCAATACCGTCTCCACCTAGAAGAGAGTCATCACCGGCATAACCGTAAAGAGTATCATCACCTTCACCACCCAAAATGGTATCAGCACTACCCGAAGCCAAGCTGTCAGCTTCACCATAAAGAGTATCATTGCCGGCTCCACCATCAATGTAGTCAGCACCGCCCGGAATGCTACCTTCTGTGTCGTCGCCGTACAGCACGTCATCATAGAAGCTACCAATTAAGGTGTCATTACCAGCGCCACCAAGTGCAGTGTCCTCAAAGCCACCATATACCCAGTCAGCACCCGCACCGCCATCTAAGAAATCTTTGCCATCAAGAGCATCGTCAATGGTTGTGCCGCCAATTAGGGTGTCATTACCAGCTTCACCATAGAGTGAGTCTTCACCCGCATCTCCAAATAGCCTGTCAGCACCATTACCGCCAAACAGCGAGTCTTTATCGTTACCACCTCGAAGCAGGTCATTTGCACCTAAACCATATAACTCGTCATCACCACCATTGCCACGAAGCGTATCGGCATTCGCAGTTCCTGTAAGGGTATCGGGCAGTTCTGTTCCATTTCTGATTGCCATAATCTACATCCTTATTGTTTTCCAACAGTATTTTGCTAGTTCACTTGAACGTGCTTGGTACACTGTATAACCTCAGTTGTTGCCAGTCTCACCATTCCCCCCTCTCCAAAAAAGAGGGGGAAATCAATCTTTGGTGAGAATAAATAGCAAAAAGTCATCAAACATATTCCGTAGAAACCCACGATTAAACATTTGTGATTGGAAAAGTTTTGTAATTTAGATAATGCAACAATGCAAAGATTGTTATTCGTAGGCTCGCCACAAGGCTAGAGGAATACGATTAACAACAATGCAATATTTCAAATCATGATGCGATCGCAGTTTTTCACTTGTTACCTTGCTTCATTAACTGAAGGTTTGTATTTTGTAACAAGCAATGCTGAACTTTCCCAGAGAAAATTCAGACAATAATATTGTTCCTCGGTTGTACAAGTTTGCTCAATAGATCAAATACTAAGCAAAAGCTTATTTTTTAACGTTGGTTAAATTCACGCAACCAAAAGAATCGGATTACGTTTTTAAGTCCGTAGCACCATTTCAGAAATAACACATGAAAGTAGAGCTATAAAAAGCCATTGCAACTTTTCTACCGAATCTAGCCGTAAACCAAAATACTTTAGATGAAGTATTTTTTTGAAATAGGATAAACACTTTAATATTATTAAGCTTAACTGTCAAATCATTTAAGCTAATTTGATTCATAAATATCACTTTTTCTACATCTATATATATATATATATATATAAGTTATATCTAGATATAGAAGAAGGCAGATAACTTTCTGCACTAAAAGGGATTACATTGGTTTTGAATGAACTTTAGAAATATAAGTGCCGCACTAGATATTATCATTGTCAAGCACTTTTCAAATTGAGTTAATAGTGAGTGAGGTTATTTATTCTCACTGTTAATGCTACGATAACGTCATATTTTGTTTTGTTTTTAAAATCAACTGAGATAGATAATAGCACCATTTTGAACTCTGTAAAATACAGTTGCACAAAAACCTATTTTTCTTACTTTATTATTACTTTTATAACTTTAAAATCAATTAAAACATTTTTTTCAAAAAGTAAAAATGAATTTGCTTTAAAAACCTACTTTTCTTACTTAGATAAAATACAAACCTAATTAAAAAACATTGTAATTTCTGAAATAAGTGTGATAAGTATAGTGATAAAGAAATCTATAGATACCTCGAAAAATTTGAGTTTCACTGTGATTAAACTAAGACACATCAGAACTTTATATTTGAGCTAATTAACTGTCTTAACTGTCTTAACTGTCTTGAATAGATTTGATCACAATTACAGCTGTCTTGAGTTGTATATTATTACTAAATATAAAAAATACGTAAATCTATTTAGATAGTAAATTTTGTTACCTGTGCAAAAACTCCCAGAAGCCGTAGAAAAAATTCTACAAGACAAGTCTCTCGGATACATTCAACGGTTTGTGCTTCATCAATCTTGGTTAGGCAAAACTTATAGTGAGATGGCAGAAGAATCTAGTTATGGTAGTGACTACCTTAAAGAAATTGGTTCTCAGTTATGGCAAGATTTGTCGAAAATGCTGGGACAGAGGATAACAAAAAAGAACCTACATTTAGTATTTGAAAAAGACCAGCAAGGCACAACATATACACAGGAATTGGTAGAAGAACCCAGCCTCAAAATGGTGCCAAATATCATCTCAGCCAGCAAAATAGACTTTCCCAGTGGGCCTATTCCTCTAAATTCTCCTTTCTATATCTTTCGTCCTCCTTTAGAAAGATTGACTTTTAACGAAATTATGCATCCAGGTTGCTTGCTACAAATTAAAGCACCTAGTAAGATGGGAAAAAGTTCACTGCTCAACCGAATAATTGCCCACGCAAAGCAGCAGGGTTATCATACAGTCTATTTAGACTTTCAAGAGGCTGATGAAACCCTGTTTACATCCCTAGATAAATTTTTGCGCTGGTTTTGCATTAATACCAGCAGACAGTTAAAGCTATTTCCTAGTCTGGATGATTTTTGGGATACAGAGATGGGCTGCAAGGTGAGCTGCAAAATCTATTTTGAAGCATACCTATTGCAATATCTTGATAATTATCCTATAGTCTTGGCTTTAAATCAAATCAGTCGTATTTTTGAACATCTCAATATTGCTCAAGATTTTTTGTCTATGCTGCGATTTTGGCACGAACAAGCCAAGCAAGATCCAACATGGGAAAAACTACGGATTATTGTAGTACATACAACTGAAATTTATGTACCCCTCAAACTCAACCAATCTCTGTTCAATGTAGGCCTAACTATTTCACTACCACCGTTTACCTTAGAGCAGGTAAGGAATTTGGCAGAACAATATGGAATTGATTGGGCAGCAAAATATCTAATACGTCTGCAAACCATGATTGGAGGGCATCCCTATTTAGTAAACTTAGCGTTTTATCATCTGCGTCAAGAGAACATAACGCTGGAACAATTACTAGATACAGCAGCTACTCCTGCGGGAATCTTCAGTCAGCATCTAAGAGGGCTTTTGACTCTACTACAAAAAGAACCGCAACTGATGTCAGCTATGCAACAAGTAGTAGCAATTGACGAAAGAGTAGAACTAGATGCAATCACAGCCTACAAACTAGAAAGCATGGGTTTAGTACAACTAGAAGGTAATCAAGCACGCATCAGTTGCGAATTATATCGACTTTATTTCCATCAACAATTAGGAAAACAAATTCAAATCCGATGAACCTTCATCAATATTAAGTTGGCGGTACATTAACCCGGATTTCTTACAAATAGATAAAAAATCGCGACAAAAACCAATACGGTTCGGATAAGTTGGGTAGGCTGGTGGGTTGGAAACTTCTCTTCAACCTCAATCTCCAGTTATTTTTACTTAAAAATTGGCTTTTGGTAACTTTTCAATTTGCTGAGTAAAGTATGCTTCTTCATGCTTAAGTTGTTGCGCTAGTTCTAATCCTTTTTGAAAAGCTGTTAATGCTTGGGGATAATTTTTGCGCTCTACATACATTTGCCCGATTTGATCATAAGCTTGCATTACCCCATAAAAATTGACGGCTCGCTCTTGTGTTTCTACGAGAATTTGGCTAGCTTGTAAAGCTTCTTCTATTTGACCTTGAGAACGATATAAGCCAATTAAGTTCTGTAAAGCTTCCCCAGCACGAGCGTACTGCTGCAATTGCCAAGCAGTAGTATAAGCTTCTTGATAGTTGTTAAAAGCTTCTCGCAGTAAATTAGGATCTGTTTGTCCTAAAGATTGATAATTATCGCCGATCGCTAGTTTTAATTCGGGTATTTCGGTAAGATTGTTTTCATTTGTGTAAATCGCTGCTAGCTTATTTAATGTATTTATTGTCTGCTGCGGTTGTTTTGACTGCTCGTAAATATAAGCTAGCTGTTGTAAGTATGCTAGTTGATTTAGACGATCGCCTGAATCTAAACTTAACAATTCCTCGTAGACATTCGCAGCTTGGGGATATTCAAACCAAGCTAGATGCAGTTCCCCAATTGTCTTGAGAGTTTGTACTACTGCGGCTGCATCTTGCTGTTGGCGTTCTGCTGCCAAAACTTGGTTATAAACTTCTAAAGCAGGTTTAGGCGATCGCACTTTTTGGTAAGCTTCACCTAGCGATCGCAAAAGTGGGATATCAACAGTTTTTTGGGATTGTGTCTGCTTTTGAATTGCTTGCAATCGTTGAGTAATATATTGTACCTGTTGGCGATCATTTTCATTCCAGGCGATCGCACCTACCCGCGACAGTGCTTGTACCTCTGCCAAAGAACCTAAAAAACGTCGCAAGCGTAGTTCCCGGTTCCAAGTTTCAAACGCTGCTACCTTATTACCTGCTTGCAGTTTCGCCGCAGCGTCTTGATTCAATAAATCCAGGGCTACCGCCAATCTTTGCTGTTCTTGGAGAGTTAATGGCTGTTTATCCGTTAAATTTGGCAACAGCGGATCGGGTGTAGTAATCTCTAATGGACTAGGAGGAAATTTATCCGGTTGTTGAGGCTTTTTACTCTGTGCCAGTGTCAAAGAACTGCTAAAGAGTATAGCGACAGTGATAGTAACACTTAAGCGCCGTAGCATAGGTACTTTACCTTACCTGAATAAGTCGCGTGGGGAATTGGTAATTAGTAATTACCTAGCTAAATGATGACGAAATTTTAAGAAAAATTCTCCACCAATACAAAAAATACCAATTTGAGCAAAACTAATTTTTATCATTCCCTATTCCCAAGCTCTACAATACTCCCAGATGATTTTTTAGCACCCAATTGCTCATCGGTATGACTAATTCTACAGATATTGCCACCTTAGCTCGATGGATGGCAGCTGATTTTAGCAATCAAGACCAAGCTTTTGAAAATCCGCCTTTTTTTGCCCATATTCGCGTTTGTATGCGTCCTTTGCCCTTAGAACTGTTATCAGGGGTAGGTTTGTTTGTGGAACAAGCTTATGATTATCAGCTAAACGAGCCTTATAGAATGCGGGTATTAAAGTTGGTAAATACAGGCGATCGCATCGAAATTGAAAATTACACTGTTAAACAAGAAGAAACTTTTTACGGTGCTTCCCGTGATTTGCAACGTCTCAATACTCTAAGTAGCGATCGCTTAGAAAAGTTACCAGGCTGTAACATGATTGTAGAGTGGACTGGTAACAGCTTCAAAGGCAGAGTAGAACCAGGAAAAGGTTGCATTGTTTTTCGCAAAGGACAAAACACTTATCTAGATAATGAATTTGAGATTAGCGAAGAGAAATTTCTCAGCCTTGACCGAGGACGAGATTTAGAAACCGATGAACATCTCTGGGGATCTATCGCCGGCCCATTTCATTTTGTGCGCTGGAACAGTTTTGCCGATGAGGTGAAGGTGTAGGGAAGCAGAGAGCAGAAGAGAGAACTTGTACAAAATATTCTCCTCTGCCCCCATTCCCCATGCCCCATTC
>NZ_JAECZB010000041.1 GCF_016056295.1 Atlanticothrix silvestris CENA357
GTATTATATTTGGGAGTTCTCTCATCTCAACACAGCTTGCTTCAATATTTTTTTAGAACAGTTTGCAGCTACATATCCTTCAATTAGATAACGGTGCTTTTCATTTAAGCCAGACTCTTAAAATTCCAGAAAATATTATTTTATTATTTCAACCTCCACATACTCCCCAAGTCAATCCCATTGAACGTTTATGGGAAGAAGTCAAAAGGAATTTAAGTTGGGAATGCTTTGCTAATTTGGACGAGTTAAGAACAGTTATTTGGCAACGTCTTGAGGAATTAAACACATCAATTGTTGCGAACATTACAGGTTGGGGTTTTATTTTGGATGCTTTATTTGTATCAGGCTTTTCGTGAAATGGTATCAGTAAGCGTGCATCTTGCAGCTTTGGTAGTAGTGCATCAAGGCGTTGGTTAATCGTCAATGTGGGCATTATTGCCTAATCAACCCACAGCTAGATGCTGTATTAAGGTGCTGATTCATACAAATAGTAAAATATATCCTTAATAGTTTTTTCAAAGATAATAGGTAATTTATATAAATATAGGCAGTGAATATACGTAAATGTAGCCCTAATGCCAGGATTGGTAATACTATGTAACTCTAATCAAAGATTTCTGTCCAAGCCAACGTGGTTTCGTAGAACAGGTAATGAACGTGACCTTAACTTGATCGAGCAGGCATGGTCTGGAAAAATACATTTAATGAAACTAATGAAGCGATCGCACTTAGTTTCAAATTTCGTTTAAAGTGTAATTAATGAATCAGAGCAATTTATCACTACCATCTGGGTGCATTCTTCGCAAGGCAACCTCTGCGGATCAGTGGTCGATTCGATTATTGGTGTTCTCAGCTAAACTCGACCCTACTCAATTACGTTGGCAGCAATTTTGGGTAATTGAATGTAACGAAGATTTAATAGCTTGTGGACAGTTGCGTAATTTCTCAGGTGTACAAGAACTTGGTAGTTTAGTAGTTGCAAGAGCTTGGAGAAATCGTGGTTTAGGTACTTTTCTCACACAGCATCTAATCAATACAGCAATGCAACCATTGTATCTTGAATGTTTAGGTGAACGACTGGCACAGTTTTACAGCTGTTTTGGTTTTGTACCAGTTTCTTTTGAGAACTTGCCACAATCTCTTAAGGGTAAATTTGGCATCTCGCAATTAGCTAAAAGATTAATCAGAGTTCCTGTGGTATTTATGCAATATCAAGTGTCTAATTGAAAAGTAAAATTTTTATTTATCAATATGTAGGTTTAGCAAAAATTGTCAGCAAGACAGGCCCTAATAAATAATGATGACTTAAACACAATAATCCCGTAGAAGAGGCAAGAAGTTCACGTTGTTTAGGGCTATAAAGTTTTATTCCTAACGAAGATATGGGCAACTGTTGTGATTCTGTCTCTTTTTTAGTAGTAATATCAACCAAATAGAAACGTCCACCGGGAGCAAGCACCCGCGCCACTTCACTTAATACTTGTTGTGGCTCTAAATAGTGTAAAAAACTTATGGTGTTGAAAACAGCATCAAACTGACCCTCCCCAAAGGGAAGAGATTCAGCTTTACCTTCAACAAAAATTAAACGTGGATGGTGGCGGTTGCTCAGTCTTGCTACCTGCAACATATTAGAAGATAAATCTAATCCTGTGCCCCATAAGTTGGGAAATTGAGTCGCCAAGCGTTCAAGTAAACGTCCAGTACCACAGCCCAGGTCAAGTACATTTCCTTGCTCTGGTAAATCGACGTATTCTAGCAACCGTTTATGGATAGCTAGGTAAATCACTGAAGGAAAGAGCCAATCATAGCTCATAGCCCAGCGGTCAAAAAGTAATTTTTTGTTACTGAGAAAGTTGTGAGTCATCAGTTTTTGCAGCCAATTATTTCAAGTCTAATACTTTAGTTAGAGAGATTATGGCTGCGCCTCCAAAAACTTGGTTAACTATGGCAAAAGTTTGCGATCGCAACTTGGTAATCTGATCATATCTAGCCTAGCCTAGCATTATTAATCTCAATCATCTCTTGGATAAATTTATTCCAGATTTCATTAGGAATCCAAATTTTATGTAAATCTTGTTTTGCTTCTTGCTCATTGATAGCTGTATAAAGGCGACGATAAAGATATATAAAGGCAGAAACTCTTTTATTCGCAGCACAATGGATAAAAACTTTTTTATCGACATTCGCTTCCATGACGTTAATAAATTTTGTCACGTTCTCAATAGTAGGCTTTTCCCAAAGTACAGGAATATGTACATACTCCATACCTTGAGATTCCACAATTTGTTGTTCATCAAGTAAAGCGTTGTTTGATGTTAATAGTGCCAGATTTACAATTAATCTGTATCCTGACTGTTTGATTGCGATAAACTGTTCTGCGGTTGGTTGCCCAGAAGTAGCAATTTTATCGGATATCTGAAGAAAGTTGTCTATATCTTCAATAATTTGGGTAGACATATTTTTACAGGAGAATACAGATTATAGTAGGGACAAAGCAATGCCCCTTGATAAGATATTATGAACAAGTCGTTAGGGCAGCACCACATTGATCTTCTTTTGCCAACCAACCTTGAACACCTTGATGTTCCACCAGCGCCCAATCTTTTTGACAGCTTAATAATTTGACATTCGCATTAGGGGCAACTCGTCCTACTTTTCGGCTTTGCCGATTGGCACTAGAATAAACATTTACTCCATTAGTACCATAGCCCCGTGTTGAAATGCCTAACTTGGGCACAAAAACCCATCCATTTCCTTGAAATCCATCACTAGCATTCGTAATCTTTGCCCATTTGTTAGCGACGGCAATAATCTTCACTGTTGCATTTTTGGGTACTTGTCCTAATATTTTATTGTTAATACTTCCGCCATTACGCACATTTAAACCTCGTGAGCTTGTATCGGTGACGTAAGCAAAAATATCGCACTGTTGCGGATTCTTAGATTTTGCTAAAACAATTTGGTTGGCTATACCAGTATTAATTAGTACACTTGTGCTGACCAATCCTAATTCAATAACCAGTTTTGACACTGGATAAGTACTATTTTTCCTCATATTTTTCCTATTTTTTGGTATAAATTGCAAGATGAAGTGTCTTCGTTATAACTCAAATTCTATATAAGTCAGGTTGTTCAACTTTGTCAGCAGATTGCTAAAACTAAATTTTATGAATGTATTAACAATTACTCCGTTTGCACAAACTGGGCAGTTATTGATGAAGAAGGGAAAAAGGGAAAGGGAACCCCATGTTTAAAAATAGGGGCTTAATACCATCTGGGGAAAAGTTTTAACTTTAATTCCTTTACCCCTTATATCATTTCACTAAAAATATGATATTGATGTAAACCCTGAAAACTTTGCTGCATCTAAGTCCCATTAATTGCGAATTGCGATCTTCGCAGCGTAAAGCCTGCGGCATAGCTTCTCTACGAGACGCTAACGCGAACGCTTAGAGCGACGAAGGAGCGTCATTGCGAATTGGTATTACCCCTTACCCTTTACCCCCTCTTGGTAAATTAAATGCCGTGGTAGAATTGAGTACAGGCTGTTAATATATTCCATCCTTCGAGTTAACAGCAAGTCTATGTTTTAATAAAATTTTATTAATTACTATGAATATTTGTACACAGCCAATTTCTGAAGGTTTAGGAAAACAAATCATTAATGATGATTCAGTTCGTATCGAATATATTTTTTCAGCAGTGACTTCTAGTAGATGTGGAAACCATCAAGTATTTATTAATAGTATTTTGCCAACCATGCAACTCAATCCGGAGGTACTAAGGTTTGAAGATGATTCAGAGATTCCTGCTGATGTTATGAAAGAGCTAAATGAAATCGCTGAAAGATTAACTACGGAAATGGCTTGGCAAAAAGGAGATATTTTAATGATAGATAATACCAAAATTATGCACGGTAGAAGAAATTTCACCGATGAGAAACGCAATATTTATATCCGTTTATGTTCGCCAGCTTTTTCCTGTTTAAAAATGTAGAGACCTTACCAAGCAAGGTCTCTACACAAGGTTATTGATAAGAAAATGATCTAATTTGAAATTGTATTAGTTTATTTCACTTCATATCATAGCCAAACAAATTCGGATCAACTTCTCCTAACTGCAAATTAGCCAAACCATACTCTGCCCATCGTCTTTCTACCAAAGTTGCGACATCCGGGTCTGACTCTAGAGGCGCGCCCCATTCATGGTCTGTTTCTGGGGGAATTTTTGTAGTTGCATCAATTCCCATACGTCCGCCTAAACCAATTTTTTCACTAGCAAAATCTAAAGTATCAAACGGTGTATTCGGCAGAATGAATACATCTCGGATAGGATCAACTTTAGAACTAATAGCCCAAACTACTTGACGCGGATCACGAATATTTATATCTTTATCTACAACAATGACAAACTTGGTGTATGTAAATTGTGGTAAAGCACTCCAAAAGGCTAAAGCTGCCCGTCGCGCTTGTCCTGGATATGCTTTATCTATGGAAATAATCGCCGCTTTGTAACTCAAAGCTTCCATCGGTAAGAAAAAATCTACGATTTCTGAGACTTGTTGCCGCAGAATAGGAGTGTAAATCCGATTGAGTGCGATCGCCATCATCGCTTCTTCTTTGGGTGGACGACCGCTAAATGTTGTTAAGTAAATCGGATTTTTGCGGTGTGTCATACACTCAAAGCGAATCAAAGGTGAATCTTCTACACCGCCGTAATAACCCATGTGGTCGCCAAAGGGGCCATCAGGTAAGACTTCCCCTGGTGTAATTGTTCCTTCCAAGACAAATTCTGAATCGGCGGGAACTTCCAAATCTACAGTTTTACATTTTGCCAACTGCACACCCGAACCGCCATATAATCCAGCAAACAGCCATTCTGATAAATCCACAGGTATAGGTGTAGCAGCTGCCATAATAATTAGAGGATCTACACCAAGAGCGATCGCTACTTCTAATTTTTTCCCACGTTCGGCAGCTTTTCGCAAATGCCTCGCCCCACCCCGCACCGATAACCAGTGAACGGTCATCGTATTTTTAGATTGCAGTTGCAAACGATATACACCTACATTCGGCGTACCTGTCTCACAATCTCTGGTAATTACCAACCCCAGCGTAATAATTTTGCCAGCATCACCAACATAAGGACGAATCAAAGGTAATTTGTGCAAATCTAAATCATCACCTTGAATCACCACTTGCTGACAAGCAGGAAAAAAGTCCCTTCCTGGCTTGGCTTTCACCACATCAAACAGCACTTTACCAAAATCTATCGCTTGGGAAATCTTTTTTGGCGGTTTTGGTTGTTGCAACATACTCAGCTTTTTCCCCAGAGTTTCCAATTCCTCTGGATGCTGCATATTCATCGCCCAGCAAATCCTTTCCACCGTTCCCATCAAATTCACCGCTACCGGAAAGTCAGCACCTTTGACGTTTTCAAACAGCAACCCCGGACCACCTTTTTGCAGCATTCGGTTGGAAATCTCAGCAATTTCTAACTCTGGGTCAACTAAAGCTGAAATTCGCTGTAATTGCCCTTTTTGTTCCAGAATTTTAATGAAGCCACGTAAATCTCTCGCCATTGTTTTAATAAAGCTGATTGTTTAAGAAGTGTGAAGCGTCTTCTTAATATTATGTAGAGTTTATGGTGGCTTAGATAGTCATTGGGCAAAATTATCTGCTTTTGATTGGTGCTTTGCCTTTTTCTCGAAATACTGTTGATGCTCTGCGGTTGCTAAGTAATATTCTTTAGCAGAAGTAATCTCTGTTACAATGTCTCGATCAAATTTCCTAGACATTTGCAGCTTTGCCTTTGATTGCTGTGCTGCTTGTCGCTGCTGGGTATTGTGAAAAAAGATTACAGACCTGTATTGTTCCCCTCTGTCTGGCCCTTGACGGTTTAGGGTTGTCGGGTCATGGATATCCCAAAACACTGCTAGCAAGTCATCATAACTCACAGATTGGGGATCATACTCTATCTGCACTACTTCAGCGTGACCCGTTATCCTCGACAACACATCAAGATAACATGGGTCAGGAAAATGCCCTCCCATATACCCGACCGAAGTTGATAATACACCTTTTACTTGGCGAAATGCTGCTTCCACTGCCCAAAAACAGCCAGCACCAAATGTTGCTTTTTCTATTGTCATGTGAAGGATTGAGGCCATTTATTGTACAAACATCAGTAAATCACTTTATTCAAGATCTTTCCCTAAGCAAGATTGACTAGAACTAAGCCTAATAATCATGTTTACTGGGCTAAACTTTAGTTCTGATTAAAAATGCTAGAATCGCTCCAGCACAAATGCTTTCAGGCATATTTGATGACTTTCGACCTTCCCAACTCTCTGATTATCGATACAGCGCTTTCAGTATCTGGATTAACTGATTATATCCGCTTGCTGTTAGAGCAAGATGAGCAATTGCGGCAAGTTTGGATAACTGGCGAAGTTTCCAGTGCTAACCACCATCGTAGTGGGTTATTTTTTACGCTGCAAGACCCAGATGGCACAGCAGGAATTAAGTGTGTAGTGTGGAATAGCCAATTGCCAAAACTAGCTCAAATGCCTGTTCCTGGGGAACAATTAATTATTTTGGGGAGTATTCGGGTTTACCCGCAAAGGGGAGAGTATCAAATATCGGTTTGGCAAGCTTTACCTGCTGGTGCGGGTTTACAGGCGTTGCGTTATCAACAACTTAAAAACCGCTTGCTAGCTGAGGGTTTATTTGATGTAGAAAGAAAACGTCCTCTTCCACTCCACCCCCAAACGATCGCTGTCGTCACTTCACCAACAGCGGCGGCTTGGGGTGACATTCAAAAAACTCTTAAGTACAGGTATCCGGGTTTACATGTTTTATTTTCTCCTGCTACTGTGCAAGGTGAACAAGCCCCAGAATCTATAGTTAAAGCGATCGCACGGGTAGAAAGAGATGGTCGTGCCGAAGTGCTAATTTTATCGCGGGGTGGTGGTGCAGTTGAAGAATTAGCTTGTTTTAATGATGAACGAGTAGTGCGATCGCTTGCTAATTGTTCTATTCCCGTAATTACTGGTATTGGTCATCAACGAGATGAATCTTTGGCTGATTTAGTTGCAGATGCTTCTGTGCATACACCAACTGCGGCGGCGGAAACTGTAGTCCCAGCATTATCTGAGTTGTATATTCAGCATCGTCAGCGAGTTGCGGCTTTACACGAGGCGGTAGATTATTCATCGGAAACTGCTCTTAATCAACTGCAAGCATTGCGAAACCGTTTAAAGCGTTTGCGATTAGAAAAGCAAGTACAGCAAGAAATACAGCAGCTAACTTGGAAGCGTCAGCAATTGATGCAAGTAACAATGAGGCGATCGCAGCAAGCAAAGCAGCATCTAGAATTGTTACGGCAAAAGTTGGTAAGTCTTGACCCGAAAGCTGTATTGCAGCGTGGTTATGCCGTGGTCAGACAAGAAAATGGCGCGATCGCTCGTTCAACAACTGAGTTAGGTGTAGGGCAAGATTTGTTGATTCAATTGGGGCAAGGTGAGGTTAAAGTCAAGGTTATGGAAATAAAAACTTCACACACAAAGGGAGCAGGGGAGAATGACTAACTTATATTAATGTCTAATGTTCTGTCCTCAATAACAACTGACCACTGACCACTGACCACTGACAACTGACCTGCGTAGCTTAACAAACTGTATTAGACAATTGCTGCACAAAATTCTGATGTTCAACTGAATTTAGCCCTTTCTGCAACACTGCTAAAACCTGTTGCATATTGTCGGTAACTAATGCTGATACATCAAGCCATAATCCTGGAAACACTTGACTTTGAATTATGCCTGATGCATTTGGTGTTAGCGCGACATATTCCCCATTCTGCAAACTAAACCAACTAACAGTACTTTCAAACACCTGCCAAACAATATATTCCTGAATACCGTTGCGGCGGTAGGCGCGTTTTTTATCATACAAATCTTTGGTTGCACTACTGGCGGCAACTTCTGCCACTAGTTCTGGCGATCCTTCCACGTAACCATCATTACCCAGATATGATAATCCGCCACACGCTGCATTGATTAATAAAATGGCATCGGGTTGGGGTTCATTATCTAAATCTAGCCGCACAGTTGGATTATCACCCAGTCTGACACCCGGCGTAGCTACTTTATATGACCACAACCAGCCCATCAAATTACCATGTGGTTCAGCATGGGGTTCAAAGCGTAAAGGTGATGTCACGTGAACGACTCCTTCAATTAATTCGGCTTTCTTGAGGTTGGGCATAGCATTGTAGCGACGCTCAAATTCAGGACGAGTGAGGCGATCGCCACTCTCAAGAGGCGGAATGTATGAAGGAGAATTGGTAGGAGTCGGATTTTGTGGAGAGGTATTAACCACGATCGCAAGTGGTAAAGGTGAGTAAATTGATTGTATCGTCAAGGAAGAATAACGTAGACGCATAGCGGTGAAGGGGTCAGAGTCTTGGCGGTTCCCGTCGAGTCTGAACCCCTGAACCCGAAGGGCTTGCCGCAGGCTACTGCTAAGACGCAGAGGACACAGAGAGATTGATGGTTAAACGTAAAAATGCTGCTAGTTCTGATGCAATGGAAGGTTGGAATTATGAGGCGAAGGTTAATGAAATAGAGGGGATTATTACTTGCATTGAAGCGGGTGAGTTGGAATTGGAAGAGGTTTTTGATCAATTTGCTAAAGCTGTTGAGTCTTTGCGTCAGTGCGAAAGTTTTTTGCAGCAGCGACAACAACAGGTAGATTTATTAATTGAAACTTTGAGTGATGAATAATATCATTGCACTGCGTGTGTCAGTTGTCGGTTGTCAGTTGCTTTTGATCTGGTTTAATATCTCTAAAGCGCGAGTGACTTGGTTTTCAAACATACTGACTACTGACCACTGACCACTAACCACTAACCACTAACCACTGACCACTGACCACTGACTACTAACCACTGACAAAACTCTATCCCAACTCTGCTGTGCCTGCTGCAATCGCATAAGTTAGTGGCAAAATAACAGTAAATGTTGTACCCAGACCTACTTCACTTTCAACGCTAATTTGACCGCCGTGTAATTCAACGGCGCTTTTAACAATAGTTAATCCTATTCCGTTGCCGGAAATTTTTTCTGTGTTACTACATCTGAAAAAAGATGTAAATAGCTTTGCTTGATCTGCTTGAGGAATGCCAATTCCTTGGTCTTGGATGCGGAATAGGACATTTTGATGGTTGCATGTTAATTCAAATTGAATATTGCCGCCTTCTGGTGAATATTTAATCGCGTTGGAAAGTAAATTAGTCAGAATGTGGCGTAGGAGTTTTTCATCCATTAAGGGCAATTTTTGTGTTTTTGAAGCATAAAAATACCGTTCTACAAAATTAATATGATAGCGATCGCCTGCATTAAACTGCTGTTCTTCGACTATTTGCAAACAGAATTTTATCAAATCCAAAGGTGCAGGATCAAACTTGAGTTTTCCCGCTTCTGCTTTACCGATAACTAAAATGTCTTCGACTACCTGATTGAGATGTGTAACAGCTGATTTAATTTGATAAAAATATAGTTCTCTTTTCTCATCAGTTAATTCTTTACCATATTTTTTTAACAGCTCACTAGATAAGAGAATACTAGTAAGGGGTGTACGAAACTCATGGGAAGCAATGGAAATAAATCTGGATTTTAGTTCACTAATTTCTTTTTCTTTTTCCAGCGCTAAACGTGTCTCTTCTGCTTGTTTACGATCGGTGATATCTTGAGCAATACCTACTCTACGATAAACTTTTCCAAAGTTGTTTTTTACTAAAAAGCTGCGTTCCCAAATCCAGCGCACTGAATTATTAGGCTGGATAATGCGATATTCATGATTATAGACGTTATTATGGTTATTCTCTATAGTAGCCAGTACGTATTCTTTATCTTCTAAATGAACTGCATCTATCCAAGAGTTAGGATTGGTATATAAGCTCTCGCAACTACGACCCCATATTTGTTCATAAACTGGACTAATGTAAATAATTTCGTTACTGAAAATATCTTTGAGCCAAAATATTTCTTGGATGTTTTCTGCTAATTGTCGAAATTTTTGTTCACTTTGGCATAGCATTTCTTGTACTACCAGTTTTGAGGTAAGTTCCGTTTGTAACTGCATGTTACTGGCTTTGAGATCACTTTCTTGTTGAGTCAAAGTGAAAACCATCTGACTAAGAGATTGAGATAAATTAGCAATTTCGTCTTTGCCTTTGAGTAAGGGAATTTTAATTAGTTTATTTCCAGAGCGAATATCATTAGCAGCTGTGGCGATCGCTAGCATGGGATTAGTAATTACTGCTGCAATTAGCCAACCCAAAATTGCAAATATCAAGCCCAAAGCCATATTCCAGGTAAATATTTGCTGTTGCAATCGACGTACAGGAGCAAAGGCAATATCAGTTTTTTGGCGCACCAGTACCAACCATCCTAAGCCAGGATAATTACGATAACCAAAACTTTGGGCAAAACCAGTTATGTAAGTTTGACCATCAGGCCAAGTTTCAATGAGATAATTTTTATAACCTTTTTGTGCTGCTTGTAAACTATTTAACGATTGTAAATTTGCAGTCTTAAACCCAGAGGGCGATAATAATAAATCGCCATTTTGCCTAAAAATAAATATCTCTGTTTTATGCCTTTCTTGGGAGTTTAATAGCGACTTTTGAACTTCCCTAGACCATGACCAACTAAGATGGGCACCTAGTACACCTTGTGCGTTTCCTTGGAGATCCTTCATTGGTATTGCTAAATCCACAAAGCGCAAAGGTTCACCTGTTGAGTTGGGCAGCAATTGGGCAAGTTTCACTGCATCATGCACATCACCCACATAAGGAGATTTTTGCCCTTCTATGAACCAAGGTCGTTGAGAAATATCTTTACCTTCTAGTAATTTTCCCGTGCTGGCAACAACGATACCTCGATTATTAGTTAAGCCAATCCAGGCATAGTTATTGTAAGTACTTTGTAATTTTTCTAAAAGGGCACGCTGCTGGAAAACAGAAGATTTAGGATTGCTGAAAATATCAAGGGTACTGATAATTTTGATATCGCGGTAACGCTCAAACATTCCCCTATCTAGCTTATCAGTCATTTGGTAAGCTAGTTCTGCCAGCGATCGCCCTACATCTAGCTTGACTTGTTCGCTAGCGGTGTGTCCAACAATTAGACTTGCAAATATTGACAACAAAAAGGCAATGCCACCAATTGCCATTCCCAAACTAGTTCTGAGACTATTGTGAGGATTTAGCTTACTAGGTAAACGACCTGACAGCTTAAGTATTATCACCACAACAGAAGTTCCTAATGTATCACTGTGTTTAATTTAAACCATCAAGCAGGTAGATTGTTATTTTTATGACTGAATTAATTAATTGGGCATTGGGATAGGCAATAGGCAATAGGCAATAGGCAATAGGCAATAGGCAATAGCAAGAGTTATTTAGTTATTTCTCCTCTGCTCCTCTGCTCCTCTGCTCCTTGTCTCTCTGCCTCTTTCTGCTCCCTTGCTTCCTATTGCCTGTTTCATACCCAATATTTCTTCTTTACAACACTGGTAGCAGATGAGATTAGTGCCAAAACAGCATAAACTTTTTGATGGTAAAGCTGATTAAGGAGATTGCTGTGACTAGTTTTTTATTCGTAACCGATTTAGATAATACTTTTGTAGGTAATGACGAGGCGTTGACAGAGCTAAGCGATCGCCTGCATAAACACCGCAAAGAATATGGCTCTAAAATTGTTTACGCTACAGGGCGATCGCCTGTTCTTTACCGAGAACTCCAAGTTGAAAAAAACCTGATGCAACCGGATGCTCTTGTCCTTTCCGTTGGTACTGAAATTTATCTTGATGGTAATGATACTCCCGATTCCGGTTGGTCAGAAATTCTTTCTCCTGGATGGAATCAAGAACTAGTTATATCTATAACTAAGTATTTTCCGGAGTTAACTTTGCAACCAGACTCAGAACAGCGTCCTTATAAAGTGAGTTGTTTTCTCCATCAAGAAGTAGCAGCAGATGTGCTACCACAGTTAGAGTCAGAACTGCAAAAATGTGAATTAAATATAAAGTTAATTTATAGTAGCGGTATTGACCTTGACATTGTGCCCCGTACCAGCGATAAAGGTCAGGCAATGCAGTTTTTACGTCAAAAGTGGAAATTTGCAGCAGAACAAACAGTTGTCTGTGGTGATTCAGGTAATGATATTGCTTTATTTGCTGTAGGCAACGAAAGGGGAATCATAGTCGGGAATGCACGAAAAGAGTTGCTCCAGTGGCACAACGAGTATCCCGCTGAACATCGTTACCTCGCACAAGATTCTTGTGCAGGTGGAATTCTCGAAGGCTTAAAATATTTTGGTTTCTTAGAATGATTAGTTATCTCAAAGGAATCGTCGCTGGTATTCAAACAATTAGCGGTAATCGCGTTGTTTTGACTTTAGAAGTGAATGGCTTAGGGTATGATTTGCAAATTCCTCAACGGCTAGCACAGCAATTGCCAGACTCAGGAGGAGTAATTCAGATTTTTACCCATTTGCAAATTCGGGAAGAAGTGCCGTTTTTGTATGGTTTTGCTTCGCCATCAGAACGTGATTTATTCCGCCATTTACTGACTGTTAGCGGTATTGGTGCATCTTTAGCGATCGCATTGCTGGACACTTTGGAATTACCAGATTTAGTCCAAGCAATTATCGCCGCTAACACGCAAATCCTAATTCAAGCCCCTGGTGTTGGCAAAAAAACCGCAGAACGCATTTGTCTAGAGCTGAAAAGCAAATTAGTCGAGTGGCGTAAATCAGCAGGCTTCTTCGTCGCCACAGGCGGCCCAGCACCAGGGATTCTCGAAGAAGTGCAAATGACTCTCTTCGCCTTGGGATATACTGCCCATGAAGTCAGTCACGCTTTGCACGTCGTAAGCGAAGACATTGGACTACCCAAAGACGCTTACGTCGAAGACTGGATTAAACAAGCGATCGCTCATTTGAGCAGCAGCGAACAAGTTAGTTAGTTGCTAAAAGACAATCAGCAGCAATTCTGACAGTGCATTTCTCATATCCCATGCTTCGCTCAATTAAAAATGAAAAGTGAAATCAATTCAATTTTTAATTTTTAATTTTTAATTTTTAATTCCGAAGGTATGCCCACTGACCCATATACTTGGATAGAAAAATCTCTGACAACCATTCATCGGGCAGATTGGTATCGTTCAGTACAAACAATCCACAGTCGCCCTGGTGCAACTGTGCTTTTGACTGGGCAAGAGGTAATTAATTTTGCCAGTAACGACTATCTGGGATTGGCTGGAGATGAACGCTTGATGACCGCGGCAATTGCTGCTATTCAAGAATTTGGGGCTGGTAGTACTGGTTCTCGATTACTCAGCGGGCATCGTGAATTACATAGAAAATTAGAGCAGGCGATCGCATCCCTAAAACAAACAGAAGATGCAGTAATATTTAGTTCAGGGTATCTAGCCAATTTAGGTGCAATTACTGCTCTAGTAGGTAAGCGCGATTTAATTTTATCTGATCAGTACAATCATTCGAGTCTGAAAAACGGGGCAATTCTTAGCGGTGCAGCTGTAATTGAATATCCACACTGTGATGTTGCAGCACTAAAAACCCAATTGATTCAACAGCGGCAAAACTACCGACGCTGTTTGATAATTACTGATAGTGTCTTCAGCATGGATGGTGATTTATGTCCTTTACCTACACTGTTGGATTTAGCTGATGAGTTTAGCAGTATGCTGCTAGTCGATGAAGCTCATGCCACTGGGGTATTGGGAAAAACTGGCGCTGGGTGTGTCGAATATTTTGGATGCACAGGAAGGCAGTTAATTCAAATTGGCACTTTGAGTAAAGCCTTGGGTAGCTTAGGCGGATATGTAGCAGGAAGTGCCAGCTTGATTGACTTTTTGCGGAATCGCGCCCCTAGTTGGATTTATACTACTGCACTTTCACCCGCAGACACAGCAGCAGCATTAGCAGCAATCAGAACATTGCAGCAAGAACCGCAACGTCTAACTAAATTGCGGCGGAATATAGATTATTTAAAAAATTTAATACACGAACAGCTACCTAATTTAAAATTATTACCTTCAGAATCGCCTATATTATGTCTTCAATTAACAAGTGCCACAGTGGCACTCAATGCTGCTAAACAACTCAGAGATGCTGGTATTTTTGCCCCAGCGATTCGTCCGCCCACAGTACCCACAAGTCGGATTAGAATTTCTGTAATGGCAACTCATCAACCAGTACATATCGAAAAATTAGTAGCAGCATTGAATAACATTAGTTGAGAGACTGAATTATAAATATATCTTTACTCATTCACAAGAGGCAGGGGGCAGGGGAAAAGGTACAAACCTTGCCCCTTCTGAGCAAAAGCCCCCTTGCTCCTTTTCTCCCCTGCTTTTTCACGAATTTGAACAAGGGCTAAAAACGGCTATTGAATCAAACAGATAGCCGCGGGAACAAAAATTGCGAGGTAATAGTTCTCAAAACCCTACCCCGCCTACGCATTATCAAACGACTAAAATTTGTAAAAAAATTTTAAGAAAGCGTCATTACGAACTAGTTATTGATTCGCCCAGAATTTGTTGTTTAAGCGATTGAATTTCTTCTGCTAATTCTTGGCGAGTTGAAGATTTAACGAGATAACGAAAAACAAACCAAGTGCTATAACTAAGTCCAATCAATTCAAAAATCGGTGATAACAATGGAATATCATTGATTGCAGCCAGCATTGATAGTAATACTTTCCCTGTAACAATTGCCGCTAAAATTAAAAAGACAGTAATTAAAAGCTGTTTGTAGTTTTGAAAAAATCTACTGAAATAATCTGGCAATTGTGCTAAAAAAACAGCAGTCTTTCTGCCCATTTCTCGCCATTGAGATTCAGGTTCTTTAGCTGGTGGTAACTTGGGCAAGTCTTGATTATCTGCACTCTGGAGCGCTAGCATACCTTCTTGAGAGATAATATCGACTGATTCTAATTGCTGTTGTTCAGTTTCCATAGTTTTCCTATTGTAGCAATAGCAGTAAGGTTAATATTATAGGTTTTAGATTTTAGATTAAATCCTTTAATCTAAAATCTAAAATTACCTAGTTATTTCAATTAATTGTCAACTAGTTCAACTTTGTGGAGGAGCAACTGTGGCATTAACAACTACATTGGTGACACCTTTGATTTCCTTTGACAAAGGTTCAATTTTAGATAACTGATCCTGATTAGTGACAGTACCTGCTACAGTCACAGTGCCATCTTGTGCAGCATTAACTGTTAGTTGACCACCAGGGATATTAGCTTCCAACTTAGAACGTACTTCGCTTGCTAAATCAGATGTCGCTCTATCTGTGTTACCCCCAGTAACATTATTCCGTTCTTCACGGGCACGAATATCAGCATTGAGTTGTCTTCTACGAAGTTCACTCTGAGCATCTTCTTTAGCAGCTTGTGTCGTTTCCGCAGAAGGAGCCTCTGGAGTTTCACCTGGAGCAGGCGCTTCTACGCTTGTTTTGGCAGGATCTTGGCAAGCAACTGCACCAAAAAGTAAAAAACCACTAATTAAGAAGGGAGTTAGCTTTTTCATTTGTTTAATTTTTGATCGAAGCGTGAAAATTGTGAAAGTCTTTGCTATTTGTAAGAGTAGTGAGGAGCAAGTTTTTAATTTTAATTACTCCTAAAATGGAGTAAACAGTACGAACAATGAGAAAAAACTAACTTGAGTTAGATTCTCTCATCTCGGTGGTCAACAACGATCACACTAGGTTCGTCGCGATCGCTTGTTGCTGCATAAACAGGTGTTTCGTCATAACGGTTGCGGTTCAAATCGGGGCGATGTTCTCTACCGTTTTCAGCAACATTATATGTAGCAAATTCTTCAATACCTCGACGTTTGAGAATTGCTTCGGCTTGACGGATTTCAGTTTCCGTTCCATCAACGATGATTAAGTAATCACCTCTTTGAAAGCGATCGCTATAAACTCGTGCCCGATCTTCAGGAATACCTAAACCAACGAGTCCGCCAACAATACCTCCAGCTGCTGCACCGATAGCACCGCCAGCGACTGTTGTGGCGATCGCTGTGGCTGCTGCACCACCAGCAATTACAGGCCCGACTCCAGGAATGGCTAAAGCACCAAGACCGACTAATAAGCCTCCTAAACCTCCCAAAGCTCCCCCTGTAGCAGCTCCGGCTTTTGCTCCTTCATCAGCCTTATTGCCTACACCAACATTTTTATCTGCACTGGCAATGTTATGACCGTTTGTGTCTTTGGCAATCACCGAAACGTAGCTCATCGGGAAGCCAGCATCTCGGAGTTCGGTGAGTGCTGCTTCTGCATCTCTACGATGGGAAAATGTGCCGATTGCCCGTCTATTTTGAGTAATGTTCGTATTGGTTGGGTGGACAACATTGGTAGTTGTATGTTCGCTATCAGGATGGTCATACACACCAAACTCTTCGATACCATGTCTATTAAAAATTGCCCTCGCTGTAGCAATTTCTGCATCTGTGCCATCGAGCATCACTAAGTAGTGGCCACGTTCTACACGTTCGTTGTAAACTTTGGCTCGTTCTTCAGGAATTCCTAAACCAATTAATGCACCAAGTAAACTACCTGCTACAGCACCAATTCCAGCGCCAGCTAAAGTTGTGGCCAAAGTGGTTGCAGTTGCTCCTGCAAGCATAATAGGCCCAATTCCAGGAATTGCTAAAGTTCCAAGGCCAACTAATAAGCCAGTCAAACCACCCAAAACGCCACCAGAGACTGCACCTGCTGTCGCGCCCTCGTCAGCTTTATCACCAACTTTTTCGCTAACTTGGGTACCAGCAATATTATCTTGATTGTCTCCATCTCTAGCAATGACAGAAACTCTATCCATTGCAAAGCCACTGTTTTTCAATTCATGTAGCGCTTGTTCAGCATTTCTGCGATTGGAAAATACACCTACAGCGCGTCTACGTAAATTTACAACCATTATTTACTTCTCCTCAGATACGAAATTATTTATTTAGGAATTTATTAGATGTCATCCTTCTCTTCTATTTAACTAAAGCTAATTTATATTAATTTTTCATCAATCTCTTGGAAGAATTTTTATCTATGTCATTAGATATAGACTAACTTTTAAACATGCGTAAAAACAAAAAATAACTAATCATTGAAATAAAATATTCATTTTTACACTTAGATTTTAATTCAACATAATACTCCAGGATGATTTTTATAATTAGACATTGCGTTGGCAGTGTTATTAACAACATTGTGCCTAATAAAAATAATTCTTTTAGCATTTATATACATAATGTTTTAGACATTATTAATTAACATTTATTTATTTTTCAGAGACTTAATTATCTTACAAATACTTTTTCCGTAAATAAAATTTTTTCTTGTCATAGTTAGTAAAAATACTTGGTGATGTGCAGTTTGCTCACTCACATAACTGCCTTTTTCTTTGTGGGTGGTAAAAATTTGGAACACGATACCCTGCGCGATAAGTGCAGCTATGCCCGAAGTAATACCTTTTAGTTAAAGGAAAAGGAGAAAAAACGTTTAACCCTTACCCTTTAAGCTTTTGCCAAAACCGAATTACAAGTTAAAAATGCTTAACCGAACAGTATTGATGCCCAAAGGGCTTTACGCCAACAGAGAACCCGCAGGGTAGCAAACTAGCATCAAAGTATCCGTCATCCAAAGAGAAAAAGAGTTTTTATCCGTTCTGGCTCCTCCGCAGGCGACTATTCTGGGAAGAAAAGGAGCGTCACCCGAAAGTAAAAATCTAACTTTTGTTAAAGAGATTTATTACTTAAGTAGGTGTAAGCCAAGGTAGCTGTTATTTAAAGTGAAAAGTAGACATTTCTGATTGAGAAATGAGTATTTTATCCAACAACCGTGAGAGATATATTTTATGTTTCACAATTTTGAAAATATTTTGATATGGAACTGGCTACCTTTAGGAATAGCCCCTACAAACCGATTACCAGAGGTCATAACTCCAGAAGTATCACTTATGTTTTCTGGTTCTAAATTTTTAGTGGCATTATTAGCAGGCACTTTGATGGCATTTGCCTTTCAGTTCCTATTAACCAACTTTTCAGTTGCTGTAGGAATCTCAACTTGGGGAAGTGATGCATATCCTGATTCTGATTCTGATTCTTTGGGTGGAACAATTCGCAAATTTGAAGCTAAGGTTGGTTCTTGGGCGCTAATAACAGCAAGCATTGCATTATTCGTTGCTTGTTTTTTGGCAGTCAAACTTAGCTTTATTGAAAGCGCGCTACTAGGAGCAATTATTGGCGTAGTCATCTGGTCTGCCTACTTCTCATTAGTAGTTTGGTTGGGTTCATCAGCGGCAGGTTCTTTAATTAGTTCTATGGTTAGCACTGCCACTTCTGGCTTACAAAGCGTGATGGGTGTAGCAACGGCTGGCATCGGTGCTAATGCTGCTAAAAGGCAAGTTGTTGCAACTGCTGAAGAAGTTACAGCGGCAGTTCGACGTGAATTAACTTCAGGATTTGACCCTGAAAGTATTAGTACAACACTGCAAAGTTCTTTAGCTTCTCTGCAAATACCCAAGCTAAATTTAGATGAAGTTCGCGGTCAATTTGACAAGTTACTGAGTGATATAGATGTACAATCTCTTGGTGACAATGACCTGCTCCAAAACATTAATCGCCAGACATTTGTAGATTTAGTTAGCAGCCGTGCAAATTTACCTAAAGACAATATCAATCAAATTGCGGATCAATTAGAAGATGCTTGGAAACAATTAATAGCTCGAAAAAATCCGACAGAGCAAGTAATTAATTTGCTTAAATCTGCCACTCCTGAAGAATTGAACTCAGAAGATTTAAGTGAAAGACTTCAGCAATTAGTTGCAGTTAGAAAAAACGGCAATGGTAGTGGTAGCAATGGTGTAATGAAGCAGGCGGTTCAATATGGCTTGGGTGCTGCTGCACCAGCAGTATTAAATAGGTTAGACATCTCAGATATTGATGTAGGAAGAATTAGAACTCAGTTAGAAAAGTTAAAAGACAAAGTTCAAGATATCGATGTCGATAAAATTACACACGAGTTGCAAGATTTCACAAACAAAACTACTGCACAGATATCTCAAAATTTGCCAATATCAACATCTAATACTATCAAAGCAGATGTAGAAGACTACATACAAAATTCTTTCCCCTGGCATTTCAACCGCATCACAATCAAAGATGAATTCCAAGAAGTCATTTATGATTCTCAAGCAGATCCCACCACTACACGCCGGAAATTAGAGGAAATCAATCAAGAGTATTTTGTCAATTTGTTGATGCAGCGAGGTGATATCAGCGAAGCCAGAGTCAAGGAAATTTCGCAGCAAATGGAAAGCACCCGCCAGGAAGTTTTAGAACTGGTGCAACAGACACAAACGCGAGAAAAAGGTCAAGACTTCCGCAGCCGCATCGAAAATTATTTGCGTTCTACTGGTAAAGAAGAACTCAACCCAGAAGGAATTGAGCGAGACTTTGCTAAGTTACTAGAAGATCCAGAAGCTGGTTTAGAAGATTTAAACGATCGCCTATCCCAGTTTGACCGCGATACTTTTGTGCAACTACTCCAGCAACGTCAAGATATCAACGCAGAAGAAGCCAATAATATTGTTGGTCAAATTGAAAGCGCCCGTGATCAGTTATTAGACCGTGCTAGAGAACTGCAAGCACAAGCAACAGCCAAAGCCGATGAACTGCGCCAAAGAGTAGAAGACTATCTGCGAAATACCAATAAGGATGAACTGAATCCTGAAAGTATCAAGCGCGAATTGAGGATTTTACTAGAAGATCCCCAAGTTGGAATTAGGTTATTACGCGATCGCCTCTCACAATTTGATCGTGATACCCTTGTGCAGTTACTTAATCAGCGTCAAGATTTGAGTGAGGAGCAAATCAACCAAGTTATTGATAATCTAGAATCGGTGCGGGATAATATCTTGCAAGCGCCTCAAGTAGTTGCAGATCGAGCCAAAGCACAGTATGAACAAACTACAACAGCGATCGCCCAATATCTCCGCAATACCAATCTAGAAGAACTCAACCCAGAAGGTATCAGACAAGATTTAGAAAGATTACTCAATGATCCTCAACAAGGTGCTTCGGCATTACGCGATCGTTTATCTCAAGTAGATCGAGAAACTTTAACAAAACTCGTCAGCCAACAAGGAAACTTGAGCGAAGAACAAGTTAATCAAGTTATTGATCGCTTCCAAGAAGCAATTCAAAGTATTGTGAAAGCACCGCGTCGCTTGGCGAAGCGTACTGCTCAACAAGTTGCAGATTTTGAGACCAGGCTCGAAGACTATCTGCGTTACACCAACAAAGAAGAACTCAACCCAGAAGGTATCAAGCGCGATTTGCAATTGCTATTGCAAGATCCACAAGTGGGAATGGGAAATTTAAGCGATCGCTTGGCTAAATTCGACCGTTCGACAATTGTGGCGTTGCTATCTCAACGGGAGGATATTTCTGAAGAGGAAGCCAATCAGTTTGTGGATCAAATCGAGTCTGTACGCAACTCAATTGTTGAACAATTTCAGCAGATTCAGCAAAAAGTGCAATCGGTAATCGATCAAATTTTTGCTAGAGTTCGCAACTATCTCAACTCCCTGGAGCGTCCAGAACTGAATTATGAAAGCATCAAGCAAGACTTTACTAAAGTATTTGATGATCCGCAAGCCGGATTTGAAGCCTTGCGCGATCGCCTCAGTCAATTTGATCGTGACACTTTAGTCGCTGTGATCAGTTCTCGTAAGGATATTTCAGAGGAAGATGCCAACCGGATTATAGATCAAATAGAAGCAGCACGGGATGGCGTATTGCATAGAGCGCAACGCATCCAGCAAGAAACACAAAAACGCCTCAAAGCTGTGCAAGCAGAAGTTAAAAAGCAAGCACAAGAAACTAAAAAAACCGTTGCAAGCGCTGCTTGGTGGCTATTTGGTACAGCTATAACTTCCCTTGCAGCCAGTGCGATCGCTGGAGCAATAGCTGTCACAGGTCTGCCTTTACCTGGTTAAATGTGCGCTATCCAAAACCCTTGTAGAGACGCGATTAATCGCGTCTCTACTTTTTTTCACCTCCAGTTCGTTCTCGCGCCAAACTATCAATTGCATCACCCAAAGCAGTGGTAAGGCTTTTACGGGTTTGAGCATGGCTTTCTTGTTCAGTTTTTAAAGCTTGTAGCAAGCGATCGCGTTCTTTCGTGACAGCAATCAATTTAGCTTGCAATTCCTCTACAGATTCGATTTGTTGGATTTCTTGTTGAATAGCTGTCGTCGCTTTACCATCGCCGAGTATGCCTCCCTCAATACCTTTGAGTTTGTGGATTTCTGCTTTGAGAGAGGCGATCGCCTGTTGAAATAAATGAGTATCTGTGCGACGCTGCTCAGCTTCGGTGTTGTAGAGTTGCCGCCATTTTTGGGCACTTTCCCAAGCATTATCGTGATCGCGCTGCTGTTCTGTTAATTGCTGTTTGAGTGCTTTAATTTCTGCCAACCACTGTTTTGTTAAGTCTTGACTCATAAAAAATTATTTTGGATTGTTTTGATTTACTTTCTTTTAAATTTCTCATTATGACATTTTGCAAATTAGTATTTAGTTGAATCGTATTCACACTTCAATATGTTTAGAGACTGGTTTGCAAAAAACTTGGGAGTTGGCCAAGTTCGTAAAGAACAAGTATACCTAGATATATGTAGATCAGTAAGCCTGGAAGATGTCAGCTATTGGATTCAAGTTCTGTTTGCAGCTGGCATTGCCACCTTGGGACTAGTTTTGAATAGTCCTGCTGTGATCATTGGGGCGATGTTAATTTCTCCATTAATGGGAAGTATTCTCGCCAATGGGCTGGCATTAGCTACGGGTGATGTGATCTTAGCTATGCGGGCACTACTAAATCTTGCTTTGAGTTGCTTGGTTGCCATTTCTTTTGCAGTGCTATTGGTGTCTTTGTTGCCATTTAAAGAAATGACGGCTGAGATTGCCGCCAGGACTCGACCAAATATCCTAGATTTAGTAATTGCTCTGTTTTCTGGTGCAGTAGGTTCAGTCGCAATTTGTAAAGAACCCAAAGGGGTAGCAACTTCTATTCCTGGTGTGGCGATCGCAGTTGCTCTCATGCCACCACTATGTGTTATGGGTTATGGCATCGGCATAGCTATCAGCGTGAATCCAGTCAATGGACTCAAGGTAGCTAGTGGAGGTGGGCTACTTTTTTTCACTAACTTGGTGGCGATTACATTCACGGCAATGTTAGTTTTTTTGAGTCTGCATATTGACAATTACCAAGTTAAAGAAAAAGTTAGAGAATGGCGAAATTCCCATCCAGAAAGTATGTGGATGCAAAGTATTCTAGAACGACTACCTATTTACCAAAAAGTCAAAAGGATTGGGACTCTTCCAGGTAGATTGTTGTTAATTTTTGTTACCCTTGTGGCAATTATTTTTCCACTCAACCAATCTCTTAGCCAACTCAGACGCGAAATCTCTTTGCAGCAACAAGAAAATCGCATTCGTACAGCAGCAAGAAATGTATGGCAAAAGCAATTCGCAGTTCTTGAAAATGGTGAACAACGCTCTTACATTAGCAACATTTCGATCTTAGAGCAAAATAAAAAGCTGACAATTCAACTTCAGGTATTTACTAGTAAACAATATACGCCAGAAGAACAGAATAGTTATATCCAACAGTTAGCTTCTCGCCTGGGGAAATCTCCAGAATTATTAGCACTGAAGTTGATTGAAATTCCCACTGCATCCAACGAACTGTTACGTCAAGTAACCCAAGAAAAACCGCCGGAACCAATAATTACGATCGCGCAGTTACAATCAAGTTTCATGCAAGAAGTGCAATCGGCTTTGGGTGAACTCAGACTTCCTCAACCAGCACAAATGGTTAATTACGAGTTAATTACCATTCCATCAGAACCATTAAATATGGGAGCAACGCGAAAAAGTGAGATCGTCGTGAAATGAGCAGGGGAAGCGGGGGTAGCTGGGGTAGCTGGGGGAGAAAAGAGAAAGATTTAGT
>NZ_JAECZB010000042.1 GCF_016056295.1 Atlanticothrix silvestris CENA357
CTGCCTCTCCACGCTTACCCAACTTTCCAAGGAAGGCGTAGCCGAACCCAATACCAAGGGACAGTTTTCTAATTCTGCTCGCCATTGAGCGACGGTGCGGGCGTGGTAAGTGGGGATGGGAGAATCTTGTTTAAAGCTGCTGTCGTGTTCTTCATCTAAAATAATTAACCCTAAGCTGGGTAATGGGGCGAAAATGGCGCTGCGAGTCCCGATAACAACTTGGGGTTCTCCGGTAAGCATTTGTCGCCAAGTATCGTAACGTTCGCCTTCTGAAAGAGCGCTGTGATAGACGCTGACTTTGCTACCAAACCGGGCACGAAAACGGTCTGTTAACTGGGGTGTAAGTCCAATTTCTGGCACTAAGACTAAAGCAGATTTACCTTGCTTGAGTAGAGGTGCGATCGCTTGCAAATATACCTCTGTTTTCCCGGAACCTGTGATCCCATGCAACAATACTTGAGCAAATCCATCTAATGCTTGTATGCTTGTCAAAGCGTTAGCTTGGTCGGGATTTAAAGACTTTGGTTGATCGTGAGTTAATATTTGGCTGTGTTCTGTCCGTAATACTTCTCTGTCTTCAATAACTACATAACCCTTTTGCGCCATCGTCTTCAGGGTAGAGGAACTGGCGTGACAAATTTGCAATAATTCAGTTTGCCACAACTCACCACCACGTCGTCGCAGGACTTCTAAAATTTCTCTTTGGCGAGTAGTTAAATCTCGGTCAATTGTATCAATTAAAATAACAGCTTTTTGCAGTTTGGGTCGAGTTAGTCGCGGAGGTTCTAGATAACTTTCTATTAAACCTAATCGCAACAATTCTCGGATTCCTCTATAAGCAAGTTTGACTTTTTGTTGGAGGTAAGCGAAACTGTAGTCTCCTACTGACTGGGCTTGCAGAAGTCCCATAATTTGTTGTGCGGTGGGACTTAAGAAAGTTAACGAAGATAGAAGTTGAGGATGGGGTAATTTGTCTTTTTGTTTTTTTGTTTCTGGGTTTAACGCTGTACGTTGCAAACGGATACGACGTTGCGATCGCCCAAGCATTCCTGGCGGTAATGCTACCCGGATTACTTGAATTAAAGGTGTATAGTAATATGCGGATACTCGATTTAATAATTCCCAATAAGCAGTGCTAAAAAATCCTCTACTGACTACATCTTCTACTTCTCGAATTTTTTCTGGAGGTAGATCTACATTTGGTTCTGTCAATAAACGAATGGCGATCGCACCTAATTGCTGTGCGCCAAATGGTACACTCAAAATATCCCCAGGTTTGACTTCTAACTGTGTGGGTAAGCGGTAGGTAAATAATCCTGTGTTTCCTGGAAAGTCCACCAGTACTTCTATCCACCGAGTTATGCTTTTATCTGACTGATAGTATTCTCCAGGCTCAGCAACCATGAAATTAGGTAAATTTATGTCATTTCTATACATAGTTTATAGACAGATATCTTTATTTATTTTGCCTATCTCGCATCAATTTAGCTTTTTCCTTTCTGAGATGTAAAGTGTATTTAACAATACTTTTAATACACATAAGATTTAATAATTTTCTTCTTATGTAATCTACTAGACAAATTTATAGCAACCATACATGCAATAAATATTTGAAGTCCACGATAAAAAATAAAACTTTCTCCTCGGCTATTTCTGAAAAAGTGTGTCCATCTACTAAATAGGGCATAGCTTTTTTCCGCCTACCGATAGATATTCAATCCTTTGGGTATATGAGATGCTTTTATACAAAGAAAATATTTTGGAAAATTAAATTGCTCAATCAGTGCCATTTTAGGGAAATTTATGAAAAATATATAACCCCAGAAGCAAAGGTTGCGATCGCAGCAATTACTCCCAACCCATAGATATTAAAAAATTTATCAAAGTATATGATTTTTTAAGATATGGGAACATTTACCTGATTACTTGATATTTGTTAAGGTGGATAAAGGTTGAGGGGGATTTGACAGATTTGGGGATTAATAAAAAAATAAGAAATATATCTGTTGGAACCTGAGAAGATAGTTTTTAGGTGCAAAACAACTATTCGTTAGAGAATTTATCTAGCAACAACCAACAGAATGACAGCTAGAGATTGATTTTGATTTCTGATAGGCAATTGGCAGTAACCTGTATTTTGCAATGAAGCGGGTGCATTTGTTTCTTAGGGAAAACTACCAAGTCTCAAGTGAACAGCTGTCACTGAATTATGTACCAAACAAAGCAACAGTCCCTAAAGGAAACTATGAATATTGCTGAATTGGGAACAATGGAAATACTGGAAAACGCTATTGAGCATGAAGAACAATCACTCCATACTTTAGAACCATTAATAGGAGAAGAGTCCCCAATTGTAGAAAATCTGGAATCAGACGAACGTGATGGGGATGAAATGGCCGCAGCTCGGCCTTCAGGATACAACAAAACTGAGCATGATGATGCTGTAGGTGCGTTTTTTAAAGAAATGGCACGTTATCCGCTGTTAAAACCTGATGAAGAGGTGGAATTGGCGCGGAGAGTGCGATTTTTAGAAGAAGTAAGAGAAATACAAGTTGCTTTAGAATTAGAACTAGGAGAGCAACCTACCAAAGAACAAGTAGGTTCTCAATTAGATTTGACGGAAAAGCAATTAGAAAGTCGCTTGTATCAAGGTCGAGTTGCGAAACGTAAAATGATTCGCTCGAACTTGAGATTAGTCGTATCAATTGCCAAACGATATCTAAATCGCGGAGTACCTTTTCTGGATTTAATCCAAGAAGGTGCAATGGGTTTAAATCGTGCTACAGAAAAATTTGATCCCGATAAAGGATATAAATTTTCTACCTACGCCTATTGGTGGATTAGACAAGCGATTACGCGGGCTATAGCTAACGATGCGCGAACAATTCGTTTGCCTATCCACATTGTAGAAAAGCTCAACAAGCTCAAAAAAGCACAGCGAGAACTAAAGCAAAAACTTTGTCGCAATCCCTCCGAAGCGGAAATGGCAGAAGCTTTAGAAATGAATGTCCAGCAACTACGTCAACTACAACAACTACGTCGTCAAGCACTGTCCCTTAATCACCGTGTCGGTAAAGAAGAAGATACGGAACTGATGGATTTGCTAGAAGATGAAGACAACTTGTCTCCAGAAGCAAAAATGAACGAAAACATGATGCGTCAGGAGATTTGGGAAGTCTTGGGTGACGTGCTAACTCCACGAGAAAAAGACGTGATTTCTTTACGCTATGGTTTGACAACTAGTGAACCTTGCACTTTAGAAGAAGTCGGTAACATGTTCAATCTTTCTCGTGAACGCGTGCGACAAATTCAAAGTAAAGCTATGCGAAAATTGCGCCGTCCTCACATAGCCAAACGCTTAAAGGGTTGGTTAATCTAAACAGTCAAATATCATTTGGTTTGAGATAAAAATGCAACCCCGCAGCCGACTGGCTCCCTGATGAAATAGGGGGCTTGAATTTGTATATTGTTTAATCCTAACCACCACCTGGGTATTTATAAACTCGATTCTTTATCCTGTCATGCATATTTGGGATTTTGGATAAAAAGTTTTTAAGCTGTTCCAAAAATCTCAAACCATAATACCTATCTCTATTTCGGGTCATTTAGTCACAAAATTGACACCATAGACTATAGACTATGGACTATAACTATGGACTAGAGACTGATGAGCGCGCGTAGTGATTTGATTTTGCGTTTTGCGGAACCAGCTGATAGCAACGTATTATTTGAATTAATTAAGGGGCTTGCAGAGTACGAAAAATTATCTCATGCCGTAACTGGCAACGTCTTTGAACTCGAAGAGCATCTGTTTGGCTCTCACAAATATGTTGAGGCAATATTAGCAGAATATGCAGGTCAAGCTGTTGGTTTTGCTCTTTTTTTCTACAATTATTCTACATTTCTCACCAAACCCGGAATTTATTTAGAAGATTTGTTTGTTTTACCAGAATATCGGCGGCAAGGTATTGGTAAGGCTCTTTTAAGTAAAGTAGCTCAGATAGCTGTAGAGCGCAGTTGTGGGCGATTAGAATGGAGTGTTTTAGATTGGAATGTATCAGCACAAGCATTCTATCGCAGTATGGGCGCATCTATTTTAGATGATTGGCGAATTTGTCGGGTAACACAAGAGGCGCTGACAGAACTAGCTGCAAAAGGTCATTGGGCTTAGGTTATGGTAATTGATGAAATAATTAAAGCTTATCGTGAAGAAAGTTTGAGAATTGCTGCTCAATACGGGGCATATAATGTACGTGTGTTTGGTTCCGTTGCTAGAGGCGAAGCAAAACCAGATAGTGATGTAGTAAAGAGATGTTTTTGCAAACCACAATAATTCAAGATGCGGTAATTAGAAATTTTGAAATTATTGGAGAGGCAACTAAGCGTTTATCTGCTGAAGTAAGAGCAGCTTATCCAGATGTACCTTCGCAACATGTGGCTGGTTTTAGAGATGTACTAATTCACGATTATTTAAAGGTAAATTTAAATCGACTTTGAGGCGTTATTGAGCAAAATTTACCAGAACTTAAAGCGACGGTTGAGGCTATTTTGCAGGACTTAGAAGGATAAAAGGTTTGAAAAGAAGATGTTGCGTTTGAAAAAGTAAGGAGTAAAGTTTGACAGCTTGTCTTTTGACGCAGGCGACTATTCAACTGAACAATTATGAAGGATATCGCAGCAAATTAGCCGTTATTGCATAGGGAACACGAGATGAAAAGGATTCTTTCGCTACTACTGTTAGGCATAGCAATCTTCACCTTTGCCTTTAGTAGTCCGGCTTTGGCAGCAGACACTGTTAGTGGAGCCAAGATATTTAGTGCTAATTGTGCTTCTTGCCATGTAGGTGGTAAGAATTTAGTTCAAGCCACCAAAAACCTGAAGAAAGATGCTTTAGAAAAGTACGATATGTACTCAGCAGAAGCAATTATTGCCCAAGTGACAAATGGTAAGAATGCTATGCCAGCCTTTAAAGGTCGTTTAAAACCAGACCAGATTACAGATGTAGCTGCTTATGTGCTAGAACAAGCAGACAAAGGCTGGTAGTTCAGGTTAACGTGAGTTCGATGAATCTCTCCCTCCCAGCCCCGTCTCCGAAACGGAAAGGGAAGAGCAACCAACGAAAAACTGAGCTTTTTGCTCCCCTCTCCGTGCCGGAGAGGGGTTGGGGGAGAGGTGAAATAAGACTTGTCGAACTCACGTTAAGTTAAATCAATTGAATTTCAAGAATTAACACTTTGCGGGGCTTTTTGTCCCGCTAATTTTATTACGGCCGAAATAATTCGTCTCAACCCTCAAGATTATCGAGCTTACTTTAACCGAGCTTGTATTTGCGGTAGAAATGGAGATGACTTTGGTGCAGTACGTGATTTTTCTGAAGTTATTCGACTGAACACCAGTAATACCATTTCACGCAAAATATGATACAGATGTAAACCCTGAAAGCTTTGCTATATCTAAGTTCTTTAATTGCGAATTGCGTTAGCGCAGCGTAAAGCCTGCGGCATAGCTTCTCTACGAGACGCTAACGCGAACGCTTAGAGCGACGAAGGAGCGTCATTGCGAATTGTGAATTGGTATAACGCTCTAGCTTATGTTAACCGGGGAATAGCTAGATATAACTTAGGGTATCATCAGAAGGCGATCGCTGATTTACAAAAAGCATTTGAATACTTTGGATATCAAAGAAATCAACTTGCTTATCAAAAAACTTTAGACTTACTAAAAAATTTACGACAACAAATACAATTGGCAGCTGAAATTGCTTAGCGTAAGTATGACAGCTTGTCTTTTGACACTTATTTGCGGAAACAGGAACAATATGAACTTGGTTACTGTTTTTACTTGGTGTGAGAGAGAAAGGTGAATAGGTATTTTTTTTTGTTCCAGTTGCTTTACCAAGCTTACTGATAGCTTTTCCTGCCTTTGCTGCTGATATTGAGCAGGAAGATGTTAATAAACAAACCCAGGTAAATACAGTTATTTCTAATTTGAATGAAATCAACTTACCTGCAACTAATGCTGAATTATTAACTCAAGAATCTACATCAGATGACGTTGATTCAGAAAATCAGCCAGAAGAACAGCCCACTCCTGCTGATGATGCAGACATTTTTTTAGAAGTAATTGGAGAACAAAATTCTCTACCCGAATCTACTCCAGTTTACGTAATTGATCAAGAAGAAATAAAAAAACAGGGTGCTGCAAGCCTAGCTGATGTATTAAAAAGAATGCCTGGTTTCGCCATTAATGATGTGGGCCCTGGTGCAGATATTCACACAGGTACATACTACCGGGGGGCATCAATTAATCAGTCTGTATTTCTGATTAATGGCAGACCAATCAATACTAACATCAATACTTATCATGGTGGAACCGACTTAAATAGTATCCCTGTAGAGGCTATTGAACGAGTAGAATTATATAGCGGCGTTACCTCAGCTTTGTATGGTTCATCAGCCTTTGGAGGAGTAGTAAATATCATCACCAAAGAAGGTTATGCTCAACCTAAATTGACTGGTAGCGTAGAATTTGGCTCATTGAGTTTAAATAATCAACAGGTAAGTTATGGTGGGTCATCTGGTGCTATCAAATATAACTTCAGCTTTGAAAGATACTTTACAGATAATCGTTATCGTGTTCCTGTTGGTGCAGCAAATCGTGATCCCCAAGGGTTTTTATCGAATGCAGATACAGCCACAAGTACTTATTTCGGTAGCATTGTTCTAGATTTAGATCAGAAAAATTCATTGAATTTAGATATTACTAAACTCAGCAGTCGTCGCGGCTTAGTTTATTTTGGTTTCCTTCTGCAAAGAGATAGACTAGATCACGATGGACTCAATATTGGCTTATCTTGGAAAACTCGGTTAGGTAATGCTGAAGATTCTACACTTACAACTTCACTAGGCTATAACCAAGATTACTTTAGCACTTATGGCCCTACAGGTAATTTTTACCGCACGGGGATTTTAGATACACAACAGTTAACTGCTAGAGTTGATCATGAGTGGAAATTGACTCCCAATAATAAGTTCCGTTGGGGATTAGATTTGAAAAATACTGACTTAAACGGCGATGTTTTAAGTAATAATCCTAGCCGAATTGCCAATAATGAAACTGAAAATAGAAGTGTGTTGAATACAGCATTATTTGCTGTCAATACTTGGAATATTAGTGATAATTTTCAGGTAGATTTAGGATTAAGACAGAGCTTTGATGGGCAGTTTGGTAACTATTTTAACCCTAGTACTGGCTTACGTTATGCCGTCACACCAAACATTGCTGTGCGTGGTAGCTGGGCGGGGGGACAGCGTAATCCTGGGTTGGATCAATTATATGTTTATGATACGGTTCATGGTTGGGAACCAAACCCTGATTTAAGACCAGAAACCGGCTCATCTTGGACTGCGGGAGTAGATGTCAAGTTTTCTGATAATTTGACAGGACAGTTTACTTACTTCGGTAGTAGTTTAGATAATCGATTAGGAGTTGTAGCAGGAAGATGGGAGAACATTGGCTTAGTAGATACCAACGGTTTAGAAGCAGCATTGCAGTTAAAATTTGCTTCTAATTGGTCAACTTTTCTCAACTACACTTATACAGATGCCCAAATTAAAACAGGATCAGAAAAAGGTTTGCAATTAGGTTTAATTCCCTACTCTGTCTTGCAAGGTGGTATAGGTTATCAAAATTCAGGCTGGCAAGCTAATTTGTATGTTACTTACAATAGTGGCGCTCGCAGAGCCTTTTTTACAAATCCTAGTGACACAAGTGTAGATTTTGCACCTTCTTTTCTGAATTTGGATTTAAGCGGTCGTATACCTGTAAATAGTAATTTGGGACTAACAGTTTACTTAGAAAATTTACTAGGTGAACAATACGAGCGAGTTAATCGCATTTATAGTCCTGGATTTACTTTCCGTGTAGGTTTAACTTCCAGTTTATGAAGAAGGGAAAAGGGGAAGGGGGAAAGGGGAAAGGGAACCTCATGTTTAAAAATAGGCGAAGTCTTCCGGACAGAGGATTCTGCCCAAAGAGCTTCGCGCGAAGCTCGCCACGTGGAATCTTCCATGTGGCAGACTTCGCGGGCTTTATACCATCTGGGGAAAAGTTTTAACTTTAATTCCTTTACCCCTCATATCATTTCACTAAAAATATGATACAGATTTAACCATTGAAAACTTTGCTGCATCTAAGTTCTTTAATTGCGAATTGCGAATTGCGAATTGCGAATTGCGAATTGGTATTACCCCTTACCCTTTACCCCCTCTTGGTAGGAATAGGAGTCAGGAATCAGAAGTTAAGAACATTCTTATTGATGGCTACTGATTCCAAAAGAAAATAGTCAACAAGATTGCAAGCGCGATGCACATCAGTTTATTGGCAAGTCTCTACACATACGCCCGAATCCATTAAAATAGCTGGTATGAGAGCCAGAATTGAAAATGAAGTACTTTTTCTCCACCACGAAGACTTACCAGAGTTTAAAAAAGGCGGTTCGGTAGTCAGAAATTCTTATTTTTGGGCACTGCGCTCAATTGCTGGGCGAGCTTCGCGTTATCGTGATTGGGAATATGAGCCAGAAATTTGGCTAGCACTTTCGCGAATGCTGTTGTCTTTTGCTGAGTCTGGATATTTGGGTTATAAAGAAACTTTACTAGAGTTTCCCCTATCTCAAGGACAAATTCCTCCCGTATTACGAAATGTGTCAACTTGGGAATAAAATAATATACACGGGTAACTAAAATATTCATCTGGTGGGGTATTGACAAAAGGGACACTAAGGGTAGAATATCGCAATCATGGATAGATATTTGCCGGAACCGCTAGATTCGGAAACTGTTAACTATCTATCTAAAAGATGAAATAGAAATATTACATATCATCAATTAAGCAAGCGATCGCTATTTAGCAATTAAAGACTGTGTGGCAGTAACTGAAACAAACTATAGAGTGATTATGTGTTATTAGAGACAGAAATAGCAAGATTTTATAAAATCAACTATCAATCGAACTCCTCGAACAGCTAAAACTGAAGGATGGGTACAGACACTTTGTCTATTCAGGATACAGGTGATTAAGATTACAAAAATAATTGTAGTCAATAACTGACTGACAGAATTAATAATAATTTTGATGTCATTATCTACTATTTCTTTGGGTATACAAAGAAAAAAACTGAAGCTGCACTCAGATATTGGGAGCAAACATAATGAAACAACTGTAGGCTAAATATTATTAGCTCAAATCAGAGATAAAGTCTTGATTCGTGTGTTTGCAAAGCACACTGAATCAAAGTTAAGTTATTATTACTACATTTTTATACATGACTTTACAAAATTGGAGACGCAAGCGTGGTGTTGCACTTACTCCCAAGGGTTTACAGAAAATTCAAGAGGCAAAGCTGAAGTCAGAAGCAAAGGAAAATTTTGGCAACAGGTACACTCTTGAAGAAATGAGTGCCCGTTCTGGATTATATACCGGTACGATATCGAAAGTATTGAATCGTGAAGGAGGAGTTGATAAACATACTATTGAGAAGCTTTTTTCAGCTTTTAACTTAAAAATAGATAAAAATGACTATTTAAGTTCAAGTAATCGTCTTGATTGGGGAGAAGCTATTTTTACACCAGTTTTTTATGGACGTGTAGAAGAACTTTCCGCATTAGAACAATGGGTTCTTAATGAACAATGCCGATTGATTGCTTTGTTGGGCATAGGAGGTATTGGCAAAACGTCATTGTCTGTCAAGCTAGCTCAACAAATTCAAAATAACTTTGAATATGTAATCTGGCGATCGCTACGAGAAGCGCCCCCTGCTAAAATTATCCTTGCTCAACTCATCCAGTTTCTCTCTGACGAACAAGAAACAGAAAGCAACTTGCCAGAAAATTTCAATGATAGGGTATCACGACTACTTGATTATTTACAAAATCATCGCTGTATGGTGATACTGGATAATGCAGAATCAATTCTTCGCAGTGGTAGTCGAGCTGGAGTTTATCGAGAAGGATATGAAGAATATGGTGAGCTTTTAAGACGCTTAGGAGACGCAACTCACCAAAGCTGCTTGGTGCTAACTAGTCGCGAAAAACCCAAAGAAGTAGCTTTACTGGAAGGAGAAATGCTACCTGTACGCTCTCTACCATTAAGTGGCTTAAAAGTTGCAGAAGGGCAAGAAATATTAAAACTTAAAGGGCTATCAGCAGCAGAAGATGAATGGCAATTAATGATTGAACGCTATGCAGGCAATCCCTTAGCACTCAAGATAGTAGCCACAACTATTCAAGATATCTTTGATGGTAATGTCACTGAATTTTTACGACAAAACACGGCTGTCTTTGGCGATATTCGTGATATTTTAGAGCAACATTTTGAGCGCTTATCAGATTTAGAAAAAGATGTAATGTACTGGTTAGCAATTAATCGTGAGTCGGTTACACTCTCAGAATTGCGAGAAGATATTGTATCACCAGTACCACAAGCAAAATTATTAGAGGCTATAGAATCTTTAGGTAGGCGATCGCTAATTGAAAAAGCTACACCGACGCTAGTTAATAAAAGTACAGCAACTTTCACCTTACAACCTGTAGTTATGGAGTATGTAACTCAGGTATTAATAGAGCGAGTCTGTGAAGAAATTGCAACTGAAAATATTCAGCTTTTTAGATGCCACGCTCTAATGAAGGCCAGCGCCAAAGACTACATCAGGGAAGTGCAAATTCGCCTCATTCTCAAACCAGTTATCGATGGGCTGCTCACTAGATTAAGAAGTAAAAAAAACATTGAAAAGAGATTAACTAAAACTTTAGTCAGACTACGCGAAGAATCGCCACTAGAACCAGGATATACAGCTGGCAATGTTCTGAATTTGCTTTGTCAACTACAAACAGATTTAAGCGCTTATGATTTTTCTGAACTGACAGTTTGGCAAGCAGACTTACGAAATATGAAGTTGCACGATGTCAATTTTCACAACGCTGATATAGCTAAGTCTGTTTTTGCCGAAACCTTTGGTGGTGTTTTGTCAATAGCCTTTAGCCCTAATGGCCAACTTTTGGCAATAGGCGATACTAATGGCGAGATTCGCTTATATCAAGTGGGGGATGGGAGACAAGTCCTTACTTGTCAGGGTCACAGCAATTGGATTCCGTCACTAGCCTTTAGTCCTGATGGTAAAATCCTGGCTAGCAGTAGTAGTGACCACACTGTGAAATTGTGGGATGCCCATACAGGTCAATGCTTACAAACCTTACAAGGGCATGAACATGAGGTGTGGGCAGTTGCCTTTAGTCCAAATGGTAAAACATTAGTAAGTGGTAGTAATGACCGTACCATCAAACTATGGAGTGTTGATACTGGTGAATGCTTCCAAACTTTCCAAGGACATACAAGTTGGGTAATTTGTGCAGTTTTTACTCTGGATGGTCAGACCCTAGTGACTGGTAGTGATGACGACACAATTAGATTGTGGGATGTCAGCACTGGTGAATGCCTGAAAATTTTACAGGGACATAGTGATGGTATACGATCAATAACTATCAGTCCTAATGGTCAGACAATAGGGAGTAGCAGTGATGACCAAACAGTGAAACTATGGGACATTGGCACTGGTGAATGTATTAAAACTCTACAGGGGCATCATGCTGCTGTCTGGTCAGTTGCCTTTAGTCCTCAAGACAATCTCATTGCTAGTGGCAGTCTCGACCAGACAGTAAAGCTATGGTCTACTAGTACTGGACAGTGTGTTAAAACCCTTGAGGGACATTCCGGTTGGATATTTTCTGTGGTCTTTGGTCTACAAGGGCATATTCTTGCCAGTGGCAGTGAAGACCAAACAGTAAAACTATGGGATGTCAATACAGGTCAGTGCCTGAAAACTCTTAGCGGATATACCAACCAAGTTTGGTCAGTTGCTTACAGTCCAGATGGTCAAACTTTGGCGAGTGGTAGTCATGACCACATTGTGAGGTTATGGCATATTAAGACTGGTAAAGTCTTGCAAACTTTTCAGGGACATCGTGCTGCGGTTCGCTCGGTAGCTTTCAGTCCTAATGGTCAGATGTTGGCAAGTGGCAGTGACGATCAAACAGTGAAACTGTGGGATGTCAATACAGGTCAAACCTTGCAAACTCTCCAGGGACATCCTGCTGTAGTCTGGTCAATTGCCTTTAGTCCCAATGGCCAGATGTTAGCAAGTGGCAGTGACGATCAAACAGTGAAACTGTGGGATGTCAATACAGGTCAAGCCTTGCAAACTTTCCAGGGACATCGTGCTGCTGTTCAGTCAGTTGCCTTCAGCCCTCAAGGAAGGATATTGGCAAGTGGTGCTTGGGATCAGACAGTCAAGTTTTGGGATGTCAGCACTGGTGAGTGTAAAGGGACATTAGAAGAACATACAAATTGGGTTTGGTCAATCGCTTTTAGTCCGGATGGTAAACTGCTTGCAAGTTCTAGTTATGACGGAAAAATCCGGTTGTGGAATGTTAGCACTGGTGTATGTCTCCAAACTTTTGAGGTTTTTGCAAGTGGTATTGTCAAAGCAGTTATCTTTAGTCGGGATGGCCAAATTCTAGCTAGTAGCAGTCCCGATTACACTGTGAAGTTATGGGATGTAAATACAGGCAAATGCAAAAGAACGTTACATGGACATTCAGCTTGGGTCTGGTCAATCGCTTTTAGCCCAGATAATCAGACTCTGACTAGTAGTGGCGCTGATGAGACAATTCGACTGTGGGACATCAGCACGGGTGAGTGCTTAAAAACTTTGAAAGATAAAAAATTCTATGAGGGAATGAATATCAGAGGGGTTACAGGTTTAACCACCGCAACTATTACTACTCTCAAGGGGTTAGGAGCAATTGCTTAATAAAATAGCCTTAGTAGAAAGTTTTATCGGAAATGAGTGAAGACTTTACCACTAAACATCTTGCATAAATACTTTGGTATTGCTGCAAATATCTTTAAAAGCTCGCGCAAAGGCAAGGCAGCGCGTTGGGGAGACAGCGCCGTGGGCGGGTTTCCCGACTTGAGGCGACTGTCGTCGGCTCCGCCAACTTGTAGCGACTGCCGCGCAAAGACGCAAAGGAGAACGCTAAATCAAGTTCTACATTTCAGTGTTTAAATATTCTTGCAAGAGGTCTACTGTAGAGAAGCCGACAGCAACACTTGTTTGAAACGTTGGGTCAATAAGATAGAAGATTTATTTTGCTTGATAGATAATAAATCCCTGATAGCGAAATCCTATGGTATTTGAGTCAACTAGCTTTTGAGCTTTTTTAGACCTTTATTTACCACGGGCTAAACAATCAGGGATATCGACTAATATGTCAAGCTCTATCTTTTAAACTGTGTAGATAGGTGGAAACTAAAAATCAGCCATAGGAATATCGCTTGGTAATCCTTTTGCGAATTCCTCGAACATGATTTTTTCCAATTCAAACTCTGTGTCATCTAAGGTCTCTAAGCTGGTTTCACGGAGATTAGTGGCAGAGTCATGAGGATTTAAAGATTGCTGTTTGATAACTGTGGTTGTTGCTGTAGTTGTTGCTGTTTTCATTGTCTTATCCTTGTAATTGTGCTGAATTGTATCAGTTAAGAGTGTTTTAAACAAGTTGTGCTTGGCTGTTAGTTGAGTACTTAAACAGTTAATAATTAAGCATCACTCATGGTTGTTGGTAAGCTCCAGTGGTTTTAATTCATTCTCAATCTCCTCATCTGATATATAAGCTTCTTTGGGTGGGCTGAAGCGCAACAATGCAGCTTGGTAACAAGCTTTCGCCACGCGATCGCGCTCCTGGGGAGTCAGACCCGCAATCATTTCCAGTGTTTCCTTTACGTGATCCACTTCAGCACTAACAGCACTGTGGGCGCGCAGGCAACGGGTAGCATTAATCCCTGGTGGCAGTATTGCCTCAACACTTTGGATATAACCCTCTCCTACACATATCCCTAGGCGTTCCGACGTATAGGAATAACCCACGCAATCAATTGGATCTGAATCCTGCACGCTTTGGGTGAAGTAATCCAACAAAGTCTTGGCCGCTGGAGGAACAAGCGCTTCCACAACAGCTTCGGCTCTATACCCCATTGACTGAATATCACGCAGGGCGAGTAAGTCGTGACCTGCTTCTTCTTTGGCTTTTTGTGCAGCCCACTGCGCCAAACTCTGACGATTTGCCAAAGCAAAGCGCTCTTGTGCTTCCCTCATCAATTGCGGGGTGGAATGGCATAAATGATAAAAACCTGCCAGTCTCCATACCCAACGTGTAGGAGTCAGAGCTGGTGGTCTGCGCTCGGTCTTCGCTGTATACCAGGCAGATACTATTGCACTATTTAACAGCTTCCGTGTTTTAGCTAAGGTGTCTGTATCAATCACCTTCGGTAAGCAGGAAGCATCGTTTAGGGCAAGCTCAGATTGATTTAGACAAGTAACACTGTCAATTTTTATTACTACTTTGCCAAGCTCAATCCGTACTAATTCAGTATCAATTAAAAATTCATCAGGCATGGTTTATTTTACACTCCCACATCTTTTAGTATCTTAACTAAAACCTCTACTATCAATAAAAATACGGCTGGTTTTCTACGATGTGACTTTCTAGATGAACTCTACTAAAAAATCAAAGCTTTGGTATGACTAAGTTATAGGGTGCAAATGCAACTATCATACAACTATTTAACATTTACCATAGATATGGCTTTGATGTATTTATTTAGTCATATAAAAAATTTATACTTAGTATGATTAAATTTTTAAATTGTCTGAGATTTATATGGCTTTTGCTATACCTAACAAAAAAATGCCCTATCGACAATTATGAAAGCTGGACATTTTCTAACTGCTCTCTCTTTAGTAGTTACTAGGTATAAAGTATCTGACAGATCAAGTCGAATGTTTTGTTTTGTAAAAACAGCGGACTCTAGTTTTTCAAATTCAGCTTACAGACAACCCGCGAACGAGTTCCCGAATCACATCTTCTGCGACTTTGCCTGTGTGTTCACAATATTGTTCCAAGCTTTCGGCTTCATTTGATGTTAAATCTATGGCAATTTGCTGAACTACCGGTTTTTTACTAGGAGTTGCAAAAATAGAAAATCTACTGGTGGCGGTCTTATTCATTGATTGATAAGCTCTAGTGTTAGCAAACTTTACAATTGAAAGCAAAATTCCCATTCTTCTTAACGTGAGCTGCCAACGAATAAAATTAATTCGTTATGCCTGGAGTTCAATACCCATGAAATTTAACCATTTCATAAATTTTCCTTTTGTCAAGGAGAAATTTGAGGAGCCTAAGTTACATTGCTTTTCCCTCTCTGCTCCTGCGGTCAAGCAAGCCAAGTATGAGAGAAAAGGTTTGTAAATCTCACGTTTTTTGGAATTAATTGGACAAAATAAGTCTTGCTCTAGTCAAGATTGCCAATTCATGAGTACCTTTACCAGTGAAAATCTTGATTTTGAGATTGAACTTAAGCTTTTTTAGTTTTTTTTTGTGATTGTGTAAAGTAGGAATGCTAGGAAAAAGGTAGGATTACAAAAATAAGCGATCGCTTTCTACAGCACTAAACGATTACCGCAAAGTTTATTAAATAAATATAGCAGCATCAAACCGCATAAATAAAGATCTTAACTTGATAATATTAGCTTAATAGCTTGATGAATTATTGCAAAATCAATGATAGATGCTGCAAGTGAGTATTAGGAATAATTAGGTTTAAATATTCCGGCTTGCAGTTTAGCTTCTAAGTCGTTGAAGAAGGGACTGAAGCCGCTGCTTTCATTGCGCGTTAAAGCGGCAACAGTCCCACCAGTTTCTCAATCTGTACTTAAATCGCGGGCGATCGCTCTAATCTATATACCACTACCAGGCGATCGCAATGGAATCAATCAAAACACAACTGTCCAACCTTGTTTTTGGGTATCTTGTTTGGTATAGGCAACACCATCAATTTTGATGCCTTTATCGTCAAGCAAAGTGATGATGCCACCATTGTTGCTCAGTTCGATACCATCTTTACGTAAAGGTACTTTTAGAGCTTCACCTGCATTGATAATGCCACTTATAGATTGTTTTTTCTTGGCTCTATCTGCCAATGCCCAACCGCTTAAGTCTACTTTATCTGGTGAAGTATTGATTAAAGTTACTGTCTCTTGATCTGCGTCATCTCCCGTAGGATTTACCAAAGCAGCAATAATACGAACCGCCGAAGTCACCGCAATTGGTGTCACCACATCATCTGTATCTATTCTGTTACCAGTGGTGTCATCGGTATGGAATGCTTGGGATTGGAAGGCTAAAAATATGCCTACCCATTGATTTCGGGTCGGGTAGTGAATCAACAGACCACCATCTTGCCAAACACCGTTATCTTTTTGAAATTGAGCAGCATTACCCTGGTTCATGTGGATATCATGGATACCGTTACCAGGGAGAAAGCCAAAATACTTATCTTTGATATCTTGTTCGGGGCCCCACTTTTCACCAAAGGGGTAGAGAATTGCATCTGGTGAAGCGATCGCCCGCGCAATGTATAGTTCTAGTAACTCGTTGAGGTCATTATCTGGGCCCGGTACGTTGTACGGCAATGGTTTCATCTGTTTTTGGTCAAACAAATTCCCCCGGATGTAGTCCAAAGCTAATCCTCCAGGTTTCCTCACTAACTCATTGAAGCCGAAATCTAACTCCTGTAGTTCTTTAGTGATTGGGTGAGAAAAATTTTCGTCTACAAAGTAAAGCAATTCTGATGGACTTTGCTTTGATTTGACATTGATAGCGATACGATGTTTTTGTTTCTCGTCAGTTACAAGTACTTGGTAATGGGGAGATGGCCCTTCACCCAACTTGCGATTTATAGCCCGACCTTTCAGAACACCGTAATTTTTTAAAGGCATCTACTTCTCCTACATTTCATGGTGCAAAAGACGACATTAGGGTAATACTTAATATCGGGCATTGAAAATTTGATCATCAAGGGTACATAATTTGGTACCATTGATAATTAACCACAAGCGATCGCAGCAGATAAGATGTTAAATCCTCTGCTTTTCCTCTAGGGTTTCTAAATTTAAGGTCATGAGCATACCCCAAGAGTTGGCATCATATTAACATGATGCTTATATGTTATTAGGCTTGAGAGTACACTAATGTCAACAACATAACGAAGTGGTGTTTGCTCAACTGGTTTAAGGAATGTTATTTTGGCTTGGGTTAGATCATTAACCACCAACACATCTTTTCGCAGATCCTCAAAAGTTGTCGCATCAAACCTTTCTCACCAGACATTATTAAAAGTACCCACAACCTGCATCTTAGAGAAAAGATGCTGAATCGGCTAATTTTTAGATATTTAATTTGCACAAATACTTAGCAGTCGCCACAATTTTTAGGACATTTTACTGTTCCCGTTTCCTTTGAATCAAAATACGATGCCCTAGCTGATATATCTGTTGATTTATATCACGCGATGTGCGACTTATTTTTAAAACCCCACTTCCATTCCTCTCCCCGAAGCGGCTTTGAATTTTACTCCCCTTCCCTCGTAGGGAAGGGGCTGGGGGTTAGGTTTGAGATAAAGTTGCACACCGCGTTATATCTTAGACAGTTACAAAATAGTTGGCACTAAGGCTGAGATTGATGGAGCCTTGAATAATAGCAATTAGTTCGGAAGTACTTTCATTTAAGAATAAGGCTGTACCCGTAGCCAAACCAGTAGGCGCTGTTCCCAAGCTATAGCTAGACTTGAAACCAAACAATTGGATCGTGTCCTCTAAAATATTGAAATCAGCAATCAGGGCATAATCACTTAGTCCAGATGTGCTGGTATTGGCATCGCTATAGAAGACATCTACAGTAGTACCTAGGACAAAGCGATCGCTTCCAGTGCCACCAGTCAAGCGGTCAAATTCACCAAAACCTCTTCCTACTGCTGCATCTGCTCCTGTTAGTACGTCGTTACCCTCATCTCCAAACAGGCGATCGCTCCCAGTACCACCGAAGACAGAATCATTACCACGTCCACCATAGAGAAGATCGTTACCACTATCCCCAAACAGGGAATCATTACCATCGCCACCTGTAATGTAGTCATTTCCGGCATTGCCACGAATGGTATCATTAGCTGCACCACCTGCTTGGGTGTCGTTGTTAGCAGTACCCAAAAGATTGAGAGCAACAACACTCTGATTATTTTTAGTTGTGGCATCGTTCTGCCCAGTAAAACCAGCATTTACCAATGTATTCAAGTTAAGAAGAACACCGCTGGATTGGGTAAAGCTATTGCCTTGGAGTAATTGTGTGTAGAGAGTATGGGCATAGCTATGATTGCCAGCAAAATTCCATTGTCCAGGCTGAAACAAGTCATTCCAGTTAACATAGACATCCAAAGTAGCTAACCGAGCATCATAGCCTAGAGTCTCACTAGTATGTAAAGTTGCAACGCGAGTGGCATCAGTTGGATCTAGGCGATCATTTGCTGCTTTACCTTCAAATTCAGGACCAGCTGGATCTAGTCCTACTATTTGAGCAATAGAACTTCCAGTAGATGCGCGATAGGCTGAACCAGTAAATCCAGCAACGTGCGCTCCCAGACTATGCCCAATTAAGTTGGTGTAAGTGGGATCTACGCCATTATTTATTAAGTAGGTAGCCAACTGATTACCAACGTCGCGCGTTCTGCCCGCAGAAGTAGGATACCACCAAGAATTAGCTCCTTCTTCCCAATCTACTAAAATGATATTGGCATTGGACTCGCGCTGTCGAATGGTTTGGGCTATATTCCCTATCCAGCCTGCGGGTTGGTAGTTATTACCTGCGTTGCCAGCAGTGCTTTGATAACCATGAATAACCACATAAGTCGGCGCATCAGAAATAATGCGCCCCGAACGGTTAATAGAACCGTTACCCCAAACATTAAAGTTGACTTGAACCATATTAGGAAATCCTATGAAAAAAATTTCTGTTTCTTAGTTGGGAAATTGTTTAATTGCTTGGATGTCTGCAATAAAATAAATGCCAGATAAAAAATTATTTGGCGTTGTTAGTTTATATGTATGAAAATAATTTTACGTAGTACCAAAAAGTTTGGATAGGCGTTCTGCCAAAATATCTCTAAATCCGGATATATACTTCAATCCAGCGAACTCTAAAAACGTAACTAACTTGAGAAAAATAATTTTAATATAAGTAAGGTTAAGATAGTTACTTAATCTTTTGGTAAAAAGGAGGATAAATTTAATTTAAGATTAAAATAAATTTTATTTATATTAGTAGTAGACTGTGGCGATCGTAGTTTATTAACACGAATAATACAGCAGAATTTTCCCCCTTCCCTCGTAGGGAAGGGGGTTAGGTGGTTAGGTCTCTTCACAACAAGTTTGAGAAATCAGCATCAAAACCTGATCAAGTTCCTGTTTCACTTCTTCATTTTTAATTCTTAGCACACGTAGTCCTCTAACTGACAAAATTTTGTCACGTTCTGCATCATATTCAGCTTGTTGTTCATGAATTTTTCCATCTACCTCTATCACTAATCTAGCGGCGTGATACCATTTAACTTTAAAAGTTATACAAATACGTTGGTAGGGGCACGGCATTGCCGTGCCCCTACGAGAAATCTATATGTATCAAGATTTTTGTGAATTGGTATGACAGTAAAAATCTACAATAAAACCATCAATAATTTGCTGCCGCCGAAAGTGTAAACCATTCAAACGATTACCGCGAAGATGTTGCCAAAGGATTTTTTCTGCTGGTGTCATTTGGCGACGAAATTCTCTAGCAAGCTGCATTTTATCTGGGTTTATTGCTTGTCCGATGACTATATTGCTAGTGCCGTCTTTTTTTGGAGGTGGTGTTGGATTATTCATGTAGGAATTATAGAAACTTGTGTTAATTCATACATTATGGCTGACCTCTCCCCCAACCCCTCTCCGACGCGGAGAGGGGAGCCGGATTTCTCCCCCTTCCCTCGTAGGGAAGGGGGTTGGGGGGTTAGGTTTATGTGTAATATAGGGAGATGCGATCGCTTATTTTTTACAACATAATTGTTCTAAATATAACCAAGATTTTAAGTTTTTAAAGTATAATTTGTTATTAAAATTACTTAAAATAATAATTTATGAGCATTACACCTCGCGGGATGAGTGTTACAGAAGCTTATCGGCTCTATCGTTCAGGCAGTTTATTGGTGAATAGGAAGTATCAAAGAAAGCTTGTTTGGACAGTTTCAGAAAAAGAAAAATTAATTGGAAGTATTTTAAAAGGATATCCTATACCGTTAATTCTACTAGCAGAACGCCCTCAAATACACGGCAGTAGCAAATATGAAATTATTGATGGGATGCAACGTCTTAATGCCATTTTCAGTTTTATTGAAAATGCTTTTAGTTTTGATGATAAAATTTTTGATATTGAAGAGTTTTCTTATGCTAAACAATTAGCAATCGATGGCATTCTTCAAATTGAAAATAACAAAAAAGATAATGAAAAGATACAAATTAATTTGCTATCAGGTAAAGAATGTGCTGATGTTTTAGATTATCAACTTGCAGTAACTATATATACTGCAATGGCGGAAGAAGATATCACAGAAGTTTTTGGTCGTATTAATTCTAGTGGTAAACACTTAAGCAGCCAAGAAAGAAGGCAAGCAGGTGTAACAACTGCATTTGCAGAATTAGTAAGAACAATCTCTATGGAGTTACGTGGAGACGTTTCAGATAAAGTATTACGTCTTACTGATATGCCAGAAATAAGTATTGATTCACAAAAAAGTAATCAAGGTTATAAGATTAAGGCTGAAGATACAATATGGTGTAAACAAGGAGGCTTAACTGTAAAACAACTTCGTGAAAGCGAAGACGAACAAATGATAGCTGATATTCTAGCTTCTATTTTACTCAATGAACCTTTGCCAGTAAGCACTGAACGTTTAGATAGTTTATATGACTTAAGTAGCAAATATTCTCAAGTTTTAGATAGTGCGTTAGCAACCTATGGATTTAAAAAATTAACTCAGGATATAATTACAACATTTGCAGTAATGAGAGAAACTATAGAAGCCTATAGCTCAGAACCTAAGTCTTTACTGCGTATTGTCAATCCAAATAGTAATAATCCTATCAGAACGGCATTTTACACTATTTTTATGGCTTTTTTCGACTTAATTACTCGTAGAGAACTTTCTCCTGTTAATCCAGAAGGTATAATGAATGGTCTTCGAGGACTTCAGAAAAAGTTAGATTTGAGTAGTCATACCAATTCACGAAAAATTTGATTCAAATAAAGCATCAAGAATAAAATCCCAACCTGTAATAGAAGCAACGATTGATGTGTTTAATTTTTCCAAACGCCTCCAGATAAATTGTCTTAACTCATCTAAAGTTCCAAAGCTTTCCCAAGCTAAATGCCTTTTAATTTCCTCCCATAATCGCTCAATTGGATTAACTTGGGGTGTGTGTGGAGGTTGAAATAATAAAATGATATTTTCTGGTATTTGAAGATGCTGGCTAAAATGAAAAGCTCCATTATCTAACTGAATAATAT
>NZ_JAECZB010000043.1 GCF_016056295.1 Atlanticothrix silvestris CENA357
AGGCAGGGGAGGCAGGGGAGGCAGGGGAAGATGAAGAAAAAATAACCAATTTTTCATCCCCCATGACTAATGCCCAATGCTCTAATACTTGATTTCTATCTGTAATCAATGTATAATGCATAGCGCATAGAAGGGGAGTAGCTGCTGGCACAGAAGCCAGTTCACCTAAATCAACATACTGGCCAAAAGCCTGGTTCAGGTGGTAAATAATTAAGAATTTACAAGCGAGACCTTCACTGAGTTCACACGAAAAAAAGTGTGTAGCTTGGTGGAGTCTTGCCACTCTCATCAAGCTTCACATCGGTAAACGATTCTTGAGGAGCTTGAGAGAGTGTTATCAGCTTTTACAGCAGGTTTATTATTAATTACAGTTTCAGAGCTAGGAGATAAAACATTTTTTATCGCCGTGATTTTAGCGATGCACCATTCACGGCGACTAGTATTTGTGGGGGTAACAGCTGCCTTAGCAGCAATGACAATCCTGTCGGTGCTATTTGGACAAGTAGCATCTTTGCTACCAAAAGTTTATATTCATTATGCAGAAATAGTTTTATTTATTGCCTTTGGCATTAAGCTGCTATATGACGCTAGTAAAATGTCTCCTGCTGCATGTGACACAGAAGTTGTAGAAGAAGCAGAAGCAGCGGTGAAAAAAGCAGATTCACAGTTACCAAAACAAAAAAATTCTTTAGCAATTTTAATAGAAGCCTTTGTACTTACCTTTATGGCAGAGTGGGGCGATCGCACACAAATTGCCACCATTGCTTTAGCAGCTGGTAATAACCCTATAGGGGTAAGTGCGGGTGCAATTTTAGGACATGCTATTTGTGCTGCGATCGCTGTTATTGGTGGCAAAATGATTGCTGGTCGCATTTCTGAACGTCAACTTACCCTAGCTGGCGGATGCCTGTTTTTGATTTTTGGTGTAATTGCCGCCATAGAAGGAGTTTGAAGGGCAGGGGGAGCAAGGGAGCAGGGGAAGCAGGGGAAGCAGGGGGAGCAGGGGAAGCAGAGGAGAAATAACTAAATAACTCTTGCTATTGCCTATTGCCTATTGCCTATTGCCTTCTTCCACATGCCCCATGCCCATTAGGGAGTACTTGCAGGTGAGGGTGCAGAAGGCGCAGCAGGAGTAGGAGTAGGAGAGACTGTTGCTGCCTTGTTAATTTCGTCTTGATATTGAGTAGGAGCTAAAGCTGAGGCACTATCAAACAAAGGTTTTGCTTCATCGATTTTGCCTTGTTCCTTTAGGAGCATGGCTTTTGCCAAAACAGGACGGAAATCATTGGGAGCTTTTTTAATTGCTTGATCGTATACAGCGATCGCTTGAGAATAGCGTTTTTGGGAAGCTTGAACTGTTCCCAAAAGTACTTGCACAGCAACTGTATCTACACTTCCCGGCTGGATTGTATTTGCTTGGGCTGCATTCGAGAGGGTTTCTTGTAACAAACCAATAGCTGCTTCTGGACGTTGTTGATCTATTAGCAGAGCTACCATTCCTTGTAAAGCTTTCAAGTCACCAGGTTTAGTGTCTAAAATAGAGCGATAAGCTTGGGCGGCTCCTTCCTTGTCGCCAATTTGCTGTTTCGCTTGAGCTAGTAGTACCCCGTACTCTGTCCTGTCGGGATTCAACTTAGCTAGCTTTTCTAGAGGTTCAATTACCCCTTGAATATCTCCTTGTTTTAAACTTAATAATTGTAGCCGTGCTTGTAATAAACCTTTCAAAGCCGTTTGATTTTCTGGTTCTCGTTGCAAAACCAGTTCATAACCCCGTACTTCGTCTTGTAATTTTGATTTTTGGTCAGAGGAAGCTAAGCTTCCTGTGGTGCTAGCATTATTCTGGTTAGTGGAAGGTGTATTGTTCAATGCTCCTATTATGGGAAGCACCGAAATACCCACAAAAACAAGAACTGCCAGCGCCAATATGACCTGAACTATCCAGCGGTTGCGTGGTTGAGACACAGTTTTGTACTTCTCCAGAACTCTAATGAGATTATCATTTACCTAAATTGGAAAACTAAAAATTTCCAAAACTTTGCGGAATACCGCCAAGTGCTTGTGAATTTTATAACAAATAACTATTCACACTGCTAAAGTAAGTGATGACTTTAGGAGGAGCCGTCAGAATTGTAGCTATGATATGCTTCCGAAACTACTATTAAGGCGCTAAATGTACATATTTTGTGTACAAACTCAAATTTAGCGTCTTTCAGATTGTGTAGGGCGCTCTGGTGCGACTTTGTAAAAAGCTAATAGACTTTCTTTACTCCGCACAAACGCTCTTTTCCGTTGCCTTTGTAAAATCCCACAATGGGATGTGTCTCCGCCGCAAGGAGTTTTTATGAATTCCGACCTGATGCCTTCGCCTGAATCCTCCAACTCTTCTGCCTCTGGCCAGCCTAAAACCAATATAGAATCTGCCGCTAATGTTCACCCAGTAGTACCCCAGTCTTCTAAGCCTGAGAATTTGCCCGTTAATCATAGCGATACTGCCTCCGATGGTAACTTAGCCAATCGGCAACAACCGATTCCACCTCCCAGTGAACCAATGCAGTACCGAGCTATCGGGTTAGTTCGTGGTCGCTACCTTGCTAGCAGCGAACAATTTACTCAAGGTATATTGCTGACCGAAGATGGTGTAGAACTCAACGCCGTCCTCCTTGGTCGGATAATGAGCCTAGTCAAGAATCATTTAGACCTAGAAAAAGATCATCTGTGGGTAGTTTATCCACGTACAAGACAAGAAAACGACACCTTGCACATCCAAATTGTTGGCGTTTGGGAGCCAGAAAATCTGGCTAAACAGTCAACAGATGAGGACAAGCAAGATTCGGGTTCACAAAAATTACAGACACCCGATGATAATTTAACCGAGAACCTTGAAGATACTGCAAGTGATATTGCACCCTCATCAGATATTTCCGATGGTGGTTTTTCCGTTCGCGGTGAAGTAGTCTTCCAGTCGTTTGACGCTAAGAGCTTAGTTGTCAAGATTAAGCAGGCTCCCCGCAAGCCAACTGACAAGCCGAAATATTTTAAGTTGAAACTGCGCGGTGTACTGACTACCAAAGCCGTGGGTAAATTTTGGGACTTCCAAGCCAAGCGAGAAGCTGATGTATTGGTCGTAGAAAAAGCGGAAGCGATCGCTGACTTGCCCAAAAAACGCCGACCCCCATTCAAAGGTGGTGGCGGCCCTCGTGGCGGTGGTTTTGCTGGAAGGAAACCATTTCCCCCTAGACGCAATGGAGAAACTCCACGTCCCATCAAGAAAACAGTCGGCGATTCCTCTGCGGTATCAAAACCCATACCAAAAGCGCCCACTCCTAAGCCCATCATTAAAAAACCAAAACCCACTCAAGAGTAGGGTATAGGGAATAGGGAATGGGACATGAAAGAAAAACTGGTTATTTTTATTTCTTCACCTTCCCCTATCTAGCCTCTAGCCCCTAATCCCTAGCCCCTAGATCAAAAATCCGTCCAGCGATCTTGGGGGAGAAACGATCGCTCCATCGGAATTGGAGCAACTGGTTCTGTGAGGGTAAAAGTAGCTGCTTCAATCCATTGTTTTAACTCTTGGGCAATTTGCCGAGAAAAAAACAAACTTGCTAAAGGAGCTGCCCGTACTGTTTTGCCCTCAATGGTGATACGCCCAGACTTGAGTTGGGCGTAACTCACCAAACCAAATGTCGGACGGACGCGCCGGGGAATGGAAAAGTCTACTATTGGCGCGACTAAATCTTTGTCTTGAACTGCACAGCGTTCCACTACTTCTTCGTTTAAGACCGGGAGTGGAACACCTACACCCAGCATTAACGAAGGCCCATAACTTTTGAAGTAACAACCCCGCACCCAACGAGTATCCATAAGCTTGGCATCACCAATTAAAGCTAAAGTTGCAGCCGGCCCAATTGGCGCATGGTTAGCTAACCGCTTTTGTAAGGGGAAGTGCTGAGTACCTTCCCAGGCGACATAACCAATACCGCCACCTAAAAAAATTCGTGTGCCAATACCAACAAGTTGCAAATCTGGGTCGTTGAGTAAGGGGGAAACAGCACCGACATTCGAGTAAACAGCGTTGCCCAAACGCGGTTGTAAAGGGCCAAGATAAGTAAAAAGTGGGCGATCGCCTCCATTTACCCCCACAATAAAATTTTGATAGAGATTGCGTGGATTGAATAAATAAAATTGATTGATGGTGTCACGAGTAACGGTAGTTTCAAAAGTTGCTCGTGGGTAGCAATCAGTTACTTGTCCTTGGGCTCTGATGTGTACAGGTTTACCCGCTATCAAATCTTCTATAACATGACCGCCGCCGCGTTCTCGGACTTCTTCGCCATCCATTACATCTACGGCACAGCTCGCACCCAAATATAAATCTACTGCTCCAAATCCAGAGTACGCTGGAACGCCATCTATCCAGCAACGGCGAATTTTGATTGGAGGGTCAGTATGTCCAAGATTGATAATTGCACCACTTGATTCCATTGGCTCGAAAGTGCCAGTGGTAATTACATCAACTTCTTTAGCAACTTTTGTAACGCCAACTTCTGCAACTCGTGCTTTTAATTCTTCAACAGTCAACACCACTGCATGTCGGCTGATGATTTTATCATTAATTCCCGCAATTGTTCGCATTTTAAATGAAGCGGATCTGCATATTAATTATGCACTGAGTTTAGTGAAGTTAGAAGGCTACTTGCAACAAGGCTGTAATTTACTATTATTCCAAGATCAATTATTTTGTAGATTCTTCTTGAACTTCGACAATAGCAAACACGCGAGTCCCACTACTACCAGCGATACTGAATAAGCTGGCTCTGGAACAGACTGAGGTTGCTGCACAGGTTGGTAAGTGCTGCTGAGTGATGCCAAAAACTGCTCAATGTTGGTGTTGAAATCAGTATTAGTATCTTTAGAAAGGATGAGTCGGTTAAATGTTTGGGTTTCTGATACACCAAAATTTCCTGTTAACTCCAGAAAATCTTGACCTATTTTGCCTATAAAAGAGTTAATCAAGTTGTCAACATCAGATCTGATTTCTTGGGGGGAAGACTCCAAGATATTGGTATTACTACCATTACCAATAACTGTGTTGCCACTTGTGGATAACCAGTTACCATTACCAACAACTGTGTTGTTACTGGTGAATAACCAATTACCATTACCAACGATTGTATTATTAGTGCCAAAGTCCCAATTGCCGTTGCCAATGGTTGCATTGTTATTACCAAAATGCCAATTACCATTACCTAAAGTGGCATTATTACTTCCATCGTCCCAATACCAATTACCATTACCTAGGGTTGTATTATCTTCCGCGAATAGCCAGTTACCATTACCAATGGTGGTATTGTTATTACTAAAATTCCAGTTGCCATTGCCAATAGTTGCGCTGTCGCTCCCAAAGTCGGAGTTAAAGTTACCAATAGTTGCGTTGTTGTCACCAAAGTTTCTGTTGCCATTACCAACAGGTGCGTTGTCCTTATTAAATGGGGGGCTATCAGTACTGGAATTGCTGTTATCACTAACAGGTGTTTGGTTTCCGAGGGCTATTTGCAAAGGATCGAAAGGCGATCGCTGAGGTAAACTACCACCATCTACAAACGGATTATTACCGCCTGCAAAAGGATTGCTACCACTTGCAAAGGGGTTGTTACCCTCTGTAAGTGGGTTATTGTTACCACCCGCAAATGGATTACCACCGTTTGCTAAAGCGTTATCAATATCCTTAAAAAAGTCTTCACCCAGAACTAACTTCAAGCGATTAAAGATTAATTCTTGAAGCTGACTGCCTCCATCACCTGCAAACGGGTTGATACCACCACCTGGAATAGAACTGCTAGCACCGGAGATGTTACTAATATTTGCCACCGGGTTGTTACTACCGCCAGTCAATAAATTACCAATATCGGAGGCGTTTTCTCTACCATTACTCTGGTTTATAGTAGATGCTTCCATCAGTACTAATCTCCTAATAATTCAAAATTTCAATTAATATAAAAAATTAAAAAAATTTGATTAGCAATGCTAAATTCAGTATCTTTTACAACAAAACTCAATAGTTCAATTTAATGAATAAAGCTTAATAACCAATTTTTTTGACAGTTTTTAAACTTTTAATTCAAAAAACTATACATGAATCAGACTATACATAGCCTAGAGAAATACTACAATGATTAATCTTTTGGTTAACATGACATTTTCTTTGCTATTTAAAAAAATGCTTTTGGTTTCATATAGCAACGTGATTAAAAATATAAACTTACTGCAATAATTTTTTTGAAGTTGAACAGCAGATAAACACAGATATTTAATCTTTGTTCATCTGCGTTTTTTTGCAGTAATTCTAATAACCGCTACTAAGCAAAGGGATTTCCACCACCACTGCCACCAGCAAAGGGATTTTCGCCACCACTGCCACCAGCAAAGGGATTTCCGCCACCACTGCCACCAGCAAAGGGATTTCCACCACCACTGCCACCAGCAAAGGGATTTCCACCACCAGCAAATGGATTTTCGCCACCAGCAAATGGATTTTCGCCGCCAGCAAATGGATTTTCGCCGCCAGCAAATGGATTCCCACCACCAGTCAACGGATCACCGCTACCGCCAACTTGGGTTGGATTTTGACCGCCAGCAAAAATATTCCAGAAATTGTCACCAGCGAAAGGATTACCGTTATAAGGAAGTTCGCTAGGATCAACTGAGCCAGAACCAACTGGGAATGGATTTTCAAGACCTCCATTACCAAAGGCGTTGCCAAAACCTTCGATTATGACTTGCTCATCTACATTTGGAATGTCGAACAAGGGAGCAAAGGGTGTTGTTCTAAGTAGCTCACTCATATCACCAGTAGAGGGATTACCGCTACCACCATTAATTGCATCTGCCATGAGAGATAGTCCTCCTGTTTTTAGGGTAGAAATTTTGCAATTATTGAGAATAACAAGTAGGCAATATTAAACCTATTCCAAAACTTATTTATTGCCTTAACTTGCCAAATCTAATTATGATTTGTTTAGATTCTTCAGGTAATTCTGTTGCTTGACTAGATGAAACAATGAATTAATAATCAACACTGTTCACACCTAAGACTTTAAGTAATTTAAATTTTAATTACAATAGAAAATGTTTTGATATGAGGATCAAATTTTTAGATAAGTAAAGGAACAAAAAATTATCTAAAAAACATAATTTATGCCTTATATTTTCTCAATGAGAAGTATTCTGTGCTTCAGCAATTACGCAATGTTAAAATAAAGTTTTTATACATCAGCAGCTAGAAAGATTGTGCAAAAATTACAACAAATATAAAAATTTCAGGATGCATTTCTATAAGTTCGTGTTTTATAAGGCAGTAAATTAATATGCATACAGTTAGTAAAAAGTCAATGAATAAAAATTGGGGAAATGCGATCGCCCAACCAGCTAAAGAATTTCCCTCTACCCAACTGCCAATTCTTTCTGGCAAAATCCCTGATGGGTTGCGTGGCACACTTTACCGTAATGGCCCAGCCCGCCTAGAACGCGGCGGCATTCGTATGGGACACTGGTTTGATGGCGATGGGGCCATTCTTGCTGTTAATTTTACTGATGCAGGCGCTACCGGAGTTTATCGCTACGTGCAAACTGTCGGCTATCAACAAGAAATTGCCGCAGGTAAGCTGCTTTACGGCAACTATGGCATGACAGCACCAGGGCCAATTTGGAATCAATGGCGAAAACCGTTGAAGAATGCTGCCAATACTTCAGTGCTGGCGCTTCCAGATAAACTCTTGGCACTATGGGAAGGCGGTAAACCCCATGCCCTAGATTTGCAAACTTTAGAAACTTGGGGCGAAGATGATTTAGGGGGCTTAACTGAAGGTTTAAGTTATTCTGCCCATGACAAACGTGACCCCAAGACAGGAGAAATTTTTAATTTTGGTATTAGTCCTGGAAAAAATGCAACATTAAATATCTACAAAAGTGATTCCACTGGGAAAATTAACCAAAAAGCCCCATATAAACTAGATGGAGTGCCATTAGTGCATGATTTTGTCTTGGCAGGACAGTATCTTGTATTTTTTGTTCCGCCAGTGCGGTTGAATATTTTACCCGTATTATTAGGGACAAGCGACTATGGTGATTCGCTTGAATGGCAACCTCAACTAGGAACCCAGATTTTAGTCATTGACCGCGAAACTTTATCTTTAGTGAGTTGTGGAGAAACTGAACCTTGGTATCAGTGGCATTTCGGCAATGGTTATGCAGACGCTAGCGGTTCAGTGATTGTAGATATTGCCCGTTATGAAGATTTTCAGACAAATCAATATCTCAAAGAAGTAGCTACAGGAAAGACTCACACCGCTGCTAAAAGTACATTTTCACGAGTACATCTCAATCCGCAAACAAGCAAAGTTATAGAAATTCAGCAATTGTCAGACCGACATTGTGAGTTTCCCAGCGTCCCGCAGCAAAATGTAGGGCAATTCTCTCGCTACACATATATGTCTGGATTCCGCCAAGGAACAGATATCAGCCAAGAATTATTAAATGCGATCGCTCGCTTCGACCACAAGAGCCAAATTCTCACCGAAGCAGATTTGGGAGAAAATCGCTATCCTTCAGAACCTATACACGTCCAAGATGCTCAAAACCCTCAGCAGAGTTGGGTAGTCATAGTTGTATACGATGGTAATTCTGATAGTAGTGAAGTTTGGATATTTGATAGCGATCGCCTAGATGCAGAACCTATCTGTAAACTAAGATTACCCAGTGTCATTCCCCACGGCTTCCACGGCACTTGGAAAGGTGCATAATTTATAATGGACAAAGACTTTTACCTACAATACGCAGCCGTTGAAGATAAACACTGGTGGTTTGTCGGTCGCCGCCGGGTAGTAAATCAAGTGATTCGCCAACTTGATTTACCGAAAAATCCCAAAATTCTTGAGGCTGGTTGTGGTACAGGTGGTAACTTGAGTATGCTAGCTCGTCATGGTCAAGTATCCGCGATGGAACTAGATGAAATTGCTTGCAAAATTGCTAACGAACGGCAAGTAACTCAAGTTAAGTTAGGTAGCTTACCTGATAAAATTCCTTTTACAGATGAGTATGACCTGATTTTAATTCTAGATGTCATAGAACATCTTGCTAATGACTTAGCAGCACTGATGGCATTGCATTCTAAATTAAAGCCGGGAGGTTGGTTACTAGTCACAGTTCCCGCTTACCAATTTTTGTGGAGTCAGCACGATGACATTAATCACCATAAACGCCGTTATGTTTTGCCAGCTTTAAAGCAACTCGTAACCAAGGCTGGGTACACTGTACGTTACGGCAGTTACTTTAATGCTTTTCTGTTTCCTATAGTTGCTTTAGTGCGTTTATTGAAAAACTTATTACATATCAAGAACAGTTCTAGTGGTAGCAGTGACTTAGATTTGCCGAAGAAACCTATCAATCAGTTTTTAACTTTCTTGTTTGCTAGTGAACGTCACTTAATTAATCGGATAACATTACCTTTTGGTGTATCTATTCTGTTATTGGCGCAAAAAAGTTTTTGACATGATTGCCCTGGAGCTACGATTAATTAGGTAATTGATCAGGGTCAATACCCAAAGATCGTAATTGGGCTGCTAATTGTTCAGCACGTTGTTCGGCAGTTTCGGCACGTTGTTCGGCTTGATGTGCCCGTTCTAAACCAGTGGATAAAATATTACCTTCTTTGTCGCACCAACGTAACCAAATATCTTGCTTACCTTCAAATACACCTTCCCATAAAGTCAATCCCAAACCCACTTCTTCCAGCCAGAAGGTTTCCATTTCCACATATCGTTTGACTACCAGCTGATATGTACGGAGTATTTCGTTACCTAAAAGTTGCAGGGGGTCAAAAACAATGTAATAACCTGCTCCCATACGGGCATAATCTCTCAACTTACTGCCTAGTTCATTACCTTCACGGTTAGAGACAATTTCTATCACCACATCTGGTGCTTTGCCAAACTCCCAGATAAAATAAGTACGATTTTTCTTCTGTTGCCAGTCTTCAGGCATGGTAACATCCAAGCTGAGAAACACGTCTGGTACTAGGGGGGGTAAACCAATACCGTAGAAAACTCCAACATTTGCAGCTACGATAAATGTTTCAGAACCTGTAGGGGTCAGCCAAGAACTATATAAAACTTCCGTTAATAGACGTTGTTGTTTTTCCGAACGAAAGTTATCCACAGGTGTATCATCTTCAATAATCAGATGGCTAATGTCTGGAGTTAAAGCGATGTCATCTGATGATAAAGCTTCTTTAACCATAAAAGCGATCGCCTCTTCAATCAGGTTGCTGCTTCTATACTCTAATAGAATAGAAATAGAAATAAAATTTACATACATTACGCTGATTAAGCATAATTGCCCATGACGACTTCTAAACGCCGCTATCACATTACTACTTTCGGTTGCCAAATGAATAAAGCCGACTCCGAACGCATGGCTGGCATCTTAGAAGACATGGGTTTGGAATTTTCGGAAGATCCCAATAATGCAGATGTCATTCTCTACAATACCTGCACAATTCGAGATAATGCCGAGCAAAAAGTATATTCTTACCTTGGCAGACAAGCTAAACGCAAACATGAACAGCCCGATTTAACACTGATTGTTGCTGGTTGTGTTGCTCAGCAAGAAGGTGAAAGCCTTTTACGGCGAGTGCCAGAATTAGATTTGGTAATGGGGCCACAACACGCCAACCGTCTCAAAGATTTACTAGAGTCGGTTTTTGAGGGTAATCAAGTTTTAGCAACTGAATCAGTTCACATCATGGAAGATATTACCCGACCGCGACGAGACAGCAAAGTTACTGCTTGGGTGAATGTGATTTACGGTTGTAACGAACGCTGCACTTATTGTGTGGTTCCGAATGTGCGTGGTGTCGAACAATCTCGCACACCAGAGGCTATTCGCGCCGAAATGGTAGAACTAGGTCGCCAAGGTTACAAGGAAGTCACCCTACTCGGTCAAAATATTGATGCTTACGGTAGAGACTTGCCTGGTGCAACACCAGAAGGTCGGCATTTACACACATTTACAGATTTGCTGTATTACGTGCATGATGTTCCAGGAATTGAACGGCTAAGATTTGCTACCAGCCATCCTCGTTATTTCACTGAGCGATTAATTAAAGCTTGTGCTGAGTTACCCAAGGTGTGCGAACATTTTCACATTCCTTTTCAATCTGGGGATAACGAACTTCTAAAAGCCATGTCGCGGGGTTATACCCACGAAAAATATCGCCGAATTATCGATACTATTCGCAAGTATATGCCTGATGCGTCAATTAGTGCCGATGCGATCGTGGGTTTTCCTGGAGAGACAGAAGCACAGTTTGAAAATACTCTAAAACTAGTCGAAGATATCGGTTTTGATTTGTTGAATACAGCAGCATATTCACCTCGTCCAGGTACACCCGCAGCTTTGTGGCAAAATCAGTTGAGTGAAGAAGTTAAAAGCGATCGCCTACAAAGATTAAACCATTTAGTAAACATTAAAGCATCCGAGCGATCGCAACGTTACTTTGGACGCATCGAAGAAGTATTGGTAGAAGACCAAAATTCTAAAGACCCAACTCAGGTGATGGGACGCACAGGCGGTAATCGTTTGACTTTCTTCCCTGGTGACATCCAGGAATTGAAAGGGCAATTAGTAAAAGTAAAAATTACCGAAATTCGCGCTTTTAGCTTGACAGGTGAACCTGTAGAGGTACGGCAAGCTATGCCAGTCTAATATTAATATTACGCGAGTGTGATTTCTGATGACTGCTTCCCTACCCCAAATTCTTAACCTTGAAGAATTTCTTCAACACCCATACTTAGAAGAATCTCCAGCATGGGAATATATGGATGGGGTTGCTATTCAAAAGCCAATGCCCAAAACTAGACATTCAATATTACAAAAACGGCTATTGGTGGAAGTTGACAATCATAGCGATGATTACACGGCGCTACCTGAACTGCGGTGTACTTTTGCTAATCGCTCTATTGTGCCCGATATTGCAGTAATTGCATGGAATCGGATTCAAATCAATGAAGTTGGAGAGCCAGAGGATAATTTTACCCAAGCGCCTGATTGGTCAATTGAAATTCTTTCACCTAACCAAAAAGCAAATCGTGTAATTGATAACCTCTTGCATTGTCTACGGCACGGTTGTAAGCTGGGATGGATGCTTGATCCAGATGATTACTCTATTTTGATTTTTGCTCCGCAACAAGAACTTAATGTTTGTAGAGGAGGTCAGCAACTTCGAGTCCTAGAAGGAGTTGACCTGATATTAACAGCAGAGCAAGTATTTGGGTGGTTAAAAGTGGGTAACTTATATCTTGCACCAGACGACTAGAAGTCGCGGCTACACAGACAGGACGCGTAGCGGCTTCCCGGAGGGAAGGCTGCCTCCGCAGGCTGAAAAGCCTTGATTGGCAGGCCAAAATGGGTGCGCCCAAAGCTATTACTGCTGCTGCTCATAAATTGGCACGTATTTTTTATCGCCTTTGGACTTCTGGCGATCAATTTATTGACCCTGGTGTTGATGCTTATGAGCAACGGTATCGAGAACGGGTAGTTAATAACCTTAAGAAAAAAGCTTTGGCTTTTGGTTTAGAACTCACCCCCATTTCTGACTCAACGCAATGTGTTTCTTGAGAGTAATACTTCTTCATCTCGGCTGACGGGATGTTAATTTTTAACCCTGAGCGTAGTCGAAGGGTTAATTTCTAATTTTTAATTCCCTGTAGGGGCTGATTGCGCCAAATATTAATTCTGCCATCATAGCCACCACTAGCTAAAGTTTGACCATCGGGACTAAAAGCGATCGCACTTACCCAATCGGTATGCCCTCTAAATGAACTTATTAACTCACCTGTAGTTAAATTCCACAGCTTAATACCATCTCTACCAGCACTAGCAAGAGTTTGTCCATTGGGGTTAATGGCTATAGCATTCACCCAATTATCGTGTCCTGTGAGGGTAGTAGCTGGGGTTTTTGAGTTAATATTCCAAAGTTTAACAGTGCGATCGCGGCTAGCACTAACTAAGGTTTGTCCATCTGGTGTAAAAGCTACAGCCGTGACAACATTAGTATGGGCAGCAAATTCACTGATTAATTTACCAGTACTTAAGTTCCACAACTTAATTACACCTTTATAGTCACCACTGGCTACAGTTTGACCATCAGGACTAATTGCTACTGTATGAATAGAGTTATCAAAGCGTACTAAAGTAGCCAGTGGACGCTGTTGGAGCAGATCCCATAACCGGATTCCGTCTAAACCACCACTGACAAGAATTTTACTATCGGGAGATACAGCTAAAGACAACACATTACTGGTGTGTCCTACAAAGGAACGGCTAAACTTATTATTGTTCAGATTCCAAAGATTAATTGTGTTGTCATTACTACAGCTAGCTAGGGTTTGACCATCTGGCGAAATTACCAAAGATTCCACAGCTGTTTTATGTGCTTTGCTGATATTCCCCGCTTTTTTACCAGTTTCCAGATTCCACAAACGAATTACGCCCTCGTTGTCAGCACCACCACTAGCCAGAACTTTGCCACTTGGGCTAAAAGCCAAGGATTTAACAGTTCCTTTATGTCCGAGAAGAGAGTAAAGTACTTGGGGATCGGCAAAGCTGGTTCGATTAGGAAAGGTTGGTGTTACTTCTGGAGCAGCATGAGCAACATTAATACCAAATCCTTGCCAAATAGTGAACGGAAAGGCTATTGCTGACATCAATACCAGGATCATATACGGGCGTAGTACGGAATTATCTCCATCACCTTTTCCCTCACTCCTCACAAGTTTTCCTCACTTTTAGAATATTTATGCCAATTAACTTTTCATACGTTGTAACTCACCAACACTAGCTAAGTAAGTGAGTAAAGGATTTCAGGACTAAAGACCCGATTCTTTGGATGACGCTACTAACATCGCTACAAAGGTGATTAGCCTTTGAAGTTTGCCTTCAGGATAACTAAACACCACTTAACCGATGTTATGGCAATTTTATACAGATGAAATACATCACTCTAGTCCCTAGTTCCTTTTTTCTTAGAAATAGTCAGCATGGGTAGAGTAGGACTAGATGAACGAGAGGGCAAGTAATGTTGCACTACAGGCTCCTCTGGTATAGGACGACGTTGCTGGGTACGCCACAACTTGAAGACAAGGGTTACGCCTGCCGTACCCAAGCCAAAAGCGAACAATGACCAGCTATCATCTAATCCACCAATCAGGGCATCTACTACACCCATCGTTATTAATACACTGACTAGTGGTTCTTTCCTGTAGGTTGACTTCAAAAAACGAGGTAATACAGCATTCATCACAGCTTGGTTTTTCCAAATCACCTTTTGTGTCAATTTATCGAGAATACCTTACCTGAGAGTTGACCTTCTAAATGAAGAAACATCCAAATATTATAATGTTCTTCAGTGGAGTAGAAAGTGTGGTTATTTACCCTCTTGCGTGTGTTAATTGCAAGTTTAAGTGAACACTGACACTCTCTGGTGTGGTTCATAGTTATTCAGACGGTAAATAGTGCAAGGTAGTTCGCTATTATTTTATACAGTCAAAACCAGCTGGGTATTCCAACTGGTTAAAACTCTTCTAATTACTAGCTTACAACTTGTACGCTTATGGTTTCTGAAGGCACTACTTCAGACCGAGCCATGATAGCACGCCTTGATTGGTGACGTATTCAATCACCACCATTAGGGCAAAGCCAATCATTGCAGCTCGACCATTCAATCGTTCAGCATATTCATTGAAGCCAAATTTAGGCTCTTCTAGTTTGGGCGTAATTGTTGGTTGTGGTTGTGTCATTTTTAAGGAACCTTTTTTTGGCAAACAGGATTTGTCAATGAGAACTCTGTAAGCGTTTCCGCAAGGTGCGGATGCTTCCTTTAGTTAGAACTTCGGCAATTTGTAGCCGATTATGTTGCTGGAGTGCCAAGATAGCTTGATCAATTTAGCAACAGTGTCCTGACAAAAAGCTATACAAACGCTTTTTCACAAATTGTAATTATTCTTTATATATTGTAGAAATCCTGAGGTAATAGTCAAGTGTAGGAGTTTGCAGCTTTGCTTATGGGTTTTAAAAGTTAGAGTGATATGCAATGAAAGGGAACTGTGAATAGGGAATGGGCAACAGGGACAAACTTTGCCAGGATGTTTAATTACCTTGAGATAATAAGTATTTGGGACAAAGTATGGCTTCAACGTTAATTCAAGGCTAATTTTTTTCCCTCTTCCCAGCCCGAAGGGCTTTGTTACCCTGAATACGGAAGTGCCAGTCTAATGCTGGCAGGCTAAAGTTGAACAAAAAATCATCAGAGGCAGTACATGGAAATCGGCGTTCCTAAGGAGACTAAAGATCAGGAATTTCGGGTGGGGTTGAGTCCTTCTAGTGTGCGGGTGCTACGGGAAAATGGTCATAGCATTTTTGTCCAGACACAAGCAGGTAGCGGTGCTGGATTTACAGATGATGACTATAAAGTAGCTGGGGCGGAGATTGTCTCCACACCAGAAGCGGCTTGGAATCGGGAGTTAGTTGTCAAAGTTAAAGAACCCTTAAATACAGAATATAATTTTTTACAAAAAGAGCAGGTATTGTTTACTTATTTACACTTAGCAGCCGATCGCAAACTAACTGAGCATCTAATTGATTGTGGCACTTGTGCGATCGCCTACGAAACTGTAGAACAACCTGGTGCTAACAAACTACCTTTGCTCACCCCTATGAGCGTTATTGCTGGTCGGCTCGCAGTACAATTTGGGGCCAGATTTTTAGAACGGCAACAAGGTGGCAGAGGTGTACTTTTAGGCGGTGTCCCTGGAGTCAAAGCAGGCAAAGTAGTAATTTTAGGCGGCGGCGTTGTCGGTACAGAAGCAGCTAAAATCGCTGTAGGTATGGGTGCTACCGTACAAATTTTAGATGTGGATGTTGATCGCTTATCCTACCTAGAAACTTTATTTGGCTCCAGAGTCGAATTACTTTACAGCAACTCTGCCCATATAGAAACAGCGGTCAAAGAAGCCGATCTACTCATTGGTGCAGTTTTAGTCTTAGGACGTAGAGCGCCGATACTAGTATCGCGCGAATTGGTCAAACTTATGCATCCCGGTTCTGTAATTGTTGATGTTGCGGTTGATCAAGGCGGTTGCGTAGAAACCTTACATCCCACATCCCACACCAACCCAGTATATGTTGAAGAAGGCGTAGTGCATTATGGCGTTCCCAATATGCCAGGGGCAGTACCTTGGACATCAACCCAAGCACTTAACAACAGCACATTACCTTACGTTGTGCAATTAGCAAATCTGGGCATCAAGGCATTAGAAGTTAACCCAGCATTAGCCAAAGGTGTGAACGTGCGAAATCATCACCTAGTACATCCTGCTGTGCAAGAGGTGTTCCCTGATTTAGTGTGAACTCATTTACTGGTAATTCAGATTACCTCTGTGTTCTTCCGTTCGCGCAGCGTCTCCGATAGGAGAAGTTTGTTCAACAACGCGGGGAACCCGCGCACGCAACTTCTCTCTGCGCCTCTGTGGTTAAATTAATTTAAAATCGCAGAGGCGCGGAGGGCGCAGAGAGAAAAAAGAGATTTTATCAATCACCTTGAAAGGGCTAGTTCTAAATTTGTAACAACCCTTCTGGATTTACTGATAAAAGCGATCGCCTCTGCAAACCTTCTCGATATAAAATTTCATTGGCTGCTAATAAACCGCTACTAACAGCGCGTTCCATTAATCCACAAGGAAAAGGCATTTTTACCCAATCACCGGCAAACATTAAGTTAGAAATACTGGTACTAGTTTCTGGACGTTCTGCATAACTATTTGGTGGATATCCAGAGAAGTTTTTTTGATTGACTAATTCTCGATGCAGTAGATTTGCTTGCTTTAACTCAGGCACAATTTCATATAATTCATTAGCAAAAGTTGTGAGTAAAGCTTCTTGGTTAGGAAATTCTTTTTCTTTATAGCAGTAAGCATGTAACTCAACAACACTACCACCAGTGCGTTGTGCCCAATCAATGAATTGTTCTTGAATGCGGTGATAAAGGGTGATGCTATCAGTTAGTTTATAGCCTGACAAAGAAGTAAAGTTGCTTTGTTCCCAGACAAAATCGCGGTCAAACCAAAAACGACAAACAGCAAAAGGATCGGCAATACTTAAATCTTCTACCTGCGATCGCACTTTTGGATTGACATTACCACTAACTCGTTTAAATAGTTGTTGTACTCCCGGTACATCGGTCGCAAAGACATAATAATCTGCTTGAATTGTCTCTGGTAATGCTGATTCCTGATTTACTCCTACCAGTTGCAACTCATTATTTTGCTTTTGCGCTACTTGATATTTAGATAAATTTCGTTGAGCAGGGCCTTTTAACACTTTACCATCAGCAGCAAAAACTGCTCCATGACAAGGGCAATGGAACTTACCGTCTGTTGCCATTTTTACAGTGCAGCCTTGGTGAGTACAAGTCAAAGAAATTGCTTCTTTACTGCCAGATTTAATCGCAAACATTTCATCAGCTGAGCCGAAATATTCTATTTTTTCACTATCAATAATCGAATTTTGTTTTACCCAAAAAGGAATATTATTTTTATTACTACCAATATAATATTTAAGTCTATCAATCTTACCTTCTACGGCAGATATTTCACTTACATTTGCACCTGTGATAATTTTACCCCCATTATTTTGAATAGCTTTAACTATAGGTTGCACTAAACTTGTTCCCATATCGTCTTTAGTGCCATTAAAAGCTAGCCCTTCTGGATTACCAAAAAAATAAAAGTGAAAGAACTGCATGAGTTCTCCTACACTCATTACATCTGGTGCATTCAAGCTGGATTTGGCAAAGGGGAGAAAATATAAGTCATATAAACCCTGCGGAAATTCGGTTTTTACCCAATCAGCTACTGATATATGATCAAACCTTCGATAATTCTTTTCTCTTTGAAAGCCAGTAATTGCTTGAAATACTTGTAAATGTTTGAATTTAGTTAGATTAATTCCCCATTGAAAGCGATTGGGAGAAGCGATCGCTAAATCAATAATATTCCAAGGAAATGCCGAACTACTAGGGCGAAATATCTCTGGTTGATATTTAGGATCACGATAAACAACAGAATAAAAATTTAATGATTTAAAGTTATCATCGGCTTTTAATTCTGCAACTATACTTTTCAAGTTATAGTACTGGGGAAAAAAGCCATGAAAACCATGTTCCATCATAAAGGTTTCACCAGCTGCTTCTATTTGCCAACTAGCGATTTTGCCACCTAGTTGAGGAGACTTTTCTAAAAGTGTGACTACAAAACCCCGTTGACTCAATTCATAAGCACAAGCTAAACCTGCTAAACCACCCCCAATAACTACAACACTTTTTTCTTGATTCAGTAAACTTGGTAAATTGAGAGTATCTGGTTGAAATACTGTAGGTTGTGGTTTAGTAAACCGAGAATATCCTGTTACTCCAGCGATCGCACCAATACCAAGTATTTTAAGTACTGTGCGACGGGAGATAGTAGATAATTCTGGCAAGGTAAATAGTTGGCTCATGATTAAAAAAATAACTGTTCACGATTAAGCAGTAGCTCGAAATGATTACTGTCAGCTAGTAGGTTTTGCGGAGTATTTTCCTGTGTTTGTCTGCATTTGCAACGAATCTATTGCAGATTTTAGAAAATTTGTCAAGTAATAACTATAGATTTTAAAAATATGATAATAGCAACTTTCATGTAGACATTTCGATCTAAGTCCAACATAAATTAGCAAAATTTGAATTAATTAATTGACAGTTTAATATATTATTGAATAATTGACTACTAAGCGTTAGGTAGGTTTGGGGATGCCAGATGATCGCAGCTCTCCAAAAGAAGTCTCTTATAGTGGACGCAATCGCGTTCTAGATGAAGCAGAACGATTATTTCGTACACGAGGGTACAATGCAGTCACGATGAGGGACATAGCTTGTGAGGTAGGAATCCGTCAAGCGTCGTTATATTATCATTTTTCTAGCAAAGAACAACTTTTTGTGGCGGTGACAGAGCGCTTGTTTGAGCGCCATCGCATCGGTTTACAGCAGGCGATTGATCAAGATTGTGATGATTTGCGATCGCAGCTACATGCAACTGCTGCATGGTTTCTTTCTCAGCCTCCGATTTATTTTTTAAGCATGGTACACACAGATATGCCTTGCTTGAGCGAGGAAAATGTCACAAGGCTGTCAAATGCCTTTGAAAAGTCTATTTTTGAACTCATTCGGCAGATTTTTGCTCAAGCACAAGAGCGAGGTGAGATCAGAAACACTCGTCCCCAATTGCTAGCCGGATTATTTTTGTCTGTGATGGAGAGCATCCCCTTTGTCAATACTAGACCTGGTGCTGTTTCTGGGGAAATGATAGTCAATGAAATGATTTCTGTTTTGTTAGATGGACTCAAATTATGAAGTATTGGCGTGAAACTATAGCAGTAACTCAGCGGATACTAATTGAATTGCTACGCCGCAGACGCAGCTTAATTTTTTGGAGTATTTTCCCCATATCAGTATTAATCCTCAGTGGATTTATTTTGGCAGAAAGAGCAAAACTATCAATGGCTGTGGCTTTTGAATATGCTGCACCCTCAAGTTTGGTAGGCGCAGCATTGTTTTTTAGCTGTTTGGGCGGTAGTGTAGCAACTGTAGTTGCAGAAAGAGAACAACAAACCCTCAAACGCCTTTTTGTCTCTCCCTTGAGTGGTACATCCTATTTTTTAGGAATTTTTCTGGCTCATAGTTGCATTGGCATTGGTCAAACAATCTTGGTTTATACTGTTGCTGCTTTTTGGGGTGCTACGTTCCAGGGTTCGATTTTATTAGGACTCACAATTATCTTAATGAGTATTGTCGCTTACGTTGGTTTAGGTTTTATTTTAGGTACACAATTAGCTCGCCGAATCGAAGATGTTAATGCATTAGTAGCGGCTTTTGGAGTTCCTTTATTAATTTTAGGTGGAGCATTTTTACCAAGTTCGTTGTTTCCCCAAACATTAATTAATATTGCCAAATATAATCCGATTTTTCACATGAATGAAGCTTTAGTTGGAGTCTCAGCAAAAGGTAATAAAATTAGTGATATCACATCACATTTTTGGTTTTTGTTAATTTTTGCTATGGTAATGGTTATTTGTGGCTGGTTATCTTATCGACGGATGTTGATAATTGAAAGGAGATTATAATGTAGCAGTTTTGATTTGTGAACTTAGTTAGCTCCTACCATTTTTTGTAAAGCTACGCCAAACCCTTTTAACTTCTTTCTTTGTGTCCTTGGCGGTACCCTGCGGGTACTCCTTCGGAGAACTCGTAAGAGTAGCCGCTGACGCGTCTACGTTTTTCTTTTTTATACTTAATACATTAATTCTGTCCGTTCGCTCATTTTTGAACCAAAAATTTAATTAAGCCTTACAGAGCTTGTAATCTAAGCTATTCAGTCAGTTCAGGCATTTTCGACTTTTACAAGGTTTTGTCGTTTTTATGATTTTCACCTGCTTACGCCTTAAATAGACGCTTCTAGAAACCTGATAAAAAAGTAGTAAATATTACTTGATATTGACTATTTACTTAGAAATCGTCTTTTTCCTTTTAAATTAACGTGAGTTCGACGGATTTTAGAGGCTAGAAGCCTTGTCAACAAAGGATTACTGAGCTATGGCTAAAATAAACTATCAACCATTAGTTGAGAATAAAGTCAATAATTGACTGATATAGAAGTTACTGATTTTATTCTCAATAAGCTCAACTATTTTTAGGAACAGCTATTTACTGGATACTATGCTAG
>NZ_JAECZB010000044.1 GCF_016056295.1 Atlanticothrix silvestris CENA357
CTAAAACGCTTGAAACAAGCGCAAGCTTTTCTTTGGAAGGGTCAAGTTGAGGAGACTAAAGCTTTATTTGCTCATTACAAAGGTAAACACGCCCAAAATTTTTGTCGTTACCTTGATAAGCATCGCGATCGCATTATTAATTATGAGTACCATCAAGCTGAAGAGATTTGTTCAATTGGGTCTGGGTCGGTTGAATCTGCTGTTAAACGGGTTGACCGTCGAACTAAGATATCTGGAGCGCAGTGGAAACAGGAAAATGTACCTCAAGTCCTTGCCCATCGTTGTGCCTACCTCAATGGATTCTTATCTGTTTGACCTTTCTTCAAAAAGTGAGATGCTCCCAATCTCACTCTATTAAATTGTGCGAAAGTATGTTTTTTACATCTATCAATTGACGTAGAAATGCAAATAAATGTAGTTATTTATAACGTAATAGCTGTTTCACAATTACCAATTACAACAAGCAACCAAATTAGCGACAATCTCAACTAGGTCTTTTGGATCAACTGGTTTAGATACATGAGTCTGAAAACCCGATTCCAAGGCGCGAACACAACTCTCGCGATCGCCATGCGCTGTTAAGGCAATGGCTAAAACTCGTCCGCCAACATCTGGTTTTAGCGCACGTATTTTGCGAATCAAGCTGTAGCCATCTTCTCCAGGCATACTTATATCACTAACTAAGACATCGGGTTGCAATTCAGGTAGCACTTTCAATGCTGCTACTGCTGATGGAACTGCTACGACAGTGGCCCCATCTGCTTCTAACACAGTAGTAATGAAAAAGCGGCTATCATCATCATCCTCAACTACGAGAATGCTTAAACCAGCAAGTGGGAAAGGAGGTTGCATAACAAACTATAAATATTTTATTTGTGTTTCAAGAACGCTGACGTAATATTTAGAATGCCACGAATAATCCAATTTTCTTTTAGCTGTGATGACGTTATACCAACAAATTAAGCGCTCATTGTTATCAAAAGACGAATTTTTACTTCGCCTTAATCCGCGCCTGCTTCACCATTGCAATTAAAGTTTGATGAGCATCTTCTGCATCTACCAAAACATGATCAAATTCAATGCGAACTGGTACAACTTCTCCATTCACTTGTGTCGTTAAATCCATCCCCTGAGAATCAATCGAACACATCTGTGATGCCGTTGCATTTGTGACACCACCAAAAGCTTGAGCATAAATAATCACCGCATCAGCATGATCTTCGTTCATGTGTTTGCAGATGCGCGAGCTAATTTCAGTAGAGAACTCTTCAGACATTTTGGGCTTTCCTTCCAGTCATACAGCAACAAGGTAAATTCTAAGATAATCTGGATCAGATTTGCAGGTTTTCAGTTAAGCAAACAATTTTCGGACTAGTGGTCTGTCTCATAAGGGATAAGGGGATAATAAATAAGTTCGTAGTCAGGACTTTAGTCCTGAATATTAAGCACTAAAGTGCTTACTACGAACCCAGCAGAACTAATGAGATAGACCACTAGTGGTTCACCGCATTAAATTTGAGGGTTAAGAGAACGAACCGCCAAAGACGCATAGACGCGTCAGAGGCTACTCTTCGAGTTCTCCGAAGGGTAGAGCGCAAAGGAAGAAGGAAGAAGATAAATTGAAATTTGATTCACCTATCAGAATTAATGCGACAGACTACTACGCTGAATTGGAATTGTAATCACAAATTCAGTTCCTGCTCCCAAGGCAGATATGCACTGTAGCTGACCACCATGTTTTTCGACAATAATTTGATAGCTGATAGATAAGCCTAATCCAGTTCCTTTACCTACGGGTTTGGTAGTGAAAAATGGATCAAATAATCGTTTTTGTATACTCTCTGGAATTCCTGGGCCGTTATCAATAATCCGAATAACTACTTGTTGATTATTAAAATGTTCAGTGCGAATGGAAATTTGGGGATTTGGAGTTGTCAGGTGTTTATTGTAAGGCATTTGGCTCACTAATGACTCTTCTAGAGCATCAATAGCATTCGCCAAAATATTCATAAACACCTGATTTAGTAGTCCAGCATAGCAATCTACTAAGGGAATATCTCCATATTCCTTAATAATGTTAATGCTTTGACCTATATCGTGATTTTTAAAACGACTTTTTAAAATTAACAAGGTACTATCAATACCTTCATGAATATCAACAATTTTTTTCTCAGATTCATCGAGACGAGAAAAATTTCGTAAAGAAAGAATGATTTGCTCAATGCGCTCAGTACCAACCTTCATAGAAGCCAAAAGATGGGGAAGATCATTGGTTAAGAAATCCAATTCAATGTCAGCGATCGCAGTTTGAATTTCCTTTGCTGGCTCAGGATAGCATTTTTGGTACAATCTGATGAGTTGGAGCAAATCTTGACTATATTCAATGGCATGGACAATATTACCAGCTACAAAGTTGACAGGATTGTTAATTTCATGGGCAATACCCGCAACCAGTTGTCCCAAGGCAGCCATTTTTTCATTTTGAATTAATCGAGTATAGTTCTGCTGAAGATCACGAAAGCCAGCTTTAGCAATTCTCGATTGTTCTTCTACTTGTTGTAATTGAGTTAGTGTTAAGACATGAATTTGAGAATAGGCTAAAAGTAACTGATGAAAATCGACTAATTTATATATTTCAGACAGAGTTTTGACTACAATCGGTTCATATACAACTTGGGGTGGTCGTCGCAAGGTTATCTGAGTAGCTTCAACAATAGATGTATCCTCCGAAAGTGTAATTCCTGCCATCTGGAGAAAGTTGTAAAGATTTGCCGTAGGTCGTTTAGAAAACAGTGATAAACTATAAGGCCGGCTCATCTGCTCAAAAAATCTTTGCCGCGAAATCATCCCTACATATTGCTGATTTTTAGTCAAGATAATTCCTGGTAGCAAAGGCTCTTGCTGAAAGAGTGTCGCTAATTTATCCGCCGGACAATCTACCTCAATGTAAACCTTCCAAAGTGGTAGTTCCTGTAAAGTAGAGTTCAATTGCAGGTTCAGTTCACTAGCATTTTCCATGCCATGCATCGCCAGCATATTCTAAATCCTTGCCTCTTGGTTTAATATTTCTGGTAGAATCCTGAACAGCAGATATTTACAAAGTCAATTATTAGTTACAAACTTATATTTCCCTAATTGCTGCCCAAAAGTAACAGAGTATCTGTAGAAAGGGAAAGCTTACCAAGATATTTAGTGAGTTTTGATCATGCGATCGCTTGTTTCGCACACTCACAATAAAAATAGGTGTGTCAGCCAATAATCTCAACGAAGGGTAAAAAATTCGTGAATGATCGCCCCTCATCTGTAACATCAAGTTATCATTGATATAGTATATTTTCTATGCATAGTTACTAAGACGTATGACATTCATAAAATATAGATGATTAGCTAAATAGGAAAATTTAATGGAAGGTAAAAGATTTATCCGCACTCTGCGATTAGAAAACTTTCTTTTTTATGCAAGTGAATGTCTGTATGATATTGCTAGTGAAAACATGAAAATATTTCCCGTTATGTGCGGCGGCTCCCGGCGTGATGCTTATGAAGATTTTAAAACGGCTTTAGAGTCTCAACCAGAAGCTTTCAATGTTTTATTAATTGATGCTGAATCTCCAGTTTTTTCTACTGTTACACCTTGGGAACATTTGAGAAATAGAATAGAAGATCATCCTTGGATTTTAGATGCAGTTAATTTTGAAAATGAGCAGTGCCATCTAATGGTACAAACAATGAAAGCATGGTTTATTGCTGATATTGATGCTTTAAGAGAGTTTTATAGTGAAGAATTCAGGGAAGATGGAATACTTCAGGCAATAGCACGATATCGTAGTGTAGAAACAATTTCTAAAGCTACTCTAAAAGTATTACTTGAGGCAGCTACTCGCAACACAGAGAAGGGCAAATATCATAAAACAAGACACGCTCCAAAGCTTTTAGCATTGTTGAATGCAACTAGGGTTCGTGAAGCTTCGCCATACTGCGATCGCCTTTTCACCACACTAACAGCAAAAATGGGTGTATTAACCAGCTACCCTGAAGAACAATAAAAATTCTTGAGCGATCGCCCCTTAAATTTCACATCACGTTATCATCGAGTATTGTGGCTTTCCCGTGCGTAACTCCTAGCATCTATGACCGCTTCTGACTCTGCAACAGAACCCACTAAACCTAATAATGCTAATAAATTTATCACAGACCATCGACAGGTAGACCGCAGCAAGCTCAGTCAAATGTACTTGCACTATGTCGAGACGAAAGATAAATATCTTCACGCGGTGTTGTTGTATCGGGTAGGAGATTTCTTTGAATGCTATTTTCAAGATGCTGTCACCTTAGCGCAAGAATTGGAATTAGTCCTGACTAGCAAACAAGCTGGGGAACAAGGACGAGTGGCAATGTCTGGTGTACCGCATCACTCTTGGGAACGCTACACGACGCTGCTAGTCGAAAAAGGCTTTGCAGTTGTGATTTGTGACCAAGTAGAAGATGCATCAGAAGCTGCTGGGAGATTGGTGCGGCGTGAGGTAACGCGCATTCTTACCCCTGGTACTTTGCTAGAAGAGGGAATGCTCAAATCCAGTCGTAATAACTACTTGGCGGCTGTGGTCATTGCCGCAAATCATTGGGGTTTAGCTTATGCAGACATCTCCACAGGTGAATTTCTCACCACTCAAGGCAGTGATTTAGAACACCTCACCCAAGAATTAATGCGCTTGCAACCTTCGGAAGTGTTGGTTCCTAGTAATGCTCCCGATTTGGGTAGTTTGCTGCGTCCTGGAGAAACTTCGCCCCATCTTCCCCAGTGTTTGCCACCATCATTTTGCTATAGTTTGCGATCGCAAGTTCCCTTTTCTCAAGGTGAAGCTAGACCTAAATTATTGCAGAAATTTAAAGTGCGATCGCTCGAAGGACTCGGTTGTGATCATCTTCCTCTAGCCGTCCGGGCTGCTGGCGGTCTTCTAGAATATGTGGAAGATACACAAAAAGAAAATCCAGTCTGTCTTCAGAGGCTACGCACCTATACCACCACCGATTATCTAATTGTTGACCACCAAACCCGCCGCAACCTCGAAATTACCCAAACAGTCCGTGATGGCACTTTTCATGGTTCTCTGCTATGGGCATTAGATAGAACTAGCACAGCTATGGGGAGTCGGGCGTTGCGGCGCTGGTTACTGCAACCACTACTCGATATTAAAGGTATTCGCTCACGGCAAGATACCATCCAAGAACTGATAGAAAATACACCTCTGCGTCAGGATTTGCGGCAGTTGTTGCGTCAAATTTATGACTTGGAACGGCTGACAGGACGTGCAGGTTCGGGTACTGCTAACGCTAAAGATTTAGCGGCTTTGGCAGATTCTCTCTCACGCTTACCAGAATTAGCCCACTTAGTGGCTGATGCCGATTCTCCCTTCCTCAAAGCTTTGCAGAAAGTGCCGCCGATTTTGTCAGAATTGGCACAAAAATTACACGTCCATCTTGTGGAATCGCCACCCATACACATCAAAGAAGGCGGATTAATTCGTCCAGGAATTAATCCCCAGTTGGACGAGAGAAAAGCAACTGTAGAAGCAGATCAACAATGGATTGCCAATTTAGAAGTTGACGAAAGGGCAAAGACGGGAATTCCCAACTTGAAGGTAGGATTTAATAAAACATTTGGTTATTACATTAGTATTTCCCGTGCCAAAGCTGACCAAGTACCAACTAACTACATCCGCAAACAAACCCTAACAAATGAAGAACGTTACATTACCCCAGAGTTGAAAGAACGCGAAGCTAGGATTCTCACGGCACGGGATGATTTAAATAGATTGGAATATGAAATTTTTACAGCCTTGCGCGAAGAAGTAGGACAACAAGCAGATGTCATTCGCAATCTTTCCCGTGCAGTAGCGGCGGCGGATGTTTTGTGTGGCTTGGCTGAGTTAGCGGTGCAGCAAGGTTACTGTCGTCCAGAAATGCTATCAGGGCGGAAAATAGGAATTGTTGATGGTCGTCATCCGGTGGTAGAACAATCTTTACCTGCGGGCTTCTTTGTACCAAATTCGACTCAATTAGGTCAAGAGTCAGTTGTCAGTGGTCAGTTGTCAGTGGAAACAGCAACTGACAACCCCGATTTAGTTATCCTTACCGGGCCGAATGCTAGTGGTAAAAGTTGTTATTTACGTCAGGTGGGATTAATTCAGTTGATGGCGCAAACTGGTAGTTTTGTACCAGCTAGGTTTGCTAAATTGGCAGTATGCGATCGCATTTTTACTCGTGTAGGTGCTGTTGATGATTTGGCAACCGGTCAATCTACCTTCATGGTAGAGATGAATGAAACAGCAAATATTCTCAATCATGCCACTTCCAAGTCATTGGTGTTATTAGATGAAATTGGCCGAGGAACAGCAACATTTGACGGACTTTCGATAGCTTGGGCTGTAGCAGAATATCTAGCAGTAGATTTGAGGGCGCGGACAATTTTTGCTACTCACTACCACGAGTTAAACGAACTGGCTGGGATGTTACCGAACGTGGCTAATTATCAGGTTACGGTGAAAGAATTGCCCGACCAAATTATCTTTTTGCACCAAGTCCAACCGGGAGGCGCTGATAAATCCTATGGTATTGAAGTGGGAAGATTGGCGGGTTTACCTGCGGTAGTAATTCAACGTGCTAAACAAGTCATGGGGCAAATTGAGAAACACAGTAAAATTGCAGTTGGGTTAAAGAATTTGGATTGATTATGTCGATTGACTAATTATTTGTCGTGTTAACAAATTAGTGTCCATTTTGGATAGCAAGCCCTAGATAAAACCAATTTTGGAGCAGTAATAATGTTAGGTTTACTAGAAAAGTTTAACCGTCTAGAAGAGTTAATGAGTCAGTCAGCATTAAAAAATGTTGACTCTGACCAAATTTTATTGATGAATGGGATTAGCTGGGATATATATGAGACGCTATTACAAGGTTTCCAAATAATTCTCATTATCGCTTGAAATATTTAGAAGGTACTTTAGAAATAATGTCCCCTAGCCGTCGTCATGAATTTAATAAAAAGATTATTGCTTTATTGGTAGAAGCCCATTTTTTAGAAATAGGTATTGATTTTTATCCTCTAGGTTCAACTACTTTTAGAAAACAAACAGCTGCTAGAGGAATAGAACCAAATGAATGTTATTGTTTTAACTCTGAAAAATCTATTCCCGATCTTGCTATTGAAGTGGTTGTGACAAGTGGGGGAATTGATGATTTAGTCATCTATCAAGGTTTAGAAGTACCAGAGGTTTGGTTTTGGCAGAACCATCAGTTTTCATTATATTATCTGCGTGGTAATAAATATGAGTCAATATCAAAAAGTGAATTTCTACCAAATTTAGATTCAAATGTCTTGGCAAGCTTTGTTATGTCTGATGAAAAGCCAAGAGAAATAATATTAAAATTTCTCCAACATATCCGTAAGAGCAATTCATAAATTGCCCTTACAAGGACAAACTTGTATTTTTTACATCTTTGGGGAGCGTTCTATATATACTAGAACTACTTTGTAAAAATAAATACTCTGGTTATATTTATTCATAATTATGAGCAACCTAAAATAATCCGAAATCCTTAATTTAATATTTATTTTCTTGAGGGAACTCCAAAAAACAAGCTATCCAATTTATTCAGATTCTATTTTTCTTACTCCCCCTGCTTCTACAAATATTGGACATTTTTTAGTTGTAAGTCCACTTAGGGTGATGAATTTGATGCTTCGATTTCCTTACCATCTTGATCCATCAACACAATCTGACGCTGATTAGGGTCAAATCGGTATCCTTGTTCCTGCATAATGCTTTTAGTTTGACTCGGATCAAAGTTACGACTAAATTCAGCCTGCAAACTATTGACGCGTCCTTCCGTCAGCTTAACTTCAGTACGGATTTCTCGCAACTTGTCTTGTTGTGACCAGTGATAAGGCAAAAGTTGCATTAAGGCAGATATAGCTGCTGCTGAGATTGCAAAATTAACCACTATCTTGACTGTACTTTCCATTGCCATTACTTGGTAAGAGCGTTGGCGCAGATGCCGCTTTGGCCGAGGAATAACTCGACGTTTTTGTATAGGTTGTAGCGGGGGTCTAGATGGTTGGATCGCGTTCATGATGCTAAAAAGAGACTCGCTGATTGAATATAAATACCTTGAAGAGCTTACTGGCGCTAATTACAACTTGATTTAGCTGCCATATTACTTCATTTTTAGGAAATTGCTATACGTATGCAGCAATTTTAAAAAAATAACGCAATATACTTACGTAACTGGTTCTGCCACCAGCTTCTGGCAATAGCACCTAGTCTGCCAGGATTATAGTCTTTTAACAGTTATTGTCAATTCTAATGTTGTGTTTTACAAGTGTAATCACAATTAGTTGCCAATATAAAAATCTTTAAAGTTTTCCCATATTTGGGGATTTTCAATGTATTCCATCGCACGCCAAAAAATCTTTGTCGTTACTGTCTTCAACTTGCTTAATGTCTGCTACGGAAGTTGAAAGTTGTATCACTACTGACCAAATAACAAAAATTTTTAGCTAATTGCAATCTTGCTTTAGCCTTGTTGAGTTGTAATTTGTTTAAGTAATTTTTATGTAAAACAGTAATTTCTTATACTTGCGTTTACTGCGTACGTAGAATAATCTTTGTCACATTACATCTTTGATTTTATGAACACAACAACCAGGCTTAGCCTGGCTGTTGTTCTTGAGTGCAGCGCTTTTGTTTACGCCCCACTCACCATGTCAGAATTGTGACGTTATTTGTAAAGTTCTGTTGTTAAACGCCAAGCCAGAATTCCTGGAATTAGCGCCACAACCAGAGCGATGTAGACTTGAGTGTCTGATATAGGCATGGTGGGAAACCTCCTGAGCTTCAAATTGATTTTGAACCGTTCGTTTACTACTTTTCCTTGTTTTGCCAAGATTGTGGAATATCTTGTTACAAGATGCAACAAAAGCAGTTCTTAGCCAGTAATCATTAGTTATTCTTCTTAAAAAAAATTATAAAACTATGAATTTTTATTTGGGGATCGACTTCGGTACCTCTGGCGCACGCGCTGTAGTGATTGATGATGCAGCTTGCATTCAAGCAGAAGCAAAGTATCCTTGGGCAAGTTCTGGTGTTTCTGACTGGGTAACTGCTTGGCAGACAGCTTTGTTAACTCTATTAACTAAAATACCTGAAGAATTGCGGCGAAAAATCAAGGCGATCGCTATTAATGGTACTTCTTCTACTGTCTTGCTGGTTGATGCTCTTGGCAAACCTGTAGATGCGCCTTTATTTTATAACGACGGGCGGGGATCAAGCGTGTTAGAGCAATTAAGAAGCTTCGCACCCGCTAATCATACAGTCTTGAGTGCCACCTCTAGCCTTGCCAAATTGCTGTGGATGTCGCAACAACCTTCATTTGCTGAAGCTCAATATTTTTTGCATCAAGCCGACTGGTTAGCATTTCTGCTACATGGACAGTTGGCTATTAGCGATTATCACAATGCTTTAAAACTGGGTTATGACGTAGAAGAGTTGAAATATCCAGAATGGTTAGAAAATCTGCAAATACCGATTCAGCTACCCAAAGTTTTACCTCCCGGTACTCCCATTGGAGAATTACGCCCTGAGATTGCGGCTAATTTTGGTTTACCAGTTGATTGTTTAGTATGTGCTGGTACAACTGATAGTATTGCTGCATTTTTAGCTAGTGGGGCAAAATTGCCTGGGGAAGCGGTGACTTCTCTAGGTTCAACGCTAGTAATAAAACTCTTAAGTCGCACCCGCATAGAAAACTCGCAATATGGAATTTACAGCCATCGCTTGGGCGATTTATGGCTAGCTGGAGGTGCTTCTAATACTGGGGGTGCAGTGCTGAAGCATTTTTTTACAGACACTGAGTTAGAAAGCTTCAGTCGCCAGATTAATGCATCAACAGCTAGTGACTTAAATTATTATCCATTATTGCAACCAGGCGATCGCTTTCCCATCAATGATCCCCATTTACCTCCACGATTGACACCACGCCCAGATAATCCTGTCGAATTTTTGCATGGGTTATTAGAAAGCATTGCCCGCATAGAAGCACAAGGATATAAATTATTACAGCAAATGCAAGCAGACCAGTTGAGCCGTGTTTATACTGCTGGTGGTGGTGCAGCAAATGAAACCTGGACTGCGATTCGCCAACGATATTTAAAAGTGCCAGTGGTTTCGTCAGTGAATACAGAAGCCGCTTATGGCACAGCACTATTGGCCATACAAGGTGTAGAAAAATGAAATAAGGAGAGCATAATTCAGCATCCTTATTTTAAAACCGTATAGTTTGTTCACAAATATTTTTGAGATCCGTATCTATCCCAATGACAATAGACAAATCTCGATTAATACTAGGTTTAATAGATACCAGATTATAGGGTTCCAGGTTCTTTCTGGGCAGCTATTCGGGGATGGATGCTTGTCATCTATCCCCTTAACTAATACATAGCAATCCTAAAAAATCTCCGATTACTTTCTCTGCGGTCTCTGAGTCTCTGCGGTTAATTTCTTCTTACAAATGATTTAAGACTGCTATAGCGGTAAATACACCACTCTAGTCTCTAGTCCCTAGCCCCTAACCTCTTTTCCTGTACACAACCGAGAAGCGCTATAGGTAACAGTCTGCACAACTAAAGTAGATTTCTGGAAAAGACATAATCCCAAGTGTAGACATCTTCAAATATTACTTGACGCTTAAACAGCTCAAGAGGGACTCATGATTAATCGGGCTATGGACATAATCTTTGTAGATTCCTTCGCCTTTGCAATTAATGTGACACTAGGTTCTGTACTTCAAAGTAAAATATGCAACTATTCATGGGAAGGAAAAGTAGTAAGTGAGCCTCAAACAGAAGAAATCAGATCTGATTCTTCCGAACATCTAAATAGTGTTGAACCAAATAAACCACCGCCAAAACAGTGATTCAGTAATGAGGAATAATTTCTAGAGAGTTTTGATAAAAAATTCCCCTAGTATTACTACCAGGGGAAAATATCTAATGCAGTGAGTTAGTTGAAATATTAGCCAGCATTAGCTAACAGTAACTCCCGTTTTTCTGAACTTTGTATTCTCACTTGATTGTCATCATCAACATCAACAGTAGCTGTATCACCATTGCTAACTTCTCCAGACAGCATTGCTTCAGCCAGAGAATCTTCTAACAAGCGCATAATTGCCCGACGTAACGGTCTAGCACCATAACTGGGATTATAGCCTTCTTGTACTACTAGCTCTTTGAAGCGTTCTGTAACTTCTAAAACGATGCCTTTTTCTGTCAAGCGGCTGGAGACATCGCGAAGCATGATGTCAGCAATTTCCTTGACTTCATCTTTAGAAAGTTGAGTGAAGACGATAATATCATCGAGACGGTTAAGGAACTCAGGACGGAAGTAAGCTTTTAGTTCTTCGTTGACTAGATTGCGAATGCGGTTGTAACTAGCATCGGCTTGAGTCTCAAAGTCGAAACCTAAACCACCGCCACCTTTTTCAATTACCTTAGAACCAATGTTGGAAGTCAAGATAATCAGCGTGTTTTTGAAGTCAACTTTCCGACCTTTGGCATCGGTAACGTGTCCATCATCCAACATTTGCAGCAACATGTTGAACACATCGGGGTGAGCTTTTTCGATTTCATCGAATAGCAACACTGTGTATGGTCTACGCCGCACAGCTTCGGTAAGTTGTCCGCCTTCGTCGTATCCTACGTAGCCAGGAGGTGAACCAATCAGCTTGGAGACGGTATGGCTTTCCATGTATTCGGACATATCCAGCCGAATCATCGCTTCTTCAGCACCGAAGAAGTAAGCGGCTAATGCCTTCGCCAATTCTGTCTTACCGACTCCGGTGGGGCCTGAGAAGATAAAGCTAGCAATTGGACGATTGGGGTTCTTTAACCCAACTCTGGCACGACGGATGGCACGAGATACGGCTGTAACCGCTTGTTCTTGACCAATTAACCGCTGATGCAGTGTGTCTTCTAGATGTAACAGCAACTCTGACTCAGATTCGGTGAGTTTGTTAACTGGTACACCAGTCCACGAAGCCACGATTTGAGCAATATCTTCTTCGTCAACAACGGGTTTGTTGATAGTTTGCTCAGTTTGTTCGGCTTGGAGATCTGCTTCGAGTTTTAATTCTTCTTCGCGCAGTTCTCCAGCTTTGTCAAAATTCTGGAGTCTGACTGCTTCTTGTTTAGCTTTGGTAACGCCAATTAATTGGCGCTTCAGTTCCTTGTTGCTAGAAATTTGAGAGTTCCGCAAATGAACGCGGGAACCAGCTTCATCAATCAAGTCGATTGCTTTATCTGGTAAGAAGCGATCGCTAATATAACGATCTGACAACTGCGCTGCTGCGACAACAGCCGCATCAGAAATTTCTACTTTATGGTGCTGCTCATAAGCTCCACGCAAACCATAAAGAATATCGATAGTTTCTTCTACTGAGGGTTCACCAACCATAATCGGTTGGAAACGACGCTCTAAAGCCGCATCGCGCTCAATGTGCTGACGATACTCATCCAAGGTGGTAGCACCGATGCACTGGAGTTCGCCTCTAGCCAAGGCAGGTTTAAGGATGTTAGCAGCATCTAAGCCACCTTCTGTGCCACCAGCACCAACTAAGGTATGAATTTCATCAATCACTAGGATGATATTGCCCGCCGAACGGACTTCTTCCACGATTTTCTTGATGCGTTCTTCAAAGTCGCCCCGGAAGCGAGTTCCAGAAACTAACGACCCCATATCCAGGCTGATGACTAGCTTATCTTGCAGAGTTTCCGGAACATCCTGATTAACAATGCGTTGAGCTAAACCTTCAGCGATCGCAGTTTTACCAACTCCTGGTTCCCCAATCAATACTGGGTTGTTCTTTGTTCGCCTACCAAGAATTTGGACGGCGCGCTCAATTTCTTTTTGACGACCAACTACGGGGTCAAGTTTGCCTTCTTGCGCTAATTTGGTCAGATTTCTGCCAAACTCCTCTGTGGTTGTTGCTTTGGTACGTTTTGGGCTACTACCACCCACAACAACTGCGGCATCATCGCCTAAATGGCGAACGACAGCAGTACGCACACTCTTGAGTTCAACCCCTAAATTTTGTAGGACTTTGGCGGCGACACCTTCACCCGCCTCGGTTAATCCCAAGAGTAAGTGTTCAGTATTGATGTAGTTGTGTCCAAGACTATTAGCTTCTCTAAACGATTGCTCAAATAGACTTTTAACCTTGGGGGTAAAAGGAATTTCTGGTGGTACAAAACCAGAACCTCTACCAATAATTTTCTCTACTTCGCGACGTGCTTCTTTGAGGGTAATGCCCAATTCGTTCAGCACTTTAGCAGCAACCCCAGTTCCTTCTCCAATTAGTCCCAGGAGAATTTGTTCAGTTCCTACAAAGTTGTGCCCCAGACGACGGGCTTCCTCCTGAGCTAGCATAATTACTTTAATTGCTTCGGAAGTGAAGTGTTCAAACATAGCGGGTTCTTGCTCCCTTGCTGCTTGGACTTTGGGTGAGTAAAAATTCACCCTCATTTAAACTTTTTTGTATTTTCTTAGAGATAATGTATCTTTATTTAAAGTTGAATGGCAGTGGTGAGAGCCGTATGGGCTAGGGTGTGGTTGCCGTCATGATTAATTATGGCGCTATGGACAGGCTTTTACCTCTGAATTCTGGATGAATTAACAATCTGACTAAAGGTATAAAGTATGGCTGAACTACACGGAGGTAAAGATCAACAACATCCACTTTACAATCGCGATCGCCCCTCTATTAATAGTTTACTCGCTCAAGAGGCGACAGAATACAATTTGGCGGAATTAGCTAGACTGCGAATTCGTTATCAAGGCTTTCCAGGCGCAAGAGATATCCAAAACGATCTAGATAAAGTTTTGCAGCAGTGGGGTTTGACGGAAGCCGAACTTTTTGAGAAGACGCGCCAGATGCATAATATTGGGGGAATTTATCAAAGTCGAGGCAAAAAAGAAGAACAGGATTGGAATTAGTCGAGGGAATGGGGCATAGGGCATGGTGAGACAGCGCTGCGGAGAGAAGTGCCTTGCGCGGGTTCCCAAGGCACTCCGTTGGGCGGGCAATGCCCGACTTGAAGGAAGTGCCGCCGCGTTGTGGCAACTTCGGGGAGGGTTTCCCTCCGCAGGCGACTGCGTAAAGCCTGCGGCATAGCTACGCTTAGAGCGCAGCGTTAGTGAGCTTGCGAACGTCACCCGAAGGGCGCATAGCAAGAGATCATACCCCTACAAAGCTTGCGGATGACGATTCCTTATACTTAATTGAAAGTCAAATTCTGAATGCGAAAGATTGTGTTTTATTAAAAAGCTCAATTTGCCGAACTTAAACTTTTATCAAATAGAGGTTCATACACAAAAAAATGTGTAAAATTTGATTTATATTTACTATTTTTTATCAATTTTTTAGCCTTAAGGATCACTGATCAAGCAGCAACGTGATCAGTCTTGATATCCAGAGAGAAAATTTGATTTGAGGCTTGCTAAGTACAAATAAAAAAAAAGGTTTGGCAGTCAGCCAAACCCTTCTATAAATCCAGTGCATAACAACATCCCGCATTAATTTACCTATTATTTGAGTGATTGGTCATCTTCCTTTAGGATGTGTCCAAATCTCATAAAAACTGATATTAAATAATTGCAGTATAAATAAATACATTTAATCAACAAATCATATATATCAATAACTCTGGAACCTCAAAACGTTGCTATAAGCACTATAATTTTCCTACCTATTCACCAGATAAAAGTAGGACTTCGACTAGATAGGCAAAAGAAAAGACGGGTTTTATCCCGTCTAAATAGCTTGAAAGTGGTAACACACCTTAGAATCTGTAAAAAGAGGACGAATCAAATTTATAGGTTGTAAGAAGAGCAGTTCATAAAAACAATCAAATCGGCAAGCTTTTTTGCACGAATTGCTTTAATTATGCTCAATCTTGGCAATTTTCATAAATATATCATAACGATGTTTTTAAGACTTGCCAAAATGCCAATAAAAAAGACGGGGTTAAATCCCGTCATAAATATAACAAGTAAAAACATCTTGGTAATCTCTGTAATATATCAAAATTAGCTTTTGAATACTTGCCGTTTTGGCAAATAGTTACAAATACAACAGATGTTTTTACATATTTGCTATTTATTAAAGCATTAATGCTGTAGCCTTCAATGTAAAAATCTTTTCGATCACATCTTCTACTACTTTATCTGGTGTAGAAGCACCAGAAGTAATACCCACAACAATTTCACCATTTGGCAACCAATTATCTGTGATCACTAAATCACCATTTAATTGCCGATGTTCAATGGATTTTTTTGATTTAATTCGCTCTACACTATCGATGTGATATGAAGGAAGTTGACGTTCAGCCGCAATTTGTTGCAATTGAGTAGTATTCGATGAGTTAAAACCACCAATTACAATCATCAAATCTATATCATGTTGTACTAAATCCAACATGGCATCTTGCCGTTCTTGAGTTGCATCACAAATAGTATTAAAGTTTTGGAAGTGCTGATTTAACTCAGTAGGCCCATACTTTTGCATCATCGTATGCTCAAATAGCTTGCCAATCTGCTCAGTTTCACCTTTGAGCATTGTAGTTTGGTTAGCAATACCAACTCGCTCTAAGTCTATGTCTGGGTCAAATCCTGCGGAACAAGCTTTAGCAAATTTTTGTAGAAATTCGTCACGGTTCCCACCATTGAGAATGTAGTTAGCTACATAATTTGCTTCTTGCAAATTCAAAACAATCAGATATTTGCCAGCAAAAGAACTGGTAGCAACAGTTTCTTCATGCTTATACTTACCGTGAATAATTGAAGTGTAGTCGCCTTTTTTGTGTTTTTCGACTGTATTCCAAACTTTAGATACCCAAGGACAAGTAGTATCGACAATTTTGCAGCCTTTATCGTTGAGTATCTGCATTTCTTGGACACTGGCCCCAAAAGCAGGTAAGACGACTACATCACCAGTTTCTACAACAGAAAAGTCTTTTTGTCCTGTTGCAACTGGGATAAATTTTACTTCCATCTCCTGCATCCGCTGATTTACAGAAGGATTATGAATGATTTCATTGGTAATCCAGATGCGTTCTGTGGGAAAGTGCTTGCGAGTCTCATAAGCCATAGACACAGCACGTTCCACACCCCAACAAAAGCCAAAGGCTTGTGCTAGTCGGATTGTGACATTACCGCGTTGCAAGGTGTAATTGCGATCGCGAATTTCTTGAATTAAGTTACTTTGATACTCAGATTGCAGTTGAGTGGCGATTTCCGCTTGATGCCCAAATCCCTTACGATTGTAATTTTCTGAATGTTGGAGTGTACGCTTAAAAGCTTTTGTATCCATATTGATGATTTAATTTAAGTTACTATTTTTCATTTTCTCATCTATTTATACAAGGAAGTTCACACTGATCCTATCGGGTTCAGTGTTTCGATCCTCTTCGTTGAGTGATGGAAAAAAAGACGATTAGAGGTTGCCCCAAAGGCTATTCAGGAATTAGAGGCACTATATCAGTACTTTTTTAGTACTAAAGTAGTATCAAATCAGCATAAAAAAGGTTTTTAGATTAAAGTCAATTTTTTTTCTGAAACATAGTCTGAGTATGATTTTCAGGCGACGCATGGCGGCAAAATGCGTTTTGGCTACTTTTAACCCTTTTTACGCCAAGGTTTCCGTATATATGCTCATCTTACAAGATAGTGAAATTATGAAATCTCAATCGCAGAGTTCAAAAGGCTATTAATAACACATAATAATTGGCTGATAGTGTAAGGTTTGTGCAAAAAAACATTAACATCGACCTTAGCAGGTGCGGCAACTTGGCTGCTCATTGAGATGCCGCTGATAGCAACAATCTTGACTTGTGGGTTAATTTGCTGCATGATGCCGATAGCGGTTAACCCATCCATATCGGGCATCATTATATCCATTAATACCATGCTGATTTGATTCTTGTGTTGGGCATATAATGAGATCGCCTCAATGCCATTACTAGCAGTCAAAATTCTATAGTTAGAGTCTTCTAAGGAAGTTTTAGTAATTTCTAGAATGGCAGCTTCATCATCTACAACTAAAATCAATTCTCCATTGCCGTGGGGCAAAAGAGAAATTTCTGCTCGTTGGTTTATGCTTTCCTTGAGAGCAGGTAAGTACACCTGGAATTGAGTGCCTTCGCCTACAACACTCTCCACGCTAATAAAACCACCGTATTTTTTGACAATGCCAATCGCAGTAGAAAGACCTAGCCCTGTACCTTTGCCCAATTCTTTAGTTGTAAAAAAGGGTTCAAAAATGCGCTCTAAAATGAGTGGAGGAATACCAAATCCTGTATCTTTTATAGTAATGACCAGATAAGGCCCTACCTTAGCATCAAACTTCATCCTGGCAAAGTTTTCATCAGCAAAGAAGTTGTTTGCAGAAATCTCCAGCGTGCCGCCTTTGGGCATGGCATCACGAGCGTTGACGCACAAGTTCATTAATACTTGATGTATTTGAGTAGAATCTGCTTTGATAGTCCAGAGGTTTTGCTGGGGTTGATTCTTCCTAATTTGGATAGATTTCGGAAATGTGCTGTGGACGATTTGCTCAATTTCCAACAGTAAAGGTTCTATTTCTAAAGAAACGCCCTGTCTTTGAGAACCATGTGAAAATGTCAGAATTTGCTTGACCAAATCAGCCGCACGTTTAGAGTTATCTTGTATAATTAAGAGCATTTGCTTATTCCGCGCATCTAGATGAGTCAGTTTAGGCGTTAACATTTGAGCCGAAAGCATAATTGGTGTTAATATGTTGTTCAAGTCGTGGGCAATGCCACTAGCTAGCGTGCCGAGACTTTCCAAACGCTGGGTACGGAGAAATTGGGCTTGAAGTTGTTTTTTCTCAGTAATGTCAGTGTCAACACTAAGGATAGATTTTGGTTGGGACGCTTCATCATACATTAGTGTCCAGCGGCTTTCGACAATAATGGACTGACCAGATTTTGTTACTTTATCTAACTCACCTTGCCATGAGCCACAGTTAAGGACATCTTGACGAGCCGCTTCTAGTTGCGGTGAAGTTTCTTTGTACAAAAGCTTTTCGGCGTTGTGTCCCAAAATCTCATCAGCTTGCCAACCATAGAGACGCTCGGCACCTTGATTCCAGAATAAAATTTTGCTTTTGAAATCTCGGACTAAAATTGCGTCAGTAGTGATATCAAGTAGAGCAGCTTGTTCTTTAATTTTTTGTTCCGCTTGCTTGCGCTCAGCAAGTTCGGATTGTACCTGCTCATGCAGTTGAGATTGTTGGATGGCAATGCCTACTTGTGTTGCCAATTGCTCAAGCAAATCAATTTCCCACCTCTGCCACTGTCGAGGTGCCGTACACTGGTTGGCAACTAATAATCCCCACAACTTTTCTCCTTGCAAGATAGGGACTGCCAAGTTTGCCCTGACCTGAAATTGAGCAAGTAAATTGCAGTGGCATTCAGTAAGACCTGCTATATAAATATCTTCTACAGCTTGAATGCGTCCTTGTCTGTACTCCTCACCTTTGGTTTCCATAAAGTAAGTGTCTTGGACTTTAGCATTCAGAACGGATTTCCAATTTTCATCAACAGATTCCACCACCACAACGCCACTGTAGTCTGGGTCAAAGCGATACATAAATACTCGGTCTGCTCGGAGAAACTGCCGTACTTCAGTTACAGTAATCTTCAAAACCTCATCCAGACTCAAACTCTGGCGGATGCGTGTTGCTATTGCCATCAACAGTCGTAGCCACTCAACCTTCTGTTGCAGTGCTGACTCTGCCTGCTGACAAACGCTGCTAAGGCACATTTCATTAGACTTATCACTGTTCATTTCTAAATATGCCTGACTATTATAATTTGGCTGTTAATATCTCGCGTTTGCTGGTTATCGCTAAAGATTATTGCCCTGAGTTATTAAAAACATATATACTTCAAAGCTCTCTTTTAAGAGATTGTTTCCCTAAAACCAGAATTTTTCTAAAAAGGTTTTGAACTAAATCACAACTAAAACAATTGCAACATAAATGTTAATTAGTTACAAATCCAGAAAACTACATATATGCCAAAGACGAAGTGGAACAAGGAGATAGATCTACATAAGGTACAGTTATTTACTTTATTTCGACCATTAGGGGTTCAGCCGGGATCTATGTATTAGTCGCATCTTTCTTAACAAAAGAGTGAAAGGCTAGAAATTAGATACAGCAATAGTTTGAGGGATTTGTCGCGTACCACGGTATTTGACCTCGATCCCGCGCTATTTGACAGCTGTGAGTCAAGGTCGAAATGTAAGCACAGAGAAACTTACAACGATATAAGTCTGAAATCCAGCCGCCAGAGCTTTTGAGCGCGCCTTATATACAACATCACAAGTTATAGCAATCGCTGGAATGTCTCTTTTTTTCATTAGCCTACTCTTCGCAACTGAGTTGCGATTGCCCCCAGCCTATACCTCGCAAGAACAGTGCGAGGTCGAGCCTCGCAGGCTGGGGGAGCAGGGGAAGCTGGGGAGGCTGGGGGAGAAAGATGTTTGAAAATATCCTGTGACTGTGATTATCTATACTTTTACAGTACGGCTGTTATGTCAGCCTTTAAGTCTGGGTTATAGCTAATAAAAAGTAAATTTACGAGAGAATAAAGTGTTGGTCAAGCGTTGTGGCTTTACACTTTGGGTGCAAAGCGATCGCGCTTTGGATAAAACCACACTCAATTTATTTAAGATGAGCCGAGAAAAATTTAGAAGTCATGAGGATTTAGAGGTATACAAAAAAGCGTTTGATGCTGCGATGCGACTTTTTGAACTATCAAAAAAATTTCCAGTAGAGGAACGTTATTCATTAACTGACCAGATCCGCCGTTCGTCTCGGTCTGTATGTGCGAACTTTGCAGAAGCTTGGCGAAAGCGACGATATGAAGCGGCATTTGTAGCCAAACTTAACGACTGCGAAGCTGAAGCGGCAGAAACTCAGACATGGATTAAATTTGCAGTTAAATGTGAATACCTTGATGTTGAGATAGGTAGAGAAATTTATGGAACTTATAATCAAGTTCTGGCAGGGCTTGTAAGTATGATCAATAATCCATCACCTTGGTTAATGGAACATTAGGTTGACTATTTATTACCTTTAAAACTTCTGCTTTGTCACATAATCATGGGAGAAAAATGCTCGCTGCCTTAAGTATATTTTAAAACATCTTTCTCCCCCAGCCTCCCCAGCTTCCCCAGCTCCCCCAGCCTAT
>NZ_JAECZB010000045.1 GCF_016056295.1 Atlanticothrix silvestris CENA357
CTGCTTCCCAAATGGGGTAGAAGTGCAAACCGATAGCGTTAGAAGAAGGAACTACTGCACCGGAGATGATGTTGTTTCCGTAGAGTAATGAACCTGCTACTGGTTCGCGGATGCCATCGATGTCTACTGGAGGTGCCGCGATGAAGGCGATGATGAAGCAGGTGGTGGCAGCTAGTAAGGCGGGAATCATTAGTACGCCGAACCAACCGATGTATATGCGGTTGTTGGTGTTGGTGATCCAGTTACAGAACTGTTCCCATACATTGGCGCTTTGGCGCTGTTGTAAGGTTGTTGTCATTTTTTTATGATTGCGAGCGTTTTACCTATGTATCAGGCGCTTTTGTTTTTGCCTGTTGAAAATACTTTACACTGCTTTACAAAACTTAAGCAAGTAATTAATGTTTTGTAAAAGTGATATAAGACATCAGTTTTAGTTATGTAAGCTACTCATACCTACTCCATTGAGACAGTGGCATTACGGTATTATTTTTGTGCAGTGATTTTGTCTGGAATAGAATTCCATCATTTTGAAAGGAGCTTGCCAGAATGTCTACAACACCGACTCCACGCCTAATTTTGGAGACTTTACTTCCCCATCTCAAAGTAGCAGCAGCTTATGCCCGCTTTCTTCAACCAAAAATTGCTGCATTGCCTGCCAAAGAATCAGGAGATAACTTTTTTGCGGCTGCCCTCACTGATGCAGACTTAGCAATTCAGAATCTGGTGGAAGTAGTATTATTGGGTACTTTCCCTGAAATTCGCTTTTATGGCGAAGAGTATGAGAGTTCTGGTAATACTAAATATTTTCGTGCTGTCGAACTTGGTTCAACTGATGATTACTTAGTTACCCTTGACCCTATTGATGGCACGAAGTTTTATATGGATGGACATTCTAATTATCAGATTATTCTCAGTATTCTTAATACGGATGACTTTGAAGCAGTAATCGCCATTTCCCCTGCTCAAAATACTTATTACTACGCTTTGCGGGGTCAAGGTGCTTTTCAAGGAACACTTGAGATGGATTTAGGTACCTGCAAGCCACTACGGGTAACATCCTCCAAACCTCATGTATTGTTGGGGTGGGAAATGAGTTCAATCGCACCTGCACTAGAAGCGCAATATCAAGTAATTGATGTAGCAACTGACTACTCTAGTGATAAGCAAATTCCTAACCTGAATGGTATTCTCAGTGGCGACTTGAGTGGAGCAGTTATCAAGTCGGGTAAATTTATTGATGGTGCTGCACTTGCTTTTTTAGCGAGAGAGGCTGGCTGTATTGTTACCACTCTGGATGGCTCGACTCTACCACCGCTACATACTTGTAAAGAATATAGTCGGTCTGGGCTGATAGTCGCTACCTCTAAAGAAGTTCACCAACATTTACTGCAAGCGACGCAAAACTTATTTTGAGGTCAGTCCGCCGTCAAATCATCAGTTTAAAACATAATTTTTTAGGCGTTGCTGAATTAAGATCTTGCAACAATTAGATACCTAAAAACACTCTTCCTAAACCGGCTAGAAGCATTGGCAGAGGCATTTTATCATCTTGAATCGCCGTAATAAAACTAGGACGCGCTCTAAGTTGGTTGAAATACAAACTTAGTGCAGGGCGTGTATTATTTTCCCATAAATAACCAAATTTTAACTCGTTTAATCGATTTAAAACAGCTGTCCATATCGTGTCAACGAGGGAATAACTGGCCCCACATAGCCAGTTTGTTTTGCTTAATTGAGTTTCTAGTATCTCCAACATAGGTACAATTCTTGTATTAAGATTTGCAATCTCGTTTGCGTTTTGAATCGTACAATTCCAGTGCTTAATATCCTTTAATTTAGAAGTATACTGCTCTTTCAGATCAGGATTTGCTTGCATCAGTTTAGGAATAAGTTTTTCTTTAATTTGAACTGATCGTCGCAATACAATACCCTCAATTCCTTGATAATTTCCGTACATTAATTCCCGCATTGGAAATTGGTTTTGCAGATAAATCCAACCATCCATTTTTTCCCGCAACATCGGTTCAGTTGGAATCAGTCTAGGGTGCGGAAATTGTTCATCGAGATATCGAATAATCATGACAGAATCAGTAATAACCTGACCATTATGAATTAAGGTTGGAACTACACCTCTAGGATTGAGACGCATATAGCTTGGTTGCAAATTTTCAAATGCCAAGAGGTTGATCAAACGGCTTTTCCATTCAAGATTTTTCTCAGCTAAAACCAGCTTTACTTTTTGAGAACAAAGCGAACCTGAAGCGCAAAAAAGTTCAAGTGTCATAGTCGATGCTCCTTTAAGGGCGTGACATCATAACAATGCCTGCAATAATCAAACTTGATGCAAATGCTTGGTTGAAGGTGAAATGTTCATTAAAGAATACGTCAGCAAGAATTACAGTAGCTGCAATCCGCAGCCCTGAAGCTACTGGAACCGCTGCTGATACAGGTAAATGCTGCAAGGCTTGAGTAAACAAAACCAGGTCAAAAATGTAGCAAGCGATCGCTCCGACGAACCAAGGTGATATAACAACAGAAAGTAAACCAGGATTGGATAACGCTAAATTGGCTTGCTTAAGGAACAAATTGCCAGCACAAGTCCCAATTGCGGATAGCCATAATAATATCCAAGCAGACCAAAACGTTTGAGTCATACAGTACTTTGACTTCAAAAGTGGAATGTAAACATAAACATAACAACTGTTGTGATAAACTGTCAACAAGTTATATAGCTTTCCTTACAGCCTCATGAAAACAGCAAACTACAGTGTTCGTCGGCTTGAAGTCACTGAAGCGGCATGGCGTGTGATTATCCATGAAGGACTTGATCGTGCTAGTATGCGTGCGATCGCTCAAGAACTTGGCTCTACAACAGGTGTTGTTACTCATTATTTTCGAGACAAGGACGAACTCATGCTGTTTGCGCTAGAGCGAGTGTTTGAAAATCTATTTCAGGATATGGAAATTTGTGCAAAAGGAAAGCATGGGATTGAGCGACTAGAACAGATGATTTTTGCTGCACTGCCTTTTGAACCTAGTGGAATGCAAGGCTGGCAAATTTGGCTCGCATTTTTAGGGTATGCAATTGGCCGCAAAAAGCTGATTGAGGAACATCGAAAACGCTATGACTCTCTGCGCCAGGTAATTTGCCAAGAATTGGCTGATTTGCAAATAGCAAAGCTAATCCGTGAAGATATTAACTTAATGCTAGAGGCAAATGCCTTAATAGCACTTGTAGACGGAATTGGGACAGGATACGTTATTAATCCTGAGCAGTTTCATCCAGACCAGCAACGCTATCTTGTACAACGACATATCAGAACTTCACTTGTAGCATCTTAAACCAGTCATCTTTTTGCAAAATCACAGTTACTAAAGCAGATTTAGTCTCTCCACTCTAGTAATACAGAAGATTTGACGGCGATGCTTGTCTGCAAATAAGTTTTTGATTTACTGAGCTTTCTCTACTTTTCCTGAACAAGTAAAACCGATTTCACGGGTCGTTTGATGAAATTACCCTGCAAATCAGTCTTGCCGTAAAAAGTTTTGCCATTGTAATAAAGCGAAGACGAACTTCCCCCGTCTAGGTTTATTGCTTTTTGAACACCAAGAGTTTTCATGAAATTTGCCAGTGCTGGTAAAGATATCCCAGAGTCAGTGGGAGCCGAGGGTTTTTGAGCCACCATTACCAAAACTATTGTCCCATCAGAGGTAATACCTATAGCAGTTCTGGCGTTCAGTTGATTACTACCAAGTGCATCTCGTCCATTGCTATGATCCACAAAGCCTTCTTGTATTGAAGTAAGTTCTGGTAACAGACGCGGCCCAGCACCAATAGCATCGACTAATTGACAACCTGTAGGTGCTGACTCACTGTGGAAGGCAATATCGTAGCGGATAGTTTGCCCACATAGGTAACGGCGAAATTCTGCACGATTGAAAATTTGATTCAAGTAAGATTTTAATTTAGGATTGTTCACTAACCGTTCGTTTTGCTTGGGGTCAGCCACTATTTGACCAGAAAGGATAATATATGATGTAGATTTTTGGTTGACTGGATCAAAAAAGCCTGCGTTTAAGATGGCGATCGCCCGATATTTCTGAGAAAATTCTTCTACAGTACCAACTTTTTCTGATATTGCCGGAGTCACTAAAAATTGGCGATCGCTAGGAATAAATAGTATATGAGCTATACTCTGGGCTAAAATGCGCTGCTCGTAGCGAATCTTTTTTGGTAGTGAAGGCTTCTGTGAAGGTACAACAGCATTTATCAGTAAAGAACGTTGCCCGTAACCTTCCATAAATAACAGCAGTATCGCCAAACTAGTTAACACTACTCCTGAGAGCCAAATTTTTCTCACTTGCTTCTTGTAGAATTTGGTTGCAACTTTGATTTTATAAGAATTGGGCATGGGGCATAGGGCATAGGTAAGAAGGGGTAAAGGGGAATGGGTAAGGGGGAAAGGGTTTATTTCTTCGTCCTTTACCCTTTAACCTTTAACCTTTTCCCCTCTTGTTGCTCCCCCTGCTTTTCTGCTTCTTTCCTAGTCCCTAGTCCCTAGTCCCTATCTCGTCGCTTACACTGAAGAAGTCCGATTTAATAATTTTTAATACAGGCAATCTATGACATTGGTGGCTCCAAAGCAGTACAACTTTTTGCCTCGATTTTACCGACTAGCAAGTATTAGTGTGCTTTCTAACATGATGGTACCTCTAGCAGGTCTAGTTGATATTGCCTTCCTCGGACATTTAGCAGATATCCGTCACCTGGCTGGAGTCATCTTGGCAACCATCCTCTTTGACTATCTTTATCGTGTATTAAAATTTCTGCGCTCAAGCACTAATGCGATTACTGCACAAGCTGTTGGGCTTGATGACCCCAAAGCCGTTTTGTTGTCAGGATTACGAAGTGGTTTGATTGCGTTAGCAATTGGATTACTAATTCTACTGCTCCAATACCCATTGCAAAAGATTGGATTTACCATCCTCAGTGGTTCCCCAGCCATTGAAAGCTCCGGAATTGATTATTACTGCGCCCGGATTTGGGGAGCGCCGGCTGTCTTGCTCAACTTTGTTTTGATTGGTTGGTTTCTGGGGCGGGAAATGAATAGCGTAGTGCTGCTCATATCCATTATTGGTAATGGTTCTAATGTGGCGCTGGACTATCTCATGATTGTCAAGTGGGGTTGGGAAAGTATGGGAGCCGGACTGGCAACAGCTCTTAGTCAGTATTTAGCATTAGTAACTGGTTTAATTTGTGTCTGTTTTAGTATCCAATGGCGAACTCTACCGGCTGCATTACAAGAGGTTTTTGATTGGGCAGCTCTTAAAGAGGCTGTTGTGTTGAAAAGTAATATTTTAATCCGATTTTTAGCCTTAATTTCAACCTATGCAATTTTCACTAATCTCAGTGCATTAATGGGAACAAATTTCTTAACCGAAAACGGTTTACTGCTCCAGATTGCTCTGCTGAGTCAGTTCACAGTGCAAGGGGTAGGAATGACAACCCAAACGCTGATTGGAAATTTTCAGGGTAAAGGAGCCAAAGAACAGATGCTTCCATTACTCATTGTCTCTGTACTGACTAGTTTGGTAATTGCTCTGGCTTTCGCCGTCGTGTCTGTTTTATTCCCAGATACGGTATTCGGATTGTTAACCAATCATACAGAGATTAACCAACATATTAGTAGCTATGCGATTTGGTTATTGCCTTTGTTAGGATTTACTGCGATTGCTTTCATGCTGGAAGGATACTTCATCGGTTTAAAGGAAGGCAAAACTTTACGTAATGCCGTTTTAATTGCCTTTGGATTAGGTTTTAGTCCGCTAGCGATCGCAGCATGGTATTTTCACAATAACCACCTGTTGTGGATGTCTCTTGTACTGTACATGGCAATTATTATGGTAGTACTGGGGATACAGCTACCTCGGACGTTGGATAACCAAAACCTGCAAAATCAGGAACTACTTCCAAATCCTTAATTTTTCTCACTTCCAGCCATGACTGAGAACAAAAATTTGCAATCAGGGATGCCTAAGACTCAAAAAAAGGGCAAATCTCTACCGCCAAAGCTAATCATCAAGCTGGGTAAATTTGTTTGGACAACGCTTTGGCATACGATGATGTCAAAAATTGCTCCCCGCAATCAATCGGGAGAGTACATTCGTCCTAGCAGTCAGTTTAGAAACTTTATTACAACGCAAGCAGATAGCCCCTACCCAGCAGCAGCGGGACGCTATCACCTTTATGTTGGTATGAGTTGTCCTTGGGCACATCGAACTCTGGTTGTACGGGCACTCAAAGGACTCGAAGAAGCAATATCGATGTCTGTTGTCTCTCCTGATGCGACTTCTGGAGGTTGGGTATTTAACGACCCAGAGGAAGGTTGCTATACTCTTGCTGATTTATATCAACTGGCTAACCCTGGTTACAGTGGGCGTTCTACAGTTCCAGTGTTATGGGATAAACAAACAAAGGCGATCGTCAATAATGAAAGTGCAGAGATTATTGTGATGCTGAACTCTCAACTTAACGAGTTCGCTCTCAATCCTACACTGGATTTATACCCACAGGAGCTAAAAGAAAAGATTGACTGGTGGAACGATCGCATTTATAAAAATGTAAACAATGGTGTATATCGCTGCGGATTTGCCCAAAGTCAAGAAGCTTACAATCAAGCGTGTGAGGAACTATTCACTACTCTAGATGAAATTGATACCGTATTAGAGACGAATCGCTACTTATGTGGGAACAGTGTCACACTTGCAGATGTGCGTTTATTCACAACGTTGTTCCGATTTGATATTGCATATTACGGCTTGTTTAAATGCAACCGTCGCAGAATTAAGGACTATCAGAATTTGGGAGCCTATCTGCGTGATATGTATCAGTTAAAAGGTGTTGCTGATACTTGTGATTTAGAAAGCGTGAAGCATGATTACTATGGCAGCTTGTTTCCGCTGAATCCAAGTGGTATTATTCCTGCTGGGCCGGACATAACATATCTCTTAGAACCACATGGCCGTGTTTAAATTTCTGACGTTGCTGAGTGGAAATATGAATTTGTATCACGCAGAGACGCAAAGAGTAAGAGTTGAGCTTTATAAGCTGTTTCAATCCCTGATAGGGATTTTAGATGATTTCAGCAATTGGCTTCATTCGATTGTTTGATATTGTCGAGGTTTCAATCCCTGATAGGGATTTTAGATGATTTCAGCCTAAAACGCCTGATAATAAGCCCCCGGAGTCGTTTCAATCCCTGATAGGGATTTTAGATGATTTCAGCCTGAACAAACAAAAAAAATGAGAAATCCACAGTTAGTTTCAATCCCTGATAGGGATTTTAGATGATTTCAGCGCTAATTTCTGAAATAGCAAATTGGCAATGAAATAGTTTCAATCCCTGATAGGGATTTTAGATGATTTCAGCAAAAGCCCCCGGAAGTGGTAGGGGTACCGTGATCGGTTTCAATCCCTGATAGGGATTTTAGATGATTTCAGCTTATCATTCTAGAAATATAGGTCAACCTAAAACCTTGGTTTCAATCCCTGATAGGGATTTTAGATGATTTCAGCGTCTTGGATATTCATGGGTTTGATTATACGATTTGGTTTCAATCCCTGATAGGGATTTTAGATGATTTCAGCGCTACCCGGCTTGCACACTAATGTGGGGTAAAAAGGTTGTTTCAATCCCTGATAGGGATTTTAGATGATTTCAGCTGTAGAGTTTCTGTTACCTCATGAAGATACCGCGAGTTTCAATCCCTGATAGGGATTTTAGATGATTTCAGCTATAGAATCTTTAGTTACTACTACTACTTTGTCTGTTTCAATCCCTGATAGGGATTTTAGATGATTTCAGCATATGAGTTAGAGTTTGGTGAATCATTCCCTAAATGTTTCAATCCCTGATAGGGATTTTAGATGATTTCAGCAGGAATTTAACTTTTTTTACTTTGTTTAGAACAGGTTTCAATCCCTGATAGGGATTTTAGATGATTTCAGCTTAGTGCTTCCGATACACGCGAAGATCCTGCTTGTTTCAATCCCTGATAGGGATTTTAGATGATTTCAGCCAATTGAGTTGGTGAGGATATCAATTAGTGTATTAGTTTCAATCCCTGATAGGGATTTTAGATGATTTCAGCTTCGGGTTCCGCTAACCACTTGATGTCCACCCTAAAGTTTCAATCCCTGATAGGGATTTTAGATGATTTCAGCTAGTATCACAACCACTTACAATAGCAATCTTGTTTCAATCCCTGATAGGGATTTTAGATGATTTCAGCTACGTGTAAATCCAATATCCAACAGAAAACCCCAGGTTTCAATCCCTGATAGGGATTTTAGATGATTTCAGCATGAACTTAAAACTTTTTATTCTCAGAATTTCCCTGTTTCAATCCCTGATAGGGATTTTAGATGATTTCAGCCCACGGCTCGATGTAGATACATTATTTTCCCATTGTTTCAATCCCTGATAGGGATTTTAGATGATTTCAGCCGCCGAGACTTGGAAGGCTTGATAGATTTGGTTTTCAAGGTGCTGTTTCATCAACCTGGAATTAAAGTAGCTTTTCAGCCATTGGGTTGTCAAGAGTAGCATTAAAAAAATTAGCTCAAAAGCAGCCGCTGTAAGGATTGGGTACGCTTGCGTCAACCTAAGTTTTAGTTAAATAGCTTTCAAAGGCAGATATACTAAGCTTTTCGGGCACAAAATTTCACCTATTTTGCCAAACATCTACAAGTTGACGCAAACAAATGCAGTACTCATAATCTATATTTATGAGAAGCGATCGCAGTTCCGTTGCAGCGATCGCTCCATGATCAACCCCTAGCCACAGGAATCAACCAAGATGATTGTAAGTCTTGTAATGAATTTAGGATTGCGGTGGTAGCCCCCCCACACCCCCCAGGGCTGATTCATTCGATCTCTTAGAGATTTTGTCAAGAGTATGAATCAGAAATTTGCTTGAGTGGGAAAAAGAAAAACTACCACCTCAACCAGCAAATTTAAGTGCGTTCACCATTTTCTTGCCCAATCAGATTTTTTAGTCACCTGTTTTTTTTGCTTGAAACGCTTGTAAATCAGCGCCTTTTAGGGAATGAAACAGCCCTGCCACACCCCCTACCTCAAAATTCTAGAAAGGTGATCGCTTTACCTAGCCACAGGTAAGCAATCACTTAAATCAATGGTGTGTATACGCTTTGAAGAGTAAACACAAACTACAATTAGTACTTTACCACCATAAGGTTTTTAAAACGGAGATATTACTAAAAAACAGCGTAATTTCAGGATTTTCAACAGTTGTGATATTCATTGAAATTGATATCGCCTAAAAAATATACTGTAACTTGGCTAACTCTATCGCTCAATTAACAATTATTTACCTACGCAACTACTAAGTGATGAGTTAATGAAAATCAATAACAGGCTGAAGAAGTAGTGTAACTGCACCCACAACGACAAATGATAATGTTACCCAAAACAAAACTAAATTCACTCTCATGATATTTTTCTAATAAAAACAAAAGTTAAACAGATATTAAAAGCCTTTAATGCCAATAATCGTCTTTCTTAAGTAGCGATGCTCATCTTTCTTAGGGAAGGTTTATTAAGTTAGGTGCCTAAGGATAATTGCTCGCAACAAAGACATAAAAATAACCTCTTCCCTCTTCCCTAGCCCCTGTTTACCACACAAATATCGATTAATTAAGCGCTAATCTCCGTCAAATCAAGGTTGGCGTTTTGGATAATATCTGTGTTTTGCTCAAGACTGAATCTAGTTTTAATAACTCAATTTGATGTTTTATTTAGATTTACATCTAATTATTAAACTTTCGTAATATTTAAACTTTTAAGGCGATCTAGTAAATTAATATTTTCTTTAGATTTAATCAGCAACTTTATTAATGAACTAAGTTCAGGAGCAGTTATGAAAACACATCCTGTAAATTCAAACATATTACGCCAACTTTGGTCTACAGTTGAACAAACTCAAACTAGTACTCTTCTTGGACTAAATGATACAGATTTAGTTAAACAATTGTTAGGGCAGATGGAGAAGCAAAAAGACCTTAACAGTGAAGAGACTAATACCCTGAGCGCCTATATTTATTCTAAAATATTGCTAATACGCGATTTAGCCCAAGCAAGGTTAGTAAATTGTTAGACAATAGCTCAAAGTGAGGGTTGAATTTTTGTGTAAATCTTGAGGATTATTGTTACAAAAATTCATTCATTAGGCAAATGAATACTGATGTCGGTAATTTATCGAATGATCATCTTTTGATTAAAGCAATACATACTGCTGTCAAAGGAAGAGCTAGATACAAAGTAAATGGACTGCATCATTCAGAAGCTCTCAAAAATTATCTGGAATTTCGATTATTACGAGAAGAAATAATCACAAATGCTCGTGCTAATCATCTCACAGGAAACATTCTTATATTTTTCCAGCCCAATTGGAATCTAAACGCGATCGCCTTATTGCTCCACAATATTGTTTTAGATTACCAAAAAGAAGTAGCAAGAATACCTGTAAGTAAAGCTCATACTAGCATAGTGACAGCTAAAGCAAAACATTTACCTATAGACAAAATAGGTAATTCATTGATTTTGTTATCAGGGGCTGTTTGTACCCTTGCTCTTTGTAGTGGATTGTTGCACAGATATGGTTTTGATCAAAGTATTTTGCTAGCAATCCAAAAGTTACATACTCCTCTTTTTGATCGCATAATGCTGGGTATTACTTCTCTTGGTGATCCACTAGTTATAATGTTGATTTCTGGGGGATTAGAAATTAACCGACTTTCTCATAACCGTTTTTGGCAAGCAAGTACCCTGAGTATAGCTACAGCCAGTACAATCGGCTTAAATTATTTCTTAAAAGTGCTGTTTGGGAGAGCGCGTCCAGCATTGTGGAAGCATATTATTAATGTGGGTCATCACAGCTTTCCTAGTGGACATGCAATGGTATCAACGGTAATTTATGGTTTTATCGGTTATATTTCGGCACAACAATTTCCTCAATATCGCAGACAGATTTTAACGTTGACTGCTGTTTTAATTATTTTGATAGGTTTGAGTCGGCTTTATCTAGGCGTACATTGGCCTACAGATGTGGTAATTGGCTATGCCATAGGTTTAGTGTGTTTAACAGCCTGCATTTCCTTCTGGGAATCGGAGCAACAATACCTCTTGTCAACATAGATGGAGAGGAATGAGTTACATCAATATCAAGAAATATGAGTTAACAAGCTTGTAGTCACAAAAAAACTGCATCTTAATAAAATTAATTACCAAAATGCAGCAAACTACTGTTTGCCTCACTAAATCAATGAGGATATTACAGATATATCATTCATTAACAATAAGTCCTAGCTTGCTGCAACCTTGAATTCTTGTTAAGGAGACTATGGAGGAATTTAATGGTGGGGACTTAAACCTACCACTAAATTCCTAATTTCCCACAAACGCTTAAGTTCAAGTCTTATTAGACGCGATAAATCGTGTCTCTACATAAGGCTTTTTGGCTTGATTTTAAGTTCGCTACGCGCAACCTAACGCAACGCAGGTAAGACACAGCGATCGCTGTATCAGTAGATTTTGGAATTTCAGACAAAAACAAAACCGCTGTTAAAGTCTGAAAGTGTAACTCCTTGAACAATTGCAATTAGGTCGTTGTTGAAAGATATCCCTGTTCCTGATGGTAAACCAGTAGGAGAGGCATTCAAGGTAAACGAAGACGTAGACCCCGCAGGTAGAGTGATTAACTCGATCAAATCTTCTTTGATGTTGAAATCAGTAATCAGTGCAAAGTCATCTTTTCCAAGATCATTGTAGAAAACCTCAGTGCCTGCTGCTAGGACAAAGGTATCACTTGCTTTCCCACCGGTTAAGATATCAAGTTCGCCAGTACCGAATCCAAACCCTGGTGCAAAAGGTTCAATACCAATCAGGCGATCGCTCCCATTACCACCTAATAAAAAGTCGTTACCAGCTCCACCAATCAATAAGTCGTTGCCATCTCCACCACTAAGAAAATCATTCCCAACTCCCGTCCCTCCAAAAAGTATGTCGTTACCAGCATTGCCAGCAACAAAGTCGTCCCCTCCATCACCATTGAATGCGTCGTCACCATTGCCACCAAATAGGCTGTCATTTCCAGAACCCCCAAAGGCTCGATCATTTCCCTCACCACCAAAAATGGTGTCTGCGCCAGATCCGCCATTGAGGTTGTCATTTCCAGTCTCGCCGTTGATAATGTCATTTCCAGCATTACCCAAGATTCTGTCTTCCCCACTGCCACCAAGGATGACATCATTGCCACAGCCCCCGTGGAGGACATCAACTCCAGCACCGCCATCAATATTGTCATTACCGGCATCACCAAAGATTTGGTCGTTGCCGTCCTCGCCCTCAATCAAATCGTTTCCATTTCCAGCAATGACCAGGTCAGCCCCATCACCACCAAAGATTCGGTCATTACCGTCAAGAGATACGATAGTATCATCGCCACCTAGTGCAAAAATTTTGTCGCTCTGAACCGTACCAGGAACAAAATCATTCCCATCTGTACCAAAAATTAGGTTAGACATATATTTTTGTCTCTTTACTCAAAGGAGTTAGTGAAAGGCCAACAGTAGTTATAGGCAATCTGGGAGAGATCCAAGGATTGTCTAAATTATTGAGAAAACTGTCAATAAAACAAGCTATATAGTCTTTCGTAGGGTACACAGGTGTGCGTCCCTAACGCGTGTTGCATCCATAAACAGACGCGTAGCGATGAAGGTACGGCTGTAGAAAGAAGTCTGTAGGGTGAGGCTTCCCATAGAATGCGAGGGCTTAGGCCGCTCAAGGCTTCAAACCTACGCTGTACACACAAATCGAACTAACCCTCTTTTATCACTTTGGGAGAACCCAATCGCTGAAAGCCTTTCGAGGCTTTAATTTCTAAGTTTTGGCTATAAATTTTAGTTACTGTTAGAAAATAAAGCCTCAAAGCTTGGCTCAATCAAAGTTTCAGAATATTGCTTCGATTATTGTTTTCCGAGAGTGACAGAACAGGGCTAATCCCCATTGGCTTAAATTCAGTCCTAACGTACCATCAGAGATTTGCGGTGCGTTACGCTGGCGCGATAACACACCCTACAAAAGACGATTTGGGGTGATTAATCATTTGTGTGTGTGTACACCGTAGAAGTTGCAAAAAGGGTGAGCCTGATTTAGGCAGGCGATCGCCTTGAGTCTCAGAACTTCGCCTAGGGCAACAACTGCTATAAGTTTGCTATGACAGATTTTTTCGTACTTCATGTACACATTTTATTTTCTCTACAAAAATGAATGTTGAATTTCAACTATTCACTTCTTTTGTTACTCTCATAAGAGAAAAATAAAATTCCAATTCTTAAAGCCAGACATAATCATAGATAGGGTAATCGCACATTAACATTAATTATCAAAATGTCTATCCTTGAAAATTTTACTCAACATAAAAAGTTCAGATTTTTTGCACAAAAACCTGAAAAAAGAAGTAATATCAACTCCATTCAGAACGAATTAATTGATATCCTTCTTCGTTTAAAATACCATTATGTCTATTGATTTATTGCTATATCTAAAGAAGTAAATAATTTTATATTATCTATTTTTTAGTATATAAATATACAAATGGTTTGAACACCAGCGATGCTGAATATTGACATATAATTTTAGTTAAAATAACTCTAAAAAGCTTAACTTAGTCAACATAACATTATTTGTTCAACTCAATTCTGACTTCTGAATTCTTCAATCTCTCCGACTGACTTAAATATGGGGAGCAAGACCCCAACCCATGTCCAAACATTTTTTGCGTAGTTGTCGATAAGCAAGTGATAAAGCATCAGAGGGAGTGTGAATTTCAGCTGTCAAATCGTAGGGCACTATTTTGGGATACTGGGATTCAACTATTAGTTGATCTTCTTGATTGATCTTTAAACTGTACTTTTGAAAAATGCCATCTGCCCAGGGCTGAGTCAAAAAACTACGAAACTGGATGAATTTGGTAATGGTGGTGTGATCATCAACGGGGACATGAGCAACGAACGTGATAAATCTCTCAAAATCACTGTAAATAATATTGGGCATGTAAATAGTACGTGTTGTCTTAATTGTTGAGCGTTTTTTGCTGTGGATATATCTCCAAAAAATGCCTTTGGGTACGTGCTGCTTGAGGTTGAGGAAGCTAGTTCCGCCCCAATCTTCCAAATGGATCTCATATTTTGGAAGCTGCGGTTCTTGGGCCATGCCGCTGCCAAAAGAATTAGCATGGACAAAGGCTGAGTGAGCAGGGTCAATGGAGTTTTCTACTAAGCGGGTGTAGTGAGCATTCCATTTAAACTCAAATTGCAGAGGTCGCAAAGTGGAATTGTTAACTTCGGGAAGTATTGGAAGTGGGGGACGTTCTTCCTCACGAAGGTCTCCCCAGAATAGCCAGATAAAGCCGTATTTTTCCTGAACTGGGTAGTTATTTACGCGTGCCTTCTTAGGAATAGATATACCAGGCTGATTGGCGGGAACTTCAATACAAGTACCGTCTGTTTGAAATTTCCAACCATGATAAGGGCAGCGGATACAATCGCCTTCTACTCGTCCCTTAGATAAAGCTGCGCCGCGATGAGGACACGTATCTAAAAGAGCGATCGCTTGTCCTTTGGAGTTGCGATACAGAACAAATTTTTGGTTTAACAGGGAAACTTGTTTGGGTTTGCTTGTAATAGCTGAACTAAATTCACATGCGTACCAAAAGTTTTTTAACATATTTTCCTCCTACTTAGGAATTATTTAAATTAATGGAATGTCATTAAATAGTATTGATTCAAATTGCAGTTTTTCAGTGCATAAATTCTGACATCATTAAGTCTGTTGCTAGCAGAGTCAGAATAAATATGCAATCAACTACCGAACCAAGTAAAGGCCCAAAAATACTTTTTGGCAAAGCATTTCCAACGAGCATGATTAACGTTCCGACAAACATCCATAACCATTGTGTTTGGTGCCAGATACAGAACCCCACCACAGCTACTAACAAGGCAGTAAGAATTGTCAAAATGGGCACACCGCAACTTTTAGGTTTGTAACGTAAAGTGCCAGCAAAAGCTGTCGGTATCAGTTCTAGTTGTCGAAAGTCGGTCAGTAAACCAAGTGTAATTAGCGCTATGGCAATCGCCCAGCAACTTTTGTACAGAATAGAATTATTTGCCCAAGGCACGCCTGCAATGTTAGCTAAGTTGACAGCAACCACCACTAAAAGTGGCACACATAAATTATGAAATAGAAAGCGCAAGCGGTTAAGTAATTTCAGCAAAGCCCCTTCATTAATTAGGCGACCCACTGAAACAATTAGATTGTCGTAAATCATTCCAGCTACTACGACAATTAGCAAAATTGTACTAACTCTGTGTGATTGTTGAAATAAAATAATTCCCCAAATTGCCAAACCAAAAGTGGCTAGCGTATAGATTGGATACAAAAAAGCTGCCATATTTTTTTTACAAAATTACTTAATTTTCTCAGAAGTTTTTGTAACGTCAATAATTGTTTTTCCAGCCGACATTTTTTGTCGCCTTGTTGAAGCTAAAAATCCTTAGCGATCGCCAAGCTAGAAATATGTTTTAATTTATGACCATTTATGTCGTTTAATTGGCTGGTGTGGGGTTCTATTCCCCAGCCCTTTTCTAAACATTTTTTGCGTAGCTTACGATAGGCTATTGACAAATTATCAGAGGGGGCATGGAGTTCGGTAGTCAAATCATCGGACACCATTTTGGGGTTTTGAGACTCGATGATTGGCTGATCTTCTAACATGGTTTTTAAAGCCCGTTTTCGTGCATCCCCATCAGCTAAGGGTAAGGTGATAAAGTTACGGAGAACGATCCACTTGCTCAACGTTGTGTTAATGTCTATCGGCTGGTGAATACTAAAAAGAATAATTTTAAAATCACCAATAGGAAAGTCAAATTCAAGTCGGCTAATGTTGGGCATATAAAAAGAAACTGTTACACGTAACGGGCGTGAGCCTTGTTTATTAAGAACAGTTTTCCAAAACCCTCTAATTTTTTTGGACTGACTTGCTGTGACACTAGCACTTGCACTCCACTCTTCTAAATAGACATCATGCTCTTCAATTCTTGGCTCGTCTGCGATCCCACTGCCAATGGAATTAGCATGAATAAATGGCACATGAGAAATATCGATCGCATTTTCTAATACGCGAGTGTAGTAAGTGTTCCATTGCAATTGACCGTAAACAGCTCGCCAACCAGGGGCTCCAAATTCGGGAAGTATTGGAAGTGGAGGACGTTCTTCCTCAGGAAGGTCTCCCCAGAACAGCCAGACAAAACCGTATTTTTCCTGAACTGGGTAGCTCTCTACGTGTGCCTTTTTGGGGATAGATATACCAGGCTGATTGGCGGGAATTTCAATACAAGCACCGTCTGCTTGAAATTTCCAACCATGATAAGGACAGCGGATACAATCGCCTTCTACTCGTCCATTAGATAAAGCTGCGCCGCGATGAGGACACGTATCTAAAAGAGCGATCGCTTGTCCTTTGGAGTTGCGATACAGGACAAATACTTGGTTAAGCATATTAATACGCTGGGGCTTGCTTGTAATAGCAGAGCTTCGTTCACATGCGTACCAGAAGTTTTTTAACATGCTTTACTACTTTTAAATTAATGAATGTAATCGAGAGTAGAGAATTGAAAGCAGCCTATTGGTTTACTAAGCAAAAGGCATTTTTAACTAACTGACTTTCCTGAAGTCAGTCAAAAACGCCTTGAACTGCTAGGCATATTCAAACATCAGCAATATACAAAGACTAGCAATATCAATCTTTGCCAGAATAGTTTAAAAAATGTATTGTTAGTCCGAGTTGACAATTCACCCTAGTTACCGACTTTACACCCTAACCATTGTCCTACTTGAACTGTTTGCACTGACCATGTGCTACACAACTATCAAAGCTGCATGTTTGTAGAATCTATTACCAAAGTACAGCCCACATAATGGTGCATTACCAAACCCATAATGGTATTACAGGTATAGCATCCATTAAGAGTATGCTCAAGGCTTGTGCAACGCCATTTTAAAGATTCTCGTGTCATACCATTTCGCTATGAAGATGCATTTAATAATTTATTAAATTGGGATTCACAAATTTAGGGACACCCACGAGGGATGTCCCTAAAAATAAACAGAATGTTAGATCAGTTTAAAATCTAGAATTACTTACCGTTGCCGTTACCACCATTACCATTACCAGCAAGGACGCGTTCGGCAAGTTTTTCAGGTACTTCCTGGAGATGATCATATACCCAATGGAAAGAACCAACACCAAGAGTAAGCGATCGCAACTCAACAATAAAGTTTTGCATTTCTGCTTGGGGCAAGTATGCAGCTACATTATCCCAGCCTTGCCAATCATTTCTACCCTCATAACCTAAAATTTGCCCCCGTCTGCCACTCACAAGTTGCAATACTTTAGAGGTAAATTCGCTAGGTGTTGTTACCTCCACCCGCAGAATTGGTTCTAGAAGCGTAGGTTGTGCCTTGGGTATCCCCGTTTGCATAGCTAATCGGGCAGCTTGTCTAAAGGCTTGTTCAGAACTATCAACGCTGTGGTAGGAACCATTGGTTAATGTCACTGCTACATCTACCATTGGGAAACCCAAAGGCCCATGTGTGAGAAACTCCCGCACACCCATTTCCACACCGGGAATGTACTGTTTGGGAACCACGCCGCCAACAATGGTTTCATTGAAGTTAAAGCCTGTACCTCGCGGTAAAGGCTGAATATCAAGAAAAACATCACCAAACTGCCCATGGCCACCGCTTTGGTGTTTATAGCGTCCATGCACCGAAGCTACAGGTTTGCGGATAGTTTCTTTGTAAGGCACTTGTGGCAAGTGGGTTGTCATTGGCAAATTATACTTGCGGCGCAATCTATCTAAGGCGACTTGTAAATGAATCTCGCCTTGACCCCAAAGAATAACTTCGTGGGTATCACCGTGTTGTTCCCACGCCAGGGATGGGTCTTCTTCTAAGAGTTTGGTGATGGCGCTGCTGAGTTTAACTTCATCGTTGCGCTTTTCTGGGGTGATAGCGAGGGCATACACTGGTTCTAACTGTTCAGCTTTGGGTAATTCCTGGGCTGGGGTTTCTGTAGAGATGGTATCCCCTGTCTTAATTCCCTCTAAACGACTGACTGCCACAATTTCACCAGCAGCGACTTCATTAACTAACTGCTGTTGTTGTCCCATGAGGCGATAGATTCCACCAGCACGAATGCCATTTAGGACGATGCCATCAGTTAATTTGCCTTGCCAAATACGTACTAGAGAAAGTTTGCCACCTTGGGGAGTGTAGTAAGTTTTTAGTACTTGGGCTAAAGGTGTATTACCTTTGATATTTTTTAAACGGCGTTCTGCTGTAGTTTCTGGTTCTGGTGCTTCTCGTTGCAGGGCTTCTAATAAAGGTCTAACACCATAATCTTGTTCTGCTACACCAAAGAAAACGGGAACTACTAAATCTGCTCCTAATTCTAATTTTAAATCGTTGAGGATTTCTTCTTGGGGTGGTTCGATATCTTCTAAAAGTTCTTCCAATAAATGGTCGTCAAAATCTGCCAAAGCTTCGAGCATTTCTGCCCGTGCTATGTGTTCTTCTGCTTTTAAGCTTTCGGGGAAGGGAATAGGGTCAGCAGGTGCGCCTGGATGATACTGATATGCTTGTTCGCTCACCATGTCAATAAAGCCTGTGAGCTGTTCCCCATTCATAATGGGATATTGGTGTGCTACTAAAGGACGGCTGGATACTGCTTTGAGGGCGTGTAATGTTTCTAAAACGTGAATATTCGCCCGATCCATTTTGTTAACAAAGACGATGTGAGGAATTTCCCAATCGTCGAGGAATTTAAATAAAGGGGCCAGGGTGAGGACACGATCGCGTATGGGTTCGCAAACTACAATTGCCGCATCCACTCCCATTAAAGCATTGTACGTTTCTTGGGCAAACTCCACAGAACCCGGACAGTCAATAAAAGTAAAGCGAGTACCATTAAACTCGGTACTCGCTGCACTTACTTCCACGCTCATCTGGCGATCGCGCGATTCTCCGGTACTATCTCCGACTGTGTTACCATCCTTAACATTGCCCTTGCGGGAAATTGCCCCTGTGACAAATAACAAGCTTTCTAGTAAAGTGGTTTTTCCACTTAAATAAGGGCCAACAATTGCAACGTTCCGCGAACCCGATTTTACTTTTTCGTTCATAAAACCTCCCTTGCGGTAAGTCACTCTTAACCGCATGATTCTGTTGTTTTTCAGGGATAAATAATAGTTCTGCTGGAGGAAGAATTATTCCTTCCTTAATTTGTCATTATCCTCTCTTTAATCACAAGTAAAAAAAATTGTAGTCTGTTGTAAGATTTAGCTTAAGAAAAATTAAATAACACAAATTTTAATAGAGAATTCAAAATTTTTGTAAAGACACCCTTTGTAACCAAAGTTTTTATGAAGTAAACGTAACTCAAACTGTTGCTAGCCCAAAAATCCATGAGATTATCATTCAACAAATATCCTTTAGCAGAAATGGTGAGCTTGATATTAATAAATGGCAGCATACTCTCATTCTCTCCCCCTGCCTCCCCTGCCTCCCCGAAGTTTGCTTGGAGGGAAACCCTCCTGGCAACTTCTCTTCCTGCT
>NZ_JAECZB010000046.1 GCF_016056295.1 Atlanticothrix silvestris CENA357
GCTCTTTTTTGTTCTATTAAACTAATGACGAACACATTTTCACCACGCCACTGTGTTCTATCAATCGCAAATATCAATTGTTTCTCCTGAGATTGTCTGCTGTTTTTAACCCATCTTTTGAGTAATGGAAACCAGATGTATTGAATTGATAACTCTGGCAGTAATAAAAATCTTTGGATGCTTCGTCGCCGACTCTCAAATTTTATCGGTTGGGGAAATACTGTCGCCAGCTTCTCAATTGTCACAGTTTTATGAAATTGTAACAGCATAATCAAGATTTCCAACATCTTGTACTGTGCGGGTGTCAGTACATTTTGAAAGCAGTTTTGGTAGAATTTAGGTAACATTATCATTTGATAGGTCTTGTTGAGAATACCTGACCTATCTTTTTTTACCCCAAAACAGTCACACTCTTGTATTTCCTGAGCTTCAGCCTCTTTGTCACCCCTTCAGCCAAAAGACATTAGTTGCCAAATTGCCAAAATTGCTTAGGGTGTTATCTCTCTGCCATATTCAGACTCCAGAACACTCAACAATTTTTCTTCCGCCGCCGTAAGATAAGGGCGATTCAGCTTACCCAAAGACTGCAACAGATTTTTGACTGTCTTCTCCAGCGAATCGGAATACACGCGATTGATGCGATCGCTCAAGGACTACATCTGCTCACACTCCTGAGGCAAGTAATTGAAGGACTTCAAATGCTGCATATTCGCTCGAAATGTACTGAAGTATCGGCAGCAGCAGCGTGACCAGAAGGAACACAGGCGGCAAGAGGAGGAGGAGAGAAATGCGACTTATGCAGCTAGGATGCAAACTCAATATGGAGTTGAGATGATTAGACCTTCATCTAATCTTTCGTCCACACCCCCCAATAATGGAGATGAGAGTAATAATTGGGGGGGTATGGACACAGATGAAAGCCTCAGTAATAAGTGTCATCATCCTTTATGGTTTCATAATCAATTTGTCCAGTTACTAAACCAAATTGAAACTCACCAAAACCTTTTTCATCCACTTCAATGTAAGCCTGAACTTCCATATTAACCCTCTTCTGTCACTTTCCGAGTATTCTGAATAAAAGGATGAAAAGAAAAAACTCTGGAAGGTAAGTAGGGCAATGGATGTAGAATTACAAATTATCAAACATTTGGCAAGAGATCCTCATCCAACAGTTGGCATCAAGTTCTCCATATAGTTCTTCAATAACTTCTTCCACGTTCCTTTGCTCTATTGATAAACCCTCAAAATTCACAAAGGCTAAAAAAACACCATATAAGCAGAGAATAAATATAATCGCCAGACCTATTAACCAATTTCTCAAACCGTCTGTGCTGTTATCAGACATAAATTACAGCAAATTTCATTTTTCTTCCTTTGCGCCTCTGCGCTACGCCAGTTGCTACAAGTCGGCGAAGCCGCCCAACGCACTGGCTCCTCTGCATGAGATAAAAAAGATACCGTAGATACGCCCAAATAATTAATGCTGCGGCAAATCAACTAGATTGTCGCCAATGTATTGGTGCTTCGACATAATCAGGCAGACGAGTTGTGCGATAATCGCCGAGCGCCATTCTAATCTGTTGTGATTCTAAATTTTTAGCTCCTGTCAAAACTGCTCCTTCCAGTTTGACATCACAGAGATTAGCGTCTAAGAAATTAGCTCCCATCAGGTTAGCCCAAGACAAATCAGCTTGATAGAGAATGGCCTTATTTAAATTGGCCCCCATGAGATTGGCCTTATACAAGTCAGCTTCCGTTAAACTGGCTTCGGTGAGGTTGGCAAAAAATACTTCTGTGTGATGTAGTTTAGCAGCATTCAAGTTTGCTCCCGACAGGTTGGCAGCATTGAGATTGGCTCCTGACAGGTTGGCTCCAATCAGCCCTGAAAGATGCAAGTTGGCTTTACCAAGTTTTGCTCCTTGTAAGTTAGCTAAAAATAGCTTGGCTCCAGAAAGGTTAGCAACTTTTAAGGTTGCTTGTTGCAAATTAGCTTTATAGAGGTTGGCTTCTTGCAAATTGGCTGCACGCAGACTTGCTCCTAAAAGGTTAGCTCCCCGCAGGTTTGCCCAACAAAGGTTGGCTCGATTGAGATTCGCCCAACAAAGGTTAGCTCCTCGCAGGTTTGCTTTCAGTAATGTGGCTTCATAAAGAATAGACTCGGTGAGTTTAGCACCTTCAAGGTCAGCCCCGCAAAGATCAGCATTACGCAGGTTTGCGCCGCAGAGGTCAGCACCACGCAAATCTGCCCGGTGGAGGTTGGCTCCCATCAAGTCTGCTCGCCTAATGTCGGTATGGCGTAAGTCTAGTTTTTGATTGTCTTGTTCTTGCTGGGAATTGCGCCTTCCGATGACAGTCAAAGCTGCTTGCACATCCCGGCGAATTTTTGGGGATGCTTCCTGGGTTTTTGATTCTGTCTGACGTTCCTTGTTTCTGTGTCTGCTCAAGTGTAACGACCGTAACTCTTCCCCACTTGCTGGCTCATCCTCGCAGATGGGAGTATTTTCTCGCACAAAAGCGGCGAGGATTTCCATAATTGTCCAGTGTTCTTGGGAAAATTCTTGAGCGATTCTTTCTAAAACATAAATTGCACCTGTTCGCGTTTCAATTCTCTCATGCCCCAGCTGGGTAATTGCCGCCATAAAGCGTTCTGTAACCAGCCTGTCTTGAGTTAGTTTAGTATTGGCGATGCTAATTTCAATATTTTTTTCAGCTGCGATCGCATTTTTTTGCATGGCTTCTGCACGTTTGGCTGCATAATAAGCATTAGTCATTACGGCCAATCCCAAAAAAACTATGGCAGTGGCTGTTAATGCTTGATTTCTTAATTGCATTTGTTGCGGAATTGATAATCCTTTGATATTGGATGATCCGAACACAATTAAAGTCAGTGCGAGAGCAAATACGACTGTTATAGCTATCAACCAACGTAGGAGTGTGTCTGTTTTATTAGCAGACATAGCAGTAATATTCCTCACGACACAGAATTATTACTTAGAGGTTTTAAAAAATCAGTATATCATTTAGCTAGAAAATTTGAATATGCGTCCTAAATATTAATTGATGGGGTATTTTTTGGCAATATTGTATCAAATGTTATAGCAACTTGATTTTAATCAAATTACTTATGCAATATATTAGGACTAATATCTGATACTGTTCCCTGTTCCCTACCTCTACAAGTAAGTTCAAGAATCCAAGCGAACTGCTATATCGCACCCTGTTTAAGTATCATTAACTGTCACACATAGCCTAATTCAGGGCTGACGGTATCTGTAATTGAAAATTGAGCTTCTCGAAGGTTCGCTCCATCTAGTTTTGTCTCATAAATAATAGCCTCACATAAATTGGCTAAATATAAATTTGACTTGCTTAGATTTGCTCCAGACAGATTTGCTCCAGACAAATTTGCTGCACTCAAAATGGCCCCAGACAGATTTGCTCCAGACAGGTTTGCTTCAGATAGATTTGCTGCACTCAAAATTGCTCCAGACAGGTTTGCTCCAGATAGATTTGCTCCAGACAGATTTACTTGATAAAAATTTGTCAGTTCTAGATTTGCCTGATTTAGATTTACCCCTCTCAGGTCAGTATGGCTCAAATCAATTTGTTCATTTTCTAACTCTTTTTGAACCTCTCTCCTACCAATAACAGTCAAAGCTAATTGAATATCTGTGCAAATTGTTAGTGATGGCTGACTTGTGGACTCTTCTGGAATGACAACTGGAGCATTATTTCGTACAAAATTGGTCAGTATGGCTATGATTTTCCAATGATGTTGGGGATAATCATGGGCAAACTTTTCTAAATCATAGATTGCCACCAGCCTGTTTTCAATTGTTGGATGGTTCAAATGTTCTATTGCTAATCTTAAGCATTGTTGGAGTGCCCGATGTGAAAGATTACGTGTTTTGTCTTGATTAAAAACTATCTGAGGTATGATGTTTATAAATGGTAATTGATTGATAATCGAATGCCTTTTTGCTGAGTAATAAGCATGAATCATTACTTTCAACATAAGCAATATTTTTAAAAATACTTAGTGGTGTCTGCTATTGTCTACGCATTTATAAAGTTGCACATTAGTAAATTTAATGATTATTTTTGTGCAAAAATATAGAAAATATTACTCTTAATTCAGTAGAGGTAAATCAAAGCGGATATTTATTATAGCTGCCATAAAATAGCCAAAAGTTATAATTATTACTGGGCAGAAAAAACCTGATGATTTATTCTTATTAGATGCAACAAAATTCCCAGCCAAAATTCAAAGAACTGGTGTTAATAGGTGGCGGTCACAGCCATGCCATTGTGCTAAGAATGTTTGGCATGAAACCATTACCGGGAGTTCGTTTGACATTAATTACCCCAGCGCCAGATACACCCTACTCTGGAATGCTACCAGGACATATTGCTGGATTTTACAGCCACAATGAATGCCACATTGACTTGCAAAAATTGGCAAGATTTGCTCAAGCACAGTTATACATTGACCGAGTAGTTGATTTTGATTTAAAAAACCACAAAGTGATTTGTGCTAACCGTCCTGCGGTAGATTTTGATGTACTGTCTGTTGATATTGGCAGTACTCCGGCCACAATATCTGTATCAGGTGCAGCAGAATATGCGATCGCAGCTAAACCAGTACCACAATTTTTAGAGCATTGGTATCAGTTAATAAAAAAAGTAACACAAAATCCCCAAGAACCGATAAGTATTGGCATTGTGGGTGGCGGTGCTGGTGGTGTAGAATTGGCGCTGTCGATGCAAGCTCATTTGCATCACATTTTGCGTGAACATCAGCAACCAATCAAAAATCTAGCAATTCATTTATGCCAACGTCATGAGGAATTGTTACCTCATTATCATCACTCAGTTCAGCGTTTAGTTAAGCAAGTTTTAACTAAGCGTGGTATCAACCTGCATTTGGGAGAGACTGTTTGTCAAATTGCGCCGCAGCAACTAACCTCTAATACTTCTGTACCAGAAAATCAGGGACATGAAGAAAGATTTGAGATTAAATGCGAATCTGGCTTGACAGTAGAATGTCAGAAAATTTTTTGGGTAACACAAGCATCTGCACCTCAATGGTTAAAAACAACGGGGCTAGGAACTGATGAGCAAGGCTTTATTTTAGTAAAAGATACATTACAATCTCAAACGCACCCAGAAGTGTTTGCAGCCGGTGACATTGCCACAATGATAAATCATCCTCATCCGAAAGCTGGGGTGTTTGCTGTGCGTCAAGGTAAACCCTTGTTTGAGAACTTACAGCAGTTCTTACTAGGTAAGCCACTCAAACCTTACATACCACAGCGGCAATATCTTAGTTTAATAGGTACAGGTGATGGAAAGGCGATCGCCACACGCGGTTTTTTTACTTTACCGCCTCATAAACTACTGTGGTGGTGGAAAGACTGGATTGACCGCCGTTTTATGAAACGCTTTAATTAGAGACTAGGGGCTAAGAAAAGCAGGGGAGCAGAGGAGAAATAACTATGCCCTATAAACCTTATGGGCACAGTTTTTATCAGCACTTTGAATATTAGCCGTTGCATGGTCAAATAAAAATGATTTAATAAAATTCTTGCAAAAGTTTATCCAGCTTAATCAGGTTTACAGATTTTGACTGATAAGGTTACTTTTTGCACCTTGTCTAATATCTATATGATTATTCACCGATGAAAAACGCTATTACTTGTACAACAGCATTATTATCTACTTGTGCTTTGCTACTGACAGCATGTGGTGGCGGCACTAATACCGGTACAAATCCTACAACTAACACACCAGCAACAACAGGAACATCAAGCGCTATTCCCATTGGTATTGCTGTCGCCCAAACTAGCAACGTAGCTTTACTTGGTCAAGAAGAAGTGGCTGGTGCAAAAATTGCTGAGAAGTATTTTAACGACAAAGGTGGTATTAACGGGACTCCGGTTAAATTAGTCTTTCAAGATACTGGCGGCGATGAAGCTGGAACAATTAACGCTTTTCAAACTTTAATTAATAAAGATAAAGTTGTCGGTATTGTGGGGCCAACATTGTCACAACAAGCTTTTAGTGCCAACCCTGTTGCCGAACGCGCTAAAGTACCAGTGATTGGCCCATCAAATACTGCTAAGGGAATACCTGAAATAGGTGATTATATTGCTCGTGTATCAGCACCAGTTTCCATCGTTGCTCCTAATTCAGTTAAAGCTGCACTTAAACAGAATCCCAACATCAAAAAAGTTGCTGTTTTCTACGCCCAAAATGACGCTTTTAGCAAATCCGAAACTGAGATTTTCCAAAAAACAGTTAAAGATCAAAATCTGGAATTAGTCACCGTACAAAAGTTTCAAACCAGTGATACAGATTTTCAAAGCCAAGCTACTAATGCTCTTAACCTCAAACCAGATTTAGTAATTATTTCAGGCTTGGCTGCTGATGGTGGTAACTTAGTACGACAACTACGAGAATTAGGTTACAAAGGCTTAATTGTTGGTGGTAATGGTCTTAATACCTCAAACGTATTAACAGTTTGTAAAGCATCTTGTGATGGAGTTTTGATTGCTCAAGCTTACAGCCCAGAACATCCAGGTGAAATTAACGCTGCGTTTCGCAAAGCTTATACTGACCAATATAAAAAAGAACCACCTCAATTTAGTGCCCAAACCTTTGCCGCAGTGCAAGTATATGTCGAAGCTCTCCAGGCTTTAGATAAAAAAAGCAAAGTTAATAAATTACAATTACCACAACTGCGGACACAACTGAATACACAATTACTAACTGGTAAATACAACACGCCCCTTGGTGAGATTGCTTTTACTCCAATAGGTGAAGTTGTGCAAAAAGATTTTTATGTAGCTCAAATCAAAATGGATAAAGATGGCAGTAAGGGTAAATTCGCATTTTTGAAATAAATAAAAATTGGGCATAGGGCATGGGGAAGAAGGGGTAAGGGGGAAAGGGTTAAAGGGTTTGTTTCTTCATCCTTTAACCTTTTCCCCCTCTTCTTGCTCCCCTGCTCCCCTGCTCTCTACTTCCCTAGACCCTAGCCCCTAATCCCTAATTATTTACATGAATTTCAGTCTATTTTTACAACAATTGTTGAATGGTTTATCCATTGGCAGCGTTTATGCAATTTTTGCCTTGGGTTACACTTTGGTGTACTCTATTTTGGGCATTATTAATTTAGCTCATGGAGCAATTTTTACCCTAGGTGCATATTTTACTTATGCACTGATGGGTGGTACTTTTGGATTTAACGGCTTGTTAGCTAATGCAACACTGCCCATACAATTGCCGTTTACTATAGCCTTGATTTTAGGTAGTACCTTAGCAGGATTGGTAGGCATAGCAATGGAACGTATTGCTTTTAAACCTTTACGTAACAAAGGTTCTGACCCCTTACTTACTGTTGTTTCGAGCTTGGGCGTAGCAGTAGTAATTGTTAACGTCATCCAGTATTTAGTAGGCGCAGAAAGTTACACATTTCCAGCCAACACTTACGGCAATTTGCCGCCTGCGATTAACTTTGGTAGTCCAGAACAACCAATACCGATTCGTAGCGTGCAAGTGGTGATTTTTGTCGTATCTATGGTAATTGTATCTCTTCTCACCTACTTTATTACTCGTACTAAATATGGTAAAGCAATTCAAGCGATCGCAGAAGATCCTACTACTGCCAGTTTACTCGGAATTAATAGCGATCGCTTTATTGTGCTGACGTTTTTTATTAGCAGTTTCTTAGCAGGATTAGCAGGAACATTGGTAGCCTCTAGTGTTAGCATTGCTGGCCCATATTTTGGCATAGGCTTTGGATTGCGGGGTCTAGCAGTGATTGTTTTGGGTGGTTTAGGCAGCATTCCTGGCGCAGTCCTAGGAGGATTGCTAATTGGATTAGTAGAAGCATTAGTTCCTGCTGAATATTCCGGTTATAAAGATGCCGTAGCCTTTGGAATTTTATTTATCATGCTGTTAGTTAGACCCCAAGGATTACTAGGACGGCGATTTATTCAAAAAGTATAAAAAACTCCACGCCACAAGGGAATAGAGTTTTTGTCAGTGGTCAGTGGTTAGTAGTCAGTTGCAAAGATACATAAAAACCACGCCACTTGCGCTTTGGGGGTCTTAGACTAGTCCAAAAACAACTGACCACTGACAACTGACAATTAACAACGGCACAGACACAGAGATATCAGAGAGAAAAAAGAAATTTGTCGAGTTAATTTGAAGGTGAGGAAACCCCTACTGCCTATCTGCCGATTGTGTCTTTCAGCGATTTGTTAGACTTAACAAACCAGGATTTTTCAGTCAAATCTCTGATAACGCCAGCAGACGAGGCTATCCATGCTTACAAGTACGCTACTTCTGTCAAACCAACTTCCCACCCTACAATATTCCTCAACACCAGAGCGATTCGATGAAACCTGGGAAGCCCCCTTGGCTACCCTTTTAGGACTCGGACGCGCTGCTGGGGCTGACTTTATTGAATTTTTCCTAGAGCGCCGCAACTATATTAGTTGTCTTGCAGAAGACGACGCTATCACCAGTATTTCACCGAGTTTAGCTACAGGTGCAGGAGTTAGAGTATTTCGTGGCAAAGCCGATTGCTACGTTAGTACAAATGACCTTTCGTTTTCCGGATTGAAAGCCGCCTTAGAAAAAGGCCTTTCCATCCTAGGATTACATTTACCTGCACCTAGTAATTTTATACCAGAAATTAATTTAGAACTACTGAGAGACTACGCTACTAAACGAGGCAAAGATGGCTGGCTCTCTCTGTGTAGTTCTATCCGAGAAATGGGAGAAGTTCTCCTTGATGGTACTGCCCACCTCAAGCAAAAAGCTAGCCATGTCCAATCACGCCGTGCTACCTATTTTCGGGATTGGCAAGAAGTTTTAGTCGCCGCCAGTGATGGCACTTTTGCTCGTGACATCCGCCTCACCCAATCGGTAGGATTTAACCTTTTGTGTGCAGATGGTGCAAATCGCGCCTCCATTGGTGAACGCGCTGGTAATACTAGCGATGCTAACTTTTTGAGAACTTGGGATTATCAACAAGCATCCGAGCAAATAGCAGAATCTGCTGGCAAAATGCTCTATGCAGATTATGTAGAATCAGGCACTTACCCCATCATCATGGCCAATCACTTTGGTGGAGTCATCTTCCATGAAGCCTGTGGACACTTGCTGGAAACTACCCAAATTGAACGCAACACCACACCATTCGCCGATAAAAAAGGTGAAAAAATTGCCCATGAAAGTCTGACAGCATGGGATGAAGGACGAGCAGAAAATGCCTTCGGTACAATTGACATGGATGACGAAGGTATGCCTGCTCAAAGAACTTTATTAATTGAAAAGGGCATTCTCAAAAACTTTTTAGCAGATAGAACAGGTTCTTCGCGTACCGGACATCCCAGAACTGGAAGTGGTCGTCGCCAGAATTATACTTTTGCCGCTGCTAGCCGGATGCGTAATACTTATATTGCTACTGGCGAACATACAACTGAAGATTTGTTTGCCTCTATCGATAAAGGTATTTACTGTAAAAAGATGGGTGGTGGTAGTGTCGGCGCTACTGGTCAATTTAACTTTGGCGTAGATGAAGCTTACCTAATTGAGAATGGCAAAATTACTAAACCACTGAAAGGAGCCATTCTCATTGGTGAAGCTAAGGAAATTATGAATAAAATTTCCTTATGTTCCCAAGATTTGGAACTCGCACCTGGGTTCTGCGGTTCTGTCAGTGGCAGTATTTACACCACAGTTGGTCAACCCCACATCAAAGTAGATTCAATTACTGTCGGGGGACGTTAAAAAATTCTTCGTGTCTTCGTGGTTAATCAAAACACAAGTACACGAAGGCACAAAAAAAGTAAGACTTTTGGCGCTACAAAATTTAAATTCAAAAATTGACTATGCCGAATATCAACGAAATTGCCAACTATGCCAAGGAAAATGCTAATAAACTTGGCATCAAAAAATTCGATGTTTATGGCTCAACAGTAGATGAAACTAGCGTCCAAGTAGACCAAGGTGAGCCAAAACAAGTCAAAGCTTCAAATCGTTCTGGTGTTACTGTTCGTGTCTGGAATGAAGAGAACACAATGGGTGTCACCAGTACCACAGATGTAGACCCCAAAGGGCTGGAATTAGCTTTAAAAACAGCTTATGAAGCTAGCTTTTTTGGTGTTAAGGAAAATGTTCCTGATTTTAGTCCAGAGGCTACTATTCCTATCCCAAATACGCCCCATGATAAAGCACCCCAAGCACCTGTTGCGGAACTAATAGAAAGACTTGTACTAGCAGAAAAAAAATTATTGACAGTTCATCCAGCAATCAAAGGTGTGCCCTATAACGGCTTGGCGCAACGAGATATTGACAGGTTCTATCTTAATAGTGAAGGTGCAGCCAGAACCGAATCTCACTCTTTGGCATCAGTTTATCTTTACAGTAAAACTGAAGAAGAAGGCAAGAAACCACGCAGTGCAGGCGCTTTTAGAATCAACCAAAGTTTAGATAATCTAGACATCAATGGTTGTATTAAAGAAACTGCCGAGAAAACTATTAGCCACTTGAACTACGAGAAAATCAAGACTGGCAAATATCGAGTCGTCTTTTCAGCGGAAGCCTTCTTAAGTCTTTTAGGTGCTTTTTCTAACTTGTTCAACGCTCAAAGCATTTTGGACAAACAAAGCTTATCTACTCCTGATGATTTGGGAAAGCAAATTGCTTCTCCTTTAATCTCAGTATATGATGATGCGCTACATTCTGCTAACGTAGGCGCAGAAAGTTTTGATGGTGAAGGAACTCCCACTCGTCAGATTTCGTTGATTGAAAGTGGTGTTTTAACGGGCTTTCTCCATAGTGCCGGGACTGCTAAAAGAATGAATGCTAAGCCCACGGGGAACGCAAGTATTGGTGCAAAAGTTAGCATCAGTCCCAATTTTTATCACGTTTTTGCAGCAGCAAATTCTGAACAAGAACTCAGCCTAGAAACTGCTGAGAATGTAATTTTTATAGATGATTTACAAGCTCTTCATGCAGGAGTGAAATCCTTACAAGGCTCTTTTTCTCTGCCTTTCGATGGTTGGATAATTAACAAAGGTGTTAAGACAAGCATTGAATCAGCAACTGTTGCTGGTGATTTCTTAGAACTTCTCAAATCAATTGTTTATGTGGAAAAAGAAGTTGAGTTAACACCAGGGGGAGTAGCTCCCAGAATTTGGATTGATGAATTGTCAATTACGGGAGAATAAAGTTACAAATTAGAAGTTACGAGTTTTCACTCTTAAACTCGTAACTCTTTATTATCATTCTTCTCCTCCAACACCAAGATTTATATCCAAACCATCAACCCCACTTACATTAGTACCAATCATCACAGCACCATCTACTTGAGCATTGTGCAATTGAGCATCACTCAAATCAGCATTTATCAAATTGGCATTATTAAAAGTAGTACCGCTGGCAAAAGCATCACTTAAATTAGCACCTTGTAAATTAGCGCCTTGTAAATCAGCACCTTCTAAATTAGCGCTTTCTAAATTAGCATCTTTTAAATTGGCATTTCTCAAATCCACACCAATTAAATGGGCCCCTCTGAGATTAACACCTTTTAAATTACATCCATAACAAGCTCTAGTTTCTATTAAGCGCTTTACTTGTTGGCTCTGGCTTTCGGCAGCTTCAACACTAATAGGAGCAGCTAGAGATAAGCTACTGAATAAAGCTGCGGCTGTCAAAAATATAGATTTCATATTTATTTACTATTTACCTTCAACACTTGTATGAAGAGAGTGAATAATCAACTTCATACTGTCCCATAATCTCAAATTCTTGATATTCTGTCCTCATACGATGGGGAGAATTTACTGATTAAAAAATCAACCACAATATTACTCCCTCAGCTAGAGCGAAGAAAGTGAAAAAGCAGAGAACAGGGAGAAGGTGATGGCACAAAATCCAAGATTTTCTGGATAATCTCTAACCTTGGCGTGAGGTACGAGGTTTGACTAATTTCCAGAGCAAGTAATACTTATCTTGGTAAACAATATTTGTTTGAGACTGGTACTTTGTGGCTATTTGCTCACGCCAGGTATCAGCAGGATTCAAGAGAAAAATATCACTGAATCCATTAGGAATATTAGGAATATCTTGATTCTGCACCAACTGAAATCGCACTTTTGGCTGTGTAAGATAACTCAAAGAAAAGACATTTCCATAATTTATGCCTACAGAATCACTAATCAAAAGCGGCTGAGCCGACTGATTGATAATCTTTGCAACTTGTGGATTACCATAACTAACTCCCTTACTCCACCAAGTCTCTGCTTGGTAACTCACCCTAGAAGAAACCAATCCACAGATAACTACCAGTAGTAGGATTATATGCCAAATGCTCCGGCGTAATAAGTTGCCATTATATAGTTGCGTAGCCAGCAGATAAACAACAGCGATTTGAATACCCAAATAAGATGGCATGAAATATGGCTCAGAATTTAAACGTATATCTCCAGAAATTACATCGGGCAATATTAAAGGTAAGACTGGTACTATAATTAATGCCACAACAAACAACCAAACTTTGTAATTTGTTCTTCGACAAAGACAATAAATAGCATATCCCACCAAAATTAAAAAAATTGGCGAAATTAAGTATATTAAAGGATTGTCTAAGCGTAAGCCTAAATCAAAAAAAATTCGGCTAACCTGCATCAGCCAAAATGGAATTAAAGGTATTTGAGATGCCTGTGTTGCCTTTACATCTGCTGAAATGAGAAATTGAAAAAAATCAGCAGCTACAATCGTTATCCAAGGCATGAAGGCTAAAAACCCTACCACTGATGCTAGCAAATAAGATCTGACAGTCTCATTCAATTGGAATTTTGATGTTGTCAATACATAAATTCCATGAGCAAATGCTACAAATATAGTCCACAGAGATGTATAAAGGCTTAGTATTAAAGTGATTGCATAAATTCCCCAGGTAGCAAAGCGGTCGGGTAATTTTTGCTGTTGTTCTAACTCGTTTTGATCTTTGAATTCTAGAGATGCTGCTCGCACCAGTGCAGCGCTACATAAAATTATAGTAACGAACCAAAGAATATATTCTCTTGCTTCTTGGGCATAAATGATTTGTATAGGGGAGATTGACATCAGTGCGATCGCTACGGTAGGTATTGATAACGGCACATTAAATAATTCTCGGCATAACCAATAAATCGAAGGAAATACCAACAAGCTAATCAAGGCAGATAAACTTCTAATTGCTGTTATCGAATTACCAAAAATTTCTACCCAAAATCTAGCTATTAAGTAATAAAACGGTGGATGTTGTGAGTCTTCTTTTACCAGAGACATAATAGTATCATTAACGCTTTTTTCTAAATTAGGAGTTTGGAATTTGCTAAAACTTTCTTGACTAATAACTCGACCATTAAATATTTCTTGTTTAACTTCGTCTACTGTGTAACCTGAAATTCTCAATGAGGTATAAGTTTCATCGTGCGAGTACACTTTGCTCTCAAGATTAACAAAGCGAAATAATGTACCCATCATCAACAAAAAGATCATTAAAAATCGCAACCAACTCGGAACGAGAGTAAGATGCCGCATAAACTATTTTTTGTAAAAAATAACACAGTAGGATGAATAAAAAATGAGATATTTATTTTTTCTGACAAACTGGAGAATGCCACCGAGTGAAATCTTCTATATTAGATATAGTCAAAAAATCAATAGTTTGAAATTGACGATCAATTGCTGGTAAGCTACATATTTTAGCCCCAATATTTAAATAGGCCTGCAAAATATTAGGAATTTCCACATTACATCCATCTAGACATGTTGAAGTATTTTCTAGACAATATTGCGAATTTGGGTTAACTAAAATACTCGAATGCATCAGGTTATTCTGCTGAAAATAGAGATACGCACAAGCCGCTTCTTCAGCACATTGAGTGAGTAATGAAGCACAACCAAAAAAGTATTTATTTTGACTCCAGATGAGATAATTAGCTAATCCTTCCCAAAGTAATAAAAGCGCTTGAATATTACGATATTCTTTAGCTATACATGCCCGTCCAACTTCTACAGATGCCTGTAGTATAAAACCAGGAATTTCATCTAAATTAAATATATCAGCAGCATCAAAACCTAGCCCTTGTATAGCCATTGTATAAGTTTGCATCCGATAAGTTCCAATCGTTGTACCAGTTTGTTTGCAAATAAGCATTAAATGATGGCAGACAGCATCAAACTGATCTTGATCCATCTGGTTAAAGTTAGAACTAGAAAATCCCAAGCCTAACTCCAGATTAAAAACTTCAAATCGCAAGCGGAAAATAGAGTCTAATTCTTCTTCATTGGAGGCAAGTTGTAGGATATATTTGTCGGTTTCAAGGACAGGAAAATCTGTCAAAAATGAAGGAGGACTAAGTGGGTAATTGATGTTGCGATAAGAAATTTCCATCTGTCTTCCAACTTTAAGATGTGCGAAGATATCCTACTAGGATTTACACGCTGCATGTAACGTGTGAAAACGCTATTTGTGCAGTTTTAGAGAACAGATTTACGGAAAGGTGATTTAATGTAAATCATGCTTTGATAACATGCCGATTGATTACCGACAATTCATTCCCGCAAAATCTCTCCCAAAAGCAGCAGTAATCGTTCCCCAGCCCTTAAACTAACCCCCAAAAGAAGAGAATTTTGGCATTTCCTGGTAAAAGAGGTGTGCAACTGAGGGGTGAATAGGGGATGGTGCTTTTATTATGAGCTTGAATTCTAGAAAAATCTGGCAATAAGATACAGAATTGACTTAATGCATACATCTATTTTTATGTCAATTCTAGTTTAGTGAAGACCATAGCAGGGAATAGGTAAGAAAACCTGTTGGTGTAAGGATTTGATGTTCAATTTATGTTCTAATTTGCTGACCACTGCTGTAACAATTCTCAATGTGAACTAGTGGTCTGTCAAATTCATTTTGATGGTTGGCGAGACGCGATAAATTACTGTCTCTACAGAAAATTTATTCGTCAATTATAAAAAGCCCACCGCTAGATGCTTACTTGCTAAAGCGGTGGGTACTTCACCATTTTTAATTCAAACAGGAGAACGTCAATACTAAGCCGTGATAGTTGCGATCGCCTGTTCAACAGCTTGCAATGCCATGTCCACTTCTTTTTCTGTGATAATTAATGGCGGTACAAACCGGACAACTTTTGGCCCGGCTGGTACAAGCAATAAACCCCTATCTATGGCAGCTTTGACAATCTCAGGTGCGGTGAGAGCAACATCTGCTTGCAACTCCATGCCATTGATCAAACCCCAACCCCGGACTTCAGAAATGTAATTGGGATATTTGGCAGCGATCGCTCTTAACCCAGATCGCAACTGTTCACCCCGTGCTTCCACATTCTGTAAAAGATTTTCCCGTTCCAATGTTTGACAGACGCTCAAAGCAACTCCACAAACAAAGGGATTTCCGCCAAAAGTACTGGCGTGTTCCCCTGGTTGAAAGACATCGCAGAATTTTTTGCTCATCATCGCCCCAATCGGGATACCACCGCCTAAACCTTTAGCGCTGGTAAAAATATCTGGTTCAACACCAAGATGTTCATACCCCCATAACTTACCACTGCGTCCCATGCCAACTTGTACTTCATCGAAAATCAACAAAATACCAGTTTCATCACAAATTTCTCGCAGTTTTTGGAAGTAAGCAACATCTCCGGGACGTACACCGCCTTCTCCTTGTAATGGCTCTATCAAAATTGCCGCCACGCGGTAATCACCTTCATCCAACTCGCTAATTGCTTCTTCTACTGCATTAATATCGTTGTAAGGTACGTAGTGAAAACCCGGAACTAAGGGATCAAAGTATTTCTGATACTTCGGCTGTGCTGTAGCTGTAATTGTTGCCAAAGTCCGCCCGTGGAAACTGGCATTAGCTGTGATGATTATCGGTTTTTCAATGTCTAGAACTGTGTGAGCATATTTTCTAGCCAATTTAATTGCGGCTTCATTTGCTTCAGCACCGGAGTTACAGAAAAAGACGCGATCGGCACAGGAATGTTGAATTAGCCATTGAGCTAATTCACCTTGTTCGGGAATGTAGTACAAATTAGAAACGTGATGCAGCTTGCTAATTTGGCGTGTTACCGCTTCTACCATAGCTGGGTGGGCGTGTCCTAAAGTACAAGTGGCAATTCCCGCTACAAAGTCCAGGTATTCCCGACCCTGTGTATCCCAAACCCGGCATCCAGCACCCCGTTCTAAGGCTAGGGGAAAGCGGGCATAAGTTGACATGACAGCTTCATCGAAGCTATCAGCGTCAAAAGGGTTAGATGGCACAAAGCCTGACTCTGGGGGGATGGTGGCTTGCTCAATTAGAGTTTCTATGCTCACTACCGCGCCTCCTGAAAAATTTTCATCGTATACTTACATACTAGTTTGCTAGAAATTTTTATAAATTTCTTTTTCTTAGGTTAACGCTTGTAGCATTTCTCGTTTGAGTGAGGTACATATTAGGGACTAGGGATTAGAGGTTACAGGGCACATCATGTAATTGGGAACTGCTATAAATATCCTCAAAGAATGACAATGGTGAGAAAAAACCTTGTATTCAACACTTGAGAAGAAATACAAACTCATTCAAAAAGAGTTAATGATCGGGACGATCGCCCTTGGCGGTGTTTTCCTGATTGGTACTTTGTGGTATCGGCTAATGGAGGGTTGGTCATGGGAAGACGCAGCCTACATGACTGTCATCACCTTAGCGACTGTGGGATATGGCGAGACACACCCATTGGGTAGCCGAGGACGGTTGTTTACCATTGCCTTGATTTTGTTGGGTGTAATCAATATTGGTTACATTGTCAATAGATTTACAGAAGCGGTAATTCAAGGCTACTTTCAAGAAGGTATTCGGCTACGGCAACAGAGGCGGTTAATGGAATCTCTATTAGAACATTACATTATCTGTGGATTTAGTCGGACTGGTCGTCAGATTGCCAAAGAATTTTGGGCAGAAGGTGTATCTTTTGTAGTCATAGATTCTGAGGTGGAGTCTGTACAAAAAGCCCAGACAGAAGGTTATATGGCATACCAAGGTGATGCCACTCTAGATGACACACTCCTGAAAGTTGGTATTGAACGGGCAATTTGTATAGTTGCGGCATTACCTTCCGACGCGGAAAATTTATATACAGTTTTATCAGCAAAAACCCTGAACCCTGGAATTCGGGCGATCGCTCGTGCCAGTACAGAAGAAGCTCTGCAAAAGTTACAGCGTGGCGGTGCAGATGCAGTAATTTCACCCTACATTACTGGTGGCAAAAGAATGGCTGCGGCTGCCCTCAGACCCCAAGTTATGGATTTTGTAGATGGGATTCTCACAGGTGCAGACCGCCAGTTGTATATGGAAGAATTTTTACTCGACCCGGCTTTTTGTCCTTTTGTAGGTCAAACTCTGCAAAAAGCCAAACTGCGATCGCAAACCGGAGGATTAATTCTAGCTATTCGTCGCATTGACGGCAACTTGATTGGCGGCCCCACTGGCGAGACGGTTTTAATGCCAGGAGACACATTGATTTGTATGGGTACAGCTGAACAACTGCGTAGTCTTAATCAAATTCTGGGGCCAATTCGTTCTCAGAAATTGCGTAAACCGAAAAATAGCTGACCCAAGAGGCCTGGGAACATAAGGTAGAGTAACTCATAATTACTTTAAATTGACATCCATCAAGGATTTTTTTCGCATTTCTCCTCAGCGTTATTAAGTTCACGCATCTTTCTTGCTTTAGGGTCTAGATTGCTTGGCAGTTTAGTTGCTTGATTGTAACAGGCATCCGTTAAATCAGTCTTTTCATTAACGACAACATCCAGAAGATTAGCACCTCTCAGGTCAGCATTTATAAGCTTTGCATCTGGGAGGTTAGCTTTTGTGAGATTTACTTCTGTGAGGTCGGCTTTGATCAGCTTTGCTTTGGTGAGATCCGCTTCTGAGAGATCAGCTTTGATTAGCTTTGCTTCTGTAAGATCCGCTTCTGTGAGATCAGCAGCATTTCTACTCCGAGTGAAAAGACGCGTCAAAAGATTACTATTATTGATTTTCTTTAAAGAATTTTTATGTCTAAATTGGACAGATGTAAGGTTAGCTTTTCTCAGGTTAGCCCGTTGAAGTTTAGCATTACTCAAATCCGCATTTTTTAAAACAGAACCACTCAAGTCAGCTTCAGCTAAATCGATATTACTAAGATTAATATTGCTCAGATCCGCACCAGGAGCCTTTATATTCCGTAAACTCACTCCTTGTTTAACTAAATCTTCAAGAGCTAAGTTGTTACCACTTTTAATTTCTTCTTTTCCTGAATTGATAATTTCCCATGCACGATATTTGGGTTCAATCTTATCTTGAAGAGTATCGTTGATATATAAAATTACTGCCACTAATATAGATAGCCTTCCCAAATTATCCAACATTGGTAATATATCCATCTGGCTAATGAGGTGATTCAAATGCTCTATACGGCGTTCTATATTAGCTAGTATTGATTTCCACGAGGATTGCTGCCATTCTGCATCTATTTTTTGCTGGCAGTAGTCTTTAAACATTTGACGATAGCTGTCCAATGGTATGTTTGCTTCATGTGCTGCTTTTATCAGTCGAATCTCACAAATCACCTTATCTTTGATTACATATAATTCAGCAAAAGCTTGATATAACTCTAAAAATTCTGTTTCGGGAGGAGTAAGAAGCTTCTTTAAGTCTTCCGCCGATAGAGGCGATAGGTTATCTATTTCTGGTTTACCAAGACGATTTAGATCTTCAAGTGTTTCTTGACGCAAACACAAGTAGTCACATTTTATATCGTCTGTCTTAGTTGCTGCTGTAATTTTCCAATTCTCAATACAAGCACCAGTAAGAGTAGCTTGACTTAAATCTGCACCATCTAGATTTGCCTCTATTAAGTTGGCATGTGATAAATTTGCTTCTCGTAAATCTGCATCTTTTAAATTAGCCTCTTTAAAACTAGCACCTTCCAAGTCAGCTTGTTGTAAATTAATACCTTCAAGATTTAAATAATCAAAATTTTTATTTTCTGAATTTTTATTATTTCTCATTTTTATCTTTTGCCTTTCTACTAACTACTAAATTCAGTATTTGTCGGTACTGTAAATAACTTCTTCCTATATGAGCAAGATTAATATTTTCAGATCCAGTCCAATCAACGTGTTTAATATTAGCTCCTCTAAAATCTGTATTTTTCAGTTCAGCTTCAGTAAAGTTTGCTTCGGTTAGATTAGCTTGTCGAAAACTTGTACTTTCCACAAATCTAGATAATAAATATCCTATGTCGCGAACCGATATATATCTCTTATCAGCCTCTATAGCTTGCTTACCAACATACAAACCTTGTGTGCAAGCAATAAGCACAATAATAAAAGAGAATAAAAATTCTACTTTTTTAAGATTAAACAAATCATTTAAAAATTGAAATAAAAACCACCCATAAAATATGAATATTGCAAGAGAAACAGCTATTATTAGAAAAATTATAATAAAACTCTGACTATTATTTTTACCATTACTAGTTGGGTTGCTATTTTTGCTATTCGGTGTATTATAATTATTAGTTAATTCCAAGCAATAATTTACTAATGCACTATATATATATAGTGGTAT
>NZ_JAECZB010000047.1 GCF_016056295.1 Atlanticothrix silvestris CENA357
GGCAGGGGGCAGGGGGAAGGGTGAGTGATGAGTTGTTCTACTAATAAAGCTGCGTGTTCCTCTAAAACTTCAACAGCGTCGCCGACGGTGCGACAGGGGTGTTGAGTTTTTGCAGATAAAATTTTCAAATCATCTGCTGGTAACTGAGTGCTGAAGTCTGTTGTCAGGGGATCAAAGTCTAGATCCCAATCTTGGGCTAAGGCGCGGGTAATACCTACAGAATAACGGTTGGGTATACGAGCGATCGCCACTATTAAATCTCGCAGTTGCTGTCCTTGGGGACATTGCCCAAAAATATGCAATCCATCGCGGATTTGCGCTTCTTTCAATTCACAAAGATAACCACCGATAAAATTTAAAATTATAGATTCAAACTTGAGAATGTCGTTTTCATTTTGAATGCCTAAATCGAGGTGGAGGTTTTCTTGGATAATCAGTTCACGAATGCGATCGCGAATCGCTGGTAAACGCGAAGGATCTAAACTTTCAGCCTCATAATATTCATCAATTAAATTTTCTAGCTGCTGCAAAGCGCCATAAAGTTCCGCCCGTGTCATTGGCGGCGTGAGATGATCTATAATCACCGCTTGAGCGCGGCGCTTGGCTTGTGAACCTTCACCTGGGTCATTCACAATAAACGGGTACAGATGGGGAAGTGCCCCAAATGCTACTTCGGGATAACAATTATTAGATAAAGCCAAACTCTTACCGGGTAGCCATTCTAAATTTCCATGTTTCCCGACATGCACAACAGCATCCGCGCCAAAACATTCCCTGACCCAATAATAAAAAGCTAAATAATCATGAGTTGGAACTAAATCCGGCGCATGGTAATTCAAACTAGGGTCAATATCATAACCTCGTGCCGGTTGAATGCCTACGAAGACGTTACCAAGCTGAATCCCAGGAATGGGAATGGAGGCAGGGCAGGGGGGCAGGGGGGCAGAGGAGAAAGATTGATTAAAATCTCCCCAACGCCCACTAATTTCTTGCTGCACTACTTCTGGTAAAGAAGCAAAATACTCTTGATATTCCTCACCAGATAAACTTTGTTGTACTGGGCGTAATTCCTTACCTTCTGGATCATTGGTAACGCCAGCGATTAGGCGTTGAATCAACTCATCTCCTTGGATGGGTGGATTTTCTACCAGATACCCAGCAACTTGCAAAGCTTGAATAATTTCTACACAACTAGCTGGAGTGTCCAGTCCTACGCCATTGGCAAGGCGACCATTGCGGTTGGGGTAATTTGCCAAAATCAAAGCAATTCGCCGTTCTTGGGGCAATTTAGAGCGTAAACGTGCCCAATTAGCTGCCAATTGGGCTACAAACTCAATGCGATCGCTGACTGGTTCATAAACTACTACATCTGTTTCTAAGTCAGGATTCCGGGTTTGCACCGCCTTAAAAGACACAGCGCGGCTAATAATCCGTCCGTCTACCTCTGGTAGTGCCACATTCATGGCAATATCGCGGGGAGAAAGCCCTTGCGACTGTACCTCCCACTGCTCAATTAACCCACCACTGAGAATCACCTGCAAAACAGGCACATCTAATGTTTCCCATAGTTCTGTTTGAGGTGTTTCTGTTTCCAACCGCGCTAAAGAAAAACTAGTAGTATTCAGCAGCACTGCAATTTGCTCTGAGTCTTTGGGTTGAAAAAACTCACTCAACTCTTCTTGTACAACGGGGTCACGCAATGAAGAAACAAATACTGGCACAGGTTGTAAGTTCTTTTGTGCCAAAGCTGCACACAAAGCATCAATTACTTTGGTGTTTCCTCCTAGGTAATGAGCGCGGTAGAAAAGAATGCCGACTTTGGAAAGTGGGGAGTTATTTTTCTTGTCCTGTTGTTCTGTTGTTTGCCAATCCCCGTTATATAAACCGACACGAGGAACAGACTGGGGTGGTAAAGGATGAAATGAAGTTTCTAAGCTAGTATCGGCGGTTAATTTGAGGGCGTTAACAATGTTTTCCACTCCGCCTTCACTAAAATACTGCCATACTTGATTAACGATACCCAAAGGCACGGTAGACTGGGAAATCAATTCGGGATCAAGACCATCGTCTCCTGGCATTACAATTAAGGTTGTACCATTACGTTGCACAATTTCCTGCACTACTTCTAAGCCGTAAGCCCAATAGGAACGTCCTCCTAATAGGCGCAGAATAATTACTTGGGCAAATTCTAAAATTTGCTCTGCGTAAGTATCTATACTTATTTGTTGCTGTAACTGCAACAAGTTGGCAACTCTTAATGCAGGAAATGTGGAGGGTAATTTGGAAAATGCAGCTGCCAAGGTTTGAATGTCGGTATCAGCAGCCGTAATAAACACAATAGGAGCCGGAGTTTGTTCTACAAAAACTAAACTCTCTGACTGATTCAATCCGACCGATGTGGCGCTTATACGATGCATAATCCTGTATTACCGTTTTAAACTGTTGGTTAGAATCCAATTGCCAAAAATTTCAGCTTAGCATCCAGCCCCTCTTACCAGACCATTGAAAATGCTTAGTTCCCATGATTTGAGCTTTTCTCGAAATTTACCTTTAGCTGTATTTAATCAGCTTGAGAAATTGTTAAAGCAGATGGCTCAGGCAATAGGGAATAATACTCTCATAATCACGGAAGCTCTAGTTGCGCGGATTCACATACCTGTAGAGTTGCAGATACACAGGTTTACGTTGGTGGTTGCTGAGGGGTTTAGTGCGCTATTAATAGGCAACATAGAGCAGGAGCGATCGCTTGTAGATAGAGTAGTTGGAGAACCAGAAACTTACTTAGCCCTAAGTGCTAGTTTGACATTTAATCCGGAGGCGATCGCTTCCTTCATCACAAAGTTGAGAGATTTGTTTGGGTGTGATTCTGACACTCATCAAAATCTTGAATCCTATCGTCAACTGATTCGCCCTAATGATGCCACGCTCCAAAGTCAATTCACGCTGCTGTTATTAGAATGCCTCTTGCCGCAGCAAAATGAAAATGCGACAAAACCTCCAAGCGCTGTTAACCTTGAAGTTTATGCCTGTCAACCAGTAGAAGATGCCTTAAAAAAACAGATTTCCCAAGAGCGATTATTAAATCAGGTAACAACTCAGATTCGTAAAAGCTTAGACTTACCAGTAATTTTGGCAACAGCGATCGCCCAAGTACGTGAGTTTTTGGAATTAGACAGATTAGTCATATATAAATTTGAAGGTTCTGGAGTCAACAGAAACCAGTGTGTTGCTAACAGAAGTTTAGAGGGTTTGTCTTTGAGTGAACTAGGGAAAACTCCCCAGTTTGAAGCAACAGGTACTCAACAGTTAGCAGTTAACGATCTAACCTCACCCCAACCCCCAATTCCAGAATATGGGGGTTGTATCGTCTATGAAGCCCGTGCTACAGATGCTATTTCTTCGGTGTTGTATTACAAAGAAAAAAGTTGCTTTGGACAAGCTGCTCAATGCTGGGAAAAATATCGTCAAGGATTTATTTTAGCCATAGATGATGTTGAAAAATCATACTCTCTGGAAGAGTGTTTATTAAATTTCTTAAGAGAAACCCAAGTTCGGGCGAAATTAGCAGCCCCAATTATGTTTGAAGAAAAGCTGTGGGGGCTGTTAATTGCTCATCAATGCCATGATTCACGTCAATGGACTGAAAGTGAAAAAATTTTGCTGACTTCAATCGCTGAACAATTAGCGATCGCTATTCATCAATCTGAATTAATGCGATCGCTGCGGGATGCGGCGCGCATACTGACTGAAGAAAAAGAAACTCTCGAACAACGAGTGATTGAGCGCACTATGGCACTGCGTGATGCTCTTTTGGCCGCTGAAGCTGCTAGTCGTCTTAGAAGTGAATTTCTGGCTACCATTAGCCATGAATTGCTTACGCCTTTAACTTATGTAATTGGTATGTCTTCGACGTTGTTACGTTGGCCTTTAGGTGAATTAAGTCAACGACAACGAGATTATCTCCAAACAATCCACGACAGTGGAGAACATCTATTAGAAATGATTAATGACATCCTCGATTTATCGCAAATTGAGGCTGGCAAGACAGTTTTAAATATTACAGAATTTTCCTTAACTAATATTGCTGAAAATACTTTAGAATCGCTACTAAAAAAAGCCACAACTCAACAAGTTAATCTGAAACTTGATTTACAAATTGACCCCCGGCGCGATCGCTTTACAGCAGATGCAGAACGAGTAGTGCAAATTCTCTGGAATTTATTAACTAATGCCATTAAGTTTACCCCTGAAGCTGGCAGTGTTACCTTGCGCGTGTGGGTGGAAGATGACACAGCTATCTTTCAAGTCGAAGATACGGGAATTGGTATTCCCGAAGAAAAATTACCGCTGCTGTTTGAAAAATTTCAGCAACTCGATACGCCATATCGCCGCCGCTACGAAGGTACTGGACTCGGTTTAGCTTTAACTAAACAACTTATAGAACTGCATCGGGGTCGAATTGAAGTAGAATCCACTGTGGGGATTGGCTCAATTTTTACTGTATGGATACCAGTCCAACCGATGAGGGCTCTAAGTCAATAGTCTAAAAGTTTTTGCTCCATGCCCAATAGTAAATTACTCAAGAAAATTAGTATTAATCTTTCTATTAAGCAATTTTCCCAGCCAGATTTAATTGAACAGATTGAGCAAATTTTACACTCAACTGGTCTTGATGGAAGCAGTCTAATGTTAGAAATTACTGAAAGCGTAATTGTAGAAAATAGCTATGAAGTTACTACTATATTCTCTCGACTGCGAGAGTTGGGCATTGAGTTATCAATTGATGACTTTGGTACGGGTTACTCTTCATTAGGTCGTCTTTATAACTTTCCAATTAATGTATTGAAGATTGACCAATCTTTTGTCAGCCCGATGGATACAAGTAGCATAAATTTAGAAATTATTAAGATAATTGTCGCCCTGGCACATACACTGGGTGTGAATGTGATCACTGAAGGTATAGAGACAAAAGAGCAATTAGCACTTTTAAGAGAGTTGAATTGTGAATATGGGCAAGGATATTTTTTCTCAATCCCATTGGATAGCTCAGCAGCAGCAGCATTAATTATGGCAAATCCTCAGTGGTAAGAAGGAGGCAGGGGGCAGGGGAAACAGGGGAATAACCAATGCCCAATACTTCAGCTTGCTTCTGTGCGAGAGGCTGCGCCAATGACTGCGCTCAGCAACCGACGCTCAGTACAAGTGCCCCATGCCTAGCGTACGTAGTTTATGATGGCTATTTACTGTGTTTTCTTAACTAGTGGTTTGCCGTTTAAAAATAATCATCTCATTTCCCACAACTGGATTACGTGCTATTAGCCTATTTTGGGAATCGAAAATTTCTAAATGTGTAAAATCAAGTTCTTGAGAGCGTTGGAGTATTTCAGCAGCTAGTTTGTTTTGTTGAGATGCTTCGAGAGTATACCAATCGTCGTTAATTTTGAGGATCAGGTTGCTAGTGCGGAAATTAGCTTGAATTGACTTTATCAGACCAGAAGCGAAGCGATCGCTAATTTCTGCTACTTGATTTTCGATGGCTGCAATCAAGGTTTGTTCTGGTGTCAATTCTAATGTTGGTGTCGGCGTTGGTGTCGGCTCTGGTTCCGGTGGTAGAGTTATTTCTGGTTCTGGCTGCGGTGGAATTTCTACTGGTGGTTGTAATTCTGGTACTTCTGACTCTGGTGGAGTAGTTATTGTTGTTTCTGGTGTTGGTGTTGGAACTTCTTCAACTGGAGGAAGCGTTGCTATTTCAGCAGGCTTACTAGTGAAAACAGTTGTAGTTGTCCAAACTACAATTACGGCAATTGCAGCAATAATTCCCGTCAAAGCTGTATCCGAAAACTTTGCCGATAAATTTGCTGGTAACAAAGAACGAATTTTCTCTAACAGTCCACCCCAGGCGGACTGAAACTGCTGCCAAAAACCGGGGGTTGCTTCTGTACCAGCGGGTGGTACTGTTTCCAGTTTTTCTACCGTTGTTTCTAAAACTCCAATTGTCCCTCTCAGAAGTTGGATAATTTTAGACTTCCAAAAGGGTTGAACTCTCTGGTAGGGTTCTTGGGGAGCCTGATTCGCTTCCGGTTCACGGGACGAAGGCGGTTGTGAATTCTGATTGTCTTGTGACATGGAACTTTCACCAAAAGCAGCGAATCAAAGACAAAGAATACAAGTTTCTCTGGGTGCTGTCTCTACAGCCTTAATGTATCACTTCATTGCTCATTGCTTCGGCTAAACTGACTATTTATTGAATTTGGTGATTTTATGACCTGGAAACGCCGTCAATTTTTATTTTTAGGTAGCCTCAGCGCCATTGGTACAGGATTTTTCACTTGGAATTTAGCTCGTCAACATAGTCAAAGTGCTAATATTATTGACTCAGCGATCGCTGCTAACCCAGCTAAAAAAGATTTACTATTGCGTTTTGTATCTGTGGCAGATACCGGGACTGGCGCTAAAGGTCAGTATGCTGTGGCTGGGGCTATGAATTTTTATCACCAGCAAAATCCTTATGATTTAGTAGTTTTAGCTGGAGATAATATTTACAACAACGGCGAAATTGAGAAAATTAGCGCAGTTTTTGAGCGACCTTATAAATATTTACTCAAGCAAGGTGTCAAATTTCAAGCTTGTTTAGGCAATCACGATATTCGTACTGCCAACGGTGATCCACAAGTTCAATATACTGGGTTTAATATGAATGGACGGCGTTACTACACATTTCGCCGTGGTCAAGTACAGTTTTTTGCCTTAGATACTAATGGTAATGCTGATTGGAAAAATCAATTAATTTGGTTTGAAAAAGAATTAAGCCGCAGTAATGCTAATTGGAAAGTAGTGTTTGGCCATCATCCAATTTATTCATCGGGTCATTATGGGAAGAGTGACAAATTTATTAAAATCTTCACTCCTTTATTTCAAAAATACGGTGTTGAACTTTATATCAATGGACATGATCACAGCTATGAACGGACTCGCACTATTGATGGTACGGCCTATATAACTTGTGGTGCTGGTGCAGGTAGTCGTCCTGTAGAACGTTCTGAGTGGACAGAATATTCTACAAGTAATTTAAGTTTTGCAGCCTATGAGGTGTACCCAGATAGAATCGAGGTCAAAGGAATTGGCACTGATAAACGCATTTTTGATCAAGGTATGATCAAGAAAGTCTCTTAGTGTTCTGCTTTATCACTACTAGCCCTTTCAAATCTTTAACCTCTTGACTTTGTGGTCTCTGCCTTGAAAAGTTTGTTACGGAGGGAAACCAACGCCACTTGCCACAAGTCGGCATAGCCGCCCAACGAAGTGCCTTGGAAACCCGCCCAAAGCAGTGGCTCCTCCTGACAACTTTTAGCTGTGCCTCTGTGGTTAAATAAAAGACTTTTTACCGCAGAGACGCAGTGAACCAGCGCTGCGGGAGGGTTTCCCTCCGCAGGCGACTGGTGAACCCGAAGGGAGGACACAGAGAGAAAAAAAGAGATTTTATTTCAAGCAACCTTAAAAGGTCTAGTCCTTAATAGTACACGTAGCATTGTCAAAATTAATGGAATGAAGCACTAAAAATACTTCAATTGCCTCTACTCTTCTTCAGCTTTGGCTCTAAACAACCTCATACCATTTGCTGTAACGATGAGGGAAGTTCCTGTATCAGCTAATACTGCGATCGCTAACCCGACAAAACCAAAAGTCCCTAATAATAAAAATAGCCCTTTTGTAACCAGAGAAAAGACAACATTTTGTTGAATTACTGAGACTGTGCGGCGACTTAAGGTGACTGCATAAGCTAGTCGTCTCAGGTCGCTGCCTACTAAAACTACATCTGCTGTTTCTAAAGCAATATCAATACCACCAACCGCAAAACTAATATCTGCTGCTGCTAAGGCTGGTGCATCGTTGATGCCATCACCTACCATCCCTACTACTCCCGATTGCCGCAATTGTTGAATTACTTGCAGTTTGTCTTCTGGTAATAGTTCTGCTTGATATTCTGTGATGCCGACTTGTTGGGCAATCTGTTTGGCAACTGCGGTGCGATCGCCTGTTAACATGACTAAATGTCGCATTTTGAGCCGTTGCAGCATTTGTACAGCTGGCGCTGCTTCTAGCCGCAAGCCATCTGCTAGGGCAATTATTCCTAACAAATTCTGGCTATTGCCTACTAAAACAGGTGTTTGTCCTAAATTTGCAATTTCTGTTAATAGAGATGTCGCGGCTGTTGATAAAGAAATGCCAAATTCGGTAAATAACCGCCGATTCCCCACCAAATAAAGATTTTCACCAAATTGCGCCGTTACACCTTTACCGGGATAAGCTGTAAAATTTTCAATATTTTCTAACTCTAACTTTTGTGCTTTGGCTGTAGCTACAATTGCCTTAGCTAAAGGATGTTCTGATTTTTGCTCTAAAGCCGCAGCAATTAACAATACAAAATTTGCACTCACTTCTCCCAATTCATAAACCTTGTGCAGTAAGGGTTCTCCTTGGGTTAATGTTCCTGTTTTATCAAAAGCTAGGCTAGTTAAATGTCCAGCTGTCTCTAGTGCATGACCACCTTTAAATAAAACCCCCTGGCGGGTTGCCGCACCAATGGCGCTAACAATAGAAACTGGGGTAGAAATTACCAACGCACAGGGACAGGCAATCACTAACATTACTAATGCCCGATATAGCCAAACATTAAAAGGTTGAGCAAATGCTAAAGGTGGAATTAAAGTAATAGCGATCGCACTCACAATTACAATTGGTGTGTAGATTTGGGCAAACTTATCTACCCACTGCTGTGTAGGGGCGCGGCTAGATTGAGCTTCTTCGACAAGGTGAATAATTTTAGCAACGGTTGTATCACTAGCAACATGGGTAACTTTCACCGTCAAAAAACCTGTTTGATTCAAAGTCCCCGCAAACACAGCATCTCCTGGGGCTTTATCTTCGGGTATCGACTCTCCGGTAATGGGAGACTGGTCAATAGCACTGATACCAGAAATTACTACACCATCCAGCGCCACACGCTGTCCTGGTCGAATTGTTAAAATTTCCCCTAATCGAATATTTTCAACAGCAACTGTCACTTCCTGATCATTTCGCTGCACCGTAGCTGTACGTGGTGTCAAATCCATCAAGCCCCGAATGGCGTTGCGGGTGCGACCAAAGGTGAAAACTTGTAGAGTTGTACCCAAGGAAAATAAAAATACAACTAACGCTGCTTCTAACCAATCACCTAACGCTACTGCCCCAATTACCGAAATGGTCATCAGCAGATTCATATCTGCACGGCGCAAACGCAACTCAAATAACCCAGCCCTGGCGATGGGATAACCAGCAACTATAATACCGATGCCATAAAAAGCCCGTGCTAGCCAAATTGGTAGTGCCAAACCTTGAACCATTAAGCCCAAAAATAACCCAAGACCCGCGAGAATAACGCTTTGTCCTCGGCGATTGGTAATCCAAAATTGCCAGTTGGTAGCAGCGGGTTGAGGAGGATGAGCATGTTCATGATCGCAGGTGTGAGTATGATGGTGTAAAGTAGCTTCAGCGCTCGGTTCTACTGTGTAGCCTAAAGCTTGGATTTGTTCATAAATCTTAGTTTCGTTAACTGCTTGTGGATCGTAAGAAATTTGCGATCGCCCTGTTGCAAAGCTCACCGATGCCTCATTCACACCTATAATCTGCTGTAAGCCAACTTCAATTGTTTTGGCACAACTGCCGCAATCCATCCCGCCAATTTGTATTTGTAGTGTTTTAGGCAAAGCAACATCTACGGTGTAGCCCAAAACAGTAATGCGATTTTTAATTTCTGCTGCACTTACAAGTGTTGGGTTGTAGGACAAAACTACCCGTCCCGTTGCAAAACTCACTGCAACTTCCTGTACACCACTTAACTGCTGCAAGCTGGCTTCAATAGTCTTGGCACAGCTACCGCAATCCATGCCACTGACTTGCAATGCTTGAGTTTTTGAGGAGTAGCTCTGAATCATGGCAACTTTACCAACAAGGTTAAGAAGTTAACTGCCAATATTCTATTACAACAATTGAACAACTATTCAATTGTGCAATGATTATCATTTTAGGTATATTGAGACTGATAACCATTGCATAAAATAAACACCATGAACACACGCAAACGAAAGCAAGATTTAGCCATCCCTCAAAGTTCTGATGCGCCTGCCTGTGACACCCATTTGGTAAATTTAGAAAACGTTCGTTCCTCGATGACGCAAATCTTGCCAGTGCAAAAAGCACAACTTATGGCAGAAGTATTTGGGGTATTGGCAGATCCTAACCGTCTGCGTCTCGTTTCAGCTTTGGCTGCTCAAGAGTTATGTGTTTGCGATTTAGCGGCATTAACAAAAATGAGTGAATCTGCCGTTTGTCATCAATTACGCTTGCTTAAAGCTATGGGTTTAGTCAATTATCGTCGAGAAGGTCGAAACGTTTATTACAGCCTAGCGGATGGTCATATTACCAACCTATATCAGCTTTTATTAGAACATTTGAATCAGTCAAATAATGAAGATTTAAGATAAAAAATAATTTAGTTTTAGATATTTGATTAAACTTTTCAGCAACCTATTAATCAAAACCAGCCCAGGCGATTAGAAATCGCGCGTCACTTGCTTCTCCCAAGGAGAGACGCTGCGCGGACAAATCGGGGAACCCGACCAACGCAGTGGCTTGGCTACACAGGCAAGACGCGTAGCGGCTTCCCTCCGGGAAGGCCACCTTTGTGGGTTGAAAATTTCGATTTTGTGTTAGTCTGCGGAGGCGGACTTTGCTTGTGTAGTAGCGAATTATATTCGCCCAAAATTTTTCAAACTAAATCATATTTTGATAATATCGGAGCAACTGAATTTATATTTATTGACGAATGACACAATTAACACCGATTATCTAAAATCGGGTAACAAATTCAAACTTAAAAGCTTAGGTGCTATAACACTTTCATAATTACGAATTATGAATTACGAATTACGAATTGGTATAACTTGGCTGCGTAAAAATCTCTTTAGTACCTGGTACAACAGTCTATTAACGGTTATCTGCTTAGGATTTATATTTTGGGTTGTACGGGGATTCTTAGTTTGGGCAATTACTCAGGCACAATGGGCAGTAATTAAAGTTAATTTGCCTCTATTTTTAGTGGGAAGATTTCCCCAAGCCTTATATTGGCGAATTTGGATTGTCTTGGCGATCGCTTCGACTTTAGCAGCTGTAACTGCGGGCGTTGTCTTCAAAAATCAACAGTTGACAAAAGGTAGAATTGCTTTATTTACTAGTCTTGTCGGTGTTTTATTAATTATTTTACCCTTAAATTTGACATCCCGCCTGTGGTTAGTATTAATTGCAGCTTTACTATTTGCAGGTTTTTGGATTGGGAAAAATTTTGCTAAAACAATAGCTCCCTGGCTTTCTGTAAATTGGCTATTATCTTTTTTAATAATTTTGTGGTTAATTGGCGGTGGTTTTGGCTTACAACCTGTTTCTACAAATTTGTGGAACGGTTTGTTACTTACCCTTTTAACAGCAACAATTAGTATTGTTCTTTCCTTCCCAATTGGCGTATTACTAGCTTTAGGACGCACTAGCAATTTGCCTATTGTACGTTGGTTTTGTATTCTGTACATTGAACTTGTCAGGGGATTACCACTGATTGGAATTTTATTCCTTGCTCAGGTGATGTTGCCGTTGTTTTTACCAGGAGATGTGCGTTTAGATCGAGTTCTACGAGGAATTGCTGGATTAGTATTATTTAGTGCCGCTTATATGGCAGAAAACGTGCGTGGTGGACTTCAATCAATTCCACGCGGACAAATTGAAGCTGCAAAAGCATTAGGACTCAATACGCCCTTCGTCGTTATATTAATTGTCTTACCTCAAGCTTTACGCGCTGTTATTCCTGCAATTGTCGGTCAGTTTATTGGCTTATTTAAAGATACTTCTCTCTTATCTTTAGTAGGATTAGTAGAACTCACAGGTATTGCCCGTTCCATCTTGGCGCAGCCCCAGTTTATTGGTCGTTATGCAGAAGTTTATTTATTTATCGGATTGCTTTACTGGATATTTTGTTATTCTATGTCTTTAGCTTCTCGGCGATTAGAAAAACAGTTGAGTTAATATTAAAACAATCAATCACAAAACACTAAAACACTCTTAAATCATTTCTCTGCTAACTCTGTGACTCTGTGGTTAATTAAAAAATAAAATAAGTTAAAATGCTATATGTCAGAACAAAATTTCATAATTATTGCTGAAGAAGTCCATAAATGGTACGGTAAATTTCACGTTCTCCAAGGTGTGAGTTTAACAGTAAATCGTGGAGAAGTAGTAGTATTAATGGGGCCTTCTGGTTCCGGCAAATCCACTTTTATCCGTACATTTAACGCTCTAGAAGAATATCAACAAGGCAAAATCATCATTGACGGTATTACCCTCAGCCATGACTTGCGAAATATTGAAACAATTCGCCGAGAAGTGGGAATGGTATTTCAGCAGTTCAACTTATTTCCTCATCTGACAGTACAGCAAAATATTACTTTGGCACCAACTTGGGTACGGCGGTGGAACAAAGCAAAATCTGAAGAATTGGCGATGCAACTTCTAGAAAGGGTGGGGATTTTAGAACAAGCGCAGAAATATCCCGGACAGTTATCTGGTGGACAGCAACAACGGGTAGCGATCGCGCGTGCCTTAGCCATGCAGCCTAAAATTATGCTGTTTGATGAACCCACCTCAGCTTTAGATCCAGAGATGGTAAGAGAAGTTTTAGATGTGATGCGAAATCTCGCTAGTGATGGAATGACAATGGTAGTTGTCACCCACGAAGTTGGATTTGCGCGCGAAGTCGCAGACCGAGTAATTCTCATGGATAGTGGTTCTCTTGTCGAGTCAGCCACCCCTGATGCATTTTTCACTAACCCTAAAGAAGAACGGACTCGCAAATTTTTATCACAAATTCTCTAAAAAGTTGTTTTGAAAGCTGTATTCTTACATATATTAGGGAACAGGAAACATAGAATAAACTTAAAAGTTCCTTAGTGTCACGGTTTTATAATTGAATTATTAATAATCGAGGAATTCTGAAGGTGTTTCAGAATTACCCCGATTTTTTGGATGCAAAAAATATAGACGCACTCTTTAGCGCACCCCCCATTGCCGTAAACAGTGTTCTACCTTTTGTTCGTATTGAACTAGCGTGATCTTCTCCCAAGGGGAGACGCTACGCGATGAGGGTTTCCCCATGAACGACTAGCGAACCCGAAGGGTCAGGACTTTAGTCCTGATTTTCCAGTCACTGAAGTGCTTACTACAAAGTCTCAAACTAGCTTGACAAAGTAGTAAATATTCTATTCGACATTTTTATAAGGTAAATTGCTTAAGCCCTAGATGGCTTCAAAAATACCCACGCTACAAAGAATGTCGCCGCTGTAAATAGTTGCGTCAAATCTAAAGCAGATAGATAGCCATCTGCAAATGAAGCAATACTGCGATCGGTGATGCCAAAAACCCAAGATGAAAGGCCAAACAGCCAAATTCCATTCTTGAGATTGCCTACGAATTCTTGAGAGTCTGGTGATTGCTGATCGTTCATAATCTTCTACTCCGTTGGTGAAGTCTGGTGATTTATTAGAGATGCTGCAATTAAGAAGTTTTCTTGACTCCTGATGCTAAGTTACACTCATATTAATAAATATTTCAGAGACTTGACTTCACTACCTAAAGGTACATCTACTTATCTTGACATTCATCCTTATGGATCTGCCACCTCCAAAAGACTGTAATCTTTGATTTGTGGACATCTGAAATAAAGATTGGCGATTTTTTCATTACGTAATCAATAAATAACTGTATGAATCTTTATTTATAGAATGCCCAAAATACTTCTAGAGGCAGATGCACTTCTAAATCATGACTTGAATAAAAGCCCTACACTGCAACACTGTGTCATTCAGAAGTGCGATGTCATTGTTAAAAAAAATATGTCAAGGTAAAGAGGTATTGGTACTTAATAGCAGAACTTAGTTCAATTACTTTTTAGTTAATGGCCGCAATCCAATTTCAAAATCTTCCTGATACACAGCAACAGCAAAAAGAAACCTTACCCCACTTAGGGCTTGTCTGTATTACTATTTCTCAGCAAGTGCGCTTCCGGACAATGACACGCACGCGCTACTTAAAACTTTCTGATGTTCAACGTGAGAGTGCCCTGAGAGAACTGTATCAGCACAACTTACAGCGTTTGCATGATGCCTTGTCTTTTTGTCAAAACAACAAAATTCAGTTGTATCGCATGTCCTCAGCTTTATTTCCCTTAAGTGACATGGAAGACGAAATTGGTGCGAATATATTAGAGGAAATAAGCGCTGATTTAGGCAAAATCGGTGAAAGATCTCAAGCTTTGGGCATCAGAATGGTATTGCACCCAGATCAATTCGTCGTGTTGAGTTCTGATTCTCCTGAAGTGGTACAAACAAGTATCAAAATTTTAGAACGACATGCTCGTACACTCGATTTGTTAGGTTTACCGCGATCGCCTTGGTCATTGATGAACATTCATGGTGGTAAATCTCAACGCAGCGAACAATTAATCAAGGTAATTTCAGAATTACCAGAAGCCATCAAAAACCGCTTGACCCTAGAAAATGACGAATACGCCTATAGCGGTAGTGAAATTTTAGCAGTGTGCCAGCAAGCAGAGATACCAATGGTCTTCGATGCTCATCACCATATCTGCCACGAAAAATTAGACAGTTATGACGATCCAAGTGTAGCGTCTATGTTGGATGCAGCGAGAGCAACTTGGGCAAATCCAGAGTGGCAGTTAGTGCATATTTCCAACGGTGAAACAGCTTTTGATGACAGAAAACACAGCGATTTAATCACCGCTATGCCCAATGTTTACTATGAAGTACCTTGGATAGAAGTCGAAGCCAAACACAAAGAAGAAGCGATCGCCAATTTGCGCTCTTGGTGGCTTATGGGACAATAATCTCACACATAATCAAAAATTATGGCGATCGCAATCGATTTTGGTACTAGCAACACAGTTATTACTCGCTGGAATCCCGTAACCCAGGAACCAGAAACCCTAAGTTTACCTGGTTTATCAATTCAGCAAAGTCTCAATCCGCCACTGATTCCCAGCTTAGTTTATGTAGAAGAAGCAATACAGGGTAAAGTTTCCGTAGGTCAACAAGTACGCGATCGCGGTCTTGACCTCAAAGGAGATGCCAGATTTTTCCGCAGCTTCAAACGTGGTATTGGTGCAGATATTCAAGGCTTCTTGCCCGAATTAGATGGGCAAATAGTGACATTTGAGCAAGTAGGGCAATGGTTTCTCACTCATGTAATTAAGCAACTAGCACCCCTAGAAGGTGGGTTAGATTCCCTTATACTAACCGTACCTGTAGATAGCTTTGAAGCTTATCGTCACTGGCTAGGCAGAGTTTGTCAAGCACTTCCCGTTGAACAAGTAAGAATGTTAGATGAACCCACAGCAGCGGCTTTGGGTTATGGTTTGGCAGATCAAGAAACTCTGTTAGTGATTGACTTTGGCGGCGGAACTTTGGATTTGTCCCTTGTGCAGTTAAATAAAGGCGCGCAAGCGAATCGCAAACCCGTAGGATTTCTGCTCAAATGGGGTAATAAATCTTTAGCTGAAGATTCTAAGCAAAAGGTAAAAACTGCCCGCGTATTGGCGAAAGCTGGGCAAAATTTAGGCGGTACTGATATTGATAATTGGTTGGTAGATTACTTTGCCAAATCTCAAGGATTAGCGGTAAGTCCCTTGACAACAAGATTGGCAGAACGGATAAAAATTCAGCTATCCACCCAAAACCAAGCCAGTGAAGTTTATTTTGATGACGAGACATTTGAAAGCTATGAACTGGAATTGAACCGCGACACCTTAGAAAATATTCTTAAAGAACACGCATTTTTTGAGCTGCTTGATGAGTCGATGACGAATCTTTTACAACAAGCACGGCGGCAAGGCATAGAATTAGCAGACATTAATGCAGTTTTATTAGTTGGTGGGACAGTGCAACTACCAGCAGTGCAGACATGGGTAAAGCAGTATTTTGAACCGGAAAAAATTCGTTGTGAACGACCTTTTGAAGCGATCGCTCAAGGTGCATTACAGTTAGCTCAAGGTATAGAAATCAAAGACTTTCTTTACCATAGTTACGGCGTTCGTTATTGGAACCGCCGTCAACAGCGCCACAATTGGCATCCGATTATCAAAGCTGGACAAGCTTACCCCATGAATCAGCCCGTGGAATTAGTCTTAGGCGCTTCATTAGAAAATCAACCCAGTATTGAACTAATTATGGGAGAATTGGGAGTAGAAGCAGGCGGTACAGAAGTTTATTTTGACGGCGATCGCTTAATTACTCGCCGGCTTGATAGTGGTGAAACCAGCGTCAGACTTCTCAACGATCAAGAAGGTGCGAGAACTATTGCCCGACTCACACCTCCAGGTTTTCCAGGAAGCGATCGCATCAAAATTCTTTTTCAAGTGGATGAGCAACGCTTTTTGCGAATCACAGTTGAAGACTTATTAACCAATGACACACTCTTAGAAAATCAACTTGTGGCACAGTTGAGCTAAAAAAGAGGTAGGGGAGGCAGGGGGAGCAGGGGAGGCA
>NZ_JAECZB010000048.1 GCF_016056295.1 Atlanticothrix silvestris CENA357
GGGCATGGGGCATTGGGTATCCCTTCTCTTGCAAAGACGCTACGCGTAGCTTGCTTCCCCGGAGGGGTACAGGAATTAAAAATAAAATCGAGTCAATTCAATTTTTAATTTTTAATTCTTAATTTTTAATTGAGCGAAGCATGGGGCATAGGTTTTTCTGCTTCTATGCCCAATTCCCCATGCCCTATTCCCAAATCGTATTACATTCCCATGATTTCATATCCTGCATCTACATACAGTACTTGTCCTGTAATGCCACTGGCTAAGTCACTTGCCAAGAAAGCAGCAGTATTACCTACTTCTTGCTGAGTTACAGTGCGTCGTAAAGGTGCTACTTCCTCGACATGATGAATCATATCCAAAATGCCGCCTACTGCTGAAGATGCCAAAGTTCTAATCGGGCCAGCAGAAATCGCATTCACCCGAATATTCTGTAACCCTAGTTCAGCAGCTAAATAGCGCACACTTGCTTCCAATCCTGCTTTGGCGACTCCCATGACATTATAGTTAGGAATTGCTCTCACACCACCCAAATAGGTCAAGGTGATGATGCTACCTCCCTCTGTCATCAAAGGTTTAGCTGCACCACTCAACTGTACTAGTGAGTAAGTGCTGATTTCTAAAGCAGTGTTGAAACCGGAACGAGAGGTTTGGCTAAAACCTCCACTTAAATCGTCTTTATTGGCAAAGGCAAGACAGTGGATAAGAATGTCTAGCTTGCCCCATTTATCTTGGATAGTTTCAAAGGTAGACTGAATCTGTTCATCATTTTGGACATTACAAGGAAGAAATAAGCTGGGATTGAGAGGTTCTACCAATTCCGCAACTTTTTTCTCCATTTTGCCTTTGTCATCTGGCAGGTAGGTAATACCCAGATTCGCTCCGGCTTTGTGCAGTTGCTGAGCAATACCCCAAGCAATCGATCGGTTATTAGCAATACCCGTAACCAGGGCATTTTTTCCAGTTAGATTAAGCATAGAAATTGTCAATGCAAGCAATCACTAGGAGCATACTAGAATCTGATACCGACTTGCCATCAAAGATAATAATTCAGGCATCAAAAAAATTGAGGGGCGCAAAGGCAAGGAAGAGAGAGAGAAAAAATTGCTTCTTTATCTCCTTCTGTTCGCTCATCTCCCAAATGCTATTTCTAAATTCAACTTGAATATGAGGTAATTTTGTTTATGTTTTGCATAGAATTTGCAAAAATAATTATTAGAAAGTGTGTTTTCTGCAAAAAGAATCCTAGATATTCCTTAAGATATTCTCAAGATATCGTGAATTTTTCGACAAAAAACCTGATGACTACAACTGTGGAAGTACTTATAACAACTACTAGCTAAAAATATGAAAAATTATGTATCATTATGAACAAATAACTATCAAGTTTTGGTTTTGAGTATAGGAACGTACAGAAAGGTTGACGGTGCTTTATTGATTTTTCAGGTGTATTCTTAGGTAATCAGTTTTTGTTTTTCCGGCATTGGGTAGGGGAAGGGAGATGATCGTGACACAAGATAAAGCCCTAGCAAATGTTTTTCGTCAGATGGCGACCGGAGCGTTTCCGCCGGTTGTGGAAACGTTTGAACGCAACAAAACGATCTTTTTTCCTGGCGATCCTGCCGAACGAGTTTATTTCCTCTTGAAGGGTGCTGTTAAGCTTTCCAGGGTGTACGAGGCAGGAGAAGAAATAACGGTAGCGTTGCTGCGGGAAAATAGTGTTTTTGGTGTGTTGTCATTGTTGACAGGAAATAAGTCAGATAGGTTTTACCATGCGGTGGCATTTACACCTGTGGAATTACTATCGGCACCAATTGAACAAGTAGAGCAAGCACTTAAAGAAAATCCAGAATTATCAATGTTAATGCTGCGGGGTTTATCTTCGCGGATCTTACAAACAGAGATGATGATTGAAACCTTAGCTCACCGAGATATGGGATCAAGGCTAGTAAGTTTTCTATTAATTCTCTGCCGTGATTTTGGTGTTCCTTGTGCTGATGGAATCACAATTGATTTGAAGTTATCTCATCAGGCGATCGCTGAGGCAATTGGTTCAACTCGCGTTACTGTCACTAGGTTACTAGGAGATTTGCGTGAGAAAAAGATGATTTCTATCCACAAAAAGAAGATTACTGTGCATAAACCTGTTACCTTAAGTAGGCAGTTCACTTAAAAGCAATGGGGAGAATCGGAGTTGGCGTGTGTTGTGTTTTTAAAATATGCCACACTAATAGCTGGAAGAAAATCTAAATTCTTGAGTAATTTCAGCTATTGCCAATCTCCACCTCCTCCACAGATAATGATTGAAAGTAGTAGGCTGTATCTGGAAGCATTTCGGTAGCTGAAGATGACCACCGGGTACATCCTTATAGCAGCAATTTTAATTTTGGGAGGCGTGATTGCCACCGTTGGCGATCGCATTGGCACTAGAGTTGGCAAAGCGCGCCTCTCATTATTCAACCTCCGTCCTAAAAACACGGCTGTACTGATAACTATTTTGACTGGTGGTTTAATTTCGGCATCCACTCTAGGGATTTTATTTGCTGCCGATGAAGGATTACGGAAGGGTGTATTTGAGTTAGAAGATATTCAAAAAGACCTCAGGAACAAGCGGGAACAACTTAAAACTGCGGAAACCCAAAGAAGCCAGGTAGAAAGTGAGCTAAACCAGGCAAGAAAGGAGAAAACACAGGCACAGCAAGACTTGCAAGTAATTAATAAATCTTTGCAAGCGGCAAATGCCAAACAACGGGTAACACAAGCTCAACTAAACCGTACCATTAGCCAGCAAGCCCAAACTCAAACTCAGCTCCAACGTACTCAAAGTCAGTTAGGTAAAGTGGTAGCTCAATACCAACAAGCCATAACAGAATTGCAAAGCGTTTACGATCAAAGAAAAGCGCTACAAGTAGCAGTTGAACAACTTAAAACAGAACGTCAAAGACTATACGCCGAAGCGAAAAAAGCGATTGATCAAGCTAAAACAGCTATTGAAAAACGCGATCGCGAACTTGCCAATCGCCAATTAGCTATTGAATTACGCGATCAAAAAATTACTGAATTAGATCAACTGATTCAAAAACGTAATCAAGAAATTGCTTCACGAGAGCAAGTGATTGCCAAACGTGAATCTCGCCTCAAAGAATTAGAAAGACAACAGGATTATTTAGAACAAGAAGTAGCTAGACTCGAAAAATATTACCAGTCATATCGAGACTTGCGTTTGGGCAAACTAGCCTTGGTTCGTGGTCAAGTTCTGGCTGCTGCAGTCATTCAAGTTAACCAAGCTGCTGTTGCTCGTCAGGTGATAACGCAGCTTTTACAAGAAGCTAACCGCAATGCCAATCTTGAATTGACTGAACCTGGTACAAAGCCTGAAAATGTAGAAACATTGCGAATTACTCAGGAGAGGATTGAGCAACTAATCAAGCAGATTAATGATGGTCGAGAATACGTAGTGCGAATTTTCTCTGCTGGCAATTACGTCAGGGGAGAAAAACAAATAGAATTTTTTGCTGATGCGGCGCGAAATCAATTAGTCTTTTCCAAAGGCGAGGTGCTGGCTTCTACTACTGCCGATCCCAAAACTATGACATCTTATCAGATGCGACAAAGACTGGATTTGCTAATTTCTGCCTCCCAATTTCGTGCCCGTAATGCTGGAATAGTGGAAAATGTTCAAATAGATGGTACTTTTCTGCGCTTTATTGCTCAATTGCAGCAGTATGATCAATCATTAGATATTAAAGCGATCGCGGCAGAAGACACTTATACAGCTGGGCCTTTGAGAGTGAAATTAGTGGTAGTTGTCAATGGTCAAGTTATTTTGAGTACTTAAACAAATATTAAGATAAAGAAAACTCATTTAATATGACTTTCAGTGAATTTTCACCTACGCAACCAGTCATCTTGGGTTTTGATCCAGGTAAAGATAAGTGTGGTTTAGCGGTTATCGGATTAGATAGGCGGCTATATTATCATCAAGTTGTGCCTGCAAAAGAAGCGATCGCTACCATTGAAACCTTACGCCAAAGGTTTCCTATATCTTTGTTAGTAATGGGCGACCAAACCACAGCTAAACGCTGGAAACAGCAACTTTATCAAGAATTAGCAGAGCCGCTAAATATCATTTTAGTCAATGAACGCTACAGCACCTTAGAAGCACGCGATCGCTATTGGCAAATGTATCCTCCTAAGGGATTAACAAAACTCTTGCCACAGGGTATGCGGCAGCCGCCACGACCAATAGATGATATTGTTGCCATCCTGTTGATTGAAAGATACTTAAATCGCCTCACTGAATCAGCAATCAGGAGTGAGGAATAAAGAGTTACGTTATGAATTCATAACTTTTAAAGTTCTGCTCGAATAGTAAAAGCATAGTCTCCTCCAGGTTCTAATTGGTAATCTTGTTGCTCTAAGAAGCGGCCAAGAGGTTCTTTGATTAAGGCGCGACCTTGAGAAGGTTTGACAGACAGTTCTCCCTGGCGGAAATGCCACTGGAAATGCCACTCAAAGTCACCCGCGCTGACTTCGCCTTCAAGGAAGCCTTGTTGCCAGGATTGGCGGATAATTCTGACATGAGCGATGGTTTCTGGCAGGCGTTTGGCACTCACAATGCTTTATGTCAAGTGTGGAATAAAAGCTAACTATGTAGCCTACTTCTTTTATTTACCAAACATAGCTTAAATAGACAAACTGACAAAATGAGTATTTGTGGACAAAACTTTTTGCACCAAACGACTGAATTCGCGGCTACCCGAAAAATAAGGGCTTTTTACTGTGTTATGGGTGTTTGTTCGGTTGTTAATTATTTGCTGGAGTAGCGATAGTTTATTTAAGAGCCTAACGACTGAAGTCGTGCGGCTTTATTTTTAATAGTTAATTTAGAGAAGCATACGGCGATGCCTACAACAGAGGCATCGCGGATTTTAGATCAAATCTAAAATCCTAAATCGAGTTACCGATTCACTGCCGCAGCTTCTCGCGCCGCAGCTGCTTGATCTGGGTGTATACCCAAGCGTGTGAGATTAATCCGTCCCTTATTGTCAATCTCGCGCACTTTGATAATCACTTCATCTCCAATTGCAACTTCATCCTCAACTTTGCCCACACGGTAGTCAGCTAATTGAGAAATGTGAATCATGCCTTCTTTTCCAGGCAAAAATTCCACAAATGCACCAATTGGTATAATTCGAGTTATCCGACCTACGTAAACGTCCCCTTCATGCAGCTTGCGAGTCATGCCTTGCACGATGTTACGCGCTTTTTTGGCTTTGCTCTCATCCACAGCAGAAATTGTCACCGTGCCATCATCTTCGATGTCAATTTTGGCTCCTGTTTCTTCAGTGATGCCCTTAATTGTTTTACCACCAGGGCCGATGACTAGACCGATCATGTCTGGATCAATCTTGATTGTCAGTAGACGTGGAGCATAAGGTGAGGTTTCAGTACGTGGTTGCTCGATTGTTTGAAGCATTTTTTCTAGAATATGCAATCGGGCTGATTTAGCTTGGTGGACTGCTTGAGCAATGACTTCTAAGGACAGACCAGAGATTTTCATATCCATCTGTAATGCGGTAATGCCGCTATCTGTGCCGGCAACTTTGAAGTCCATGTCGCCCAAAAAGTCTTCAATACCTTGAATGTCAGTAAGAATTCTTACTTCTTCCCCTTCTTTAATCAGACCCATTGCTGCACCGCTGACGGGTTTGAGAAGTGGTACACCAGCATCCATTAAAGATAATGTGGAACCACACACTGAACCCATTGAGGTGGAACCATTGGAGGAAAGAACTTCCGATACGACACGAATCACGTAAGGAAATTGTTCTTTTGGTGGCAGCACAGGTAAGAGCGATCGCTCTGCTAAAGCGCCATGACCAATTTCACGCCTTCCAGGTGAACGTAATGGCTTGGTTTCCCCGACTGAGAAAGGTGGGAAATTGTAATGATGCAGGTAGCGTTTGGATTGGTCTGCTTGCAGATCATCGTTGAGGTTTTGAGCATCTCCCGGTGTGCCAAGAGTACAAGTAGATAATACTTGGGTTAGCCCTCTATTAAATAAACCACTGCCGTGGACTCGCTGAGGTAAGACCCCAACTTGACAAGAAACAGGACGTACTTCATCTAGTTTGCGACCATCAACACGTACATTCTCGTCAACGATTTGACGGCGCATGAAGTGTTTCGTAATATCTTTAAAAGTGTTCCCCAATGCCTTGCTGTTTACAGTTGCAGCAACTTTAATGGGGTCTTCTTCTGGTAGATCAGCGATCGCAGTGGCAATTGTTTCCTTGACTTCATCCAAAGCATTATCTCGTTCAGCTTTGGTGAATTCAAATTGAGACAGAATTTTCTTAATTTCATCGCTAGCGCGATCGCGGATATAATTTTCCAGCGTCTGGTCTACCTCTGGTGGTGCTTCTTGCACTATAGTCAGACCCAGTTCTGCTACTAGATCTTGCTGCGCTTTGATTAAATCTCGCACTGCTTCGTAGCCAAAATCAATCGCCTCGATAATATCTCGCTCTGGCAATTGATTTGCTCCCGCTTCCACCATGATCACGCCATGTGGTGAACCTGCCACTATCAGATCCAAGTCTCCAGCTTCAATTTCTGCATAAGTGGGGTTAATAATGAAATCATCTCCCACTAAACCGACTCGCACCGCTGCCATTGGCCCATTAAAGGGAATTTGAGCAATTAGGGTAGCAATTGAAGCGCCTGTAACTGCTAAAACATCAGGTGGAACTAACTCGTCCATCGACAATGTTAAAGCGATAATTTGCAAGTCGTCCCGCAACCATGAAGGGAATAAGGGACGTAGGGGACGGTCTATCAGACGGCTAGTGAGAATTGTTTTTTCTGGTGGACGACCTTCGCGCCGCATGATCCCTCCGGGAATCCTACCCGCGGCATATAGTCTTTCTTCGTAATCTACGGTAAGGGGAAGAAAATCAATGCCTTCTCTACCCTTTGATCGCGTAGCTGTCACCAAAACAGCTGTGTCCCCTGATTCTATTAAAACTGATCCACCAGCCTGGGGAGCTAGTAGGCCTACCTTCAGTCGAATATCCCGTCCATCGAAGGATATTGACTTATCAACTTCTGCCATTCAGTTTTTTTTCCTTCTGTTTTCGCTATTCTCTCTGTGGCAATCCTAACATTTATGCCCTAAGGCTGACTTCTGTTACATACAAAGCTCAACAAGTCGTTTAATACCAAGCACAATACATCCACAGCAGTAAATTTGACTGCAATTTGCCTGATTACCTAAGCAACTTCTCTGCGAGAAGCTACGCCAACGAAGAGGAAATAGGGAACAGGAAGAAGAATTAGTGCCGAATCAAGGTTTTAAGCCGTACTTCTACTTCTCTACGAGACGCTTCCGCGAAAGTCCCTAGTGTTCACTAAGCTTTGTCAAAGTGTGGGCGGTAAAGTTTGTCCCTGCCCCTTCTCATATCGTTACACTCAGAATAGACCCAACAATACCAAATCCTCACGACTGCCAAAGTCTAATTGAAGGTATATTAGTGTCAAAGACCAAATCGTACATCACTCACTCGTAGCTAAGTTAAGATATTATATTTGCTATCAATCGTCCTCAGCGCTGACCATGCAAACCTAGTTGTACAATAGAACCAGCGCGGCAAGTATAGCTACACCGATTGGGGAAAAGTTTGGTTTTAAATAAATAAAACACTTTTCGCTTGTAAATGTCTTGGATGCCTAGACAAAAAAGTCATCCTGACTCAAGTAGTAAATCATAAATTCTGTCTAAGAGAGGTTGCTTTTGGGCATAAATTTTACATTCGATAAATACATAACATGTATTAATACCCTTATCACCTCTTAATTTTTAGTCATTTTTATAATATTTTCCTACTGCTAAACTTTTTTATCTAATAAAAATAGAAATTTTTAAATAGTTAAGCCTGTAAAAGTTAATTACGAAAAATACTACATTCACTGTAAGGATTCAATATAATTATTAGTCCGCTGATAAAAATCAATATAAACAAGCATTCAGCACCTAATATTGACAAAAATTTGAGTATTTAAAAAATGGCGATTTTACACGGGAATTGGTTACACAAAAATCAAAATAGTTGTTTATTCGTTTGGGGAGAAACTTGGCGTTCATCGCGGGTAAATTTTGAGTTAAATGAATCTACAGACATACCACTACATCCATTGGCTATGACATCTGTGGAGTTGAGTGAGTGGTTACGATCGCATGACATCACCTTGGGTAATTCGCAAAAAGTAAAAATTCCTAACTTAATGCAGCAATCCCAAGTTGCGTTAGCAACGAACAGCAAAACACGTAAAGGAACAAGTTCTAAAGAGATAAATTTGCCAACCAATTTCCAAATAATTGCTTTACCCACCCATATTTTAGACAACAGTAAAGCAGCCAACGCATCTATGTTCCCTGTGCATTCTGCCAGCTTGGAAATTGAAATAGACTCACCTCAATATCTGCAACCGTGGCGAGTTGAAGGTTTTTGCCTCAACCCTAGCGAAGCAATTAGATTTCTGACTTCTATTCCCCTGAATGCTGCTAATGGAGAAGATGCCTTTTTAGGTGGAGATTTACGCTTTTGGTCACAGATTGCCCGTTGGAGTTTAGATTTAATTTCACGCTCAAAGTTTTTACCTACTATCCAGAGGCAATCTGATAGTTCTGCGATCGCTAAATGGCAAGTACTCTTAGATAGTGCTGTAGACGGAACTCGCTTAGAAAAATTTTCTGCAAAGATGCCATTAGGTTGCCGCACATATCAACAAAATGTTGAACTGGCAGAAAAATACTTAGCAGTAGATTTGCCGGTAGAACCTCAAGAATTGTTGCTGGAATTTCTCAACAGTATGGTAAATGCTCAAGTGCAGGGGATGGTGGGTTCTCAACCCCTAATTGAAGCTAAGGCAATGGCATCTTTACCAACGGGAGTAAGACAATGGTTGCAGGCTTTAACCAGTACATCTTCTGGTGCAGTCAATGCTGACGTGATAGGCGTGGAAAGGCTGGAAAGCGCACTCAAAGCTTGGACAATGCCACTGCAATATCAGTTGACAGGGAAAAAACTGTTTCGCACCTGTTTTCAATTGCGGTCTCCAGAGTCTGGGGAAACAGACTGGATATTGGCATATTTTCTCCAAGCGGCTGATGATGCAGACTTTTTGGTAGATGCAGCCACAATTTGGAATAACCCAGTTGAACAATTGGTTGAACAAAATCGCACCATTGACCAACCCCAAGAAACATTTTTAAGGGGTTTGGGGTTAGCTTCGAGATTGTATCCAGTAATTGCACCCAGCTTAGAAACTTCATCTCCCCAATTGTGTCATCTCAATCCATTACAGGCTTATGAATTTATTAAGTCTGTTGCTTGGAGGTTTGAAGATAGTGGTTTAGGGGTGATTTTACCTCCCAGCTTGACGAACCGCGAAGGATGGGCAAATCGTTTGGGGTTAAAAATTACTGCCGAAACACAAAAGAAAAAGCAGGGAAGACTAGGGTTGCAGAGTCTGCTAAATTTTCAGTGGCAATTGGCAATTGGGGGACAGACTATTTCTAAGGCTGAGTTTGATCGGCTGGTGGCGTTGAATAGCCCACTAGTAGAAATTAATAACGAATGGGTGGAGTTACGACCCCAAGATATTAAGACAGCCCAAGCCTTTTTTGCTTCTCGCAAAGACCAAATGGCACTTTCTTTAGAAGACGCTTTGCGCCTCAGTACTGGGGATACCCAAGCAATTGAAAAATTACCAGTGGTAAGCTTTGAAGCATCAGGGGCATTACAAGAGTTGATTGGGGCTTTAGCAAATAATCAAGCGATCGCACCTTTACCCACACCAGCCAGTTTCCAAGGACAGTTGCGTCCTTACCAAGAACGAGGTGCTGCTTGGCTGGCTTTTCTGGAACGTTGGGGTTTGGGTGCTTGTCTCGCAGACGACATGGGACTTGGTAAGACAATTCAGTTTATTGCCTTTCTCCTACACCTTAAAGAACAGGATGCATTAGAAAAACCAACTCTTTTGGTTTGTCCAACTTCTGTTTTAGGTAACTGGGAACGGGAAGTTAAAAAGTTTGCTCCTAGTTTAAAGGTTTTGCAATATCACGGCGATAAGCGCCCTAAAGGTAAGGCTTTTACAGAAGCAATCAAAAATCAAGACTTAGTTATTACTAGTTACTCACTAGTTTATCGGGATATTAAATTATTACAGAGCCTTTCTTGGCAGGCGATCGTTTTAGATGAAGCTCAAAATGTGAAAAATCCAGAGGCGAAGCAGTCACAAGCGGTGCGCCAATTAGAAACAACATTTCGCATTGCCTTGACAGGGACACCAGTAGAAAATAGATTGCAAGAACTTTGGTCTATTTTAGATTTTCTCAACCCTGGTTATTTAGGCAATCGACAATTTTTCCAGCGGCGCTTTGCCATGCCAATTGAAAAATATGGTGATATGGCTTCTTTAAATCAATTGCGTTCATTAGTTCAACCTTTTATTCTGCGCCGACTGAAAACTGATCGCGATATTATTCAAGATTTGCCAGAAAAGCAAGAAATGAATGTATTTTGTGGTCTCACTGCCGAACAAGCTACCCTCTATCAACAAGCAGTAGAGGCATCTTTAGTAGAAATTGAATCTGCTGAAGGACTACAGCGGCGAGGGATGATTTTAGCTTTATTAGTCAAACTCAAACAAATTTGCAATCATCCAGCCCAATATTTAAAAGTAACTACATTAGAACAACATCATTCAGCCAAATTGCAACGGCTAGAAGAGATGTTAGATGTAGCTTTAGCAGAAGGCGATCGCGCTTTAATATTTACTCAATTTGCTGAATGGGGTAAATTACTTAAACCTCATTTAGAAAAACAGTTAGGGCGAGAAATATTGTTTTTATATGGCAGCACCAGTAAAAAACAACGTGAGGAAATGATTGACCGTTTCCAAAACGATCCCCAAGGGCCACCAATTATGATTCTCTCTTTGAAAGCAGGTGGAGTGGGACTCAACTTAACTAGAGCAAATCATGTTTTTCACTTTGATAGATGGTGGAATCCTGCTGTAGAAAATCAAGCCACAGACCGAGTATTTCGCATTGGTCAAACTCGCAACGTACAAGTACATAAATTTGTCTGTACAGGCACATTAGAAGAAAAAATTCATGACATGATCGAAAGTAAAAAGCAATTAGCTGAACAAGTAGTTAGTGCAGGTGAAGAGTGGTTAACTGAAATGGATACAGACCAACTCCGTAACTTACTAATACTTGATCGTAGTGCTGTAATTGAAGAGGATGAAGGATAATTTCATATTTATATTATGGCAAGAGACGCGATAAATCACCGTCTCTACGAAGAACTGATTATTGTAAAAACGGTGGTTCACCGCGTCTTTGTTCCGAACATGAATTATCGCATTCTGAACAGGAACTGTGGTGTTTAGAACATAAGCTTTCGCGTTTAAAATATGAACTGTCGAGTTCTGAACATAAACTTTCGCGTTTAGAACATGAACTGTCGAGTTCTGAACATGAACTGTCGCGTTTAGAATATGAACTTTCGAGTTCTGAACATGAACTGTCGAGTTCTGACCATGAACTGTCGCGCTTAGAACATGAACTGTCGCGTTTAGAACATGAACTTTCGAGTTCTGACCATGAACTTTCGAGTTCTGGACAACAACTTTTGCATTCCGACGTAAGCAAGCACTGTTTGATGCCTAACTGTTTGTTTCTGCCAAAACTACTTGGCTTTAAACTGAGGAGGTGCGGCAAAAAGCCCTTGCCCTATCTTCCCTCGATAGCTTCTGCCGACAATTTGCCAAAGGCTTAGGACAAATTGAAACCCATCCCCTGTTTTAATGTTGAACTTTGATATTGATTATGACTAATGACACTTTACAAGCAAGCCGCGAATGGTGGTCACAGCGTTGGCTAGAGTTACTTGATTCCTATCGCTTTAAAAAGCGTTTAGAACGTGCTAGAAATTATGCCCGTCAAGGCAATGTTTTAAGCATTGAGTTTAAAGGTGCAAAAGTCTTAGCTAAGGTGCAAGGTAGCGAAGTAGAACCTTATAAACTTTCTTTATCACTTGATGCTTTTAGTGATGAAGAATGGGGCTATGTCATTGAAACCATGTCCCAAAAAGCAATTTTTGCCGCCAAGCTTTTAGCAGGAGAAATGCCACAAAACATTGAAGAAGTATTCACAACCAATGGTCTTTCGTTATTTCCTTTTACCCTATCGGATGTTCATGGTAAATGCTCGTGTCCTGATAAAGCAAACCCCTGTAAGCATATTGGTGCAGTTTACTATCAATTAGGCGATAGATTCAGCGAAGACCCATTTGTACTTTTTCAATTGCGTGGTCGAACTAAAGAGCAAATTATCAAAGACTTACGCCAACTGCGAGGCGCTAAGGCTGAAATTCCGACAAAGGAAACCTCTCATGTTCCCCAGTCCAGACCCAACCCCCAGTATTCCACAAACATTCAGTCTTTCTGGCAATATCATGAGCCGTTAGAGTCTTCTTTAGTGGTAATTGTACCATCGAGTAGTGAAACAGTGCTAGATACATTGGGAGCGATTCCCCTAGGCAAAGCACAAGAAAGTGTAGTAAATTTAACTGCGAGCGATGTAGTAATGAAGTACTTGGATACTCTTTACAAAGAGGTTAGCCAAAAGGCCATCTTAGCAGCCATGAATGTGGGAGATGCTTAGATAAGCAATTATCACCATCTTTTCTAGTCCCCTACTTACCTTGCTCAGCTTCGTATATAGATCTGCTGATGCGTCTCAGGAAGAGGGGATTATCTTTAGATAGTCAGTCGTATTAATTACCAGTAATTAAATGATATTTAAACGGAGCAATCAATCAAAACAATATGGAAATCCAAAGCAGAATTATTTCCGTAGAACTTACTGATGGTACAAGCATCAAAGTTGAAGTTACCCCAATTGATGAACGTAAAATAACCGTTCAATCACGGTATTTTAACGAAATAACTGCTGTTATTGAATCCCTAACGAAAGAAATTGCCCAAGTCTTGCAGAATGCAAAACCAGATAAAGCCAGCGTCAAATTTGGTATAGAAATAGGTATTGAATCGGGTAAACTTACACCTTTGCTAGTCAAAGGTACTTCCACAGCTAATTTAGAAATCACCTTGGAGTGGAATAACAACTGTTTTGATTGACCATAGACAAATAGCATTTACTATCTAATACATAAGAAAAAGCTCTTGCTTTTACACAAGAGCCACTAAAGCATTCGATTGTCAGTGATGAAAATAATTTTGCAACCTAGTCGAGGTCATTCATGAACAAGACTGGCTCAGTCTCACGGTTGATTCCTTTCTCAAAACCACCGGCGGCGGCGCGGGCGCGACCAGCGTGCCACAAGTGACCGATTAAGAAGAAGAAACCTAACACAAAGTGAGAGGTAGCCAACCAAGCACGAGGAGATACGTAGTTGAAAGAGTTGATTTCAGTAGCCACACCACCCACAGAGTTCAAAGAACCCAGAGGAGCATGGGTCATGTATTCAGCGGCACGACGAGCTTGCCAAGGCTGAATGTCATTCTTAACTTTTTCTAAGTCAAGACCGTTAGGACCACGTAGAGGCTCTAACCAAGGGCCACGGAAATCCCAAAAGCGCATGGTTTCACCACCGAAGATGATTTCACCAGTGGGAGAGCGCATCAAATATTTACCCAGACCTGTAGGGCCTTGGGCGGAACCGACGTTAGCACCCAAACGTTGGTCACGAATCAAGAAGGTCAAAGCTTGAGCTTGAGAAGCTTCGGCAGCAGTAGGACCGTAAAATTCGCTGGGGTAAACGGTATTGTTGAACCAAACCATGCAGGAAGCGATGAAGCCCATTAGGGACAAAGCACCCAAGCTATAGGAAAGGTAAGCCTCACCAGACCAGATGGATGCACGACGTGACCAAGCAAAAGGCTTGGTGAAGATGTGCCAAATACCGCCAGCAATACAAATTAAGGCGATCCAAATGTGTCCACCGATGACATCTTCCATGTTATTGACGCTGATAATCCAGCCGTCGCCACCAAAGGGAGACTTAATTAAATAACCAAAGATAACTGCTGGATTCAGTGTTGGATTGGTAATAACGCGAACATCACCACCACCAGGTGCCCATGTGTCGTAAACACCACCAAAGAACATTGCCTTCAGTACCAACAGCAGCGCTCCACATCCCAAAATGATTAGGTGGAACCCGATGATGTTAGTCATCTTGTTCTTATCTTTCCAGTCATAACCAAAGAAAGAGGAGTACTCTTCTAAGGTTTCTGGGCCACGAACGGCATGATAAATACCACCAAAACCCAATACGGCTGAAGAAATCAGGTGGAGTACACCAACGACAAAGTAAGGGAAGGTGTCAATTACTTCACCACCAGAACCAACACCCCAACCCAAGGTTGCGAGGTGAGGTAGTAAGATTAAGCCCTGCTCATACATGGGCTTTTCAGGGATAAAGTGAGCGACTTCAAATAAAGTCATCGCTCCAGCCCAGAATACAATCAAACCAGAATGGGCAACGTGGGCACCAAGTAGTTTGCCAGATAAGTTAATCAGACGAGCGTTACCAGACCACCAGGCAAAACCACTGGATTCTTGGTCACGGCCACCGCCTAAGGCTGTAGATCTATTAGAGAGCGTTACCACGAGGTAGAACCTCCTCAGGGAATATAAATTGTTCGTGAGGCTGATCTTGAGGAGCCATCCAAGCGCGGATACCCTCATTCAGCAAAATGTTTTTGGTATAGAAGGTTTCAAACTCTGGGTCTTCTGCCGCGCGCAATTCTTGTGACACGAAGTCATACGCCCGCAGGTTGAGTGCTAAACCAACAATCCCGATTGATGCCATCCACAAACCAGTGACGGGTACAAACAGCATAAAGAAGTGCAACCAACGCTTGTTGGAGAAAGCAATCCCGAAAATCTGTGACCAGAAACGGTTTGCTGTCACCATTGAGTAGGTTTCTTCGGCTTGGGTGGGATTGAAGGCGCGGAAGGTGTTAGAACCTTCGCCATCTTCAAATAGGGTGTTTTCTACTGTCGCTCCATGAATGGCACACAATAGCGCACCACCCAATACTCCTGCTACACCCATCATGTGGAAGGGGTTGAGTGTCCAGTTATGGAAACCTTGTAGGAATAACAAGAAGCGGAAAATGGCTGCTACACCAAAGCTGGGTGCAAAGAACCAAGAAGATTGTCCCAAGGGATACATCAAAAAGACGCTGACGAATACCGCAATCGGGGCTGAAAATGCCAAAGCGTTGTAAGGACGAATCCCTACTAGGCGCGCAATTTCAAATTGCCGCAACATGAAGCCAATCAAAGCAAAGGCTCCGTGT
>NZ_JAECZB010000049.1 GCF_016056295.1 Atlanticothrix silvestris CENA357
CCTTCCACATGTTGGGTGTAGCTGGTGTATTTGGTGGTAGCTTGTTCTCTGCAATGCACGGTTCTCTTGTAACATCTTCTCTAGTACGTGAAACAACCGAAAGCGAATCACAAAACTACGGTTACAAATTCGGTCAAGAAGAAGAAACCTACAACATCGTAGCTGCTCACGGTTACTTCGGTCGTCTAATCTTCCAATACGCTTCCTTCAACAACAGCCGTTCACTGCACTTCTTCCTAGCTGCTTGGCCTGTCATCGGCATCTGGTTCACAGCCTTGGGTGTAAGCACAATGGCATTCAACCTCAACGGTTTCAACTTCAACCAGTCTGTGATTGATTCTCAAGGTCGCGTCATCGCTACCTGGGCTGATGTCATCAACCGCGCTAACCTGGGTATGGAAGTAATGCACGAGCGTAACGCTCACAACTTCCCTCTCGACTTGGCTGCTGGTGATGTTGCTCCTGTTGCTCTAACCGCACCTGCCATCAACGGTTAATTCTCAAGTATTAAAACTGAATAAAAAAACGCCTCCCAGTTCTGGGGGGCGTTTTTTATGGGTATGTGGTAATTTTCTGTATAATTGCTACTTGGATTGCACAGATCATCATACCCATGAAAGTAGAAGTTGTGCCCCACGACCCGACATGGCGTGGCAAATTTGAGATTGAATCGAAGCTTGTGGCGTTAACGCTAGGTGAGAATGTAATTGCTATTCACCATATTGGCAGCACAGCAATTCCCAATATTTATGCCAAGCCGATCATTGATATTTTGGTCGAGGTAAAAGACATCGCTTTGGTAGATCAGTGTAATACTGCGATCGCAACGTTAGGTTACGAAGTCATGGGTGAGTTTGGCATCCCCGGTCGTCGATACTTTCGTAAAGACAACGAAATAGGTACAAGAACGCATCATGTTCATATCTTCGCCGTGAACTCACCAGATATAAAACGACATTTGGCGTTTCGAGATTATATGATTGCCCATCCGGAAGATGCACAGAAATACAGCGAATTGAAACGTCAGTTAGCAAACCACTATCCCCACAATATAGATAAATATATGGATGGGAAAGATGGTTTGATCAAGGAGATGGAGACAAAGGCATTGGAATGGTGGCGATACTAGAACCTTGATTGGAGAATTTGGTTAGGGATTCAGACGCACTACCAAATTCTCTAACTCACTTGAACTACTGACTATCTTTCGGTTCAAACATCAAGTACGTACCTCCCAGCCCTTCTACAATTGTGCGGGTATTGGCAATCATCATTTTCTGATAGGTGTCTGCTTCGCTTCCTGGTTCACCCAGTCCATCAGTCAGCAATTCTCTTTCGGAAACTTTCACTTGCGCTTCTCTGACTACAGATTGCACCAAATTAGAGTTCATTGTCGTCTCTGCAAAAATTGTCGGTACTTTAGATTGTTGAAGGTTTTTAACCAAGTTTTTCACTCGTGTATTTGTTGGTTTTTCGTTAGTGCTAAAACCTACTAATGAAATACCGTATGCTTTGGTGTAATAACCTAGTGCATTATAAGTTGTTACTAATTTGGGTTGCTTGATGGGAATGCTGGCAATTCTTGACTTGATCCAACTATCCATCTGGGTTAGTTCATTTTTAATTTGCCTGGCATTGTCGCTATAAGCAGGTGCATTGCTAGGTTCTAATTTTCCTAGGTTGCTACTAATTATCTCTACCATCTTGATAGCATTCTTGGGATTGTGCCAAATGTAAGGGTCAGTTACCTTTTGACCCTTTTTCTGAAACTGTTGTGGCTTGGGAACTGCTAGTTGACCAACAGCTATTTTGGGCGCAGAGTTTTTAGTTGCTTTAATTATTTTTATCAGCCCTGGTTCCAAATTATAGCCATTGTAGAGAATGAGATTTGCTTGGTCAATGGCTTGGCGGTCTTCTGGTTTTGGCTGATATAAATGAGGATCTGTACTAGGAGAAATTAAACAAGCGAGGTTAATTGTATTGCCCGCAACCTGTTTAGTTAAGTCACACAGCACACTTGTAGTTGCTACAACTTGAGGTAAATTTTCGTTTACTGTGGTGGTTTGAGTAAAAGAGGTGCTGGTTGCTTGATTTACACACCCCATAAATCCTATCGTCAAGGCAATAAAGCTAGCTCGTAAGGAATTATGTGATGGTGATTTTTCTGACATCATCAACTCCTGCTGGGTATACAAAAAAGATAATGGCGATCGCTAAAGAATTGGTAAGATGCTAAAGTTTTCAGACCGGGGGTACAAGCACAATCATGGGTGATGCTTCCGGTGAGTGATGTAATGCAAATCTCCTCACTGTCTGCTGAAGCATCAGCAATTACGCTAAAAGTCGCAAATATAACGACATGCTCAGGTGGTTAAATTGTGGAATGTAGTGAGGATGGGGCGTATTGCTCATACAGGGTGATTTCGCAAACCAAGTCGTGAACCTAAAGCAATTGTAGCGGTGGTTTTGCGAGGTGTGGACATCTGGTTGTGACGAAATTGGCAAATTGAGTGTTTTTTCGGAGAATAGCAGAGTTTATTGTAAAAGAGACTAGGGGCTAGGAATTAGAGGCTAGAGTGGTATATTCCATCTTTATGAAAATCGGTATACAAGACTAAGTTATGCTTTTTAGACCTGGGGACTGAAGATTTTAACCTCAACTAAATAAGAAGCTTCTTCTCGTTTGAGCATTCTCTCAATTAATAAAGGCACAGCTGTGCTGTGCCCCTAAAATATCTATAAATCGTAACTTTATCAAAAGCCGACAGATGGTAACTTGCCTTGTAGAATCTGAGATTTAGCCTGAACGCAACTAGCACAATTGCAACCAACTTGATCCATTATGGGATTAGATGCTTGAGATAACTTTGGTATCACCAAGTCGGTAGTTTGTTGCGTAGATACTACCGCAATTATTTGTGTAGCAGTTGCAGATTGAAAACTAGATGCTTTTGCCGGATTGGCGACTAGTAATATAGATGCGAGAATTACAGGACAGGCAAGCAAGATCAGTTTGGCTATGTTCATAATTAACACTATAGGTAGTAGTATTGATACAGCATAGCCAATTTTATCGGCTACCTTCAACCTTGATTATTAAGTGTTGGTTAAGTACGCCCAAATCCTTGTCCCCGTAAAACTTTTGACCAAATCAATAATTCACCCTTATCACCGCCTGCGGCAAGCAACCTGCCTTGGGGATGCCAAGCTAGGCTAGAAAACCCTGTTGAAACACCTGTAAGAATTTGCGATACTTGCTTGGCTCCCTTCCATAAACACAACCAGCCATCAGCAGCAGCAGAAGCGAGAAGAAAACTTTTGGGTGCAAAGGCGATCGCAGATATCACATCCACATGATTAGTTAAAACTTGTGCTTCCCAACCTAAAGAGTCATCCTGCAACTTTTCCCACACTACAATGCCTTCAACGCTAGAAGAAGCTAGCAGAGGCGCACCAAGTTTAGTGTTAGCTTCTGACCACGCAAGTTGGCGAATTTTACCAGGAAAGCCACGCATCACCCAAGGATCGGGGTTGTTCCATTCTAAAACGGTGACGCTACGATCCATATTGCCAGAAGCCAAAAATTTGCCATCGGGCGACCAAGCCATCGCAACACTGACACTTCGCATATCTAGGGTGTATGGTTCTTCATCCCAGTTTTGAGCGTGCCAAATCTTGATTCCCTTATAACCGCCAATAGCTAAGTATTGTCCATCGCTACGCCAATCAATACCCAATACCGATGAATTGTCGAAATTTAGCGTTACGACAATCTCACGAGTATCGGCATCCCAGACTTGGACATAACGCCCCAAACTGAAAGCTAGTTGGTTACTGGTGTGACTCCAGGCTAGCTTGTCTACCCATGCTGGGGCATTTTCTAAAGTGGCGATTAATTCAGTTTCCTGCCAAATTTTTACCTGTCCATCCTGGCCACCAACGGCTAAAAACTTGCCATCTGGGGAAAAAGCCAGACAGTCTACCGATTTACCGTTACCAGTTTGTAAGATTGTGAAGTCGCCATCATTCCACAGTACAACTTCCCCAGCGGCGGAAGTTGCTCCTAAGATTGTATTTTGTGGCGACCAGGCGATCGCGGTCACATAATCTGAAAGCGTCCCTGAATAGTGTTCTTCAAATTCCTTGGATTGGTTGATTGTGGATTTCATATTTGTTAGGTACTGGTTACTGGGTATTAGGAAATAGGGATTGGGACAATTCTTTTCTATTCCCTGTCCCCTGTTCCCTGTTCCCTGTTCCCTGTTTAAGCTAGACAAGCAAGAAAATCTTGTTTGAGTTTGGCTTCATCAAGATTACGACCAATAAAGACCAGTTCGTTTTTAGGAGTTTCGGTTGGTTTCCAAGGGCGATCGGGTCTACCATCAAATATCATGTGTACCCCTTGGAACACAAATCGATTATCTTCTCCAGCGATATTTAATATGCCTTTCATCCGAAAGATATCTGGGCCTTGAGTACGCAATAATTCAGACAACCAAGCGTTTAATTTTTCTCCATCAACTGCGCCTGCTTCTACTAAAGCTACAGAAAAGACACTTTCGTCGTGTACGTGAGCATCTTCACCTAAGAAATTTGGATCAATTTCTAAAGCGCGGTCTAAATCAAAAGCTTTTACACCCAAAAGCGCGTCCATTTCTAGTTCCGAGTTGTGGGTACGATAAATTTTAGCCATAGCATTCATCGCCCGAATCCGCTTTTCTAATTCATCTAACTCTGCTGGAGCTACTAAATCAGTTTTATTAAGTAAAATTACATCGGCAAAAGCAATTTGCTCTTGTGCTTCGTCTGCCTCCCAATGCTGCCAAATATGTTTGGCATCTACAACTGTTACTACCGCATCTAAAGATAGTTTTCCTTGTAAATCTTCATCGACAAAGAATGTCTGAATTACTGGTGCAGGATCGGCTAGTCCAGTAGTTTCAATTACTAAATGGTCAAACTTATAACGCCGCTTCATCAAATTATTGATAATGCGAATTAAGTCACCACGTACTGTACAACAGATGCAACCGTTGTTCATTTCAAAAATCTCTTCATCTGCATCAATAACCAATTGATTATCAATGCCCACTTCCCCAAATTCATTAACAATCACAGCAACTTTCTTGCCATGTTCGTAGGTGAGGATGTGATTGAGTAGGGTTGTTTTTCCTGCCCCCAAATAGCCAGTCAGAACAGTAACGGGAACTGAATTTGTAATTACGTCAGCTACCATACTCTAAATTCCTCTTAATCTCACCGTATGGATAATCATTATCACCTATCATAGTCTTTTTATGATTGTGGCGGTTTTCAGCCAGCATTCTTGTAAGTTTTTTCTCCAGATCTCAATTCAATTTCCCATCAATTACCCTGTAGAATTATGAATAGCAATATTAATATTTGTAAATTTAAGTCTCAATGCTTAATATTTCTATTGACAAAAGCCAAACCCGTATCGTCGTTATTGGTGCAGGAATAGGCGGACTCACTGCTGGGGCATTATTAGCTCGTAGAGGTTACAGTGTCTTAATCCTAGACCAAGCCCTTGTACCGGGAGGCTGTGCTTCCACGTTTAAACGGCAAGGATTTACCTTTGATGTAGGAGCAACTCAGGTGGCTGGGTTGGAACCAGGAGGTATTCATCATCGCATTTTCTCAGAATTGGCAATAGATTTACCAGAAGCAACTCCTTGTGATCCTGCTTGTGCAGTTTATTTACCTGGAGAAAGTACACCCATTAATGTCTGGCGTGACCCAAAGAAATGGCAAGAAGAACGGCAAAGGCAGTTTCCTGGTAGCGAACCGTTTTGGCAGTTAATGGCAACATTATTTAATGCCAGTTGGGAATTTCAAGGACGCGACCCCGTATTACCGCCGCGTAATTTGTGGGATTTAGGGCAGTTAATCCAAGCAGTACGTCCCAGTACATTTATTACCGCACCCTTTACCTTATTTACTGTAGGAGATGCCTTACGGTTATGTGGATTGGGAAATGATTACCGATTGAGAACTTTTTTAGATTTACAACTGAAGTTGTATTCCCAAGTGAATGCAGATGAAACTGCATTACTTTATGCCGCAACGGCTTTAAGCGTATCCCAATTGCCCCAAGGGTTATTTCACCTCCAGGGTAGTATGCAAGTACTAAGCGATCGCCTTGTACAAGCCTTAGAAAGAGACGGTGGCAAATTGTCTATGCGCCACACAGTCGAGCAAATCAAAGTAGAAAATGGCAAAGCTACTGCTGTAGTAATTAGAAATCAGAAAACTGGTGAAGTTTGGACACAAACCGCTGATCATATAGTTGCTAACGTCACTGTGCAAAATTTAACGCAACTATTAGGAGAACAAGCGACCTTTGGCTATAAAAATCGAGTGGAAAAATTACCCCAAGCATCAGGTGCGTTTGTGGTGTATTTGGGTGTAGATGCCAGCGCTATTCCCCTTGATTGTCCACCCCACCTACAATTTATGTACGATGCCAACGGCCCCATTGGCGAAAATAATTCCCTATTTGTCTCTGTCAGCCATGCTGGTGATGGTCGCGCCCCAGATGGTAAAGCTACAATTATCGCTTCTTCCTTTGTTGATCCTGCACCGTGGTGGCACGAAGATTATGAAGGACTCAAACAAAAGTATACCCAAGAGGCGATCGCTCGTCTTAACCAATACTTTTATTTGAAACCAGAAACAATTATTCATCAAGAAGCCGCAACACCACGCACCTTTGCTCGTTACACAGCTCGCGATCGCGGTATAGTTGGCGGCATTGGCCAAAGAATACCAACCTTCGGCCCCTTTGGTTTTGCCAATCGTACACCCATAAATCATCTGTGGTTAGTTGGTGACTCCACACATCCAGGGGAAGGTACTGCTGGGGTAAGTTATTCGGCGCTGACAGTAGTTAGACAAATTGAGGCTAGGGGTTAGGGGCTAGGGGTTAGAGGTTAGGGGTTAGTATGTCAAGTAATAATTGACGAATAGATTTGCTGTAAAGACGGCGATTTATCGCGTCTCTCCAACCGTCAAAATGAAAAGCGCTGTATCTTACTTAATTCAGTTGCAGATCAAAAAACCTGCAATTTATTCTTCAAATCACTTGTAACTCATAGTCATTTCGACTATGATTTATTTAAATAAATCTTTAGATAAACAACTCCAGCGATGGAAAGCCTTGTCATTGGTGTAATCGCCAGTTTAGGAGCAGGACTTGCCACAGTCATCGGTGCCTTACCGGTTTTACTGCCAATAAATCTCACACAGCGAGTGCAGGGAATTATGCTGGGGTTTGGTGGAGGAGTGATGTTAGCGGCAACATCATTTTCATTAATATTACCCGGTACAGAGGCAGCGATCGCCCAAGGTTATTCTCAAGCTAATGCCGCTTTAATAATGGTGGCAGGGATTTTATTAGGTGGACTATTTTTACAACTAGCCCATCGGTTTATGCCCCATGAACACTTTTTTAAAGGTAAAGAAAGCTGTCATGGCAATAACCTCAAACGAATTTGGCTATTTATTGCTGCAATTACTATTCACAACTTTCCGGAAGGATTAGCCGTAGGAGTTAATTTTGGCAATAACAATATTACTGATGGAATTCCTCTAGCTTTAGGAATCGGCTTACAAAACATCCCAGAAGGTTTAGTAGTTGCTTTATCTTTAGTGGCTGAGAAATATTCAGCAGGTTATGCTGTGTGGATTTCGCTACTTACAGGTTTAGTCGAGCCAATTGGTGGTTTGATTGGTGCAGGTGTGGTGAGTATAGCTAATTTTGTTTTGCCTTGGGCTATGGCATTTGCAGCAGGGGCGATGTTATTTGTAATTAGTGATGAAATTATTCCCGAATCCCATCGCAAAGGCTTAGAAAAAGAAGGAACTATTGGTGTAATGATTGGTTTTGTTGTCATGATGTTTTTAGATATTGCTTTGGGGTAAAAAGTTTTGACTTTTGAACGTTAAATTATTTCTTAATTACAAGGAGAGAAATATGAACTTTATTCGCTTTGAACACATCAACCTTGCTTGCCAAGACATTGAAGTCAGCAAGAAATTCTACCAAACAATTTTCCCTGATTGGTATGTACGCGCTGAAGGTGTATTTAATGGAGATCGCTGGATGCATTTTGGCAACGACCAATTTTATCTGACTTTGAATAACCATCCTGAACAACAGCGAGTGCATCAAGCATACGAAAGTATTGGTATTAATCACGTTGGTTTTGTAATTAAAGATGGCGAAGCTATGACCAAGTTGCTTGATGCTGAGGGCATCGAGTATTACACAATGACAGCATCTGAAACTAAACATAGAATTTATATCAATGACCCAGATGGTAATGAGATTGAGTTAGTTGAATATCATCCAGAATACGCACTTAAGTAATTGATTAGTAATAAGGAAAAACTTTATGAGTACAACTCAAAAAGTTGCAGTCGTCACTGGTGGAAATCGTGGTTTAGGATTTGAGACTTCTCGTCAATTAGCGAAAAAGGGATATCAGGTAATTCTCACTAGTCGGGATGAAGCAAAAGGCCAAGCTGCGGCTGAAAAGTTACAAGCTGAAGGATTAGATGTAATTTTTCATCTCCTTGATGTCACCAATCATGAAAGTAGTAAGCAATTGGCTGAATTTATTCGCCAGCAGTTCGGCAAAGTTGATGTATTGGTAAATAATGCAGGTATATATATCGATGATCAAGCAGGCGAAAATAGCATTTTTGATGCCAAAATTGACATTTTAGAGCAAACAATAGAAACCAATGTTTACGGTGCATTGCAAGTCACTCAGGCGTTAATTCCCTTGATGAATGAAAATAACTATGGACGTATCGTTAATGTTTCTTCCGGGATGGGACAGCTACATGATATGGATGGAGGTTCCCCAGCATATCGCATTTCTAAAACGGCTTTGAATGCTTTGACTCGAATTTTTGCTAGTGAATTAAAAGGCACAAATATTTTAGTTAATTCTGTGTGTCCAGGTTGGGTGAAAACTGATCTGGGTGGAGCAAAAGCACCACGAACTCCAGAACAAGGAGTTGATACAATTGTTTGGCTAGCAACCGCTGCTGATGGGAGTGCGACTGGAGGATTTTTCCGCGATCGCCAACCGATTAATTGGTAACAAAATATTTCACAATTGTTAAATTCTTCCGAAGAAGTCAAAATATAAAGTTTTCCTGACTACCCAAACAAAAACATATCCTAAAAAACAAAGACAGCTATGGTTCAGGCGATCGCATTTCTAGAAAACTCCCAAATTGGGGATCAAAATGTGTGGGCTGATACAATAGTTGTCAAATAACTGTTATAAGGTTTGAAAACCCTTTACTTTTACCCTTATAGTGGAATGTTCCGCTAAAGAAGCACCAGAGCGATAGGGAATTATTCTTAAACCAAGTACGATTGATATTCGTCAAACGTAACATTGGTAAAAGTGTAATTAATTTCCTCCGCCCTGGTGATTTATTTATTTGTGGCAGCTAGCCTAATACAATTCAGAAAAGCTTTTTTCGCGTCAATTGGTAAATAATTTTACTTAATGACTTGGTATCTTCGTGGTTAATCAATTTTGCTCGCTACAAAAACACTAAAAGTAATACTCTCAAATGGCGCTTTATAATCAATCCCAGCATAAACTCTTCTGCCAAGGGTAGGATGAAGGAAAGAATAAATTAGCTTTGCTTGTAATGAATCCGGCTGAAACTCACAACCAAAACAATTCTCATAATCCTTTTCTCACCCTCAACTACGAACCAGCTTTGGAGTCTTTGGGTAATGATTACTACGACGAAGTTGTAGCAGCGGAATTTCCTCAACACATCCTCCGCTGGCGTAATGACGCAGTGTTACCCTGTTTAGGACTAGACACTCAAAAAGTAACAAACGAAGATTTTATCACTGCCTTTGGTAAATTTCAGGGACGTAAGCCATTGTTAGCGCTGCGTTACCACGGCTATCAATTTGGTGAATATAACTCTAGGTTAGGTGATGGTAGAGGCTTTCTCTATGGACAAGTCCGCGCCACTGATGGCGAACTCTATGACTTTGGCACAAAAGGTTCTGGTACAACACCTTATTCTCGTGGTGGCGATGGGATGCTCACCCTTAAAGGCGGCGTGCGAGAAGTTTTAGCAGCGGAAGCACTGCACTACTTAGGGGTACGCACCTCCCGCTGTTTGACCATGATTGAAACTGGTTTAGCCCTGTGGCGGGGTGATGAACCTTCACCTACTCGCTCATCTGTCATGGTGAGGATGAGTAGTTCTCACATTCGTTTTGGTACTTTTGAGCGCTTGCACTTTTTCCGCCGTCCAGATTTAAGCAAAAAGCTATTAGACCATGTAATTGAGCATTATTACCGCCACTTACTGGGAGAAAAAGATAAATATGCTTTATTTTATGCAGAATTAGTCAAACGGATAGCAGAACTAGTAGCGCAGTGGATGGCTGTTGGTTTTTGTCATGCAGTACTTAACACGGATAATATGTCAATTACTGGTGAGAGCTTTGACTACGGCCCCTATGCATTTATTCCTACTTATGATCCATACTTTACGGCTGCATATTTTGACTATTACAGACGCTACTGTTACAGCCATCAACCAAGTATTTGTAAGTTAAATTTAGAGTTGCTCCAAGAACCGTTAAAGGCAATTATTGATCCAGGTGATTTGGCAGCAGGATTAGCAAGCTTTAATAAATATTATCAGGTAAAATATCGCTCCTTGATGTTGAAAAAATTGGGTTTCGAGGAGTTATGTTATTCAGAAGCAGATGAGCTTTTAAATCTAACGATTAAATTTCTGCAAGATAGTCAAATTGGTTATCACGAGTTTTTTTATGAGATGGCTCGTACCTTTTCACCCAAATGGCGAGATGAGCCTGCATTGGTAATGAGTACTTCTGATATTGTGCCAGCTTCAGGTACATCCCCAATTTTTGATGACTGGTGCGTACTGTATCACAAAATTTTGAATTATTTCGACCTTGAGCATTTAGATGTAATTTCTCAAACATTGACCAATCAAAATCCTCAAACTGCATTGTTAAGACCAGTGATTGAGTCAGTTTGGGAACCCATATTTCAGGAAGATAATTGGCAACCTTTTGATGAATTAATTAAAAAAATTCAGTCTGGAAGTTAGTCAAGATACAAGGACTATTAAGCTAATTTTAATTCAGCACTCTCAATGGAGAGCTTTACAAACATCCTATTGTCTATCGCAAAAGAGATAATACATGTAGATATCAAGCTAATAATTAACTAGATAAAACTCCGTTGGAAGAGTCTTCTTTCCTGTTGTCTGCTAATGAGCTAAGTGAGTTTATAAATCAAAGTGGGCTGATATATAATTTACTTCAAATAGCATAAATAAACAGATTTAATAGGTTTTAAATTCTAAAGTTATATAAAAGCTTCTTGCTGTTTTTCCACATATAAACTAATCTGGCTTTTGCTAACAAAATGATTTTTAAAAGCAGCTTTTTTTAGCTGTGTAAATAAATCTATTTAAGACATCTTTAGAATGGAACAATTCATTTATTTTTCAGAAAAAATTTACGTAATTGCATTATTGTGATTAATATTTTAATTACTTATTTTAAAACTTTACCAATAACATTTCAGTAAAATGATTACTGAATGTGCTGGAGGATGAATCAGTGGTTAGGCAATACAGATATTACCAATTCGGATCTGTAAACCTGTTCAGCAAACGAGGGTTGCTGCCACTGTTAATTGGTATTTTAGTTTCAATTGCAGTAATTATACTCTGGCAAAAACTAATAATAGAAGAAAAAACTGATATTAAGCAACTAATTCAACAGCAAGCGATCGCCATTAAAACTGAGTTAAATAGTGAACTAAATAGTCGAATTTTAGCGTTGGAGCGAATGCAAACACATTGGCAACGGCATAGAGGAATTTCTCAACAAGAATGGGAAGTAGAAGCAAGAGATTATTTTAAGGATTACGGAGGATATCAAGCAATTGAACGAGTTGACCCATCGTTTCGAGTACGCTGGATTGTGCCATTAACCGGGAATAAAGCGGCACAAAATTTTGATCTCAGCCAAGAGTCACGGCGACGGACTGCGCTAGAAATAGCTCGCGATCGCCGCCTTACCACTTTTACTTCTACAATTAACCTTGTCCAAGGTGGCAAAGGATTTCTTGCATACATACCTTTATTTGTCAGCGATCGCTTCGATGGTTTTATATTAGGAGTTTTTCGACATAAAACCTTGCTAGATTCAGTTCTGCATGTACCGAAAGGTTACAAAGTTAGGATCTTTGATGATCAAGAATTAATTTATAGCAATGATTCACAACTGCTAACGCCGTCACCTTGGCAACAAGAGCTGAACTTAGATTTATATAATATTCATTGGCGAATCCAGGTTTACCCAACTCCAGAGTTATTAACAAAACTGCATTCTCCCCTGCCAACAGTTGTATTGCTGGCAGGGCTATTAATTGCTGTCATGCTGACATTATCAATTTATTTCGCCCAATTGACTGAATTGAGCAACTGTCAGATAGTAGCAATCAATCAAAAGCTAGCCCAGAAAATTTTTGAGCAGGAACAAACAGAAATCGCTCTGCGTTCCAGTGAAACTCGTCTGCGACAGTTATTAGAAACAGTCAAAGTTATCCCTTGGGAATTAGATTTGAAAACTTGGCGATTTACCTACGTCGGCCCCCAGGCAGAGACTTTACTAGAATATCCCTTAGAACAATGGTACGAGGAAAATTTTTGGTTTAATCATTTGCATCCCCATGATCGAGAAAAATCTCTGAGTTTTTGCCAAGAAGTAGTTAGTAAGGGAGAAAATTACGAATTTGAATATCGGATGTTGGCAGCAGATGGACGAATTGTTTGGCTACGAGACATTGTAAATGTATTTCAGGAAGCAGGAACCCCCACCATTCTACGGGGGTTTATGTTTGATATTACCGACCTGAAATTAGTTGAAAAAACCTTGCGATTGAGAGAACGGGCGCTAGCTGCTACTAGTAACGGCATTATTATTGCCGATGCCAGACTGGCAAATAATCCAGTTATTTATGTCAACTCTGCCTTTGAGCAAATTACAGGTTATAGTGCTACCGATGTGATCGGGAATAGCTGTGGATTTTTACAAGGCACAGATATCAATCAACCAGCAATTGCTGAACTGCGCTCAGCAATTAAAGCTGGCATGAGTTGCAAAGTTGTACTCCGCAACTACCGCAAAGATGGCACCTTGTTTTGGAATGAATTAACTGTTTCTCCTATTCATGATGAAAACGGGCAACTAACGCATTTTATTGGCATTCAAAATGATATTAGCGAACAGCAAGCTGCGCTGCGCGAACGCCAACTTGCAGAAGCAGCCTTGAGAGAAAGTGAAGAACGTTGGCAACTAGTAATTCAAGCCAACCATGATGCAATTTGGGATTGGAACATCATCATTAATGAAATTTTTCGTTCAGCCCAATGGGCTGAACTAATAGGAGAACCAAAACATCAATTTATCAGTAACAACGATGATGATTGGGTTAACCGCATCCATCCCGATGATTACAACCGAGTCATGGCTATTAGGCAAGATTATCTCAATCGCCAAATTCCTCATTATGTCGTTGAGTATCGCCTACGCTGTAATGATGACACCTATAAGTGGGTGTTGGTACATGCGATCGCTCAATGGGATCAAGAGGATAATCCTGTGCGGATGGTTGGCTCAACCAAAGATATTACTGAACGCGTGCAAGCACAAGATGCACTAAAACGAGAATTAAATCGGACGCTGCTGCTAGAACACATCACTCACAAAATTCGTCAGAGTCTCGAAACTAAAGAAATTTTTGAAACGGCTGCTACCCAAATTGGACTAGCCTTTGAAGTTAGTCGCTGTTTAATTCACTCTTACATTAGTGAACCTATTCCTCGCATTCCCTTAGTCGCAGAGTATATTGTTTGCGGTTACTGCTCCATGCTAGACATGGAAATTCCCATAACTGGCAATGCTCATGCCCAAAAGACCATAGCACAAGATACAGCGATCGCTTCCCCCAACGTTTACATTGATCCATTGCTCCAAGCGGCCACACCTCTATGTGAAGAACTTGATCTGAAGTCCATGTTGATTATTCGCACCTCCTATCAAGGAGAACCTAATGGAGTCATTTGTCTACACCAATGCAGCCATTTTCGCCAATGGACTCCAGACGAAATTAAATTATTAGAAGCAGTTGCTGCACAACTAGGTATTGCATTAGCACAAGCTCAGTTACTGGAGCAAGAAACTCGCCAGAGAGAAGAACTCACCTGGAAAAATTTTGCCCTAGAAAAAGCAAAACGTCAGGCAGAATCTGCAAACCGGGCAAAAAGCGAGTTTTTAGCCATGATGAGCCATGAAATTCGCACCCCCATGAATGCCATTATTAGCATGACTGAGATGCTCCTAGATACTGACCTGACTCCGCAACAGCAAGACTTTGTGGAAACAGTGCATACTAGTGGAGATGCTTTGCTCACCATTATTAACGACATTCTCGACTTCTCTAAAATCGAGTCAGGCAAACTAGAACTGGAAGAAAAGCCGTTTGATTTGAGAATTTGCCTAGAACAGGTAATTGACCTGTTTTCGCCAACAGCAGCCCAAAAAAATATTCAACTGGCTTATTTAATTTATCCTCAAGTACCCGTGCAGATTATTGGCGACTTGACTCGTCTGCGTCAAGTCTTGATGAATCTCCTCAATAATGCCATTAAGTTTACCAAACAGGGAGAAGTTGTACTTTCTGTTCATGCCAGGCAAACTGCCAGTACAAAAGTAAAAAATAGTTGCGAAATTTTATTTGCGATCGAAGACACAGGTATTGGTATTGAACCAGAAAAAATAAAGCGTTTATTCCAATCCTTTACTCAAGCAGATGCTTCCACAACTCGACAATATGGTGGCACAGGACTAGGACTAGTAATTAGCAAACGCTTAGGTGAGATGATGGGCGGTAGCCTTTGGGTTGAAAGCCAAGGTTGTAGCGGTGGTAATCCCTCTTTTGGATGGCAACAACAAAAGCTAGTTGCATCAACATATCCTTCTCCAGGTTCTACCTTCTATTTCACCATTACTACCCAAGCAGTCGCTAATCAAAAATTAGATGAATCTTGCCATCTTCTGGCTCCACTTATGGGTAAGCGCTTGTTGATTGTAGATAAAAACCCCACCAATCGCCAAATACTAAGGTTGCAAACAGAGTTTTGGCAGATGCAAACTTGTACTGCCGAATCTGGTGAAGCCGCTTTAGCCTTAGTCAAGCATGAAACACAGTTTGATATTGTCATTCTGGATATGCAGATGCCTGATATGAAAGGCAGCACCTTAGCTCGTGAAATCCGCAACCACTCTGGCTATGAAACCACGCCCTTAGTAAGGTTAACTTCATTGGGTAAACAAGATGCTGAATTTGATTTTAATGATCTTCAATTGAGCGCCTGTTTGAGCAAACCAATCAAACAAACTCAACTTTACAATGTTCTTGCCCATGCTTGGGACAATCAGCCGTTTCCCGATGATGCCTATGATCCTCCCCAGGTTAATCCCAAATTGTCAGAGCAACTACCGCTGCGGATTCTGCTTGCAGAAGATATCGTAGTTAATCAGAAAGTTGCTCTTTTAATGCTCAAGAAAATTGGTTATCAGGCAGATTTAGCAACTAATGGGCTAGAAGTGCTGGCAGCATTACAACGTCAGCCCTATGATGTGGTGTTAATGGATATTAATATGCCGGAAATGGATGGGCTGGAAGCCAGTCAGAAAATCTGTCAGCAATGGGAAGTTAGTTCTCGTCCTTATATAATTGCCATTACTGCCAATGCCATGCGGGGCGATCGCGAAGCTTGTCTAGCTGCTGGTATGGACGAATACATTAGTAAACCTGTTCAAATTCAGGAGTTAATCGGTGCGCTCAGCAAATGCCGACCCCGAATTAGGGCAAACTTCAATGCCCAAGAGAAACGAAATCCAGAAACGAGTTTTTCCCATTCACTTAAAGTAGGGCAAAGTTATACACAACTTACTGTAATTGATGCCAAAATTTTACAATCTCTGCAAGATATGTTGGCAGGAGATGAAGCCGCATTTGCAGAACTACTCGAATGTTATCTGAGCGAAACTCCCAAGTTAATCCAAAATATTAGCACAGCAGTTACCAATCAGGATGCCCAAGCTATATGGAAGACAGCCCACAACCTCAAATCTAGCAGCGCTTCAGTGGGAGCCACCACCCTGACACAGCTTTGTAAACAGCTAGAAATACAGGGACGAAGCAACAATCTTCAAGAAAGTGTAGAAATTTATTTACAAATTCATCAAGAGTTTGAGCGAGTCCAAACTGCTTTACTAGTAGAACTGGAGAAGTTGGCATGATTACAAATACTCCTTCAGAATGCCAAGCTTTAGTTCTAATTGTTGATGATGAACCATTTATCCGCAAACAGTTGCGACTTTCTTTAGAGCGTGAAGGGTATCGAATAGTAGAAGCTCAAGATGGTAGAGAAGCTTTAGTTGTTTTTCAGCAACTTCACCCAGATATAGTACTCCTTGATGCCATCATGCCAGATATTGACGGATTCGAGTGTTGTACTCAGTTGCAGTCCCTTGAGGGTGGTCAACATACTCCAGTTTTAATGATTACAGGATTAGAGGATCAAGAGTCAGTTGATCGTGCATTTGCAGTGGGTGCAATCGATTACGTTACCAAGCCAATTCATTGGCCGGTTTTGCGTCAACGGGTACGACGCTTAATTGAGCAATTTCAAACGCAGCAAAAGCTGGAGGCTGCTAACCGAGAATTGCAGCGATTAGTGACGATCGATGGATTAACTCAAATAGCTAATCGCCGACGATTTGAAGAATATTGTATCCAAGAATGGCAGCGCATGGCACGAGAGCAACTGCCTTTGTCTTTGATTCTCTGCGACGTTGATTTTTTCAAATCTTACAACGATACTTACGGACACCAAGCAGGCGATCGCTGTCTTCAAGAAATTGCTAAAGCCATCCAAAATACTATTAAACGTCCTGCTGATTTAGCTGCTCGTTATGGAGGAGAGGAATTTGCTGTAATTTTACCGGCTACGGCCGCGGAAGGTGCTATTTTTTTGGCTGAAACAATTTGTTCTGTTGTCAGAACCTTAGCAATTCCCCATCGAAAGTCTCTAGTTAGTTCTTATGTAACTCTTAGTATTGGAGTTGCAACAGAAATTCCTCAACCCAATTCTGACTTTCAAACAATTATTGTTGTAGCTGATCGGGCATTGTATGAGGCCAAAACAGCAGGACGCGATCGCGTTAAGCCTTATAATAAGCAATCAACTGCCATAATCGGTTTTTGACCTTAATTTCATCAAAGCTGTAGAGCGACAAATTATTTGTAACAAGATTTCATTAACTATAAATCCACATATATCAATGGCTTTGAGGAATTAAACCCGTAAAAAACTAATTCAGGCTTTTACGACAAATTAAGCGTCTTTTTTTAAGATTTGCGACTAATTAGATGATAATTGTTAATTTAGCGATAGACTAAATGTCAATTATTCGCAATTTTATAGTAATATAGATGTACAAAAAATAATCGATGAAATATTAGGCGTTGCATAATGACGGGATAATTTAACTCACCCAGAGGCAAGGTAGCGCATTGGCGAGGCAGTCATCAGCGCATCGGCGATCGCTCTTACTACATCTAAACAGATGAGTTTCTGGTGTTGGGTTAACCTGAAGCAACCGTAGCCACCTCATCATCTCACGGGTTAACCATCTATTAACCTTTTAGTGAATGCAGAGAGTTGGCTTCTATGTCATCCTAAAAAATGAGAGTTAATTCGGTGACAGGGTTTGTTTTTAGTATTCACAGGCTTCTCTCCGAAATTTAAATCTCCACACGCTTATGATTTTGGAGAAAATTGATGTCGATTTATGTAGGTAATCTCTCTTACCAAGTTACAGAAGATGATATTAAAGGTGTTTTTGCCGAATATGGTTCTGTAAAGCGGGTTCAAGTACCAACTGACAGGGAAACAGACCGTCCGCGAGGCTTCGCTTTCGTGGAAATGGGAACAGACGCTGAGGAAACAGCTGCCATTGAAGCTCTTGATGGTGCTGAATGGATGGGTCGTGCCCTCAAAGTTAACAAAGCCAAGCCCAGAGAAGACAGAGGTTCTTCTGGTGGTAATCGGGGGGGATACGGTGGAGGCGGTGGACGTAACCGCTACTAAGTTGTGAAATCTAATAATTTTACAAGCTAGTCTTTAGTTAGACAATGAGTCTGTCTCTTTTTGGACTGTTACTCCGAAAAAGCCATTGGTTAAGTCAATTTAGTAGGAAAGATAATGACCCAAGTAATATTAGGCGAAAATGAACACATTGAGTCAGCATTACGTCGATTTAAGCGAGAAGTTTCCAAAGCTGGGATTTTTCAAGATATGAGGAAGCATCGTCACTTTGAAACGCCTATTGAAAAATGCAAGCGCAAAAAACTTGCTTTGCAGAAGCAGAGCAAAAGACGGTTCCGCACTTAAGGAATGACATATATATAAATGGAAATGGATGCCTTCATAGAATTTATGAGGGCTTTCTTTATGGTTTTTTGATACAATTAAGCAACAAAATTTTTGAATTTATAGCAGTTGCCACTTAGTTTAACGTGAGTTCGACAGACCTCTCCCTCCCGGCCTCCCTCGCCTTTTAGGTTACGGTGTACACACAGTAGACTGTAGGCATCATGCACAGAGGACAATACCGCTATTAGCGACTATATCTGCGGCGAAACCTCAACCCTTGACTACAGCAATCTCAACATCAGTATCAGCATCCAAGAAACCTTCGCGGCCATTACTCCGACTGGTCAAAACAACCGACAAGCTTCAACAAGCCGTAGCGATCGCAGCCCAAGAAAAGCTCTTTCCTACAGCTGCCGATTTCGCCAAAGCAGTCCAACAGGTTGCACCGCGAAAAGCCAAAAAATCAAAAACGCAATTGCCTAATACCAATTCTCTAAAATTCGGCTACAGATAAAGCCACCGAAATATATTGCCTTCGGGCAATAGATACAATAATACCAATTCTCTAAAATTCGGTAACAAACTCAAACCTCGAACTACGAATTACGAACTACGAACTACGAATTACGAATTACGAATTACGAATTGGTATTAGGCTACTGATTTTTACCCTCTTTGCAAAAAATTGGAATGCTCCCACGAACAACCTCCTGATGAGCAATTCCAAGCAAAAAACTGATTTTTGCTTAAAAAAATAAGTATACTTTTGTAACGAAAATCCGATATTCGTGTAAAAAAATTTGTAGTAGCAAGAGAAATAAATAGGATCTGTATCGACATTACATAGGTTATGAGTATGAAAAACTCCACCCACAAGGGGATGAAGTTTTTGGGCATGGGGAAGGATTACCAATGTTCCATGCCCAATGCCCCAAGCGGTGGCGGGAGTGACCACTCACAAGGGGATGAAGATTTCTGCCGCCTTCTATGAATTTGAGAAAACAAAGCCTGACTTAAAGGATTGAAATGCTTCCATAAGTTTCCCGGAAGCCGCAATTCAGGTTCAATTCGACAAAAGCCGTATTAGACCAAATGTAACCAGCAGCTTAGTGATGAAAGTCATTTTTAAAAGCTTATTCAGTAATTGCAGTAACTTGAACTATGGTTATTAACAACCGCATTTTAGAGCAAAACAACTTCCCAATCAGACTGCTACTAGAAAAAGAGTTACAGCATACTAAGCCCATAATTGTTGATATGGAAGATGCAGTTTTTTGGGTAAAGCCAGATGCGCGGTTTCTCTACGCTAATGATGCAGCGTGTAATTTGGTGAGATATTCTCGTGAAGAATTACTCTCTATGACTATGCACGATATTAAACCAGACTTTTCGCCAGCAGTTTGGTCAAAGCATTGGAGAACTATTAAAGAGCAGGGCTACCTATATTTTGAATCTTTATATAGAACTAAAGAAGAGCAGACCCTCCCTGTAGAAATTACTATTATCTATTTGGAATACAACTCTAGCGAATATGGCTGTATCTTGATCCGCAACATCAGTCAACGCCAGCAGGCGTCTATGGTCTTACAAAAGGTTAATGAAGTATTAAATTGCAAAGTGCAACAGCTTGTAGCTGAATTAAGAAACGCTAATCAGCAATTATACCGCGAGAAAGTTTTGCGCCAGCAGATAGAGACAGCTTTAGAACAAGAAAAACTACTGACTGAACACAGAGCGCACTTTTTCTCTATGCTTTCTCATGAATTTCGCACTCCGTTAAATATCATCTCACTATCCGCTAGTTTACTGAAGCGTCATGTTCATCGGTGGACTGAAGAGAAAAAATTACAATACTTGCAACGCTTGGAAATAGCAGTTGAACAAATCAGCCAATTGATGGATGAAATTTTCCTCAACGGTAGAGCAGAAGCAGGAAAGCTCAAGTTTGAGCCAAAACCACTGAATCCGATCCAATTGTGCAGTGAGATATTGGCAGAAATGAATTTGAACCCAATCAACGCCACTTGCTTGATGCCGGGAAACCCTTTTGACATTTTCTCCTGGGAAGAATCACGCCAGTTGCTACTACACAGAGAATCTCCCTCTCCTAAGGGAGAAGTTTCGAGCAAAGGGAGCCTCTGCTCCCACAACTCTGGGCAATACAATAGCTTCCCAATACCTGCGTCACGGGAGACCTCTGAGTACAGAGTCACTTTAATTAGTCAAGGTGATTGTACAGTCTGCGTAGATCCAAAATTGCTACAGCCTATTCTTAGGAATTTGCTCTCAAATGCAGTCAAGTATTCTCCAAACGGCAGCACGATTGATTTGTTAGTTTCTTGTTGGGATGAAAAAGTGATTTTTCAGATTAAGGATCGAGGAATTGGCATTTCTGTAGCAGATCAACAACGACTATTTAAGCCATTTCATCGCGGTATGAATGTCGGCAATATCCCCGGTAATGGATTGGGATTAGCACTTGTCAAAAAGCTTGTAGACCTGCATGGTGGTCAAATTTCAGTTGCCAGCGAGGTTGGAGTAGGTACTACATTCACAATTGCCCTGCCGGCGCAGTGACATCTCTGTAACAGGACAGCCAGAAAGTCTATGAATATTCATAATTCACCTGACGCTTAACATCAAGGGGACACTATGACTAAAATTCTAGTGATTGAAGATGAGCCAGAAAGCCGAGATATATTTTTAGACAGTTTACAAGCAGAGGGGTTTGAAGCGATCGCTGCAGAAAATGGTCTTGTTGGTATTCAGCAAGCACAAGAACACTTGCCTGATTTGGTGCTTTGCGACATTCTGATGCCAGAATTAGATGGTTATGATGTCTTGACTACGTTGCGCCAAAACCCTTTAACGGCAATAATTCCCTTCATTTTTCTCAGCGCCAAATCTACTAAGACTGAGGTTCGTCAAGGGATGAATTTGGGAGCTGACGACTATCTTACTAAGCCCTCAACAATAGAGGAATTATTGGAAGCGATCGCAACTCGACTAGAAAAACAAGCAACCATGCGCCAGTGCTATGTTGCTCAGTCTCCACCAGTCCCAGAACCCCAAAGTACTGACACAGGCACATCGACAGATACCCAATCACTCTTGCCTACTTGCCCTCAACTCAAAGAGGTTTTCGACTTTATCGAAGCCAACTATTCTCAATCGATTACTCTGTGTGATGTAGCCCAAGCAGTAGGTTACTCTCCAGCTTACTTAACCGACTTAGTGCGACGCCAGACAGGAAAACCAGTGAATCATTGGATTGTCGAGCGCCGGATGGCAGCAGTGCGTACCTTACTTTTAGAAACCGACCAATCTGTAAATCAGATTGCTGAGGCTGTGGGTTATCAGAATGAGGGGCATTTCTACCGCCAGTTTCGCCAATATCATAGGACTACCCCCCAAGTTTGGCGGAAGGCCCAGCGCATCCAGTAGTTAATCCAAGTTGCTAGTTACTCTGATGGGCGATCGCTTTGGGACAGTTAAGCAATAAAATGCCCTCCAAGAAGAAAATTAGGAGGGCTATATGTTAAACGAAATAATTGCCATATATGCTATTACAGACGATTTGTTAAAGGCGATTGGGCATCAGTCGATAACCCGCAACTTGGGTTAGTTAAAAGCTGAACTAGCGTCTCAGTAATCGTAAAACCCTTTTGCTGCTCAAACTAAAGGCTTTGAAGTCTCACCTCTGACTGAGCTTAACCATAATCTTGAACTTCTGCTAAGGGGTTTCAGGCGCAAACCAACAATTAGAACACCAACACCTAGCAAGCCTAAAGTTGCAGAAGGTTCGGGGACTGGTTTGGGTTCCACACCCAGTGCTACAATAGCCTCGTCTGCCTGGATCAGTCCGAAGCCAAGTCTGGAGTCAAAGCCTAACGAAGGGCTGTCAGCCGTATCTCTTAGAGCATTATAGATTTCAGTAGGTGTTGCGCTTGGATCGCCCTCTAGTAAAAGTGCTGCAACTGCGGCTGTGAAAGGAGCCGATGCCGAGGTACCTAAGAAAGTGTAAAAGTCGGGGTTGGCATCAAGAGGAGAACCTCCACCTAAGTCAAAGGAAATTGCTAGCCCATCCGGAGCCACAACATCCGGCTTTAAAGAACCTGGGTTGCCTTCCGAAGAGAATGGTTCTAGCTGCCCCTGCTTTACAACAACATCGAATGTTTTGCTTGAGTAGGATTCCGCGTTCCCGTAGTACACTGCTCCAACGGTCAGTGCATTTGGGTTATTTGGATGCCCGTATATTGGAATACCAGGCACTTGGCTATTGGGGGGAAGATAATTATTATCAGCACTAGTGAAATAAGAAATCCCCTGGTTAACTACCGCGTTAATCGCCTGGTTAATTGGGCCGTCCGGAGGCTCCAAATCTAGTAGATTTAAAGGTGTATCAGGAGGAGCGATCGGAGGGTAAAAATAGCCCCAATCATCTACAATTATGTCTGCCCCGGCAGCCGCTAGAGCCTGAATGCCTTGACCGAAGGTATCCGTGGTGTTCAAGCTTGTGTGAAACGCTAAGTTAGCTCCTGGAGCCACAGCATGAATGATCTGCAATAAAGCGCGACCCTCATCCGTGGTACCAGGTTTAGCATAGTCCTTTAGCACGTTAACATTAGATGGTAAGTAGCCATCGGCTATATTGGTGGCATAAGTATCCTGATTGTTAGAGGCATCGAAGGTCTTTGCTGTGGCGAAGCTATCTGATAGTACGCCGATGGTGATTCCAGTGCCATCTAGACCGTAGCGATCGCGCAAAACATCAACCCCTGTAGCTTGGGCTGCTGCTTCAATTGGTAGGGTGAAGGTAGCCGCCTGAACCTTGGCAACAAAGCTCCCAAGTGCAGCAGTTGTCACAATCATCCCTGACGTAACGATTGTTTGGAGGAGTTTCAAATCTTTCGGAAAGGTTTGTACGATCTGTCTAAAATTGCTAAACTTTCCTGATCTGAAGGTAATATTTTTGTTTAGATTCATTGAGAGAAACTTTTACTTCCAAAAGTTACGTTGAGAGTAAAGAGCAGCTAAACAAGTATACTTAGCTGCTCTTTAGCTTTGGTTATTATTTAGAATTTACCAGAGTAGAACTATTATCTGGGCTGATGGAGCTATGCTGGACCAACAGCCCCACCAACAGCCCCACCAACAGCCCCACCAACAGCACCTGTAACTGGATCATCCCCAGTGATCGCTCCGTTTATTGCCCCACCAACAGCCCCGCCAATACCAGTTGCGGCACCAGTTACAATCGCACCAGGAGGTCCTCCTACTATTCCTCCTAGTATTCCTCCTGTTATTCCTCCAGAGACTGCTTCTAGTTCAGCCTCACTTAGACTGCTACCAATAGCTGCTGCTTCAGTAATTTGATTCAGTAACTGCTGAGATTCTTCTGGAGTGAAATCATATCCTGCCGCTCTTATAGCTACAGCACGTTCCTCATCAGTTTTAGGGCTTTGAAGTTGGCTTCGGAAATTATCATCCGTAATGATCGCATTAAAAAACGCCTTGGCATCTTGAATAGACATATCTTTCTCCTTCAGTAAATAACATTCAGTTTGGTTACAGATTGAGCTATTAACTCTAAGTTGCATTTTGATCACTGTTCGTGATTTTCAGCAAACTTTGCTCAGACATTTCATCCTTTTATGCTTTAGCAATCAAGTTAGAAATGCTGAACTTGTAAAAAGACTAACTGAGTTTTGAAGGTAATTACCATACACTATCTTTTGATGGAACTAATATTTTTTTTTGATATCAAGGTAAAAATAAATGTTAGTTTTACACAAATATTGTGCATTATATTTAGCTTCTGGATATCCTAATTTATTAGATGTCAATCTAAACCTTCAGTTCGTTTAAATAAAAAAGTTGATAAATTCAATGAAACTAAAAATGATTAATTAACTTTAGTCACCGATAGTATTTCGATGAAGTACACTAAAAAATTCCAAGGGAAAATATACCATGATAAAGAATCCAATTAATCCTAAAAATAAAATTGATTCCCAACAGCAATATAATGAGTTATCTGATGAAGAGCTTATTTGGTTTCCGGTGGTATAGAATTAGGCAAAGTAGTAGACAGTCGCTAAGGACTTTGTTACTGACGTTTACAAAGAGGGCAAAGACTTAGTTTCTGATATTGGGGAAAACCTTGATAGACATTTCTAAAGTAATTCAATTAAATGTCTTAAAACTCAATATCTGAATATTTAAAGACCTGACTGTCAAATAAAGCAAAATAACTTTCAGGCATCTTGATTTTGAGGAATTTTTTTACCAAACTAAAGTTGAGTTAATGGTAATTGGTAATTCAAACTTCTCTTCTATTGAATGTAGCGATTCGCATCCAGTGGTCAGATCACTGGCAGGATGAACCCAAATCTACTTACGCCCTAGCAAGAGGTGTAATATGAGCAAAACAACAAGTAATTCTCCTGCTTCAGAGAAAGAATCACTTCCTAACCAAGGAATCGACAATGTTTCGGATGCTCGGTTTCCTATCCTACCGCGTTCTGGTTGGCAAAATCGGCGAGCCTTTTTAAAGGTTCTTGTTAAGGCGAAGCAGTCCCTGTTTAACCCCTCTGCCTGGTCTATCAGAACGAAACTCTCGGTAGCACTGCTTGCAGTTGCCCTCATACCGATGAGCTTCACCACCTATCACAACCTCCAAGAGAGCCTCAAGAGTGCAGAGGACAGCGAATACCGCAAACTGGAACTTTTAGCCACCAGTAACGCTAGTCGCCTCGACCAGCTAATTATCGATATCCAGCGCGTTGCCGTCCAAGTCAGCACTGATAAGGATGTAGTGGGTTTTCTGGCTGCTACTAATCCTCAGAAGCAAACAGCCTTCCGCTCCTCAATGCAACGAACGTTAGATAACGTCTTTCGCTCTAATCCCGACTATGATGTTGTCTACATCATAGATACAAAGGGGCGCTGCCTTGCTGCCACCGACCCTACATTCATTGCTCAAAACTACGCTTTCCGTGAATATTTCCGCTTTAGCATTCAGGGACGCCCTTACGTTTCCAGCGTTATAGTTGGTACAACGAGTGGACGACCGGGCATCTATTTCTCCAATCCTGTACGGTCTGAGGGCGGCAAGATTGTCGGTGTAGCGGTCTTAAAAATCAAGGGGGAAGATATCTGGGCGATTGTAAATGCGTTGCAGGCTGGCTCTCAAAGTTATGCCTTCTTGGTTGACGAGCGTGGAGTCATTATCAGCCATCCTGATAAATCGCTGCTTTATCATAGCCTAGTCCCCTTGCCAGCTAACAAACAACAGCAGAGCGAAACCGATAGGCTTTATGGTGTCGATCAAATCAAAAGCTTGGACGTTCCAGAGTTAGCATCTGCGATCGTCCAAGCTAAAGAGATAAGTCACACCAGCTATTATTCCCCAATTGAGCAGACACGCCAAATGATCGGCTTTGCCCCCTTACAAGAGCAACCTTGGGTGTTAGGGGTGAACAAAGCCCACGCACAGTTTGATGCTCCCTTAAATGAACTCATTTGGCAGAACAGCTACAGCTTACTGGTAATAGGAGCGATCGCAGCAATTATCGCCTTGATCTTAGCGCAAAGTATTGCCAAACCGATTCGTGTGCTAACAAAAGCAGCACAATCACTGGTAGAGCAGGATGATTTTAATACTCATCAGTTAGCTAAAGTGTCTGACGCGAATGATGATATTGGTCAACTGGTACGTGTTTTCCTGCAAATGGCCCAAGAGGTGAAGGCGCGAGAGCAAAAGCTCAAACAGCAAGTGATGGAATTAAACGTTGAAATTGACGAAGCGAAAAAGGCGCGTCAGGTAGCTGAAATCACACACACAGATTATTTCCAGGAACTGCAACAAAAAGCGCAAAAAATCAAGGAGCGAATGCCCAAAAATGATGAAACAGAAACCGATTACTTCCAACAGTTACACCAAAAAGCACAAAATCTTAAAGGTCGCGTTGTAAAAGTAGCTGATTGAAAAAATCCGCAGCTAGCAACTATATCGAGGTTTTCACATAACTGGGGTATGACATTATGTCCAAAATTGTGTCTATTCACTCGTTTCGTGGTGGTACAGGCAAATCAAATTTAACTGCAAACTTAGCCGCTACTATTGCGCGTCAAGGAAAACGTGTAGGTATTATTGACACCGATATTCAATCACCAGGGATTCATATTATTTTTGGTCTAGACGAGGAAAAGATGAATCGCTCCCTCAATGATTACTTGTGGGGACGATGCGTGATTCAAGATGCTGCCTACGATGTCAGTCATACTTTAAACCTGGAAGGGGAGACATCTAGAGCAAATGGCAGCCTCTACCTGATTCCTTCCAGTATTAAGGCAGGGGAAATTTCCCGTATCTTGCGCGAGGGTTATGACGTAGGCAAACTCAACGATGGCTTTGAGGATCTAATCCGCTATCTCAACCTGGACTATTTGTTGATTGATACTCACCCTGGTTTGAATGAAGAAACCTTACTAGCGATCGCTATTTCTGATATCTTAGTCGTCATCCTACGTCCAGACCGCCAAGACTTCCAGGGTACTGCGGTAACGGTGGAAGTGGCGAAAAAATTAAAGGTGGACAAAATGCTCCTGGTAATTAATAAGGTGCTACCAGCAATGGATTTCAACGCTCTCCGACAACAAATGGAGACAATCTACAACACTCCAGTGGCTGGTATTGTACCTCTTTGTGAAGAGATAATTCAGCTAGCCAGCAGTGGTTTGTTTTGCCTGCGTTACGCTGACCATCCTTTTAGCCGGACGGTGCAAGAAATTGCTCGGCAGATTGAGGAGCGAGTTGAGTTAAAGAAGGTATTGGTGGGAGGCGATCGCTTTTGAGTAATCAACACCAACTTCGTGCTAATGTACTTGCCTCCTATGGTGCTACGGCCTTGGAAACAGAAGAATTGCTTGCCTACAATCAAAACATTTTTGATCGCAGTTTTTCAACACTAAGCGTCAAGTTTCCGCTTCCACCCGAACCCCATGTAGCCGCCTGGGAAGAATACGCCACTTTTGCTCAAGAGGTAGGAGTCTTTCAAGCTTTATCAACCAAGTTGGTACAATTACAGTTTCCCATACTCGAAGGCATCAGCCAAACAGAGGCGTACCGCCTTGCTACCCGTAAGGGTGTGACAGTTGATGGTATGGCTGAAGCGACTGGTCTGATTTTGCAGCAACCTGAACAACTCCAGTTAATGCTAAATCAAAGTTTGGCTGGAGTCATCCCGGTTTTGCTCACTAACAACCGAGAAGATTTTGTTTCTTTAGTACAGGCGTTAACCATGCGGAATGAACCCAAACCAGTCCCTGCTTCTATGGGAGCGTGCATAGTTACTGGTTTCAACAACTGGGATCGGGTTCGCCAGTATCGCCAAAAGTGGGCAGCTAAAAATTTTGGTAACTGCTCCGAAAGTGATTGGTTAGAGGAATTTAGGCGACTAATCCCGCAAAAGCAGCTCTATCAAGATCGGTTGATGATTTTGAGTGACGGTTTCTATAGTAATGTTTCAGCCAGCGACATCGGGCTTTTGGAACCCGAATGGCGGCGTATCTCCCTCACCATTCGGTTGGAACATGAATGTACTCACTACTTCACACACCGCTTATTTGGCTCGATGCGGAACAATCTACTCGACGAACTGATTGCTGACTACAGAGGTATTGTGGCGGCTATAGGACACTATCGGGCTGATTGGTTTTTACGCTTTCTAGGGTTGGAGTCGTTTCCAGATTACCGAGAAGGAGGCAGATTGCAAAATTATCGAGGTCAACCGCCGCTTTCAGAGGGTGCATTTAAGATTCTACAAGCATTGGTGAAGTCTGCTGCTGAGAATTTGGAACGCTTTGATGCTAAACATGGAGGCAAGTTAAGAACTCTTAATAGTCAACCGATTATGTTAATAGCTTTAACTTATTTGACATTAGAAGAATTGGCTGACTCTCAGGCGCATTCCTATATCCAAAAAATTCTAGACCAATGGCTGACAACTCTCACAAAGAAGTAAGCAAAGCATCCAGAAACTGAACTTAAATTTATATGAGTTATGACAGAAGTTCTACTTAAGGAATTGAGTAATAGCGACATCAATTGGATGATCGCTACGGGTCAAAAAAAGGAAATACCTGCTGGCACTATCCTTGCACAGCAAGGGAAAGCCCTCGATACCCTACACATCATACTGGATGGAACATTTACAATTAGTGTTTCGCAAGCTGCAAACAATCCTCTGGATAAAGCTTTTGCAGCTATAGAGGATAGCGAAACATTAGAGAAAGAGATTGCTAGATTATCAAGTGGTGAAATAGTAGGAGAAATCCCATTTATTAATGTCCGCCCAGCTGCTACCACTGTTGAAGCAATTGAAAAATCGGTGGTAATATCGATTTCTCGCCAGCAGTTGACGGCAAAATTGCAGCAGGACGTTAGTTTTGCATCTCGATTTTATCGAGCGATCGCTATTCTACTTGCAAACAGAATTACTCAACTTGGATATAGCAAACTTGTTAAGAGCAAGACGCTCAGAGATATGCTGTTTGTTTTGGAACAATTGCATGATAGTGACATTGATTGGCTGATTGCTATAGGTACTAGTCAAAAAATTGCCCCTAATACAGTACTCATCCGTGAAGGAGGGCCTGTAGATGCACTGTATATACTACTGGATGGAACAATGACAGTTTCTGTTTCTGAGGATGAACGTAATCCTTTAACTCGTGCTTTTGCGGCTCTAGAGGGTGAAAAAACTAGAAGCAGAGAGATAGCAAGATTATCAAAGGGCGAAATCGTCGGAGAAACAGCTTTCATTGATACCAGTTTACCTTTTGCAACTGTCAAAGCTATTGGAGACTCGCTTGTATTGTCAATTCCTCGACAACAATTAGCAGCAAAATTACAACAAGATATAGGTTTTGCATCTCGATTTTATCGAGTAATTACTACACTGCTTGCAAATCGATTACAGGAAATGTTCAGCCGAGTTGGTTATGGTAGACGCGTTTATAGCAAAGGTCAACCACTAGATGAAAATGTTGAATATGAGGATGAATTGGATTCTAATATTTTAGATAACATGGCATTAGCCGGAACCAAATTTGATTGGATGTTAAGCTGTTTAAGAAGAAATTAAATTTATCGTTATATAGTGTAAAGTGTAGGTTTTTGACTGCTTTATTTACACTGGATATTAGATCTAAAAACTAATTGTATTTTTTACTTTTAAATAAAGTAAGACTTACGCACTATTTACGGAATAACGTAGACACGCTAGTGGCTTGCCGCAGGCTACCGCAGAGGCACAGAGGGCACTGAGGAATGAAAGTTTGAGAGATATTTTGCGTAAGTCCTGTAAAGATATTTGCAATTTATTTAAAATAATCTATTTTCATGATTTAACAAAAGGAGAGTAAATGGTCAAACAGAAGCAAAACCTATTCCGAAAAAAGTCATTAGAGCGTTTATCTTCACCTGAAAAACTAGATCAATTAATGCAGGTGGTTAGTCCTAAAAGCTGGCTGCCTTTAACTGCCTTGGGTTCCTTAGTAGCAGTTGCCGTGGTCTGGAGTATTTATGGACGAATTCCCATTACTGTGGAAGGTCAAGGTGTACTAATTTATCCACGCAACGTTTTGCCATTGCAATCGAAAGGTGCAGGGCAGTTACTTGCTCTAAATGTCAATGTTGGGGATGTGGTCAAGAAGGGAAACGTACTAGCAACGGTTGACCAAGTTGATCTGCGTAAACAATTACAACTAGCGCGAGCTAAACTAGCCCAACTGGAGGATCAAGATCGCAACGCTAGTTTGTTACAAGGGCAGCGTCAGCAGCTTGACACAAAGGCAATCCAAGAACAACGCTTAACTCTTGAGCAAAGACTCAAGATTGTGCAGGATTTAACACCCGTGTTGAGGGAGAAAGGGCTGGTGTCAATCGGGCGCGATCGCCTAAATCTACAGCGGCGCTTACAAACACTCCAAGGGCTGCTTCCTACTCATAAAAAGAGGCTAGAAAACCGCCAGAAGCTATTGAAAGAAGGGGCGATTCCTGATGATGTGGTGTTAGAAGCACGGCAACAATACGATGATGCGCGTGCAAGTATCGATGAGGCTGAATCTCAGTTGAAGCAATTAGACCTAAAGGAAGCAGATGCACAACAGCAATATCTTTCAAATCTGAACGAAATCAAAAACATCCAAACCCAGTTGCAAGAACAAAACAGTAAAGTAGCTACTCTCGCTCAAGAAGACCTGCAAACTACAACTACCCGCAAAAACGAGATTCAAGAAGTCAAGCGAGAGGTTGCCAAACTAGAACAGCAATTAGGCAATAACAGCCAGATTATTTCTCAACACTCAGGACGTATTCTCGAAATCACTGTGACAACAGGGCAGGTCATTAATGCCGGAACCCGTTTAGGGAGCATAGATGCAGAAAATCCATCTAGCAAAATGGTTGGCATTACCTATTTTCCGGTTGGAGAGGGCAAAAAAATTCAACCAGGTATGACGCTGCAAATTACACCCCAAAACGTGAAGCGAGAACGCTTTGGCGGTATTGTCGGTAAGATTACCACTGTCTCATCATTTCCGATTACTAGAGAAGCTGCCGCTAGTGTAGTGGGTAATCCTGAAGTGGTGACAGGTTTGATGGGTGAGAAGCAGGAGGCTGTTATTCAAGTATTTGCTGACTTGCAGCCAGATTCTAATACTTTCAGTGGCTACAAGTGGTCTTCTTCTGATGGCCCTCACGTAAAAATCTCTTCTGGAACGACTACATCTGTGCGAGTCAAGGTAGAAGAGCGATCGCCTATTACATTTGTTTTACCTATTCTGAGGTCTGTCAGTGGTATCTACTAATTCATCATTAGTGGCACCGATTAATCCTTTGCAGTACCTGCAAAACCTGCTGAAAAATTCAGGCAAGCGGGTAAAGACACCTACGCTTTTGCAAATGGAGGCAGTAGAATGTGGTGCCGCAGCTTTGGGAATTATTTTGGGTTACTATGGTCAAATTGTGCCTTTGCCAGAACTGCGTGGAGAATGTGGAGTCTCCCGCGATGGCAGCAAAGCTTCTAACGTCCTCAAAGCTGCCAGAAGCTATGGACTGCAAGCAAAAGGCTTTAAGAAAGAACTGGATCAACTGCCAGAACTAAGCCCTCCCTATATTGTGTTTTGGAACTTCAACCATTTCTTAGTAGTAGAGGGATTTAGTTCTAGTTGGGTCTATCTTAATGATCCAGCCACTGGCCCGCGAAAGGTGTCTCAACAGGAATTTGACGAGGGGTATACCGGAGTAGTGCTGGTTGTAGAACCAGGGCCAGAGTTTGAAAAAGGGGGACGTGAACCTAGTCTGATTTTATCGCTGTGGTCACGGCTAAAGGGTGCTACTGGTGTCTTAACTTACTGTTTGCTGGCAGGATTTTTGTTAACACTCGTCGGGCTGGCAGTACCAGTATTTAGTCAAGTGTTTGTAGACGAAATCCTGGTGCAAGGACGACAGCACTGGTTGCGTCCGTTGTTACTAGCAATGGCGATCGCAGCGGTCTTACAAGGAGTATTAACACTACTGCGGTTGCGTTATCTACGCCGCTTGAAAGTCAAGCTGTCTGTGGGAATGTCCAGTCGTTTTCTGTGGCATATCCTGCGTCTACCAGTTAGTTTTTACGCTCAACGGTTTGCAGGTGAAATTAGTAACCGCACCGGTCTCAACGACCAAGTTGCTGATGTGCTTTCGGGGCGATTGGCGACTACAGTCATTGATGCAGTGATGGTAATTTTTTATGTCCTAGTCATGCTCCAATATGACTGGGTACTGACTTTGCTGGTAGCTAGTTTTGCTGCTGTAAATGTCTTAAGCTTGCAGTGGATCTCCCGTCAACGCGTCGATGCTAATCAGCGATTAATCCAAGAGTATGGTAAAGCTGCGGGCGCATCTATAGCGGCTCTCCAAAGTATAGAAACTCTCAAAGCATCAGGGTTAGAATCAGATTTCTTTTCGCGGTGGTCAGGGTACTACACCAAGGCGATCAATTCTCAGCAAGAACTGGGGGTGACAAACCAGACTTTCTCAGTATTACCTGCACTTTTGTCTTCACTTTCATCAATGGCTTTATTAGTTGTAGGTGGTTTACGAGTCATGGATGGACACCTCAGCATCGGTATGCTTATAGCGTTTCAAGGGCTAATGCAAAGCTTTCTGTTGCCTGTAAACAATCTTGTGAACTTCGGTAGTACCCTCCAGGAAATGGAGGGTAATTTGATTCGCCTAGATGATGTGTTGGATAACCCAATTGATGGAGCAGGAGAAGCAGGGAAAGAAAAAATCTCTTTATCTACCTCATCTCCTCTGCCTAGATTACAGGGATACGTCGAACTAGAGAATGTCACATTTGGTTATAGCCGTCTAGATCCACCCTTGATTGAAAACTTTAGCCTCTCGGTCAAGCCTGGAGGGCGAGTAGCTTTAGTAGGTGGTAGCGGGTCTGGCAAATCTACTATTGCCAAACTGGTAAGCGGACTCTACGAACCTTGGGAGGGAGAAATTTGTTTTGATGGTCAACCTAGAAACCAGATCTCACAATCGATATTAACTAACTCTGTTGCTTTGGTGGAGCAGGATATTTTGATGTTTGGCGGAACTGTCCGAGAAAATTTGACTTTATGGGATACTACAGTACCAGATAAAAATCTAGTGCGGGCTAGTAAAGATGCTGCCATTGATGATGTAATTTTCTCCATGTCTGGCGGATTTGATGCAGAACTAATTGAAGGAGCGGCTAATTTAAGTGGAGGTCAGCGACAGCGATTAGAAATAGCTCGCGCTTTAGTTAATAATCCTTCAATCCTGATTATGGATGAAGCTACCAGCGCCCTAGATTCGGAGACGGAAAAAATTATTGACCAAAATCTACGGCGACGTGGGTGTACCTGCCTGATTGTTGCACACCGATTAAGTACGATCCGCGATTGTGATGAAATCATCGTCCTTGAACGGGGAAAAGTAGTGCAACGAGGTACTCACGAGGAATTGTGGCAAGTAGAGGGGGTGTACTCACGGTTAATCAGCAGTGAAGAGGAAGCTTAATTATGGTTATCAACCAAGTTAGAATCAAAGACTTGCAGGGGCAACTATACAGCCTTAAAGGAAATGAACCAATACTGCTAGACGACCCACAGACCATTTGGGTGGTGCAGTCCGGCTCTGTAGCGTTGTTTGCTGTCACAATTAAAAATGGCACCACAGAAGGAACTCGCCGTTATTTGTTCACTAGCAATCCCGAAGAAGCACTTTTTGGAACAGCTTCTGACTGTATTCATCAGCACCGCCAACTTTTAGTAGTGCCGATGGGAGAAACAGAATTGCTGAAGGTAGACCGAGAATACTTTGAGGAATTAGTTGCTGATGGGGATACCAGAATAGTTGCTTTGGTGGAGGGTTGGATCGAGCAAATCAACACTACACTTTCCCATATCGCCACCCCAGCAATTCAAGTCCGGGCAGCAAGAGAAGCGCGATTTTCTCTAATTGATGGTCAAACTCTCCAGCCAGAACCCCAGGCGATCGCCTGGGTACAAATTCAGCAAGGAAATGTCCAATGGATGGGGCTTGAGGAACTAACTCTAGATCCGACATCGGGAATTTTCCCCCTCAGCGATGGTATATGGTTACAAGCTGTGGGGGAGATTCAGCTTGCCACTCAAACCACAAGCGCTATCCGCAACGCAGATATCCTGCTTGAGGGACTTTCCCAGTTTCATACTCAACTACTGCAATATATTAACTTTCTAGAACAGCAGGAAACCCAAGAAGAACTGCAACGGCTGAGTGATCAAGAACGTCTCAATCGTCAGGTGACAGCAGAAGCTCTAGGCGAACTAGCATCTTCTTTAGGAACTCAAGAAGCAACTTTTTTCCTGGAAGGTGCGCCGTTGTTAGTTGTTGCTGGTGCTGTGGGTAGGTGTTTAGGTGTGAAAATTCGCCCCCCAGCTAAGTCAGAGAACCTGAAGCTGGTGAAGGAGCCATTGGAAGCAATTGTTAGAGCTTCACGGTTAAGGATGCGACAGATTTTATTGCGGGACAACTGGTGGGAAAAGGACTGTGGCCCTTTGGTTGCCTACACCCAAGAGGATAACCGACCAGTGGCACTCCTGCCCATCTCTGCTACTCGCTACGAAATCTTTGATCCAAGCGATTGCACTCGTCATCCTGTAGATGCCCTTATTGCTTCGACACTAGCGCCCGTTGCTTATATGTTTTATCGGTCTTTGCCCGATAAAGTTCTTAACGCTAGCGATTTATTTCGGTTCGCGCTTAAAAATCGCGGCAGAGATATACTAATCGTTTTTTTAACTGGTATTGCCGCGACACTGCTGGGTATGCTCACACCCCACGCCACTGCCATTTTAATTGACAACGCCATTCCAGATAGCGATCGCGGATTGCTGCTACAAGTTGGTTTGGGGTTACTGGTTTCAGCTTTTGGAATAGCAGTATTTCGGCTGGCTCAAGGATTTGCGCTCTTGCGCGTGGAAACGATTTCAGATGCCTCTACTCAAGCTGCTGTGTGGGATCGACTACTAAACCTACCAGTATCCTTTTTCCGTCAGTATACTACAGGGGATCTTCAGTCGCGTGTGACATCAATTAGTACAATTCGTCGTTTACTAAGTGGCACAACCCTGATTACTCTGATCACTGGTCTGTTCTCATTATTAAACTTGTTGCTCTTGTTTTACTACAACTGGAAATTAGCTTTAGTTGCTGTGGCCGTAGCAGTAGTTGTGATCGCTGTTACTACACTCTCTGGTATGCTTCTCGTCCGCAAAGTTCGCCCACTGCTGGAAATAAAGGGAAATATTTTTGGGCAAACGGTACAACTAATCAACGGCATTTCCAAACTGCGTGTGGCTGGGGCCCAGGAGCGCGGTTTTGCTTCTTGGAGTAAAAATTACAGTCGGCAAATAAAACTGGAACTAAGTACCCAAAACGTTGAAGACGGTGTGGCAGTTTTCAATACAGTCATGCCGACGCTAACTTCTGGCGTTCTGTTTTGGTTTACTATCCAACAGCTTCAGGAGTCCCAGACTACAGGTGCAATCGGACTGACGATTGGGACTTTTCTGGCTTTTAACAGTGCGTTTGGTACTTTTATCAAAGGTGCCACAGACGTAAGCAATACAGTTACTGGCACTTTGCAAGTTGTCCCTCAGTGGAAGCGCGCACAACCAATTTTAGAAACTATACCAGAAGTCGATCTCAATAAAACCGATCCTGGTAAGCTCATGGGCAAAATTGCTGTAGATCGTGTTACATTTTGCTACCGACAAGATGGTCCTTTAACGCTAGATGATGTCAGCCTGTATGCCGAGCCTGGGGAGTTCATTGCACTTGTAGGCAGTTCTGGGAGCGGTAAATCTACTATATTTAGATTGCTATTGGGGTTTGAGGCTCCTGAAGATGGCACTATTTATTATGATGGTCAAGATTTGTCTGGGTTGAATGTTGAGGCAGTGCGCCGACAGTTGGGTGTCGTCCTGCAAAATGGCCGGATTATGTCAGCTTCTATTTTCGACAATATTGTTAGCGGCGCTCAGATTACACTCGATGAAGCTTGGGAGGCAGCGCGTATGTCTGGGTTTGCTGACGATGTTGCGGCTATGCCCATGTCTATGCATACTGTGATTAGTGAAGGAGGTGGCAATCTCTCTGGAGGACAACGACAACGGTTATTGATTGCTCGCGCTTTAGCATTAAAACCCCGTATTTTGTTATTCGATGAAGCTACTAGTGCGCTAGATAACAGAACCCAGGCGATTGTCAGTGAAAGCTTGGATAAGTTACAAGTTACTAGGATTGTGATCGCTCACCGACTTAGCACTATCCGCAATGCTCATCGCATTTATGTACTTCAGGCAGGCCGGGTTGCACAACAAGGAACTTTTGAGGAACTTGCTGCTGTTGAAGGTCTATTTGCCCAGTTAATGGCTCGGCAAATGGCCTAGTTACCAAGAAGGGGTAAAGGGTAAGGGGTAATACCAATTCGCAATTCGCAATTTGCAATTCGCAATTAAAGAACTTAGATGCAGCAAAGTTTTCAGGGTTTACATCCATATCATATTTTTCGTGAAATAGTATTAGATTTACCATCTGTCGCATTCTTTTTTCAAATTGGTATCATCTTGATATTCTTTAAAACTGATTTGGTTACTGAAAGCCACGAAAATACGTAATTTATGTCTCTAAACTTCGTAAAATTGGACAAAAATTCTTTAAAACTAACAATAATTATTTAATGTACAAGTGGAGAATAACGGATTTGAACCGATGGCCTCTGCGGTGCGATCGCAGCGCTCTACCAACTGAGCTAATTCCCCTTAATCGGTACTGAGTCAAGAGTAATATTACTCATTAACTCCATATATTATCACCATAAAGTATTTTAACATTCAGTTACCGATGGCTGAGGCTGTTTTTGAGAATAAACTTCCTGCACGCGTTCTAGTTCCAAATCAGTCAGATAATCTACAGTCCAGTTACAGCAGCGCTGAAGCATGTGAAATGGGTAAGTATTCGCCACACCCACAACTTGCATCTGCGCTTGTTTCGCCGCTTGGATACCAGCTGGTGTATCTTCTATTGCTAGGCATTCTTGTGATTGCAGATTTAATTCGGGGTATTTTTGTTTAAGGCGTGAGACTGCTAATAAATAACCATCGGGTTTGGGTTTACTGGTAGTGATATCGTCACCTGCTACGATAACTTTAAAATGTTCAGCCAGCTTGGCGCGGTGGAGTACTAGTTCTATTTCTTGGCGAATCGCACCACTAACTAAACCGAGTTTCAGGTTTCGCGATCGCACCTGATATATTAAATCTTCTACACCTGGATACAAAGGCAGTTTTTCTAATTTCTCTATTTCCAGCACATAAGCTTGTGCCTTCCGGTGCAGCAACTGAGTTAAATATTCCTCAGTACCTACTCTACCGCGATTAGCGAGCAGTTCTTGAAAACAAGCGCGATCGCTACGTCCCAAAGAAGCTTGACGCTCACTTACTTTTTGGGGTTGGAGATTTTCTTGAACGAGAATTTCATCTATCAGTTGTAGGTGGATGGACTCATCGTTAATGATTACACCATTGAAATCAAATAAAACTGCCTTTAAACTCATGCCCTTATGCCAAAAACTGGAGATCCTAAGTCCTCCAAATCATTATTATCTATTACTGGTATATATTGTCTGACTTTTGCTTGAGCAGCTGTATCTGTTGCAGAAATGGGTTTAACACCGCTAGTTATCTGATTGAGCCACCACACATCCTGAGTTCGCACTGCTTCAAACCCAGCTGCACCCATACTCGCGTCTAGGCTACCAGCAGCATACTCACGAATATATGGCTCCTCAAAAACATTATTGAGCCAATCTAACTGACGTAGAGCATTTTGATTACCATCTAAAACCAATACTTGTCCACCAGCTACCAGCAACCGGAAACTTTCCTGCAAAATTGCCTGAGATACTACAGTTGGTGTTTCATGAAATAGCAAAGAAGCTGTTACTAAATCAAAAGAAGCGTCTTGATAGCTTGTTTTCTCTGCATTTCCGTGTCGCCAAAGAATTTCTAAACCAGCAGTTCTGGCTTTATCTTCTGCTCTCACTAACATGTAAGGCGATAAGTCCAAACCAATGACTTCTGCTTTGGGGAAGGCTTGCTTTAGCATCAAAGTTGTGGAACCTGTGCCACACCCTAAATCAAGTATGCGTCGCGGTTTAACTTTTACCGCATCAATCAAAGCTTGACGTACTACAGTTTCATTAGGTGGTAGAACATATTGGGTAATCGGATCATAGGAAACTGCTGCACCAGAGTTGAGATATCCGCCCTCAATTCCATGAAAGTTTTGGCTACTGTAGTAATAGGGAATTATGACATCATTTCGCCGGAAGCGATCGCTTTCTTTTTCCCAGTCGATGCTATCCGCATAACGTTGCAACTTCTCCTCGTCAATAAAAAAACGTACTACAGGAGATAAAAAATTGTCCCAGATTGTATTTTGACGAATTGCCATAAAATCAAACGCAGTCTTTTATTTACAAATTTTAAAGTATTGTTCGGCGATCGCGTTGACACTCACAGCAATTACATACTACAAATGTAGTATGTAGTAAAAAACTAAGCTGATGCGCGTCTAAAGTATATAAACACTCTTGACGTTAACTGTTGACGGTTAACAGTCATCAGTCATCAGTCATCAGGTAAATGTACAAATTAAATGCGTAACAGCTTAAGCCAACTCATAATGACAGTTATCCTTACCTAATCCACATTTTTGCAACAGAGAAAATTATGCCTTACGAAAAACTAGAAATTACTACACCAACACCTGTTTTATCCTGGGCAAATCACCCTTTAGGCTCAGAAGAAACCAAGATGGCTAAGAATGTAGCATCACTACCTTTCGTGTTTAAACATGTAGCTTTGATGCCAGACGTTCACTTAGGAAAAGGTGCTTTAGTTGGTTCTGTAATTGCTACAAAAGAAGCAATCATACCCGCTGCTGTGGGTGTAGATATTGGCTGCTTTGTGGGAGATACTTTAGTTCCTTTAGTGGATGGAAAATCTTATCGTATTCAAGACTTAGCAGCGCAGGGTAAAAAATTTATTGTCTATTCTTGCACCCCTACTGGGAAAATTGTCGCTGCTCAAGCAACCGCTAAGCTAACTAGACACAATACTTCACTCGTAAAAGTTATTTTAGATAACCGTGAGGAAATTATTTGTACTCCCGATCATCAATTTATGCTGCGGGATGGAACCTATAAAGAAGCCGAGTTACTTCAAACAGGAACTTCTTTAATGCCCTTTTATGCCCAGACTGATAAAGATGGCTATACCTTGATTGCTCAGCCATACTCTGGTATGTGGCAAAAAGCACATTGGATTATAGCGAGATCAGGTTTACTCGGCAAAATACCTAAATTTGAAGGGCAAAGAACAGTTATTCATCATCGTAATTTCCAACAATCTGACAATTGTCCACAGAATCTTGAATTTATGGGTGATTGTGATCATTCTGCTTATCACCGTTCTTTAATAGATCGTAATCAACACTGGCAGTTTCCCGAATTTGAGAATAAAAGAGTTACTTCTCTTGCTCAAAAAGCACAAACTCCAGAAGGTTATCAATATCAATACTATGCAGAACGAGGAACTAGAAATATTCTTCAATATATGCAGCAGCAACCAGAACATTTTAAAAATGCAGTTGCAGATAATGGTCTTCGGGGTAAGCAATATTTAATTGCATACAATCAAAGTGATAAAGGTAAAGCAAAGTCTAAAGAAATTGCCAATAGATACTACACCTGTGAAATTTGTGGAGCAGAAGTCAAAACTCCAATTGGGCTTCACAACCACTGCAAAAAAGAACATCAATGCAATCATCAAGTTGTAGCAGTGATTCCTCTAAATCATACTGAGGATGTTTACTGTCTCACAGTACCGGAGTACAGTAATTTTGCACTAAAAGCCGGAGTATTTGTACACAACTGCGGAATGTGCGCTATCAAAACGCCATTTACTGGTGAACAATTAGAAGGCAAGTTAAAGAAAATTCGCCTAGATATTGAAGCAGCAATTCCTACTGGATTCAACGAAAACAAAGATATTGAAAAATCTGCTGCCAATTGGCAACGCTGGCGTGATTTTCCAGATTTACATCCAGGTGTGCAAGATTTGCAAAGCAAAGCGATGAAACAAATGGGTTCTCTGGGTGGAGGAAATCACTTTATTGAGGTGTGCTTCGATACAGAGAACCAAGTATGGTTGATGTTGCATTCTGGTTCGCGCAACATTGGCAATAAATTGGCTCAGTGCCACATTCACACAGCCAAAGAATTAGCCAAGATGGCAGGTAATTTATTACCTGATCCTGATTTATCTTATTTTGTGGCTGGTACGCCAGAATTTCGGGCATACTGGAACGATTTGCAATGGGCACAAGACTATGCACGTTTCAACCGTGATGTGATGATGGCACGATTTAAGCACATCGTTGAAAAACATCTGGCTGGTGGTAAGGCGGTTAAACCTTTATTACAAGTCAATTGTCATCACAACTACGCTGAAAAAGAAGTGCATTTTGATGAGGATGTGTACGTTACCCGTAAGGGTGCAGTTCGTGCCCAAAATGAAGACTATGGCATTATTCCCGGTTCAATGGGAGCAAAATCCTTCATTGTTAAGGGTAAAGGTAATGCCCACAGCTTCTGTTCTTGTAGTCATGGTGCGGGACGTTTGTTGTCTCGAAATAAGGCGAAAAACGTTTACACACTTGATGATTTGATTGAACAAACACAGGGTGTAGAATGTCGCAAAGATACAGGTGTTTTAGATGAAATTCCTGGTGCTTATAAACCTATAGACCAAGTGATGGCAAATCAAGCAGATTTAGTCGAAGTTGTAGCCACACTTAAGCAAGTTGTTTGTGTTAAAGGTTAATTTTTTAGGGTGGTAAGTTGCCACCCTATTTTTTTATAGAAAGTAAAAAGGTATCAGATCAAAATTTCGGGGTAGAGATTTATTCAGGCTGCCACGACCAACCAAATGGGTTAGAAGAAGACTTCTCTCGAATAATATTACTCAAACAGGGAATATCACCGAGTTGCAAAATTCGGTCACGCATATACTCAAAAAAGCTAATACCTAACTTACGAGTAGTGGCAACAAGGGACATTTTTTGCGAATTCTGCATTCGCTCGTGTTAAGTCAATTCACTGTAACGTTTACCCACTGGACAATTCAGACAGTTTGTTTCATCACATAAGCGGCAGATAGTTAAGGCGCTATCCTTCGTTTTTGTCAGGGAAAATAAGATTTGGTTACTGATGCGGCACAAATGTAGGCGGTCTTTTGAAGATAGAGAAGCGATCGCTTCCTCAAGTGCCAAGAGCCGCGCTTGATGGATCTTACTCACCAGAGCTTCCCCTTCTGGGGTCAATTTCAACTCCACAGCTCTGCGATCAACAGAGCAACGTTCACGGAGCATCAATCCTTGTTTCTCCAGTCGCTCTACAAGCCTCACTGCACCTGGATGCGACATTCCAAGAGCGCGGCGCAATTGTTCAATCGGTATCCCAGGTGCATGTCTTACCAAGCAAAGAGCCTCGGCAGCCGGACCTGCATCATCGATCATTTGCTCCGCCGACTGGGCAACCGAATCTGTCAAGGCAAGGGCTAAAGCCCCCACTAAATTCGCAAGGTTAGAGTTTTCCATAACTCAATTATATGCGTCATGCATATTGACATCAAGCAAATCTGGTAGTTATTATATGCGTCATGCATACAATTAAGTTCTCCATGATCCGACCTACAAAACCCGAAGATGCAGCGGCGCTGATTGCCGTAGCCAACACAATCGGTTTCGAGCCGAACGAACTCGAGGATCTCGGTAAAATGCTAGCTGACTACTTCGGTGGTAACACCGACAGCGATCCCTTCTGGATCACCGACTACGATGACAAAGACGGACCGGTGGGAGTCGCCTACTGTGAGCCTGAACGGATGACCGATCAGACATGGAACCTACAATTGATCGCCATTCGTTCCGATCACCAAGGACAAGGACGCGGTGGAAAATTGATGCGTTACGTTGAAGAAACTTTGAAGGCGCGTGGTGGACGAATGCTATTGGTGGAAACCTTAGCAAGCTTAGAGCGCACACGGACGTTCTACGCGAAGTGCGGCTACGAGGAGGAGGCTTGCATCCGGGACTTCTACACGGCCGGCGCTGATAAGATTGTGTTTCGTAAAGTCTTGAATGCGGACTAGACTTAAAAAATATTTCGCTATTGATTGATGTTCAAGATTTAGAAGGGAAGGCGATCGCCAAGTTTGACATTTTCCAAGAAAAGCTCATGCACTTGATTATTGTCAGTGTTGATAGTACATCAACGCAGGAGCGTCACCCCGTTCGCGATAGCATCTCCGCAGGAGAAGGGGTTAAAGGGTAAAGGATGAAGAAACAAACCCTTTACCCTTCTTCCCCATGCCCAATCCCCTATACCCCTAGTTCAAACTGACCTGGCCTCTAGTTTCAGATTGGAGTCCCAGGTATAAAGTCCGATTTGTTCAGGAACCCTAGAGAATCTTCCTGTCCGATGACCTCGTGATAACTCATTCAACACCTTGCTTTTGATCTCTCTAACTTCCTCAGCATCTAGTTCTCCATAAAGCCCAGCGATAATTTCAGCGACAGTAAAAATTTTCCTTGGATTTTGCTCAAAGAAAGACGAAAGGGCATCTATCAAAAACTGACCCTCAAATTCTTTCAGCATTGGAACTACATTTGTCTGCAAAGGTGCGATAGGTCTGTTCTTTTTGTGTTTGGCGGCTTGAGAATGACCATTATGAGTGCGATTGGACTTGACTAGACTTAAATCCAGAGTGTAACAACCAGGCTCGTCAGGAATAGCTGACCAAGCATTCCTTTCCCTACCCTGCGTCAATGAGGATTGAACTCTACCTTTGACTACTTTGAAGACAGGTTGTTCTAAGTCACCATAAAGCGATCGCACGATGAAATCAATATGACATACAGTACCCGAATGTTCTTCCAATAGCTTTTTGATAGCTTCCATCCGAGATAGAGGATGATGCTGGGGTAACATCGGAATATCAATCCCCTTAATTGAGTTTTCTTTGCTCTCTAGGGATGTATCTATAGCTGGAGATGTGGTCGATATTTGAGGCTTGTTGGTATCTTCAACCACAGTAGAAGAATGATCTATCTGCAAGTTATCTGAATTTCCAACTTCAGACTGGATAGAGTTTACCGAGTCAATACCAGAGTGAGAAATGCTATCAGGCAGAGATAGTTGATGATTTATTTCAGCTGTTGACAACCTACCCTTAATATCTGAGTCAGAAGACCAGTTAGATAACAAAGCTTCTACATGGTTGAGATGCGATCGCGCCTGTGTATACAATTGTTCGTACTTTTCTACGAGGCCAGCATAGTGGTCTCGTAATTCCAACAATGGAGAGAAAAAGGCTTGAGGAGGAGGTTCTAATTGCAATTGATGATTCATAAACTTCAAATTAACCTAAGTTGGTATCACTGGTGTAAGTCATTGGTCTAGGTTTTGCTTTGCGAGATGACTGTTGGGGTTTTTTAGGCGGTTGGGGAGGTCGGCATCTTTCACAATATAATGGACGAGGCCCAAAGGTCTCACGTTTTGTAGTCTCATTACACTGCTTACAGACGAAGTGGAAAACACGAGTGTGAATTTCTCGTTTATGGGCTCTGACAGTATATTCTCTAACATCAATTAACTTACTAGCCATAGTCAAGAATGGTAAATCTTAATCCTATCAATATAGCTATTCAAGCAAATGAAAATAGATCAGTGTGTGTTTAGTTATAAGTTTTATTCAAATCAATAATTTGGCGCAAAGTATCAGACAAATATTTCCATGAGGATAATTGTAGGGGTAATTCCTTGGCTATTCTCTCGGCTCATAGTTCATTATCAACATCTCTTTGTTATTTTCTCTATATCTCTGGGCTGTTAAATTCCAAAATATAGATATCAGTTTGTTCTGAATCATCTCTACAAAAATTTATGACAAACTGGCTGTAATGTTCATGTTGTACTTTAAAATATTGATTTTTGCTCCTGAAGTTTGATCAAACCGCCTCCCAATTAATAGAAGACGGTTTGCATAGCTGATATAAATGCTCGATATCGCAGATAAAAAACAATCTTGGGGAAGGGTACAGGATAAAGGATGAAAAAATAAACCCCTTAACCTTTCCCCCTTTCCCTTTACCCTTCTTCCCAATACCCATACCCAACATTACTTGTTTTCTACAAAATCAGCATCAATCACATCTTCATTGCCGCGTTCGCTTGGTTGTGCGCCATTTGTTGGGCTTGCTGCTTGGGCATAGACAGCGCTACCCACTTGCATCAGGGCTTGCTGTAACTCATTTGTGAGGAATTTAATTCGCTCAAAGTTATCTTGATTAATTGCCTCGCGTAAATTCTGTACCAATCCTTCGACACGAGAGCGATCGCTTGCACTCACTTTATCACCCAAGTCTCTCAGTTGTTTCTCTGCTTGATAGACTAAGGAGTCTGCCAAGTTCTTGGTATCAATTTTTTCACGACGTTCATGATCTTCTTGGGCATGGGCTTCTGCGTCCCGCACCATGCGTTCTACATCTCGCTTATCGAGAGTAGAAGCACCTGTAATCGAAATCGATTGTTGTTTATTTGTAGCCTTATCTTTAGCGGTAACTGAAAGAATACCGTTGGCATCAATGTCAAAAGTGACTTCGATTTGTGGTACACCTCTGGGTGCTGGGGGAATGCCATCTAGGCGGAAATTCCCTAAACTTTTGTTATCTCTAGATAATTCCCGTTCACCTTGGAGAACATGGACTTCTACATTTGTTTGACCATCTGCTGCTGTGGAAAAAATTTCTGATTTTTTCACAGGGACTGTGGTATTACGAGGAATAATTCTAGTCATCACACCACCTAGGGTTTCCACACCTAGAGATAAAGGCGTAACATCAAGCAGCAAAATGTCTTTGACTTCACCCGCTAAAACACCTGCTTGAATAGCAGCACCAACGGCTACAACTTCATCTGGATTAACACCTTGGTTGGGGCTTTTGCCCGTTATTCGCTGCACTAAGTCTTGAACGGCAGGAATGCGAGTGGAACCACCAACTAGTACAACTTCATCAAGTTCAGCATTGCTCAATTTAGAGTCTTGCAATGCTTGTTGCACTGGCTTGCGGCAACGATCAAAAAGATCTGCACACATTTCCTCAAATTTACCCCGTGTTAGGGTCATGTCGAGGTGTTTCGGGCCTTCTTGGGTAGCGGTGATGAAGGGAAGATTTATATTGGTCTGAGTCGCGCTTGAAAGTTCGATTTTGGCTTTCTCGGCTGCTTCAGTCAGTCTTTGTAAAGCTTGTTTATCTTTACGCAAATCAATACCTTCGTTACGCTGAAATTCATCAGCTAACCAATCCACAATCTTCTTATCGAAGTCATCACCACCTAGGTGAGTGTCTCCACTGGTAGCTTTGACTTCAAATACACCATCACCCACTTCCAAGATAGAAACATCAAAAGTTCCACCACCAAGGTCAAAAACCAAGATAGTTTCATTTTGCTTTTTATCTAGACCGTAGGCTAGGGCTGCGGCTGTTGGTTCGTTAATAATGCGGAGGACTTCTAAACCCGCAATTTTTCCGGCATCTTTGGTAGCTTGTCGCTGGGAGTCATTGAAGTAAGCAGGAACTGTAATTACTGCTTGAGTGACTGTTTCTCCTAAATATTTGCTTGCATCGTCAACCAACTTCCGCAGAACTTGGGCAGAAATTTCTTCGGGTGCAAATTGTTTCCCGACTGCGGGACAGTCGAGTTTGACATTACCGTTACTATCCCGGAGGATTTTGTAAGTGACTTCTGTAGCTTCATGAGTGATTTCTTCGTATTTACGCCCAATGAAGCGTTTGACAGAATAAAAGGTGTTTTCTGGGTTCATCACTGCTTGCCGTCTGGCAATTTGACCAACCAAGCGTTCACCTGTTTTGGTGTAAGCCACTACCGAGGGAGTAATGCGCTGTCCCTCAGCATTGGCAATTACTAATGGTTGCCCTCCTTCCATGACAGCAACACAGGAGTTTGTTGTGCCTAAATCAATTCCAACTACTTTTGCCATACAAGTAAATTCCTCTTTTGTTTTGGCAATAGGGAAAAGGGAATGGGGCGTGAGGAAGAAGGGGGAAGGGTTAAAGGGCATCCTTTACCCTTTAACTTTGTCCCCTCTTGTTACCCCCTGCCTCCCCTGCTCTCTAATCCCTAGTCTCTAGCCCCTAATTCCTAATGTTGAATTAACCGAGATTAATTTTTACAGTTTTGTGTTTTTCTGATTCCGCTTTTGGCAGGGTAAGGCGGAGAATACCATTTTGGTATTCAGCTTGCACTTTATCGTTTTGAATTTGTGAAGGTAACGGAATTACCCGTTGAAATTTGCCATAACGGAACTCAGAACGAGTGACACCATTTTCTTCAGTTTTGGTTTCAGATTTACGCTCACCACTAATCGAAATTGATTCGGAAGTCGCTTCTATATTAAAGTCTTGTTTTTCTAAACCAGGTACTTCTAGTTTTAAATGAATCGCATCTTCGGTTTCTTCAAGCTCAGCGGCAGGAGTAAAGGCAAAGCTCATGCTTTCTCCGCCATCAGTTGGCATTAATCTATCAAATAGGCGATTCATTTGCCGCTGTAAAGTGTCAATTTCACCGAATGGTTCTAAGCGTTCGATGTCTCGAAATGGTTGCCAACGAATTAGTGCCATAATATCACCTCTTAAATCCACTACTTGTTTTAGGAGGCTCAATCTCAAGCTTCTTAGCTGACAGCAAGACAGTAGACTTTACTGCATAAGTATTCAATTTTTTTAAGCTTAATCTTAAGCTTCCTAATTAACACATTAGATCAATATTAAATGTTAGGATGTTCGGTTTTGTGTCATAAACGATCGCAATAACCGTACCCTAATTATGGTTCATCATTAGTTACAAATCTAGCCAAAAAATTAAGTAATTAAGCAATATTATCTATAGCCATAGAACTTTTATCTATTTTGAAGTCAAAACATCACTCTTAAGACAGATCCTGATTAGAAGTAATTCAGATTGAATAAAAAAGACCGTGTATGCATACGGATGAATCTTCATGAAGCGCGATGTCAATGGTAAGTTTGTCAGCAATTGGGACTCAGAAACGAAAAAACGAGTAAGCATATCTCTTACCAATACAGCATGGCGATCGCTGGATGAGGAAGCTCAAAAGCGAGGAATTTCTCGTTCGGAAGTAATTGAACACTTTGCCCGTAGCCTGGGAAATGAAACTGGAACAAATGCTGAAAACGCTCTACTACAAGCACAAATTATTGAACAGCAGCAAGAAATTGCAAACTTGCAGCGTCAAAAACAAGAGTTGTCAGCCCTACTAGAAAACGCTCCAGATGCGATCGCCCGTTTCGATTCGCAAATACGTTACCTGTATGCTAACCGTGTTGCCGAGCAAGCCCTAGGATTTTCACGAGATGCTCTACTAGGCAAATCCATGTCTGAATTTATGTCAGACCCAATTTACCTGTTCTGGGAAGAGCATTTACGCCAGGTGTTAGCGACGGCTCAACAACAAGAAATTGAATTTGAATTTGAAACTCCTTTTGGTGTACGCTTCTATCAAGCTCGGTTAGTTCCAGAATTAGATGCCGAAGAAACACCTGTATCGGTTGTAGTCATCAGCCGGGATATTACCGAAACTAGGCAAGCCCAGCAACAATATACCCAACTTATCACTACCCAAGAAACTGAACGTCAGGTAGCAATGATCCTGGAAAGTATTACGGATGCATTTGTTGCCTTTGATCGCAATTGGTGTTACACCTACATCAATCAAGCGGCGGCGGCCATTCTGCACAAAACCCCAGAAGAACTACTCGGAAAACACGTTTGGAACGAGGTGTTTCCTGAACTTTTAGGTGGAGTAGCATACCAAAAATTGCATCAAGCAATAACAGAACAAGTGTCGGTTGCTTGGGAGGAATTTGGAGAGCCTGTTCAGCGGTGGTTAGAGATCCGTGCTTATCCATCTGCTGAGGGTGTAGCAGTCTATTTTCGTGATATCACAAAGCGCAAACAAGCTGAAGCAGAACAGGAACGGTTGCTATATGAACTAGAAACTGAACGCACTCGATTTGAAGCAGTTTTGCGACAAATGCCAGCAGGCGTGATGATTGCCGATGCAGCATCTGGCAAGTTAGTTTTGGCAAATGAGCAAGCCAAACAGATTGTTGGGTACAGTTATGAACAGTTACTTAAGCTGGAAGACTATAAACTCATTATTCCATTTGAAGCCTTTCGCTCTGACGGACAGATTTACACCGCTGATGAGTATCCATTGGCGCGATCGCTGCAAACAGGTGAAGTAGTTTATAACGAAGAAATAGAGCTACATCAAAATGATGGCAGCCAAATTTTGATCAATGTCAATTCTGCACCTATTCTTAACCATCAAAATCAGATTGTGGCAGCCGTTGTCATCTTTGAAGATATCACCGAGCGCAAACAAATCGAAGCAGAGCGATCGCGCGCCGAAGAAGCACTACGAGAAAGTGAGGCTCGGCTGCAACTGGCGCTGAAGGTTGGCCGCATGGGAATATGGAATTGGGACATGCAGACTGGCAAAATTCTTTGGTCAGAAAATCACTTCACAATTTTAGGTCTGCAAGTAAATGAGCGCGAACCCAGTTACAAACTTTGGGCAGATCAAGTGCATCCTGACGATTTAGCTACAACAAAGGCAAAAATTAAAGAAGCGATCGCCGAAAAAAAAGAATATCACCACGAATATCGTCTGCGTTGGTCAGATAATTCTATTCACTGGGTAGAAGTCAGAGGACACTTTACTTACGATTCTCAAGGAAATCCTCAACATTCAACTGGTGCTGTAATTGATATTACAGAACGTAAGCAAGCAGAACAAGAACGGGAACAATTGTTAGAGCGAGAATATATTGCTCGGACTCAAGCAGAAGCTGCACAACGTCAACTGACAAACATTTTTGAAACCTCACCAGTGGGAATTGCTCTGTTAGATGCCCAGCAGCGGTTTATTGCCATTAATGAAGCATTAGCCCAAATCAACGGATTAACCCGTGAACAACATTTATGGCATTCAATTCCAGAAATTTTTGGTCAATCCGATCCCCAATTAGTTGCAGTCTTTGACGACATTTATACTACAGGTAATTCCTTTATTTCACCCAACTTTGCTGTCAACGTTCCTGGACGTAGCCATCGCTCCCCCGGCTACTACAACGTTTACTATCTGCCAACAATCAACTCCAACCATCAAGTGGAAGACGTTTTAATATATGTCTTAGACGTGACAGAGCGAGTACGGTTAGAGCAGGGGCAACGCTTTTTGTCAGAGGCGAGTGCAGTTCTGTCCTCTTCCCTCGATTATCAAACTACCCTAGAGCAAATAGCACAGCTAATTGTTCCCGAATTAGCGGATTGGTGTACGGTTCATATCGTGGAAGAGGATGGTTCAATCGAACAAATTACTGTTGCTCACATTGATCCTGCCAAACTCCAATGGGCGCAACAAATCAGCCGTAAATATCCTCTTGACCCTGATGCTGTTCGCGGTGCTGCATTGACATTACGGACAGGAGAATCGGATATCTTGCCACATATTCCAGATGAATTGCTCGTGCAGGCAGCCCGTGATTCAGAACATTTAGAAATTTTGCGGCAGGTTGGGTTTAAATCGGTCATAACAGTGCCACTACGAACCCAAGCGCGAATTTTAGGTGTAATTTCCTTTATTTCAGCTGAATCTGGGCGGCAATATGATTCAACTGATTTGCAATTAGCAGAAGAACTAGCTCGCCGTGCCTCCTTAGCGATTGATAATGCCCAGTTATACTGGGTAGCGCAACGCGATCGCACTAAAGCAGAATCTGCCAACCGAGTTAAAGACGAATTTCTAGCCGTACTCTCCCATGAATTGCGATCGCCTCTCAATCCGATTCTAGGCTGGACAAAAATGCTACGAAGTAAGCGGTTAGATGCCGCAAAAACTGACCAAGCTTTAGAAACAATTGAACGCAATGTGAAACTGCAAGCGCAATTAATTGAAGACTTATTAGATGTCTCACGTATTCTGCAAGGAAAAATGACGTTAAACGTCGCTCCTGTGAATTTAGCGGCAACAATTGCAGCAGCCTTAGAAACGGTACGACTGGCAGCAGATGCCAAGAGCATTCAAATTAAAACTAATCTTAACTCAGTTTCCGGAACGGTTTCAGGCGACATGAACCGTTTACAACAGGTTATCTGGAACCTGCTTTCTAATGCCGTGAAGTTCACACCATCTGGAGGACGAGTCGAGGTACAACTAAGGCAAGTTGGTATGTATGCTCAAATTCAAGTTAAAGACACAGGTAAAGGCATTAACCCAGAGTTTTTACCATACGTATTTGAGTACTTCCGCCAAGAAGATGGCACAACAACACGACAATTTGGCGGATTGGGATTAGGATTGGCGATCGTCCGCCATTTTACTGAACTGCATGGAGGAACTGTTGAGGCCAGCAGTCCGGGACTGAATTTAGGGGCAACATTCACCGTTCGTTTACCGTTAAATGTTACTGAGCAGCAGCTATTGTCTGATGACAGCGATTTAGAAACTGTGACAGATCTGGCAGGTATTCGTATATTGGTTGTGGATGATGATGCAGATATCCGGGAGTTGTCAGCATTTATCCTCACACAAGCTGGCGCACAAGTTACAACAGCCGCTTCGGCAGTACAAGCATTGGTACTATTAAATCAGTCTGTCCCTGATCTATTACTGTGTGATATTGGTATGCCAGAGATGGATGGCTATGCTCTAATTCGGCAAATTAGAAAGTGGTCACATAAACAAGGAGGAACCCTTCCAGCGATCGCACTTACTGCTTATGCCGGAGAAATAAACCAGCAACAAGCTTTAACTGCGGGATTTCAAATGCATATTCCAAAGCCTGTTGAACCAGAAATGTTAATGCAGGCGATCGTCCAATTGCTTCATCCCATTGAGCAAAACAAATCATTAGCAAGTGACAACTCTGACTGCTAACTGCTTGCAGCTTAGCGAAAGCAATTGTTATTTTCCTTTGCTCATCTCCCCAGTCCCAAATCCCTTTCTGCTTCTTTCATTTTTTCTGTTACTGGCGGCAGTTGCTGGTCGTAGCTGGTGTTTTGCTGGGTCATAGTAATCATGCTTAAAAGAATTGCACTTCCCACAGCCAGAGCTAACACAGGACGTTTAAGAAGGACAAAATCTCTTATAATGCGAGCTACAGGGCTACTTTGGCGGCGTAGTGCCGACGAACAGATCATTATTTGTTTAAGAGTAAACGGATCACGGACATAATGACCGCTGCGACAGACTACGAGTCGTTCTTGGCAATACGGACAGCTAAATAAGCCAATGCAGGTCTTGATTGGTTTTGGCCTCGCATTTCTTTGGCAAATTGGGCAAGTAACATAATGATTATCAAAGGTGTGTATATTCATTTACCTCGTCCGCCTAGTCCATTTACTCGCTCTATAACAATAGCTATATGTAATTTTCGATGCTTAGTAGACTTACCAGTATGGTGTGACCTCAGCTATCTATCACACATACAGTTTAATTCTTACCAAGGATAACTTAATAGTAGCAACACGAGTATAGCTAGATTTAAGTGAGAATGTCTCCTGTTTGCTGCTTACTTATGGCATTTCCATTGAGCTTACAGATATTTTGTTTTCTATATACAGAATTAAGTCCACATTCATTCGCACCTAAAGGCGATCGCTAGTCATTATTTGTATAATTCCCTCCCATTTAACCATTCTCTTCATAAAAATTTTGAATAGCAAAATTTTTTTAACAAAAACTTTGTAAATCAAGAAAATTGAATGTCAGTCAACCAAAAAGTTTTTTATGAATGGCGATCGCCAACATTAATGCACGTAGCCTCAAGTGCTATAAAACACTTAAACTATTATTTATACTTATCATAACTCTAACTATTGATTTAGTAAAATTGGTATTATTTCCTCCATGATCCACTGGTTTAAATTCTTCGCTATCTTCCCAAAGTTAAGTTGAGTTCTACCAGTATTCTAAGCGATCGCAGTATAGACGATTCGGTCGAGATCATAATTGTTAAAGTTTAGATCACAACTTTCTACTTCAAGTTATCGCCACATCTAAATCTTTTTTATGCTTCAAATATACTCAGGGATGGTATATTTTTTGCTTAAAACCATCTTTTCATGAAAAATTGCATTAATAAATATACAACTTTACAGTTTGAAAAATCACAAAATATATTTATGAACTACAATTTCTATAATTGGTTATTTAACAAATAAATAAATACTTTATACTTCAAACACTGCCATACTTACGAGTTGAGTAAAATATCAAACATTTCACACCAATGCAATATCGCTGCAACAAAACTGTCATAACTACTGTCTACATTAGTAATACATTTAAATATTTTTCCAGATAGCAATGAAAAACCAAGTACGCGACGGAGATCAATCTTTAATTAATCCTAAATACAATAACAATACACCCTGGAAAAAGGCAGCGGCTTCTTTATCATTGGTGCTGCTAGGATCAGGTATGACATTGGCAGGTGGTTATTTAGCTGGAAATAATCAGCAATTATCTGAAAGTGCTTCTAAACTGGCAGTGAGTAGAGTCAATGCTGCTCCTCCATTACCAGCCGCTACAGATCCTAATTTTGTGATCCAAGTGGTACAAAAAGTAGGGCCAGCCGTAGTAAGGATTGACTCTTCTCGAACAGTTCAATCTAGGATACCAGCAGAATTTAACGATCCATTTTTCCGCCGCTTTTTTGGTTCTCAATTACCACAACAAGGACAACGGGTAGAAAGAGGTACTGGCTCAGGTTTTATTATTAGTGGTGATGGACGGATTCTCACCAACGCCCACGTTGTAGATGGCGCTGATACAGTGAGAGTAACGCTCAAGGATGGGCGTAGCTTCCAAGGTAAAGTATTGGGGAGAGATACTTTAACAGATGTAGCGGTTATTAAGATTCAAGCTGAGAATCTCCCATCGGTAACATTGGGTAATTCAGATCAGCTGCAATCAGGAGAATGGGCGATCGCGATCGGTAATCCTTTAGGATTAGACAATACTGTTACTACAGGAATTATCAGCGCAACTGGACGCACCAGCAATCAAGTTGGCGCACCTGATAAGAGAGTTGAATTTATTCAAACTGACGCAGCAATTAATCCTGGTAACTCTGGCGGGCCTTTGTTAAATGCCCGTGGTGAAGTAATTGGTATGAATACAGCTATCATTCAGAGGGCACAAGGATTAGGCTTTGCCATTCCCATCAATACAGCGCAACGCATTTCTACCCAGCTAATAGCTACAGGGAAAGTGCAACATCCCTATTTGGGTATTCAGATGGTGGGATTAACGCCTCAAATCAAGGAAAATCTCAACTCAGACCCCAATAGCGGTTTAAGCGTCAATGAAGATAAAGGTGTCTTAGTTGTCAGGGTTATGCCCAATTCACCTGCTGCTAAAGCCGGAATACGTGCTGGCGATGTCATCCAAGCGCTGAATGGTCAATCTGTTACAGATGCTAGCGGTGTACAAAAGGCAGTAGACAACAGCCAAGTTGGAGGTAATTTGCGTTTAGAGTTACGACGCAATGGGCAAAGTATCAATTTAGCTGTGCAACCTGGTGCTTTCCCCACTGAACAAGCGCAACTATAATTGTTGCTGAAAATGTGCGTTAACGCGCACCTTACTAGCGTAACCGGACTAATTTGAGGCAAAAAAAATTTGTAGGTTGGGTCGAAGAATGAAACCCAACATCCTCACTAGTGTTGGGTTTTGCTTTGCTCAAACCAACCTACATTAATGCACTATTTTAGCTGTGTCAGTCCACTAGGGAATTATTAACGTCCGACTAAATACCGTAGGCCAATAAGTAACAAAAAGATGCCATATAGCTTTTTCATCATTTCACTACTAATAAATGGCTGATTAGCAAATAGCGCTCCAAATAAATTACCAATCACTAGACCAACGGCAATCATAACAGCATACTTAATGTTAATATTGCCGCTACGATAGTAAACTGCTGCTCCTAAAATGCCAATTGGTAATATTTGTGCAGCGATAGAAGTACCAGTCGCAAATTTTTGATCTAGTCCAACTATTAGCACCATTGCTGGCACTATAATTGCACCACCGCCGATGCCAAACATCCCACCAGCAACGCCAGCAACCAGACCAATGAACAACATTTGCAGAAGTATATTAGACATACAAAACTATTTTTTTCTTGGTAGTTATAAATTGATTTTATGTGACAGTATTGATTTGGGTAGCATCCCATGAACACCTTTTTGGGGGCTGTTGACGACTTGAGTGATGCGAAAATTCACGGCTAAACTACACAATACATAAGCATCTTCTGCGGATAAGTTTGCAAAACGTTCCAAAAAATCAATCATATTTTTCACAGCTATTTCTAAAGCTGCATCTAAAGTTTGGGCAAACCCCATTGTGATGATATCAGTAGCTGTTTCAGCAATAGGTGTTGACAGTTGCAAATCCTTGCGAAGTGTGAGTACTATTCTTCCATTCATCGAAGTTTCAATAGCAGTCACATTAACTTCGCCATCTCCCTGTGCTGAATGTCCATCACCAATAGAAAATAATCCACCTGGGACGAAAATAGGCAAAAATACACGAGAGCCTGTTTGCAATTCACGGTTGTCAATATTACCACCATAACAACCAGGCGGAATGGAAATTCGAGAAGTTTCTGGGGTAGCAACACCAAGAATACCAAAAAAAGGTTTGAGGGGAATTTTAATGCCGCTACCTGTAGGAAATTCAGCGATATTATGGATTAAATCAAGGGGAATAAATCTGAGAGCAGGTTGAGTAAATTTCTGCGGTAAAGCTCCCCAACCTGTACGAATTGCATTGAAGCCGACTGGTAAATTTGGTGCGATCGCTTCTAATCTTACTTCTAAAACATCCCCCGGTTCCGCATCTTTTACGTAAATTGGCCCTGTTAGTAAATGAGGCCCCGCTGCAACTTTACGTTCTGGTGATAGATTTTGACAGATATCAACAAATTCTGGTGTAAGAAACTCTGGCGGTGCTTTGTCGTAAACATAGTAACCAGTATAAGTTTCTACATCAACTGTGTCACCGGAATCTATAGTAAGTGCTGGTTCTAGCTTATGAGAGAAACCACCGAGATGTACGGTTTCTTTAGTGGCTTTTAAAATGTGGTGAGTCATCGCCGAGGTTTTAATTACTCATTTTTCAATTAAAAAAGGAATTAAACTATATAGCAAATGTTTAATTCCTTTTTTGAAATGAATGTATTTCAACTAGAAGTTTTGGGGATAGCTGCTGTAATTTGCCGTAGCATCATCACTTGCCAATAAGGAACAGGAGCTAATAATACAGTACCAGTTCCTTCAAAAGTATTAACTAAAAATTCACCAGAAGTCATTGAGCCTAAAAGTGATTTTGTGGCTTTTTCAACGCGATAATTTAAGGTATTTGTACGAGCGATCGCAAAGTTACCATCAACTACTAATCGGTCATTTCGTAGTTGTACTACTTCTACAGGCCCTTGAGCAACCATGACCACTTTTCCTCTACCTTTGACTTTGGTTTGAAATAAACCTTCGCCACCAATTAAGCCAGAAATCATTTTATTACGTTCAATTCCCACTTCTACAGAGCCATCACTAGCCCAATAAGCCCCACTGTCCAAAATCCATTCGTTGCCGTCTAGTTCTAAGATATGATATCCAGATAAAGCAGGTTCTAAATATAATTCGCCTGTGCCTGTATAAGTAGGGCGAAAAATATTTTCACCAGTAGCTAAGGATTTTAAAAATCCACCAGCCGAGGGGGTTTTAGATTGCATGGTAATGTTGCCACGTATATAGTACATCGCACCAGATTCAGTACGTACTGTTTCGTTTTGCAACGTTATTTTGACTAAACGTAGGCTTTCTCGCTCAATAATTTCAAAGTTTGCCATTGTGTGTCTTTATAATGGTGTAAAAAGTTGTACTCTAACTAAAAGCCAGAATTTACATCCATTTTTGGCATCTATTTTTCTAGATGGCAAGTAAAAAATGTTTTACGAAAAATAGTAAATATTACTTAACAAATATTTGTAGAGACAAACTGAATCACGTCTGCTAATCCTTCTCGTGTTTTCAAATTTGTGAAAATAAAAGGTTTAGTACCACGCATTTTTTTGGCATCTCGTTCCATCACATTTAAATCTGCACCAACATAAGGTGCAAGGTCAGTTTTATTAATTACTAACAAATCAGATTTAGTAATACCAGGGCCACCTTTGCGGGGAATTTTATCACCAGCAGCGACATCGATAACGTAAATTGTTAAATCTACTAATTCGGGACTAAAGGTAGCTGCTAAATTATCACCACCACTTTCCAAAAATACCAAGTCTAAATCAGTGAATTGCAACTCTAATTGTTCAATAGCAGCCAAATTCATCGAAGCATCTTCACGAATTGCAGTGTGAGGACAGCCGCCAGTTTCCACACCCAAAATGCGATCGCTCGTCAACGCCTGAGAACGCACCAAAAACTGTGCATCTTCTTGAGTATAAATATCATTTGTTACCACGGCAATCTGATACTGCTCACGCAACGCCTTACACAAAGCATCCACTAAAGCAGTCTTTCCAGATCCCACCGGCCCAGCAACCCCAACTCGAAATGCGTTCATAAGTAATGTAGTCAGTTGTTAGTTGTTAGTTGTCAGTTGTTAGTTGTTAGTTGTCAGTTGTTAGTTGTTAGTTGTTAGTTGTTATTGTCCTTGTCTCCTCTGCTTTCCTGACCAGTACAGCACGGCATAAATAAAGCTACCATGTCAAATGTCTAAAACCCTTGCAAAAAGTGAATTACGAATTACGCACAGCGGTACTAGCTTCTAAATAACCTTGTATACTGGGTTTCATGCTGCATACTTGCTAATGATAAGCCCCAACTACAACAGCTGAGTTCATCATCCTCTAAATTGATAACTTCTAATGCCGCAGCGCTAAGTAATGGTTGCAACTCTAGTAATAACTCTTGTCCTGCTGTTTGACCAAGGGGGATGAGTTTGATTCCAGCAGTAATCAAATTACTTGCCCAACTATGCAGATATGCTAATAAAGCAGCTTTGATATTAATTTGCCAATGGGCACTAGCAATGCCAAAAGCGATCGCATAATTGCAAGGATTACCCACAGCATTCACTAGAGGTATGATTTCTGGTTGTAGTTTACCAAGTAACTGCATCAGCGATCGCCCCATCTGCCAACTAGAAGCACGTAATTCTTGTGTTTCTCTAGCAGCGGATAACCACATATTCCAACGGCATAAAGTTTCTACATCACCGAGTTTTGCAGATTCAGCGGCTCGTACCATCACCGCCGCTTCTAAGCGAATTGCTCCATAATGTAGTTCTGCTGCTAACCAGTGTTTGAGACTTTTTTGATTAGCGATCGCACCATTTTCTACCAGTGTTTCTAATCCTTCAGAATAACTATATGCTCCCACGGGTAAAGCTGGACTAGCCAACTGCAAAATACTTAAAAAATGGCTATCAGTGAGCATGATGTTGTCCATAAGCGCCTAATTCTGGCTGAAACGGTAAATTTTCTGCTGTGATTTCTAATCCCAATTGTTCCAGCATTGTTTGTAAAACAGCATCGTTTGCTAAACGTAAATAGCCGGGCGTAATTTCTAGAGGTACATGACGGTTTCCTAAATGGTATGCTGCCCGCATTAATAACAACGGTGTTTGGGCAAAGACAGTTAAAACGGGTTCTGGTTTGGCAATAATTCTAATTAAGCTGCTATTACTTTCATCTTGTAAAATATCGCCATCCCGTAAAACCGTTCCCCTCGGTAAACGCAAAAACACAACTTTACCATCCTCCGCCTCAAAGCGATGACGAGCGCGAGTCCGTTCTTCTGCTGTGAGTGCTAGGGTCAAAATAACCGATGCATTAGGGTTTGGTGGTTGACGTTGGGTCAAAGTCAGCATGATTGATAAGATTAAAATGGCAATTTGTGTATGGATGAATTTTAATCTACTTGTAGTGAAGACTGAAAACTCAGCCTATTTGTGTTGAAATATGAATGCTCATAAAATAGAAGTCGTTTTAACTGAAGATGGAACTTTGACGCTACAGGGCTTGCCCTTTCATGCGGGAGATGCTGTGGAAGTAATTATTCTGGACACTAAAACTCCACAGCATCCAAAAGCAGTGCCTAGCCAAGCAGAAAAAAATCTTTATCCAATGCGCGGTAAGGTAATCCGTTACGATGATCCAACAGAACCCGTTGCCTTATCAGATTGGGAAATTTTGCAATGATCATACTTGATACCCATATCTGGGTTTGGTGGGTTGACGATAACTCAAGACTGACTAAAAAGTATCGGGAGTGGATAGAAGAATATCAATCTCAAGGTTTGGGAGTAAATATTGTTTCTTGTTGGGAAGTCGCCAAATTAGTGGAAAAAAATCGACTGGTTTTTTCTTGTTCAATTAATGAATGGTTGGCAACAGCTTTGAATTATCCAGGAATACAATTATTAAATTTAACCCTGCCAATAGTAATTGATTCAACTCAATTAAGTGGATTTCATAGCGATCCTTTTGACCAAATTATTGTGGCTACAGCCAGATTTTATGATTGTCCTTTGTTAACTGTTGATGCGAAAATTCTTAACTATTCTGGCGTAGAAGCACTTTCATAGCGATTTTTTAGTAATATATACTTACATTTTTGTATAATTTAATTCAATTTAAATTGCGAAAATTTAATATTAAGAAACCAAGCCTTGTCCAAAAGACTAGAATTTGGATGGTAGCTTCCAAAATTAATGTGTGTAACACTAAGGAGCTACCTCAAGCTATTTTTTAACGGGAGGTCAGGGCAATGGCTATCGCCACCATTAATCCCGCCACTGGGGAGACGCTCAAAACCTTTGAGCCACTCAATGATACAGAAATTGCCGCTAAATTAGATTTGGCTGGTAAAACTTTTGCACAGTACCGCAAGACTAGTTTTTCTGAGCGATCGCAATGGCTGCAAACAGCAGCAAACATTTTAGAGCAAGAAAAGGCAGACTTTGCCGAAATCATGACTCTAGAAATGGGCAAGCCGTTTAAAGCAGCAATCTCAGAAGTAGAAAAATGCGCCCTCGTTTGTCGCTATTATGCCGAACATGCTCCTGGTTTCCTGGCTGATGCCAGTGTAAAGACGGATGCAAGTCATAGCTTTGTTCGCTATCAGCCACTAGGTGCAATTCTCGCAGTCATGCCGTGGAATTTTCCCTTTTGGCAAGTTTTCCGTTTTGCTGCACCAGCATTAATGGCGGGAAATGTCGGTTTACTAAAACATGCTTCTAATGTGCCGCAGTGTGCTTTAGCAATTGAAGACATTATCCAACGGGCAGGTTTTCCCAAAGGTGGATTTCAAACTTTGTTAATTGGTGCTGCCAAAGTTGCCGATTTAATGGCTGATGAGCGAATTAAAGCTGCCACCTTAACAGGAAGCGAACCAGCCGGTGCTTCTTTAGCTGCTGCTGCTGGTAAACAAATCAAAAAAACCGTTTTGGAATTGGGAGGAAGTGACCCTTTTATTGTGTTAGCAAGTGCTGATTTAGAAGCAGCAGTTGTCACAGCTACTACAGCAAGGATGTTGAATAACGGGCAATCTTGTATAGCAGCAAAACGTTTTATTGTCGAAGAGGCGATCGCTGATCAATTTGAAAAATTGCTTTTAAATAAATTTCTGGCGCTAAAAATTGGCGATCCCATGCAACCAGACACCGATTTAGGCCCACTAGCAACCCCTGATATTCTTCAGGATTTAGACCAACAAGTGCAATCTGCGGTTAATAGTGGGGGTAAAGTCCTCACAGGGGGACATTCTTTAACAGATCGTCCTGGGAACTTTTATCCACCGACCATCATCACAGATATTCCCCAGGATAGTGCCATTGCCCAAGAGGAATTTTTTGGCCCAGTGGCGCTATTATTCCGAGTTCCGGATATTGATGCTGCCATTAAACTCGCTAACGCCACACCCTTTGGCTTAGGTGCAAGTGCTTGGACAACTAATAACCAAGAACGCGATCGCCTAGTTGAAGAAATCGAAGCAGGCGCAGTATTTATCAACAGCATGGTTAAATCCGATCCCCGATTGCCCTTTGGTGGCATTAAACGTTCTGGATACGGCAGAGAGTTGAGTATTCAAGGCATACATGAATTTGTCAATGTTAAGACTGTGTGGGTGAAGTAATTTGGAGTTGTTAGTTGTTAGTTGTCAGTTGTTAGTTGTTAGTTGTTAGTTGTTAGTTGTCAGTTGTCAGTTGTTAGTTGTTTTTCTTCTGACCACTGACTACTGACCACTGGCTACTGACCACTGACCATTAACTACTAACTTGTCGTTAGTGAGAAAATCAAATGAATACAGCAGATTTACTAGTACAGTGTTTAGAAAATGAAGGGGTGCAATATGTTTTTGGACTCCCTGGCGAAGAAAACTTGCACGTTTTAGAAGCACTAAAACATTCTTCTATTCAATTTATTACTACTCGTCATGAACAGGGTGCAGCATTCATGGCGGATGTCTACGGTCGGCTCACAGGCAAAGCCGGAGTGTGTCTTTCTACTCTTGGCCCTGGAGCCACAAATTTAATGACTGGGGTTGCGGATGCCAACCTTGATGGTGCGCCTTTGGTGGCGATTACTGGGCAGGTGGGAACAGATAGAATGCACATCGAATCTCACCAATATTTAGATTTGGTAGCAATGTTTGCCCCTGTAACCAAGTGGAATAAGCAAATTGTTCGACCGAGTATTACACCAGAAGTTGTACGAAAAGCATTCAAGCGATCGCAATCCGAAAAACCAGGTGCAGTACACATCGATTTACCAGAAAATATTGCCGCTATGCCTGTAGAAGGCAAACCTTTGCTTAAGGATAATAGCGAAAAAACTTATGCATCTTTTGCTAGTATTCGGGCAGCATCAGCAGCAATTTCCCAGGCAGTTAACCCATTAATATTAGTAGGTAATGGAGCAATTCGCGCTCAAGCTAGTGATGCCGTGACGCAATTTGCTACCCAAATGAATATTCCTGTTGCCAATACTTTTATGGGCAAAGGTGTAATTCCCTACACTCATCAATTAGCTTTGTGGTCAGTAGGTTTACAGCAAAGAGACTTTATTACCTGTGGTTTTGATAATACAGATTTAGTAATCGCTATTGGCTATGATTTAATTGAATTTTCTCCGAAAAAATGGAATCCCGATGGTCAAATTCCCATAGTGCATATTGGGGTAAGTCCGGCAGAAATTGATAGTAGTTATATTCCCTACGCAGAAGTAGTGGGAGATATTTCTGATTCCCTCTATGAAATCTTAAAATTAGCAGACCGCCATGCTAAACCCAATCCTTATGCAATCAGCTTAAGAGCTAACATACGTGCTGATTACGAAGAACACGCTAATGATGATGGTTTTCCTATTAAGCCGCAAAAGTTAATTTACGACTTGCGGCAGGTGATGGGCCCTGATGATATTGTGATTTCTGATGTGGGCGCTCATAAAATGTGGATTGCCCGTCATTATCACTGCCATAGCCCTAATACTTGTATTATTTCTAACGGCTTTGCCGCGATGGGTATTGCGATTCCTGGCGCTTTAGCAGCAAAACTCGTTTATCCTAACCGTAAAGTTGTTGCTGTGACTGGTGATGGTGGCTTTATGATGAATTGTCAAGAATTAGAAACTGCCTTGCGTGTTGGAACTCCCTTTGTCACTTTGATTTTCAATGATGGAGGTTACGGTTTAATTGAATGGAAACAAGAAAATCAATTTGGTAAAGGAAACTCAGCATTTGTGCATTTTGGCAATCCTGATTTTGTCAAATTAGCCGAAAGTATGGGTCTAAAAGGCTATCGTGTCGAATCTGCTACTGATTTAATCCCCGTACTTAAAGAAGCTCTTGCTCAAGATGTACCTGCTGTCATCGATTGTCCGGTAGACTACCGCGAAAACCACCGCTTTACACAAAAAGCAGGGGAATTAAGTTGTGAAGTGTAGTCAGCACTAAGTGACTGACAATATCTGCAAGTCGCGACAATACAAAAAACCAAACCTAACCAAGTGGAAGTTGTTTGTGTTGCCGCGATTTTTAAACATTAAAATTATATTTAGTTTCTGATGTAATTACACAGATTTATTAAGTTAGCTTTCTACAAGTGTAGCGACCGCCAAGCTCACAGATAAACTGTGCTAATTATTACAGTCTTCAATGATGGTCAAACAAAACCAACATTTTGATATAGTAGTCCCCTACTAAAATTTAGACTGTAACAGCCCTGGCGATCGCGCTTTGAGAAATTAAATTATTTCTCTTCACTGATGGCAGCTAAGCGTTGCTCTTTGAGGTTTTGTAATTGCTGCAACAGAGAGTCTACCTCTGCTTGCAGGTGTCTCAGCTTAACTTGCTGATCGTCTTGATAACCAGAATTGGTCAGTTCATTTACCCAGAAAGTCTGGGATTGGCGTTCACAAACACTAGATGAATAAGTAGGCATCGCTCAATTAATCTACAACTCAACTCACACCATTAGTAAACATTATACTAATGCAAGTTTAAGACTCGTTAAATGATTGTATACTTTCAATCACTTACTCTAATAGGTTACGGGTGTTGTCATAAGTGACGGCGATTGTGTTGCTTGTGTTCCATTTGTAACCTCCTGTTGGTGAAAGTCAGTTCTGCTTAGCGATTATGATAAACTGACATTTTACACAAAATAAAAACTGCAAGTTAAGACACCTGCAATAAAAGAGATAATATTCTTCTGAAATGAAGAGCTTAGAAAATGGGAACAGAAAACAAGAAATTTACTTTCTTTAACTATTTCCCATCCTGCCCTAATCCCCAATCCTTAGTGAAAAACTGTTAAATACTGTGACTGTGAGCTTGTCTGTTGCTAAATCTTATCGCCAACCCTGGCCTGGGCTGATAGAAGCCTATCGCGAGTACTTACCTGTTAGTGAAAAAACGCCTGTTGTAACTCTGCTAGAGGGCAACACTCCTCTAATTCCGGTGCCAGCGATCGCAGAACGCATTGGCAGACAAGTAAGTGTGTTTGTGAAATACGATGGTCTTAACCCCACTGGTAGCTTCAAAGACCGGGGAATGACTATGGCGATTTCTAAAGCTAAAGAAGCTGGGGCAAAAGCAGTAATTTGTGCTAGCACAGGCAACACCTCAGCAGCCGCAGCAGCTTATGCTAGGCGTGGGGGCATGAATGCTTTTGTACTGATTCCCGATGGATATGTAGCCCTGGGCAAGTTGGCACAAGCCTTGTTATATGGCGCAGAGGTATTGGCAATCAAAGGTAATTTTGACCGAGCATTAGAAATTGTGTGCGAAATGGCTCAAAGCTATCCCATAACTTTGGTGAATTCAGTTAATCCCTACCGCCTAGAAGGGCAAAAAACTGGAGCCTTTGAAATTGTTGATGCCTTGGGTAATGCTCCAGACTGGTTGTGTATCCCGGTAGGTAATGCGGGAAATATCAGCGCATATTGGATGGGGTTTTGTCAATATCATCAATTAGGTAAATGCGATCGCCTACCCAAAATGATGGGATTCCAAGCAGCAGGTGCAGCCCCCATTGTGAATGGCAAACCGGTAGCTCATCCTGAAACTATAGCCACAGCGATTCGCATTGGCAACCCAGCCAGTTGGGAAAAAGCGATCGCAGCACAATCAGCAAGTCAGGGCAATTTTCACGCGGTGACTGACACAGAAATTCTAGATGCTTATAGGCTTTTAGCATCATCCGAAGGTATTTTTTGTGAACCTGCCAGTGCTGCTTCTGTCGCCGGATTGTTGCAAGTTAAAGACCAAATACCTACTGGAGCAACGGTGGTTTGTGTCCTCACAGGCAATGGTCTAAAAGACCCAGACACAGCCATTAAGTATAGTGAAAGTCAATTTCAGCAAGGTATTGAGGCGGAAATCAAAACAGTAGCCGCAGCAATGGGATTCTAAGAGTGTTATGGGCGAATTAATTAAATTACTTTCAAGGAGGAACAAGCGTCAGCCGTACCCCTGTGCTTAAGCAAGCTAACAAGAGCGTCTCCGACAGCACAAGGGCTACGCCGACTTGTAGCTTATGGCGTTGCTACCTAATTCATCCCTTTAACCTTTACCCTTGACCCTTTACCCCTCTTGTTTATGGGCATGGATATTATTGTTTTTCTATCCCAAATCAAAAGTTGGTTCCACTATGTTGGGCGTATTTTACTTTTAGGTTTACTCCTAAGCTCATGCTTACTATTTTTATCTGGTTGTCAAGTTACATCCCAAAAGGACAATGGAGTTATTCATCTGACACTTTGGCAGGGAATCAATCCCCCTGCAAATCGGGATGTCTTTCAAAAGCTGGTAGATAAATTCAATCAAACCCATCCGGACATCTATGTAGAATCTATCTATGCAGGTCAGCTTGACCAACAGTTGCCTAAAGTTTTAACAGCAGTTGTGGGTAATGTACCTCCAGATCTGTTGGCGTTTTACCCTCAAATTACAGGTCAGTTTGTAGAACTAGGAGCAATTAAACCCTTAGAAGATTGGCTGGAGAAATTACCAATTAAATCAGAAATTTTCCCTAATCTTTTTGACGAATTGAAATTTGATGATCATATTTGGTCAATCCCACTCTATACAGGTAATCTAGGTGTTTTTTACAGACCTAAGCTGTTCCAAGCAGCAGGTATTACACAAATACCTAAAACGTGGTCAGAATTGCGGGAAGCTGCTAAAAAACTAACTATAGATCGTGATGGTGATCATCGCCCCGAACAATATGGAATATTGCTACCTTTAGGTAAGGGAGAATGGACTGTTTTTTGTTGGTTTCCCTTTTTATTTAATGCTGGCGGAAACATATTAACCAACAACCAGCCGAATTTAATGGATAAAGGAGCGATCGCAGCTTTGCAATTTTGGCAAGACTTCCTACAAGATGGTTCAGCCATGCTTTCTGCTCCAGAGCGAGGTTATGAAGAAGATAGTTTTCTTGCAGGTCGAGTTGCTATGCAGATTACTGGCCCTTGGACATACATCATGAAGTCTAATGTTGATTATGATGTGTTTCCTATACCTGGAAATGTTGAACAATCCACAGTAACCGCTGGTGGAAATATTTATTTAATGAAGACCACGCCAGAAAGAGAGCAAGCAGCACTCAAATTTTTAGAGTATGTTTTGAGTCAGGAATTCCAAATAGAGTGGAGTGTAGGAACGGGTTTTTTACCAGTAAATACCAAAGCTGCTCAAAGTGATGCTTATCAACAATTCATCAACCAACACCCAGTTCTAAAAGTATTTTTAGACCAAATACCTATGGCACGCGCTCGACCAATCACTATTAAATATAACCGCTTATCTGATAGTCTTGGCAGAGCGATCGAGGCAACATTATTAGGTGAATCTCCCCAAAAAGCTCTTCAAACATCTCAAGAGCGTGCAGAGCTATTTTGGAGTGAAAATTAAGTAAGTGAGTAAAACTAAATTTAAAATATACTCATTGAGAGTTTAACTACCTGAAAATTACTGTAAATCCCGGAGGTATTTCTGTTATTGTAAATAAAATATTCGACAGCTTATCCTAGATACATCCGTATCCCATTGATACTGAACAATGCCAGCAAGGTTGCAAATAAAATCTGAAGATTGCTCCCCTTTGGGACGGTTAATTCTTCAACATTTAGAAGATGAGGCTATCAGCATGAACCGTCTAGCGGAGTTGTCTGGGATTCCTCAACCCAGGCTGAGAGGAGCCTGCTTTAAGGGAACCTGTCCCACACCTGAAACCTTGAGGAAACTGGCTAGAGCAATGGGTAAGCATCACTTAGAACTTTACACATTGGCTTATGAAGGAAGGATCGAAAATCTCCCGGAAGATGCCAATGATAACTCTCTGGATATGCTCATGAGGGAAATGTTTGAGACTGCTAGAGAGATGGGATTAACTCCTCCTACAATCCGCCCTTCTAAAGCCAAAATTCGCAAAGCACTTATGGAGTTAGGGTTTCGCTCTAAGAATGAAGAAACTGCCTGATCCACTAAAGTGAGGATTTAATACAATTGGAGCTTGGAGGTGGGAAATCATTGACTTCTCACTTCCAAGCTCCAAATTCTAAGGTTTACCCTTAAACTAATAAAGATTGCCTAGTTTACTCCAGACAACTTGCGATAAGGTACAGATTGCGCGATATCAATGTTTAGCGCTGAAATCTGTTGAGGTGGGTTAACTCGTGGGTTGATACTCTGTGCCATATCGAGGAACAGAGATGGATTACCCGCTTTAGGCTGCTTGTCTTGAGGGACGTAGCTGCGAACGATGGTTTGCCATACAATCTGTGGGAAGCCAAACTTGCCACGATAGTATTCGTCGTAGCGTGGAGACTTGATGTTGAAAGGTCTTTCACCCTCAGTCCGTCCAGGTAAAACTCGACGGCGCTGGTAGGGAAGGGTGTCATAACCGAAGGCTTCTAGGTATTCATCGCTGTTAAGTAAGTCATCGACAAAACCTTTAAGACCTTTTGTGGCAACGACGATAGACCAAGCAAGTTTTTCCCGGTTATCGTAAACGTCACGACCAAGTACTCGTTGTACTGTCTGCTCTACAAAACGATAGTTACTGTTAAGATCGTAGAAACTACGCTTATAGGTATTAGACAGTAACAAGCCACGAATAAAGTCTCTAACAGTGATTTGACCACTGCGAAGTTGGGACTCTAGAAAACGTTCGCGATCCGCAGCAAAGGCATGGAAGAAAATCTGACGATATGCCGCTTCAATCAGATCGTCCAATTCAGTAGGGGAAAGCAGGTTTTCTGTGGAGTAGACCCTGGGTTGTTCTTCCCCTGGAACTTCGTACCCGACAACACGCTGATTCTGAGAGGATGGGGAATACTCTAAAAGAGGAATTGCCACGCCGAAAAAACTCCCTTTCCTTACAAATTTTTTAGATAATTAATCACAATCATAAGGTTAAGAGGTACTTTCATTCGATTTGGTTTAATGAAGCGTTACATAAGTTAATTTGAGTTTCATCTTTGAGGGCATGGGGCATTGGGAAAAAGGGGTAAGGGGGAAAGGGTTAAAGAGTTTGTTTTTTCATCCCTTACCCTTTACCCTTTACCCCTCTTGTTGCTCCCCTGCTCCCCTCTACTTCTTCATCCCCGCCAAAACGCCAGTGGATCTTGGGTAGGACGACAGTAGGGATAAGACCGTAAGCTAGCTTCCATATCAGGTTGATAAGAGGGGGGTGCGATCGCTAGCCCCAAACACAGGTGTGCTAAAGATTTAGCGAACTCTTGGTGATGACCAGGAAAACCAGCGTGAGCATGGGCATATTCGTGCATAACCAGCCCTAACCAGTCTTCTGGTATTACTCTTCCCACATCAATCAGGATGGTAATTGGGTCTGTTTTAAGATTACAAAGACCATCAATTCCAAAAGATTGCGCCAGGGGAGCCGCAAAAATTTGAATTGCACACTGTTGCCAAGGATGAAAACAGTCGTGGCACGCCTGAAGACAGGCGTTGAGTTCGGCGTTAACTGCATCTATATGATTAGCAATCCAGGTACAGATGGGAATGCGTTTGTCTAGGTCATAAACTACATCCACCATCTCTGGATCTAAAGCCAAGCTACGAGCGCCATATAGGTAATCTAACCCACGGGTAAAAGGATCGGCACTGGTTGTGATCAGCAAATTACCAGCCAAAGAAGGACAATGATTTTGTCGGTTCAGCAGATTTCTGAATCTGCTCAGGGGTTAGGTTTGAGAGTTCAGCTTCATTCTCAGCACCGGAATCATCTGCAATCCGGAATTCAGTGCAGAATGTGGCGGTACTGAAACCTCCAAATCGTTTAACTGTGCTAGTTCGCATCCGTAAACTTGGGCTAGCAAACCAGAACCGTTCGATGGAACTCATGGTTTCGTACTCGGTCGTTAACACTAACCCATTTTCCTCATCCATCTCATAGCGACCTGCAACAGGGACGATTTCGGCATAGCCTCTTTCCCTTAGCAGTGTACCTTGTCGCCCATCACTGGTATCTGGTACTAATGAAAACACGGTAGAACCTTCGTGGTTTTCTTCGTCTCTATCCCATCCCATTGAGCCGTGCCAAGTTACAAAAGCTCCACCGATCGCTAAACTGGGGTCAAACTGATGAAGTTGGCAAATCTCAATTATTTGCGGATCATCGGCAGCGAGAGCTGTGATCTGAATTTCTGATTCACCCTTTTCAGAGCGTTTGAAGGCTAGATGGTGCGTGGTTCTTTGCGATCGCCACTTGCCAGTACTGAGTTGAAAGAACTCCATTGCATCCATAGATTGAAACCTGACTCCTATCAGTGATATTTCCTGGTATTCAAAATTGAGTAACTCTACCCTTTACATCATAAAACTCCAAACTGAGTTGCGAGTAAAGATACTGAACAGGGGAGGCAGAGGAGCAACAAAAGGGGAAAAGGTGAGCCAGCGCGGTCTTGGGGGTTTCCCCCATGAGCGACTGGCGAACCCCAAAGGGGTTAAAGGATAAAGGGTAAAGGATGAAGAAATAAACCTTTTGCCCTTCTTACCCATGCCCAATGACCAATGCTCCGTGCCCTATACTTAATTCTTTTATTCGGAAACGTCTAAAAGTGTCTACTTGTCAAGTATGTGTTACTTTTGTTAACCTAGGTTAGGAAGTTGAACGAGGCAATATTGCGAAAAGCAGGAGAGTAGACAATATGGACATTCCAACAAAATTGAGCTTAGAGCAAAGTTTCAACCTTAAGGTTTACGAAGAACAAGTAAAAGGGTTGAGTCAAGAGCAAGCACAGACCTTTCTCTTGGAAGTACTGCGACAACTAATGATTAAAGAAAATGTGATTAAGCATCTGCTCAAGCAAGTTTAGTCCTGCTTCTCAGTAATAAGCGCAATCTACCCTCAAGCAGTTCCTCCCTTGGTTTGAATATTCAGCATTATTGCCCCCAGTCTGGCTTATTCCGATTGGGGGTTGTTTTATGTATGTTAAGGATTGTTGCTTTGTTTCTCATAACTGAGACTGAAGCACCCGTCATCTTTTATGTTCTATATCGTCGTAGTCAAACGACAGGCGACATCCTGATTTATTAACAAGGAGAGCTCAATGCTTGATGCTTTTTCTAGAGCCGTAGTCTCGGCAGATGCCAGTACTTCCGTCCTCAGCGGTGCTGATATTTCTTCCCTGAAGGGTTTTCTTGCTGAAGGCAACAAACGTTTGGATGCTGTAAATGCGATCGCAAGTAACGCTAGCTGTATCGTTTCTGATGCTGTAGCTGGAATGATCTGCGAAAACCAAGGTTTAATCCAAGCTGGTGGTAACTGCTACCCCAACCGTCGCATGGCTGCTTGCCTGCGTGATGCTGAAATCGTTCTACGTTACGTCACCTATGCGCTACTTTCTGGTGATGCTTCCGTCCTGGATGATCGTTGCTTGAACGGTTTGAAAGAAACTTATGCTGCTCTTGGCGTACCCACCACCTCCACCGTGCGTGCTGTTCAAATCATGAAGGCTAGCTCTTTAGCCCACATCAATGACAGCAATACCGAAGCTAACGGTGGTAAGCGTTTCCGCAAAATGGGTTCTCCCCAAGGCGATTGTTCTGCATTGACCTCTGAAGCAGCTAGCTACTTTGATCGCGTTATTTCTGCTCTGAGCTAGTCCTCAACAGAAATAGTTGAGTGAGAGATTTAAAATCAAAACTCAAAACGATTACCGAAACGTTCTGATAACATCCATTCGGAGATATAAGCATGAAATCAGTTGTTACCACCGTGATCGCGTCTGCTGATGCAGCCGGTCGCTTCCCCAGCTCCTCTGATCTAGAATCCGTTCAAGGTAGCATTCAGCGTGCTACAGCTCGTCTAGAAGCAGCTGAAAAACTAGCTAGCAACATCGATAACGTAGCCAGAGAAGCTTACGATGCTGCTATCAAGAAGTATCCTTACTTGAACAGTGATGGCGAAGCTAATTCTACTCAAGTTTTCAAAGACAAGTGTGCGCGTGACATCAAACACTACATGCGCCTAATTCAGTACAGCTTAATTGTTGGCGGTACAGGCCCTCTTGATGAGTGGGGAATTGCTGGTCAGCGTGAAGTTTATCGTGCTTTGAACTTGCCAACTGCTCCTTACGTTGAAGCTTTGAGATTTGCTCGCAATCGTGGTTGCGCTCCTCGCGATATGTCTGCTCAAGCATTGGTTGAGTACAATGCTCTTCTCGACTACGCAATCAACTCTCTATCATAGTTGAATTGTAATTTCGTTACAGGGTAAGATTCCTACCCTACAAGCCTAAAGGTTCTTGGCGTGTTGCTTTACCTAAGTTAAGGTTAAGTACTGGCAAAGAATCTTCAGGCTTGTTTTTGTGTCAATGTCTGAGATAAATATCCATAAAGAAGTATTCTATACTTTTATACCTCTAACAATAAAAAATTATCATAAGCGATCGCGGTTTGTTACTGACTACTAAAACTATATGGATAAACGCTTTTTTAATCTTTTTAATTTAACAGAAGACGAAGCCATTACTCTTTTAGACACGCCCCAAGAGGAGATAGATGAAGATGACTCACGCTATATCGCGGCTTCTCATTTGGTGAATTTTCCAACGGAGCGTTCAATTGATGCCTTGATGCGTGCGGTGCAACAAACTGACCCTTCGCTGGATAACCGGATTGTGCGACGGAAGTCGGTGGAGATCTTGGGAAGGTTACAGGCAAAGCAAGCCTTAAGCGTTATTCGCACCTGTTTAGCAGATGAAGATTGCTATACCGTAGAAAATGCTGTTTGGGCGATCGCGGAAATTGGCACCCAAGACTCAGATATCTTAGAAGAAGTTGCCCAACTGCTGGATAAACCAGGACAAACATATCGGGTAATTATCCATACCTTGACAAAGTTAGATTACCAGCCTGCACTGGAGAGAGTCCGCAAATTTATAGATGCCGATGACGCACCGATAGCAAGTGCGGCCATTTCCGCAGTCTGCCGATTTACTAGAGACTATTCTCAGATGGGTAAGGTGGTGGCGCTGTTGCAACACCAAAATGTATTTGCCCGTCGGTTATCTATCCAAGATTTGATCGATGCTAGATATTACGATGCCATTCCTAATATTGCGCGGTGTCCGGTATCTATTATCTTTCGGTTGCGGGCAATTCGGATGCTAGCAGAAGTTGGTATTTCTACAGGAGTGATTGCATACACCACAATTCAACCTTATTTAGAGCAAACATTGCGCGACCATCCCCAAGATTTGGATTTGGTACACAGCTATGATCAGCTACCAACTCTGCCATTTCTGGTGCGGGAGTTGTATGAAACAGACTTTGGGCGTTGTTATTTGGCAACCAAAACTATTCTTGAAAATTACGCAGATACTGCACCCGCCGCACTTTTTGCCACATACAAAGAAGAAGCTCACAGCGACTATGGCGCACATTTTCATGTGATCAAGCTGTTCGGCTGGCTTAAACATGCCCCTGCTTATGATCTGTTGGTGGAAGCATTGCACAACCCCCAGCCGCAGTTTCAAAAATCTCGCGCTGCTGCTGCGATCGCCCTTAGCGAAATAGGCGATCGTCGTGCTATCCCAGAACTGCAAAAAACCCTACAAACCAAAATCTGGGATTTAAAGTATGCCACATTAATGGCATTAGAAAAACTCGGTGATACCAGCAATCGTGAACTCGCCGCTAACGATCAAGACTGGTTGATTAGAGAAAAAGCTAGAGAGTAGAGAAAAGGTGAAGCAGGGAAAGCAGAAGGCAATAAGAATCAATTACCAATGCCCAATGCCCAATGCCCAATGCCCAATGCCCATGCCCAATGCCCCATATTTTTTAATTTCTGATGACTCAAGACGAACTTTTTCAACAACTCAAACATCCCAACCCCAACCTCCGGGAACGGGCGATGCTAGAACTAGCTGAAATTCAAGATGAAACTACTATTCCTCGACTGATAAGTATTCTTGGTGATGAAGATGTCACCTATCGACGGGCGGCTGTTAAAGCATTGGGAGTTATTGGCCCAGATGCTACTGTTCCCTTGGTTGAGCCACTATTGAATAGTGATAACGTGACTGTTCGAGGCAGTTGTGCCAAGGCTCTAGCCCAAATTGCCGTTAACCATCCAGATGTTCCTTTTCCGGCTGAAGGTTTGCAAGGATTAAAAACTGGACTCAATGATCCCAACCCCATTGTCAATATTGGATGTGTCATGGCTTTGGGTGAGATTGGTACCCCCGCATTGGACATTTTACTTGAATCTTTGGAAACAACAGATAATGTGGCTCTGGCAGTGACGCTCGTCAATGCCCTTGCTACCGTCGGTGATAGCAGAGGAGCAGACGTACTTACAGCAATTGTTAATGATGAGTCTGCCGACTCTTATGTGCGGGAATCAGCCACAAGTGCATTATCGCGTTTGGAGTTGGTGAACAAGTATAAGAGAGGCTAAATACAGATATAGTTGTTTGAATTCTGCTGATTTTGTTGCTCATAAATCAGGTAAAAAATCGAGCATTGCTGAGAGTTTTGTTAAATATAAGGAGAGTTCAATGCTAGATGCTTTTTCAAAAGCCGTAGTGGCCGCCGATGCAGGCGGAAAGTTTATTGGTGGTACAGATTTAGATGCCCTTAAATCGTTTATTGCTGACGGTAACAAGCGCCTCGATGCTGTGAATGCGATCGCCAGCAATGCCAGTTGCATCATCACTGACTCGGTTGCAGGAGCTGTCTGTGAAAATGAGGGTTTAACTAGTGCAGGGGGTGGTGTTTATACCAATCGCAAGATGGCAGCTTGCTTGCGCGACGCTGAAATAATTTTGCGCTATGTAACCTATGCACTTTTGACAGGTGATGCTTCCATTTTGAGCGATCGCTGTTTGAACGGTTTGAAAGAAACCTATGCGGCTTTAGGTGTACCTACCCCTTCTACTGTGCGTGCGGTTCAGATTATGAAGGCTTGTGCAATTGCTCATATTAATAACACTGCCCAACGCCAAGAATCGTTTACTTTTGGGGATTGTTCTGCTTTTGCAGCTGAAGTAGCTAGCTACTTCGATACTGTTATGAGTAGCATTAGCTAGCTGGAATTAGGATTTACGCAAGAACTCTCTGAAACTCCTATAACTTCGTGCCCTTCTCCCAAGGGGAGAGGCTAGCGCCAATGCGTCCTTTGCGGTTCGTTATTATGAAATCAGTTTTAACTACGATTGTGACAGCAGCTGATCAAGCTGGGCGTTTTCCTAGCATCTCTGATCTACAGTCTGCTCAAGGAAGCTTGCAACGGGCAACTGCTCGTATGGAAGCAGCAGAAAAACTGGCAAGTAACTTTAAAACAATTGCTCAAGAAGCCGTTGATGCAATCTACAAAAAGTTTCCTAATGGCAGTGGTCGGGATATTGATGCGGCAACTCAAAAAAACAAGTGTCTACGTGACATGATTCATTATCTGCGGTTGATCAATTACTGCCTAGTTGTTGGTGGAACTGGCCCTTTAGATGAGTGGGGTATTGCTGGGGCAAGGGAAGTTTACAGAGCTTTGGGAATTAATACTGCTACCTATGTTACTGGTTTGATTTTTTTGCGCGATCGCGCCTGTGCTACTTGTAATATGTCTCCCCAAGCTTTAGTAGAGTACAAAGCCTATTTCGATTACCTCATCAACTCTATGTCATAACAGCGATCGCTGTTCGTAGCTAATACAGCACAGCGGAAATAAGCCAACTATAAAAAATGTCTGAAGCCCCTATTAACAGTCAATAACGAACTACGAATTACGAATTACGAACTAACTACGCGTAGCGTCACTAGGTGCTATTTCAACTCAAATTCATCAAACTTTACTACCTCTGAGTCGGGTTTGCGGGTATCAAAACGATAGCTACTTACTAACCCTGTACCTGTATCAAAGATGCTAAAAACTGTGATGTCGTTACTGGCAATATAAGGTATTGGCTGACCATCCTCGCTTAATAAGGGGTCAATTGTCGGTATTACTGGTTCCAATCCATTAGGATCACCAAGTGTTACATAATCTTCCTTGTACCCAAGTGGCACATCTCGCTTTCTGTTACCCCAAGCTGCACCATAAGTATTGCCGACATTAGATGTTTCTAGAAAATGCACCCCGTTAGGATTAATAAAGCGGTTCCACAAATGGGAATGCCCGTAAAATACTAGTTGCACATTAGCCGCTTCTAGTAAAGGCACAACATCGCGGATAATATAATCTTTGTCCTTGGGATATTCGTAACGTACTGCTTTGATTTTGCGATCTTCATCACGTTCAATTATCTGCACTGGATCGGTATAAGCAGGGACGATGTTATCACCCAGTGTGTGTGGCGGATGATGGAACATCACAACTTTGTATTTTGCCTGTTTAAATTCTGGGCTGTTAAGTTCTGCCTCTAGCCAATTGTACTGCTTGCTGCCTTTAGTGATTGGCTCATAAATAATCTGTCCATAACCCCAATTCTCAGGATTATTTAAATCTTTCTCTGCTTCTCTGTATCTACCTGTATATTTCGGATCTAAGTTAGGAGTCCGCCACATATTTGTGATGTACAATACTACCAAACGCACATCACCAAAGCTGACTGCATAATATTTTTTGCCACCCTCTTGACTTTTGGGTAGAGTGAAAATTTCTTCGTAGGTATCGGTATTAAAAGAATTATCTATAAGTGATTTACCGCTATACAACTTTTGAGCAACCGCACGGGGAATCGTATCATCAAATTCATCATTTAAACTTGTCTTTCTAGCCAACCGTCCCATCACTTCATGATTACCAATGGCCGTAAACATGGGAGCATGTTGAATTATTTGACCCCCAGTGTAGATTGTCTTAACGCCATTGTGTTCCATTTCATATTTGGCACGACCCTGTAAACCGGGAAATAACGCGCCGCCTCGATGATCATCAAACCATTCTGAAGCGCGATCGCTAACATTAATTAAATCACCAGCGAACCACACTCCATCAACTTGTCCCACTGTCTCCACCACTTTTTGCAGATTTGCCGCTGTCATCGGCTTTAATTGATGGTCAGAGGTCAGTAAAATTTTGAGTGATGTACCTGTTTTAGGACTAGGTGCGAGGGTAAAAACATCACTGCTAATATTCTCCCCATCTTCCCGCACACTCATCACCCGATAAGGAATCCGCACCCCAGAAGTTAACCCAGTTACTTCTGCTTCGTGTCGCCAAATGTCACGTTTAAAAGGCTGTTTGTATGTTCGGTTTGCTACTCGCGATTGTTGATCTTCGCGTGTACGACTCAGTTTAGTTGTGCTTGCCCGGATAGTTTGACTAAGTTTTTCCCCATAATTAACTATGTGTTTATTACCAGAAAACTCGGTAAACCATACTACTCGCACTGAAGTTGCAGTTGGCAGTTGCAAAAATGGGTCAGTCAGCAATTGGGGTGCTGATTTCATAGTTGTTTGCCCAAATGAACGCACGCTGAACAAGGTAAGGCATAGAAAAAACAGAAGTAGAGGCGTTAGCAGTTTGTTTTTCGCCATGATCACTCTGAGTATTACAAGCCTGCGTTATTATACAGTGACAAATTTAAACGGGGGTTAAGCAAAAAACTGACTTGCTGTTAACTTGTTGCGGATAACAATTATTTCAATCCAGTTTCGGTACACACAATTTTCAAAGGTTTATCCCAAGGGTCAATGGGTAATTCAGGTAAATAGGCAAAATCAAAAACAATACCGATGGTAGATTTATTTTCCCAATCAGCAGCAGCTAGCAAGCGATCATAATATCCTCCGCCATAGCCCAAGCGATATTTTTGATAGTCAGATGCAACACTGGGGACAAGAATCAAGTCTACTTCCCCAGGATCTAAGATTGGGGCTGTGGGATGGGGTTCAACAATTCCGTAAGCGCCGATTTGCACAGAGTCGTTAGATGTCCAGAGATGCCAAGAAAGGGAGTTACCAACGCAGCGAGGAAATCCCCAACGATATTTAGTATGTGCAAATAGTGAACTAATATCTGGTTCTTGGCGAAAACTGAAATAAGCAAGTATTGTTTTGGCTTGGGTAAATAAAGAGGATGTTTCCAGGTGCGCGCAGATGCGATCGCTTTTTTCTCTCCACTCCGAGACAGGCATTGATTGCCGTCTTTCGAGAAGCGATCGCCGTAGTTGTATTTTTTCCATTGTTTAATGAGTTAGTTGAGAACAAGTCTAGCCGTTTACTTGGGTGCCAATACCATTGAAATTACCCCTTCAGCAAACAGAAGGACAGGGTAGACAGACTCTCTTTCAGCAAACAGAAAAACCTAACCCTAGCTCATCACTTACCAGATAACGAAGACAGTTTATTTTGAAGCCAACAATGCTGTCTACTATAGTTTCTTATCTCGCACACCAGCCATTCTTTCTCTTGCCGCGTCAAGAATGCACCAAATTTAAAATGTTTCTTTTTCTTCCCATTAAATATCATCAAATGTCTATCTATATCCCAACTCAATTTACGAAAACAATAAAAAATTAAGATGTTAGAAAACTTGTAATTGGTGTTATTTTTGAAACTCACACTAACAAGATGTGACTTGTGAAGTTTTATTTTTTGAATACACCAACCAAGTAACCATCGTTCCAGGCTGATATAGTCCTGGTCAATTTGTAAGATATTGCTAGATACAGAATTCAGAAATCAAGGAATGACTGGAGAGCAAGTTTTGTAAAATAAAAGTAAACATAAATTCAATAACAAAAATGCTACAATAGGCATCGTTATTAGTAAATAATGCAGTATTTCAATAAACAGAATCCAATAAGTCAGCCCAAAAACACCAATAGAAACTATAGAAAAAAATAAAACGAGAAAACTATAGTTGTTGTAAAAAAAACTTGGTGGTATTTTGACAATTAAATTATTCTCAGTTGCGTTGAAAATTATATGACTTTTCTGTGGTCGCTGGGGTATACGTGCTGTTTGACCTAATAATATTGCTAAAGCTACCTCTGCTGAAGAAAAACGGTCAGCACTGACTGGTTCTAACATTTGTTCTAACCAGTTTGCAAAATCATTAGAAATATTAACGTAAGGGCGGAAATCAATTTTAAGTTTACGTTGTGGTAAATCAGTGGGTGATTTCCCCATCAACAAAAACAGTAACGTTGTTCCCAAACCATATAAGTCAGTAGAAGGGAAAGCTTGGCCACGAAACTGTTCTGGTGCCATATAGCCGAAAGTTCCTACCACTGTACTGCCATTAGACATACTATTATGATACGTATCTGTTACTGCTCCAAAATCTACTAGGAATAACTTTTTATCATCAGAAGCGAAAATAATATTTTGCGGCTTGATATCACGATGAATAACTGGCGGTGTCAGTGAGTGTAAATAAATCAAAATTTCTAGAATTTGAATAGCTATTTGTTTAACTCTTTCTTCATCAGGAAACCAGCCATTTTCTACTAATGTTGCGAGAGAAGTTCCAGGCGCTAATTGTTGAACAATGTAAAAAGAACGGTCAGAGTTAGTATCTAGTTGAAAATAATCCAAGTAGCGAGGGATTGCTGGATGTTTGAGTTGAGAAAGAATTTTTGCTTCTCTTTCAAACAACTCCATCTTTTTCCAGTCACTCATGCGTCGCAATGATAAAACTTTCAGAGCTACTTGTTTACCGCTTTCTAAGTCAACGGCTGCATAAGTAATACCAATTCCACCTTCTCCTAATTTACGTAAAATACGATATTTGTGATTGATAATTTCTTCAGCTTGGTGCAATATTTTCATGTTTTTTAAGTGCTATTTTATTAGATTTGCCGCTAACTGACTATAAAAAACTAATTACATATTGTCCCATACTGTCTAATTAGTATCTATTAGTGAAGGGAAAAAACTCTTGAAGTTAAGAACAAAGATTTAAAGATTCTTTATCTGTTAGTTGCATACTTTCGGTAGTTCTCTTTTCTCCCCTCTGCTTTTTTGCAATGAAGTATATAACAATAAGACAGTCAGGGTATATTATTAATTTCTTGAAATCTCATCATCACTTCCCAATGTTCTTTTTGTTGCGCGTGAGTTCTGCCATCTTTATTCTTGGTATTGACATCAGCACCATTAGCAATCAGCAATTTTACTACGTCTAGATTACTGTGGAAATATAGAGGAGTATTGCCATCGTTATTCTTAGCATTAACATCGGCACCATTGGCAAGCAGCAATTTTACTACGTCTAGGTCACCTCGCCAATGTAAAGGGGTACTGCCATTGTTATTCTTAGCATTAACATCAGCACCATTGGCAAGCAGCAATTTTACTACGCCTAGATTACTGTGAAAATATAGAGGAGTATTACCATCTTTATTCTTGGCATTGATATCAGCACCATTGGTAATCAGCAGTTTTACTATCTCTAGGTTCCCTTGTTCTGCTGCTAAATGTAGAGGAGTATTGCCATAGATGTTCTTGGCATTGATATTAGTGCCTTGGACAATTTGCTGTTTTACTATATCTAAGCGGCTTTGTTTTACTGCTACGTGAAGTATATTATTGCCAGGCATACCCGTAAATCCAATGCTGTTTAAAATGTCCAACTTATATGAATTCAACAGGTTAATAGTTATCACAGCACCAACAGTAGTAACAGCAGTAATAGCGACTCCAGCTATTTTGTTCCACGGAATATAGACATTCGACTTTACAGTCAGCTTTCGTTTGCCCTGCAATACTTCTAAGGCTTTTTGTGCCGAAGGGAAACGATCTTCCGTATCTGGCTCTAACATTTTCTCTAGCCAGTTGGCAAATTCTTTACTAATCTGCACGCGGGAACGAAAATTAATTTTTAAACCATCACTCTGCAAATCTGTGGGGGAACAGTGTGTCAAAAGAAATAATAAAGTTGCTCCTAAAGCATACAAATCAGTAGCAGGTGAGGCTTGCCCGCGAAACTGTTCGGGAGCCATATAACCATAAGTTCCTACTACTGTACTTCCACGCATAAAAGTTGTGTAATAGGTATGTTGTACAGCCCCAAAATCTACCAAAAATACTTGTCCATCGTCACGGCGAATAATATTTTGCGGCTTGATATCTCGATGGACTACAGGAGGCTTGAGTGAGTGCAAATAAACCAAAATTTCTAATATTTGTATAGCAATGCGCCGCACTTCATCTTCACTGGTGCGCCATCCACTTTCCACCAAAGCCGCCAGAGTCTTACCTTCTGCCAGTTGCTGGGCAATGTAAAAATAATGGTCTTCGAGGGCTTCTATCTGAAAATATCTTAAATATTGAGGAATACCCGGATGATTGAGTTGCGAGAGAATTTTTGCTTCTCGCTCAAACAACTCCATCATTTTCCAGTCGGTCATTCGGTGCAGCGATAAGGCTTTAAGAGCCACTTGTTGAGTGCTTTCTAAGTCTTGAGCAAGGTATGTCGTTCCACTTCCACCTTGTCACAAAGTATCTAGAATCCGATACTGATGGGCAATTATATCTTCCTTCTGGTGCAGCAGTTCCATCCGGCTTTAATTTTGTGTTGAGGATAGTGATAATTATATACAACACCTTCTTCTCCGTAGATTCCAGGTTTGTTGTTAATCTTATGGGGACAGGCGATCGCTATCATCATAATGAGATAGCTATAGCAATGCTTGAAGAAAAGGGATAATGCTTATCACATCAACTATTAACCACAAAGATACTAAGTATCTTTGTGGTTATACTCTGCCTAAATCAACTTAACTAACTAAACAGAAGCAGCGTTTTGACGATACCAGTCAATTGTATTCTTTAGCCCTTCCCTGAAGCCCACCTGAGCATTGAAATTAAAGGCTTGCTTGGCCCGTTCAGTATCTAAACACCTACGGGGTTGACCATTAGGTTTGTCAGTTTCCCAAACAATTTCACCATCAAATTCCATTAGTTCGCAGATGAGGGTGATTAAATCACGAATGGAGATTTCATAACCCGTTCCCAAGTTAACTGGTTCAGAGTCATTGTAAAATTGAGTACCCATGACAATTCCCCGCGCTGCATCTTCTGAATACAAAAACTCGCGGGTAGGGCTACCATCACCCCAAACAGGCAGTTCTTTTACTCCTTGAATTTGTGCTTCATGAACTTTGCGAATTAACGCTGGAATAACGTGGGAACTTCTGGTGTCAAAGTTATCTTCAGGGCCGTATAAATTTACTGGCAATAGATAAATACCATTAAAACCATACTGCTGGCGATAAGATTGCAACTGGACTAACAACGCTTTCTTCGCAACTCCGTAAGGCGCATTAGTTTCTTCTGGATAACCATTCCAAAGGTCATCTTCTTTAAAAGGCACTGGCGTAAATTTGGGATATGCACAGATTGTGCCAACACAAACGAATTTTTCTACTCCTGCTTGATGGGCAGCGTGAATTAGCTGGGTTCCCATGATCAAGTTGTCGTAGAATAACTCTGCTGGTTTTTCGCGATTGAGACCGATACCACCAACGTGAGCTGCTAAGTGGATAATAATGTCTTGCTGGTCAACTGCGCGCTGGCAATTTTCCCAAACACGTATATCATATTCACGCGATCGCGGAACTGTAATCTTCGCAATGTCAGCCCCAGCTTTACACAGTTGATCTATCACCTGACGACCCAGGAAACCTGCTCCACCAGTAACGAGAATCCGTTTATTTGTTAGTTCTAAGGCGGTCATTTTCTTATCCTCTGTGGTGTAAATCAGAAGTGGAGAGCGCCCAGTTCTTGACGAGTAGTAGCAATATCACGAGGTATGGAGGAACCATTGCCGTTGGGTAATGTATGACCCAACGCCTGTAGGTCTGCTTCTACCATCAGGGCTACAAGCTCCTTAAAGGTTACTGAAGGTTTCCAGCCCAACTTCTGTTGTGCCTTGGTAGGATCGCCGATTAACAAATCCACCTCAGCCGGACGCAGATAACGATCATCGAATTCTACATGATCTTGCCAATTGAGATTTACATAACCAAACGCCAGTTCTAGAAATTCGCGCACTGAGTGCGTTTCACCAGTAGCAATCACATAATCGTCTGGCTGGTCTTTTTGTAACATCAGCCACATTGCTTTGACGTAATCTTTGGCATAGCCCCAATCACGCTTGGCATCAAGATTGCCCATAAAAATTGTTTTTTGTTTACCAGCCACAATTCTGGCAACTGCCCTAGTAATTTTGCGGGTTACAAAAGTCTCACCCCGCCGTGGTGATTCATGGTTAAAAAGGATACCATTGCAAGCAAACAAGTTGTAAGACTCACGATAATTAACTGTTTGCCAGTGGGCGTAAACTTTAGCACAAGCATAAGGACTACGGGGATAGAAAGGCGTTGTTTCGCTTTGCGGTACTGCTTGTACTAAGCCATACATTTCTGAAGAACCTGCTTGGTAGAAACGCACCTCAATGCCGGTACGTCTTTGGTAGTCCCGGATTGCTTCTAAAAGCCTTAAGGTTCCCATCCCTACTGCATCGACAGTATATTCTGGTGAATCAAAGCTTACTCTGACGTGGGATTGAGCGCCCAGGTTGTAAATTTCTGTAGGCTGGACTTCTTCTAAGATGCGTCGCAGCGTTGTACCATCTGTCAAGTCACCATAGTGAAGCAGCAATCGCACTCCCTCTTTATGAGGGTCTTCGTAAATATGATCGATGCGGTCTGTATTAAAAGTAGAAGTCCGACGAATAATCCCATGAACCTCATAACCTTGCTCTAGCAAAAACTCACTCAGGTATGAACCATCTTGACCAGTAATACCAGTAATCAACGCTCGCTTGTTTTGGGTCATGCTCAATTATCCCTTGTTTTCTTGGATGAAATAGTCGCACTGCAATTGATACAACCTAGCAGCTAATCGCTAAATTGCCTAATGGGAAACCTACGGGTCTTAATTGATTGATACAGAAGTTTTCCGTAAATAAATATACTCAATAATAAATTAATTTAACAAGTCAGCCACTATCATCTCAACATTAGATTATTGAGGCATTTGGTATAAAATTTTTAATCTTTGCCAAAACTTTATATAGGCTGAGTTTTTGTTAAGACTGAACTAACTCAAAATTTGGAATGAACTGAATCCTAATTTTGTGTCCTATGCCAATGCCGAGTATATGTAAATTGTCAGGCAAGTCTGTTTGTTTTCAGTGCCCAGTGGTAAATAGTGTGGATGTTCTGGCGCTATAATCAACTGCTTGCTGAAAAATTTGTTTTTAGCGCAATGAGGTAAAATCAACAGTCCATAGGACAACAAGCCGGAAGTTGTCTTTTGACTTATCCGTAGCGGCGCTAGGGGCATAAACTGCCCCACATAAATAAAGGTTGAGTTTGTTGTTTAGTATGCTCCGTTATTTTTGGGGATAATGACCACATCAATCGTTTTCAACATGATCCATAAATCGAGCCAAAAGTTTCTAAATTTCACGTAATGCAAGTCTATTTGAACTCTTCGGGGGTAAGGAATGTCATTACGTCCCGAAACTTGCCACAATCCAGTTATTCCCGGTCGAATCGTTAAAATATGCTCGATATGGCAACCATATTTTGGTAATTCTTCTGCGACTAGAGGACGCGGCCCGACAACACTCATGTCTCCTTTTAAAACGTTCCAAAATTGGGGAAATTCGTCCAAGCTAGTAATTCGTAAAAAGCGACCAATTTTTGTAATGCGGGGGTCTTGTTTGAGCTTAAAACTGCTCTCAAATTCTTGCCGCAACTGGGGCGATGTTTCCATCATTTGCACTAGAACCTCATCCGCATTGCTCACCATTGTTCGGAATTTTATACAATTAAAGGGCTTGTAGTTTTTACCCACCCGTTCTTGGACATAAAAAATCGGGCCTTCTGAGCTTAAAGCAATCAGCAGGGCCAAGATTAAATAGACGGGGAAGAACAAAATTAACACCAACAGCGAAAACGTTATATCGAACAGTCGCTTGGCAAACTCTCCGTTTAAACCCTGAAAAGACAAACCTTTGGGTTTGACTCTGGGCATTTTTGTTTTTTGACCACGCTTTAAGAAAGTACGCGATCGCTTGCCGGAGAGGAGTGAGCTCTGGGCAGTCATCATACTCCTTAATAATCCACACCACACATAGTCCCAATCTTAAAGCCAAAAGGAGGTGCTTCTGGGGGGAAATTGCCAAAAGCCTATAAAACAATTACAAAAGTCAAGACCTTTGTGTAAGTGATGGTCTTTGCTCTTGGCAATTGTTTATAAAGTCCAGATAGCGCTGTGCAAAGATTTGCGGCGAAAACTGGGCGACGTGCGATCGCAAATACTCAGGATTAATCGAATCTTGATACATTTCAAATTTTTCTACTGCCTCCACTAAAGCTGCTTCTGTTTGCATCTTGAAGAAGATGCCTGTCCCTGTATCCACACAAGAGCGCAGATCTCGCACGGTTTCTAAAGCACCCCCTGCACCATAGGCAATCACCGGAGTACCACAAGCTTGTGCTTCCACTAAGGCAATGCCAAAATCTTCACAAGCTGCATACACAAATGCCCTAGCTCTGGCCATATATTTTTTTACCATATCATCAGGCTGCCATCCCAGTATTTTGATATTAGAGTTGGCTATTTCACGAATCTTCTTCATTTCACCTCCTGTACCAATGATCACCAATGGCCGTTGCAATTGATTAAAAGCTCTGACAATTAGAGATACCTGCTTATAACTTACTAACCGGGAAACTGTCAGGTAAAAATCCTCCTTTTGAGGAAAAAAAGGAAATGTCTCAATATTCACTGGCGGATAAATGACTGTTGCTTCTCGTCGATAACAGCGCCAAATGCGGCGAGCTGTATGGTGCGAGTTGGCAAGGAAATAATCAACGCGATTCGCACTCAATACGTCCCATTGACGCAAACGATGCAGCAAATAACGAGTTACCCATCCAGCCATACCATTTCCTAGCTTGCTTTGGCGTAGATAATCAAAGGTTAAATCCCAGGCATAGCGCATGGGACTGTGACAGTAGCAAATATGCAACTGTTCTGGAGTAGTCAAGACTCCTTTGGCTACAGCGTGAGATGAAGACAAAATGATGTCATATTGCCGCAAATCTAGTTGCTCAATCGCCAGTGGCAATAAAGGGAGATATTTTTGGACACCATTACGGACATCAGGCAAGTGTTGGAGAAACGTTGTGCCAATCTGACGTTGATATAAATAACTTTCACAATTGCTGGATTCAAAGTCAATCAGCGCATATAAATCGGCATCAACATGATTCAGAATTTCTTGGACAACTAGTTCTGAACCTCCAGTGGCCTTAGGTGTCAGCCACTCATGAACCAGAGCATATTTCAAGGGCACAGCTAACTTTAATGAGGTAGAAAATACGTAAGACAGCGTGAGGTTAACTGAAAAGTTTCCCTTTGATATTAACGAACGGGAAGCGCCCCAGGTTAAACCTAAGACGTAATTCTTTTCCTAGAGGTTCCAGAGGGATGCTGCAACCTGATAACCTCAGATAAGGTATTGGGGAGGCAGTACTTTGGGCGGGCAATGCCCGGCTTGTAGCAACTGCCGTCATTGGAAAAACTCTTCCCTCATCTCTAGCCTTTTTACAAAAACTGAAAATAGGAATTGAAAATTTATGCGAATTTTAATTATGGGTGGTACTAGGTTCATTGGTGTCTATCTGACGCAACTGCTGGTGGAAAAAGGACATGAGGTCGTGCTGTTCAATCGTGGTAAGCGTCCTCTACCTTCTTTACAGGGGGTAGGACAAATTATAGGCGATCGCACTGACCCCACCCAGCTAAAAGAAAAATTATCCTCGGAAAATTTTGATGCTATTTTCGACAATAACGGACGAGAGCTGACAGATACTCAACCACTAGCAGAAATTTTTCAAGACCGCGTGCAACACTTTGTTTACATGAGTTCTGCGGGAGTGTATCTCAAATCTGACCAAATGCCCCATATTGAAGGTGATGCAGTAGATCCTAAAAGTCGCCACAAGGGTAAGCATGAAACAGAAGTTTACTTGAGCCAACAAAGATTGCCTTTTACTTCCATTCGCCCAACGTATATTTACGGACCGCGCAATTATAATGACTTAGAAAGCTGGTTTTTTGACAGAATTGTACGTGATCGCCCAATTCCCATTCCTGGTAACGGGTTGCATATTACTCAGCTTGGTCACGTCAAAGATTTAGCCCAGGCAATGACTCAAGTTTTAGGCAATCAACAGGCTATCGGACAAATTTATAATATTTCAGGCGATCGCTATGTCACTTTTAATGGTTTAGCTCGTGCTTGTGCTGTAGCTGCTGGTAAATCACCCGATGCTGTAAACATTGTTAACTATGACCCAAAAAAATTTGATTTTGGTAAGCGCAAAGCTTTTCCAATGCGGGTGCAGCATTTCTTTGCCTCAGTGAATAAAGCTACAACAGAATTAAATTGGCAACCTGAGTATAATTTGATTTCTGGGCTTAATGATGCGTTTGAAAATGATTATTTAGCCAATGCACGAGATAAAGCTGAGGTAGATTTCTCTATGGATGAGGAGATTTTAAAAGCTTATTAACCCTGATCAAACCACCAAGGATCGCTACTAGAATTGGTTTTAATCAAATAAGCTTTCTTTCGCATGAATCGTTTTAGCGCTGCTGGCCCCATACGCGAACCTCCCATACCGGAGAATTTAAAGGCGTTTTTCTCGCCCTCATGCATAATTGCAGTGAGAGCAGCATCATTAATGCTAATTGCACCAGCATCTATTTGATGGGCAACTGCTAGTGCTTCTGCTTCCGATTCGGCAAACACAGCAGCACTTAGCCCATAAATAGAGTCGTTTGCCAAGTACACTGCTTCTTCCACTGTGGGAAAAGACATTACTGGCATAATGGGGCCAAAAGTCTCTTCAATCATCAATTTCATCGAATGATTAACCTGAGTAATCACTGTAGGACGACACCACCAACCCCCGCCTAATTCTTCAACTTTACCGCCGCAGTGAATTACTGCTCCTTTTTCAACCGCATCTAAGATATGGTCACTAATAATTGCTGCTTGTCTTTCGGCAATGATGGGGCCAATTTCTCCATTTTCAACTGTGGGGTAGGCTAACTGAAGACGATAAGCCTTGGCTACCAGTTGATGATAAAACTGTTCAAAGATCGATTCAGCAACGTAAATTCGCTCAATCGATAGACATGACTGTCCAGTATTGACGACTGAACCCCACAAAATTGCTGAGGTGGCTAATTCTAAATTGGCAGATTCTAAAACGATCGCTGGGTCTTTCCCTCCTAATTCTAAAAAAGCCGGAATAAAGCGTCTAGCTGCGACCTCTGCCACTTTTCGTCCTGTCGCCACACTACCTGTAAAACAAATTAAATCGACATTTTCGACTAAGGTAGCACCAGTTTCGCCTGCTCCCTCCACAAAACCCAGTACATCACGCAATATGGGAACAGTATTAAGGGCGATAATTAACGGCGCTACAAAGCGGGGAGCAATTTCACTGGGCTTAATAATCACAGCACAACCAGCCAACAAAGCTGGAATGGCATCAATTGTAGACAGCAACAATGGAAAATTCCACGGGCTAATTACCCCAACTAAAGGGTAAGGAACTGATTTTTGTTGTAATGCTATAAAAGGAATGGCCGTGTTTTTTGCAGAGTCTTGCAGCAAGTCTGGCGCTAAAGCGCACCAACGATCAATGCTAGAGAGAAAAGAGTCTATTTCTAGTAATGAGATGGATAATCTTCCCGTATCATTGACTAAAGCTTCTGTAAGCTGGTCGCGCCCAGACAATATGGCTTGCTTCCATTCCTGTAAAGCTTCAATTCTACCTTCTAAACTCATCTGATACCAACGAGTTTGCGCTCTGCGGGCGCGGTTACATTGCTGTGCCAGTAGTTTCGGGGGCGGTGGGATAATTACATAGTCAAGTTTTCCTGTCCGGGGATTTCGGACTTCTATTGGTTTAGTCATTGGTCATTTCCATTCCCTATTCCCCATTCCCAAATTTAAATTATCCCCAGTTTAGCTAAGCGTTCAATAGTTATTTGTTGTGTTTGTATGAAGTGTTTGCGGTCTACTTCTTTTTCGAGCATGGTGTTTGCCGGGTAAAATTGTGATTGACTGTAGCTTTGGGCGTATAGTTCAAACCGTTGCCGTGACAGTAAATTATTTAACCCTGGACGACGGCGATCGCGGCGTAAAGCTACTAAGTCAATTTCTGCAAAAGCTGCCATACTTTCACCTGTAGCGGTTTGCGCTAAAATAATTCCCCGATAGTCAATAATTTTAGAACCACCATCAGCAGAGGCAATGGGGATAGGGATATTAACGATACCTGCGGTATTGGCTGAAACTACGTAAGCCATATTTTCCACGGCACGAGTAATTTTAGCTGCATCTTTAGGCGCTAACGTCTGGCCATAAACTTCTGATGTGGAGTGGAGAAAAATTTCTGCTCCTCGCATTGCCAAACACCGCGCTACTTCTGGATATAAAATTTCTTCTGATGCCAATGCTGCTAAATTACCAATAGCTGTCTTTGCCACCGGGAAAACTCCCTCTAAGCCATAGCAATCGAGATATTTATCCCAGACATCATGGGGTGTAGGAGCAAATAGAGAATTTAGTCGTCGATATCGCAAGACAACCGATCCAGAAGGATCAATCACAAAACTTGTTTGAAAGTATAACCCCACAAAATTAGGATCAAGTTCGTAGGCATTGCCAGCTAAAAATATCTGATGCTTTTGGGCAATTTTAGCAAGTGCCTCATACTCAGCACCATTCATTTCTAAACAAGCTTTTTCTGCCCAGCCTGCCAAAGAATCTCCCATCGGAAAACCTGTGAGGAAATATTCTGGCAATACAATTAAACGACAGTCCAAACCAATGAAAGCAATACTAGCGGCAATTTGTTGCTCTAGACGGCTGATAGAATTTCGCATCAGCAAACGAGCTGCTTGGCGATCGCTTGCTTGATTGACTGCATGACATGTAACTTGCAGTGCTAAGGCACGGAATGCGTTGAAATGATCAGTCTGCTGAACCATTATTTGCCTTTGCTAGGTTGAAAATTAGCATTGCGATCGCATTTAGGTGATTACTAGAAAATTCCAAAAAATAAATTATCCAATTTATTCAGATTTTATTTTTCTTACTCTCCTGCTTCTTGTTCTTGATGCTCTACTTGCTTCCACGGTAATGTCACTGTAAATCGGCTACCTTTATCAAGTTGACTGTAAACAGCCACGCTACCACCATGCAATTCTGCAATCTTCCGCACTAGGGATAATCCTAACCCTGTACCCGCATAGCGACGAGTATAAGAATTTTCCACTTGAACAAAGGGTTGAAATAAATTAGGCAGATTTTCTGGTTCAATACCAATGCCAGTATCTACAACGCTAAAGTAAATTCGTTCTTGTGTGGCAACTGGTTGAACCTCTAACCAAACTTCACCGCCTTCTGGAGTAAATTTGACTGCGTTACTCAATAAATTGATCAGCAATTGCTGCATCCGGCGCTCATCAACTTGAATTGTTCCTATATTTTCAGGGATTTGGGTGCTAAGTTGAATATTTTTCTGAAATGCCAATTGTTTAACGAAATCGAGACTAGAATCACACAATTTTTGAATAGATGTAGGAGTGATTTCCAATTCCATCTTGCCTGATTCAATTTTGGCCAGGCTAAGCATGTTATTAATCAGTTCCAACAAATGCTGACCACTGTGTTCTACAGTGCTGAGAGATTGACGTTGCTGTTCGGTTAACGGCCCAAATACTTGATCTTGAAGTGCTTCTGTAATTCCCAGAATAGAGTTGAGGGGAGTCCGCAGCTCATAACTCATATTCCCCAAAAAGTTACTTTTGGCACGGTTGGCAACTTCAGCAGCTTCTTTAGCTTGACGTAGAGCAACTTCTGCTCGTTGGCGATCGCTGACTTCTAAAGTTAGTGCGACAAAATCAGCAATTGCTCCCACAAAGTTTTGCTCACTCAGTTCCCACTGACGTGGGGTTTTCACTTGTTCGTGAAACACCATACCAACAACTTCACCCCCAGCCAAAATAGGAGCATCAATCAAAGCCACAATGTTTTCTGGTTCTAGTAAATCATCCCAAAATTCTTGTACTCTTGGGTCTTTGCGAGTATCAGAGACGGTAATGGTACGAGCAGATGCTAACGCCTGAAAGTAGACAGGATAATCTGCTCGGTTGCGTTCTAGTCCAGAGGAATGTTTGTTTTGGCTACTTTCGTAGAGGTCTACACATTGCAATTTAGTGCGTTTGCTGTTAAAAAGCCAGATACTAACTCGCTCTACTAATAAAGCATTGGCGGCTTTTTCGGTAATGAATTTACAGGCTGTTTCCAAATCTCCATTAGCAACTGCTCTGTAATTTGCCAGTTCTGCTAATGCGAGGCTGTGTTGGCGCAGTCGCCGTTCATTATGGATACGCTCTTGAATTTCTTGTTGTAATTCTTGATTGCGTTGCTCAATACGCTGCTCTAGTTCTTCATTGGCCGTTGTGAGTGCAGCAAAGGATGTTTGCAACTGCTGTGTCATTTGATTAAATGATTGAGCCAATACTTCCAATTCTGCTATGCCTTGGACAATGACGGCTGATTTTTTTTCCTTGCCCAAACTTTTAGTCGTGGCTTTGACTGCTAAAGCTTTTGCAGCAATATTTAAAAGCATCACAGGTTGGGCAATCCAACGAGATAAGAGAATTCCTAAGACAGCAGTAAGTGCAAAAGCTGCCAAGCACAGCAAAATAGTAATTTGGGTATGGCGATTGATTTGCTCCATGAAGTCTGCTTCTGGAATCACCACCGCAATTATCCAATCTACATCTGGTTTGCCCCTAAAAGGTCTGACTTCTAAAAACTGCCGTTGTCCTCGAAACGAAAATTCTAGTTGCTGTAAACTTTGGATGCGGTTCAGATTGCCAAATTTGCGGGACAAGTATTCAGATGTAGCTTGAGTTAAAGAATTACTACTTTGAGATACAGCTACCCTGCTTGGTAGACCATTGTTAATACGGATAGGTTCTTCCCCTGTAGAAGATGCCACCAACAGTCCCGATGGCTGCATAATCACAATTTGTCCCGATTTACCTACCTTGATATTTCGCAGATCATCTCCGATTTTTGATAAACGCGTCAAAGTGCTATTGACTCCTAGCAGTTTACTTTGAGAATCATAGATAGGTTCATTAGCACTGAGTAACAGCGTCTTATCTGTGGGGGGTATAAAAATTTGACTAAAGCCAAATCTGCGATCACTGACTGCGGTTTGATAAAACGGACGCGATCGCGGATCGAAATTTTTCATCACTTCTGATAATTGGGTGCGTTTACCTCGATTATCGATTTTGTAGGTGTAGAGTTCGTAGTTGTTAGATTTACCAGCTTTTTTGACTAAAAAATTGTCATTACTGAGCTTTTCTACTGATAGATGTTCTCGTTGCTCATTGCTAATAGCAATCGCAACAGCAGTGGGAAAAATTTCCAATTGCTGCGTCAAGAATGGTTCCCATGCAGTGAGATCCTGCATATTTACTAGCCCCAACTGTAAAGCAGTCTGGTTGCCATGCAATACTTGACGAGGGGTAGAGAAAAAAGTCTGCAAATTCTGATCTACACGGTTAGCAATTTCCCGCCGCAATTCGCTGGAAACTTCATTTATTGCTTTGTGTCCATTAAGGAATGATAAATATCCGATTAACCCTACAGCCAGGGAGATTGTCAGCAAAAACGGCACTACGAGGACACGGCTGAGAGGTACGCCTTTTACCAGGGGCAAAAGCCTATTCTTACTAGGTTTTTGCTTCATCTGCTTGCTTTTCTCCCATGTTCAATTGCTTTTAGTATTTTGAGCATGGTTGGTTGCACCTTTGTCAAGCTGATCGCACCCATAATATTCATTCCTTAATCAGGTATATCTGCTTTTAGTGTTTTCCAACACTCACCTAAATACTAATTCGTAATACTCGTCAAAGGTGAGAAGCAAGTGACGTAATTTAGATACACAGAAAAAGGCTTGAGATCAGGAGTTAATAACCGCGTCATTACTTGGGTGGTAGTTTGACAGTCAGAAACCAAAAATTTTTGATCACCTGCATGATTTCCATCCACTGCTCAAAGTTAACTGGTTTAATTATGTAGCTGCTTGCAGCTAGGTCATAAGCTTTAATCATGTCTTCTTCAGATGGGGAAGTTGCCAGTATCACTACAGGAATTCGTCTGAGATTTACATTAGTCTTAATCTCTGTCAATACTGACCATCCGTCTTTTTTGGGCAAGTCCAAATCAAGTAGTACCAGATCCGGACGAGGTGCTAATGCATATTTATCTTGCTTCAGTAAAAATGCCATTGCCTCAACCCCATCTTCAACCACATTCATGTTAATCAAGATTGTGCTGTCTTTTAAGGCGATACTTATAAGTTGAGCATGATCATGATTGTCTTCTATTAACAGAACCTCCATTGGTATTAATAATGTCATAATATTTACAATTTTTAATAAAGTATTTTACTTCCTGGGTATAGTACGGAAAACTAAACCAAGTAAAATTATGTTATCAGCTTGATACTTGCTTTACATCTAACTATAGATGTAAAAAATCACACCTATCTAAACCAAAATCTTAATTTTTTTGTGTCTCAGGTCTAAGACTAAACGAGTAATACATTGATTAAATCAAGTTAGTAACATTCTGAAATACCTACAGGTAGGACTTCCTCCATAATTGAACCTAGACTGTCTAATTAGTATTTTTGAAAATGAAGGAAAAAAGGTGGGGAGGCTAGGGAGATAGAGAAAAATTAAACAATAACTATTTTTCACTCTCCCAGCTTCTTTGAAATAAAGGATATAACAATAAAACAATCAGGGGGTAGACAATACTGAGCTTAAGTTGTCGCCAACCTGAAGAATGTGGGTTATAAAGAAATCTCCAAATATCTAAGACTAAAAAAGCGATCGCTCGTCATACATCTTGAAAGAGCGAAAATTTCGTGACACTAATTGTTTGCTGATTCAGTTGTGAAGAGTCGATTTGAATCATCCACTTAGATTTGTCAGTAGATCATTTTGCGGAATATCAATTCAGAGTGCCACAGTATGAATGTTCCATATCGCCCAATAATTCCAACACATTTAATCAAAAGATTCCGATTTCCACTTTTGTTCGGATTCACAGTATTAATCTTATTCCTATTTTCGGTGACAGGAATACTCTCTGTAATGCCTTACCAATCAAGACAGTTGTTTGATTGGCAGAGTGTGAATACTCAAGGTATGGGTTATGTGACAGGGTTAGCGATCGCTCCATCATCACCTTATGATGTCTATGTTCGCACAGATGTTGGTGGTGCATATCGGTTCAACGACCAAAATGACCAATGGCTTCCCCTGATGGATATGTTTAATTCCAACTTTTCGGGAGGGGGAATCGGGGTAGAAAGCATCGCCATTGATCCTCAACAACCGCAGCGCGTTTATGTAGTAGTCAATCGCAATAACTTGAGCTTCCAGGATACTGATGGCAAGAAAAAATACAAGTATACTGGCGAGGTAATGGTTTCTGAAAATAAAGGAGCCAGTTGGCAACCAACAGGTTTAGGTGAAAAAAACGTCTATGTTGGCCCCAACCAAGCTTACCGTTCTGATACAGGTGAGAGATTAGCAGTTGATCCCAATCAGTCTAATTTGCTTTATTTTGCCTCTCGCAGAAATGGTCTTTGGAAAAAGGATGGTCAACAAGCATGGACTCAAGTTTCCAATGGCTTACCTGCTCCTAGTAGCTTGCCACAATATAAAAAGCCTGACGGTTCTGACAATCCAGATATACCTGGTTTTACCTTTGTTGGGTTTGACAAAAACAGTGGTAAACCTAATAACCCTACCCAGAAAATTTATGTTGGGGTTCATGGGAGTGGTGTTTGGTGCAGTACTGACGGCGGTAAATCTTGGACAAATATTGCTGGTGGTATAGATCCATTACGCAGTGCGATCGCCTCTGATGGAACTTTGTATGTTAGCTTCGGCACATGGGGGGGAAATGGTACTCAAACATCTGGTGCAGTCCGCAAGTACAAAAACGGCGCATGGACTGATATTAATCCTGACGGGACTAACAGATTCTATTCAGCTGTAACCGTCCAAGCAGACCAACCAAATACAGTGATGGCCATCTCCGATCGCAATGTCTATCGTTCCACAAACGGAGGTACAACTTGGAATCAGCAGACTATGCAGATGGGCGCTTATGATGCTAACAATCCCCAAGATCATGTAAATTTCTCTGCGCCTCCTTATTATCAGTCGTACTCCGCCACAGGTGCAGCAGCAATTGCCATCGATCCCAGTAACCCCAAACAAGTTTGGTGGACAAATGGCTGGGGTGTGGCGCGAACTGATAATGTTACAGCTGCTACCCCAACTTATAAATGGCTGATGAAAAATCTGGAGGAACTCGATGCAAACATGGTGCGCGTTCCTCCCAAGCCCAAGGCCAAAGGAGGAGCCGATTTATTGAGTGCTGTACAAGATATGATTGGCTTTCGTCATCTAGACCGTAAACATATACCATGCAACAAGATTAACCCAACAAACATTCCCATCAATCCTGCCTATAAATGGGCAAACCCCGATTGGCAGGTTTATCCTACACCATTTCCTCATGTTGCTGGCGCGACAGGTATGGATTATTCTTATAAAAAACCTGACTATGCTGCATTTGTAGGCTTCCACCAGTGGCAAGGTTATTGGCCAGTCTATGGTATGACTAAAGATAACGGTCAAACTTGGCAGGCCTTCGATTCTATTCCTAAAGAAACATTTTGGAAATCGGACAAATCTGGTCAGGAACAGGCTATGCCAATCGGCGGTCAGATAGCCATGTCCCCCACTAATCCGCAAAATATGGTCTGGGCACCTACTTGGGGAACCTGGCCACACTACACCATCGATGGTGGTAAAACATGGAAGTTGACTAACAATCTAGACCATCCATCTCCACCGAGTCCCTATGACCCCAAGAACAACGAGCATACACATTACACAGCCCTACCCAAATCTTGGCCTAATACCATTTCTCCGTGGGTGAATACGTATATATTGGCAGCAGATCGCCAAGACCCACAAGGACAAACTTTCTATTATTACGACGGTTGGACGTTTTACTACAGTAAAGATGGTGGTGCAAATTGGCAAAAAGGTGCATCGGGAAATTTGCCTACATGGCTAATTCGTCCAGCAATTGTTCCGAATCCCACAAAAATGGGTGATGTCTGGATGAGTTTTGCTCGCAACCCTGAAGATATCAATGGTAATAAATTATATCGTTCTCTTGATGGCGGCAAAACTTTTAGTATTATTTCATCGGTAGATAGCTGCGAGTTAATTGCCTTCGGTAAGGGTTCCTCAAATACCAACCCGTATATCTACATTTTCGGTCGTGTTGGTGGCGCGAATCAAGACACAATGTACAAATCTCAAGATATGGGTAAAACTTGGGTGCCAATCAGTAATCCTAATATATTGCAATTTCCTGGGTTGACTTATATAGAAGGTGATATGCGATCGCCAAATATCATTTATGCTGCATTGGCAGGTCGTGGCATTATGGTGGGCGAACTTACATCAAAATAGCGCTTGAATTGGCAGCCCAAATCCTAAGTAATTTCTAATAGTTAGAAATACAGTCAATATACCAATAAAAAAAGCAGTAATCTGAAGGTCTTGAGTTAAACAAGAGAGTTTTTCTTGCCAAAGCCCATAGAGGTTAACTAGATATAAAGGCAAATCACTCACTGCAATCAAGATAATTGCTCCGACTGTACCAAAATAGAAAAACATTAGGGGTAATCCCAAGCCAATGACCACAAACCCTGCTAAGTTACTTTGGGCAGTATACAAAGGTTTGCCAATTGCCAATAAAGCCGGACTAATAGTGTAAAATAATACGGAAAACCAAATACCACAGGACAAAATTGGCATCATCCAAGTTGCATCTGCATACCTATTGTCATAAAGTACAGCGATAACTAAATCGCCAACAGTCACTAAAGCTGCTAATGATATTGCAAACCCAATTAATATCATTTGACGTTGGCGAAGAATCTTAATTCGCAAACTTGATCTTGGTAAGTCAATTTGGTTGGAAATTGCTGGAAAAATAACTCTGTGACTAACAGTTTTAATAATTTCGCGGGGTATACCTGCGAGAGTATAAGCTACTGTATAAACTCCTAATAATTTAAATGAAAGTAATTTAGCGAGAATTAAGCGATCGGCTTGCTCGTTTAAAAATGTTAATCCTGTTGCTAGAAATATCCATTTACCGAAAGATACGATTTCTTTAAGTGCATCTTTGTCCCAAGCAAAACGGTTGGAATATTTGGGTATTAATAAATAGCTACCTAGCATTCTATATATTGCTCCTGCTACTACTCCAATAGCTAGGGATATAATGCTGGGATTTAAGTAAGCTAAAATCAGTAAGGTAGTTAGTGTTAATACCTGTACAACGAGTTCAAATACGGTATATCTGCCTAAGTTGATCCGACGATGCAGAGTATGTATGCTAGTGCAACTAAATCCGTCAAAAACTGAGGATAATCCCACGATGGGAATTAACCACAGCAGGCGATCGTCATTGTAGAATTTTGCCATTGGCCAAGCTAGTAGTAGGCAAAATAGCCAAAGTGCTAAGCCACGAAGTACGGCTAATGTCCAGGCGGTATTTAAAAAAGCTGGCTCATCACCACGTTTATTGTTAACAATACTTTGAGCAATACCAATGTCTGAGAATAATTCGATACCAACTCTTAGGGTGTTGGCTACAGCCATCAGACCAAAAAACTCTGGTACTAATAGACGAGTTAATATCAAGTTGCTACCAAACCGCAGAACTTGGCTACTTCCATAACCTGCTATTGTCCAGATTGCTCCACGGATAGCCAGTTTTTTCAAAGATGTCATAATTATTTCAAATTCGGTGGAATAATGCACTTATTTAATGACATTAAAACAAGACAATAAAGTCATTAAATAGTTTTTAAAGTAAGCATGAAACTGATTTGCTCTCGAATGGAATTACTCAGCTATTAAAAGTTTAATTGATGATACTATTTGTCTATTAAGTCGCCCCTAATTAAGCTACTAAACTGCGGTTCATACAACAATGCTCTTTTTCTTCAGATTTTTGAGTGTAAACATGTATGGAAATTCTAATTTTAAGCAAATCATACTAAGGGCAATGGGAGCGTAAATACCAATTGTTGTTCCTAAAATAAAATGGATGACTGGTTCTGTAACACCAAATATTTTTTGGATCACAATGCGTAAAATAGACGCAGCAATGGTGTGAGCAACAAAAATTTCTAGAGAAAATATTCCCCAGTTTTTGACTGATGATACAAGATTGAACTTGTCCAGTAAAACTGCCAAACTAATTGAAGATCCAATTCCAAATATTGCCAAAAGAGGAATTGCAATTAAGTTTTCTGCAAGTTGAAGTTGAACTGCTAACCCAACTACAAGATATCCTGTTAAGGTCATCAGTAGCAAGGTATAAGGCTTAGTTCTGGCAATAAATGATGTCAAGACACCACTACCTATAACTGCCCCTAGAGCAAAGTAAATTGCATGGCGACGAAATAAATACGATACGCCCCAAGGGCCGAAGCTGACATCTAAGACATGCAAACTGTAAAGCAAAATCGAAAAAGCTAAAAATAAAACTGGAGATAGTTTTAGCTTATTAAAGATTCCATAAACCAAGAAGATAGCAAATAGAGTATAAAGGAACCAAAACTGCATGATTGGCTCATAACCAATCTTTAAAATATCGCTAAGTGAGGATGGCTTGTTGGTGTAACGCGATCCTACAGCTTGAAATATACCTTGTAATACAGACCAAATGAAATAGGGATAGGCGATTGTATACAACTTATCTAACATAAAACTGTTCAAAGGTTTAGATAGCGATCGCTGTACAAACAAACCTGAGATAAAAAAGAACAGAGGCATGTGAAAAGCATAAATCCAACTATCAACAAAGTTCAGCAGTGTAGTTGGTTGCAATATAGAACTGTTTACTAGTCCGCGAAGAATGTGCCCAACCACAACTAAAAAAATGCCGATTCCTTTGGCATAGTCAACCCAATATAATCGTCTCTGCATTAAAGTATTTGAATGAATTGGTTTTAAAGATTCTTCCTGAGTCATAAGAATATTTATGTAATCAAAGTTTTAAGGGTATTTAAGCTAATTAACCAAGATTTCGGTTAATTGCAGAAATTTAACTTTAGTCATAGCTGTTGCTAGGTAGTTTAGGACATAAGCTGTTTTAAAATCCTGATACCAAGAGACTTTTAAGCCTGTTTATTTTTCTCTATTTCCTGTCCGCTGCTATAGTATTGAAACTTTGGAGATTTGTGATTTTCTCGAAACAAATTGATCAATTTGCTTGCTTCTTGCGCGATATTATGCATATCTTTTACAGAAGCATGTCCAGCTTTACCCATTTGCTCAAGTTTATCTGGGGGAAATTGTAGTACTTGATGCATGGCTTCTGCTAAAGCTTCCACTGAACCTGATGGTACAAGCCATCCGTTAACTCCCGGTCTTACCAGTTCAGGAATTCCAGCAATATAAGTACTAACAACTGGACGCTCTAATGCCAAAGCTTCCATAATTACTACAGGTAGTCCTTCTGCAAAGCTAGCTAGAATGAAAGCCCTAGAGTTCATAATATATTTTTGAACCTCAGCACCACTAGCCCAACCAGTAATCTTGATGTGCTGTTCTAGACCATAGTTTGCAATTAAAGTTTCTATTTCCGGTCTCAAAAGACCATCACCGACTAAAGTCAAATTACACTGCAATCCTTCAATTGCTAGTTGCTTGACTGCTTCTATTAATAGTAGTTGTCCTTTTTGTTCACAAAGGCGACCGACACATACTAAGTTTGGCTCTGATGTAATTGCTGTCGTAGGACAATTTAAAAAATAATTGTCCACACCACAGCGAACCACATGAATCTTTTTCCATTGTTGATGGTCACACCAACGATAAAGCTGACCTCTACTAAAGTTACTAATAGTGACAACAAATGCAGCTCGATTTATCTTCTCCGTAAGAGCTAAACTTTTGGGTTGGTCAAATTCCTCTGGGCCGTGAACTGTAAAACTATAAGGAGGCCCACCTATCGCTTGACATAACATTGCTACAGTGGTTGGATTGGTTCCGAAGTGAGCGTGTAAATGAGTTATCCCTGATTCATGAAACCAATTCAGCAAAATACAAGCTTCAGCTAAATATATGATGTGGTAAAGAATACCTCGATTGGAAGACTTACCAATTTTAAGAGCCAAAAATAAACCTCTAAGCCAAGGAATTGGTCTATTTATGGCAACCTTGAATAGGTTAAGCAGCAAACCTAGTATGCCTACACCCAAAACTATTCGAGTTTTCTGTAATTCCAGTTTGTCCTCTGAATCAACCAATTCAGATTCGCATGAGCGAATGGAAAAACGTGACACTGATAGACCGCTAGCCTCAATTGCTGCAATTTCACGTCGGATAAAACTGTGGCTGACTTTAGGATATTGATTAACCAGATATGCAATTTTCATGTTGACTTTGAATGCATTAATTGAACCTGTTTATGGCCACAGGGTATCTGAAAATAAAATTTGGAATTTTGTCAAAATTAAAAAATATACAAGTTATTTGCACGTTAGCTTAAACCAACATGAAGTAAACCAAAGTCAAGGAAATCATACAGTGTTAAAGTATTTCTATTTATAACCTGTTCAGATTACATACTGCGCTTACTACTTAATTAAGTAGTGAGTACAGCTTCCTGAAACAAATATGACACTAACACAAGATTTTTGCAAAGTACATTCAATGAATATGTGTAAATTTTATCTATAGATACGAAGTTGTTTTTGAAAATTACTATAAAGATTACCTTTTAAATTATCTTCAAAACAACCTAAGCAAAGACTGAAAAACAAAGCCTACTAAAACTTTCAGAGAATTTAATCGATAATTTGAGAGACAGTAGTATTCCACTTAGCAATAGTACAAAGAATAACGCAGATGTTACCGTACACATCAGTAATAATGATCTAAAGAGGAAAAAAACATTGTTTTAGATGGCTATTTGCATCTTCTTAAGAGGGTAATTTAGGCAAATGAGTAATCTACTTTCAGCACTAATACCAAACCTTTTCTAGTTTTCATAGCACAATTTATCATGGTATTCTTTACAACCTCTTTAAGAATATTTTCGGTATTTACATATTAATTTCATCTTAACTTTATATTAACTATTTGCAATTACTGAAAAAAAAGTTATATTCAACTTTAGTATTAAGTAAATATACACAATTCAATTCAGTCATCAACTTAACCTGCGGTTTGCAGATTGTAGTAGTTTAACCTGATTTTATTTCTTGTTCAGTGCATATTGTTGGTTATCTATAAAGCAAAACTACTAATTTGGCTAGATTCCGTAAAAATTTTCCACTTAATTAGCAATTATTTTGACAGTGGTTATGAGACAAGTGAAGGTGCTAAATGTATCCATCAACAACATCACAATGACTGAGTTGTTAGAAAATTTACAGTATGGTGGTGTTGTGTTTACACCTAATGTAAATCACGTTATGCAATTGCAGAAAAATCCAGATTTTTATTATGTTTACAAAGAGGCAGACTATATAGTTTGTGATAGTAAGATCCTGATGTATGCAGCTTCTTTCTTGAATATACGAATTAAGGAGAAAATTTCGGGGTCTGATTTATTCCCAGCTTTTTATAATCATTACAAACATGATGAAAATGTCAAAATATTTTTGCTGGGAGGTGAAGCAGAATTAGTTAAGACTGCACAACGAAAGATTAATGCCAAAGCCGGTCGAAATATAGTTGTAGCAGCCCACTCACCTTCGTTTGGATTTGAGAAGAACGAAGAAGAGTGCCAAAATATTGTCAATATGATTAATTCTTCAGGAGCTACAGTTCTAGCAATTGGTGTAGGCGCTCCTAAGCAAGAAATGTGGATTTCTAAATATAAAGGGCAACTTAAGAAAATCAAAACATTCTTAGCTATTGGCGCAACTATTAATTTTGAGGCAGGAAATTTCCAGCGATCGCCAAAATGGATGAGTGAAGTTGGAATAGAATGGTTACATAGGCTACTAAGCGAACCTCAGCGGCTTTGGAAGAGATATCTTTTTGATGCCATCCCATTTTTATTTTTAATATTGCAACAAAAGTTCCAACTTTATGAAAATCCTTGGTCAGTAGTTAAGCAACATCAACTTAATAAACGGGACTATGGGACGTTTTCCAAAGCAGGTCACAAAAAGGAGAACATGATCGCCATCAACACGTCTTTAAGCATGAACCCGGAAAAAGAAGAAGCTTTACAAGAACATATCCAGGCGATCACTAAAATCCTCTACGAGGATAGCCCTACCAAATAGTCAACAACACTCACAGGGATTGAACAAACTATCCATAGCCAAATGCATAAATATGTCATGCCTGAAGTCGAACTTTACTTGTCAAAACGATTACAAAAGCAGCTATAGTATACTGCTAACAAGCTAACAATCTCTAGCATCATACTTGCAGCAGCTAAAAAATAAAAATTCAACATACTTAGTTAATAAGCTGTAGTTGTTTGTGAAGAGTTTTTAGGAAAGTGTAGAAAACCCTGGTCTATTCCTTAAAAGATTTGCTAAGTTATTAGACATCTTAACAAAAGTAGTTTTTGCAACATTATGAATAAAAGGTAAAAAAATAACTTTTATCTCTGCTTTTATCCATAAGCCTTGTTAAGGCTGATGCTGCAAAAATTATATATAAGTTAAGTTATTCAAAGTCAAAGCTTATGAATATCTCTAACTACCCATTTATCCACAACTTAAGTAACTTTTATGGAGATTAAAAATTATTCCGAAGAAATAGATGTTCAAAAGTATTGGCTAGTTCTGAAACGTCGCTGGTTAATAATTTCAGGAGTATTTACAGCTTTTGCAACATTAGGTGTGGTTAATTTTCTCATCCAACCACCTACATACGAAGCAAGTGGTAAATTACTTTTTGAATTGAATCGTACTTCATCTCTTACAGGAGTCGGAGAAAAGTTAGGAAATCTGGAATCAATTGGATCTAACCCTCTAGATACACAGGCTTTACTAGTACAATCTGTGCCTGTTTTACAAGAGGTAATCGATACTCTCAAGCTCAAAGATAAAGATGGCAATCCTCTTGATACCGAGTCAATTGCAATCAAGGTGGAAACAATTATCGGAACTGATGGGCTTAAGGTTTCTTATGTATCTAAAGAGCCAGAAGTTGCGAAAGAAGTAGTTAATCAAGTAATGAAATCTGCTGTTGCTAATAACATTTTAAATAACCGTTCCAAGGTAATAGCAGCAGGTAAATTTCTAGAAAAACAGGTACCACAGGCTAAAAGGGAATTAGATCAAGCAGCAGAAGCCTTACGTCAATTTAGATCTCAAAATCGAATTGTCGACTTGGAAGAAGAGGCGACAGGAACAGTAAAATCTATGCTTGCTATTGATGACGAATTAAATAATACTCGCCTTCAAATAGCAAACTTGAACACACAAGAGCAACAAATACGTCGTCAATTACAGCTATCAGCAGATCAGGCTTTAGATGTTACCTCATTAAGTCAAGTATCTGGTGTACAAGAATTATTAGTTGAACTGCAAAAAATTCAAACTCAGCTCACAATTCGACAAGCAAGCTTCACCGATGAAGATCCAAAAGTAATTGATCTCAAAAGTCAAGAAGCTGGTTTACGAGATTTATTGCAAAAACGAATTGCCGAGTCATCAGGATCTCAAACAAGAATTGAACCTGGAAAATTGCAAATAGGTGAAATCAAGCAGAATTTAGCTTCAGAGTATGTCAAACTCCAGTCACAACGTTTAGGTTTAGAAAGCAAGTTACAATCTATATCTAGTATCAAAAATTCTTACAATCAGAGGGCTTATGCTCTGCCAAATTTAAAGAAAATTCAAGGAGAATTAGAACGAAGATTATCACTAGCGCAAAAAAATTATGAAAATCTTTGGACTAAATATCAAGAAATAAAACTTGTAGAAAGTCAAACTATTGGTAATGCACGCATACTGCAATATGCTGAGGTAGGACGCGATCCATCTGCGATGAAAAAGAAAATCCTACTTTTAGTAGGTGGAGTATTTGGCGGCTTACTGCTTGGGGTAGCGACTGCCTTCTTAATTGATGTACTTGATAAACGAGTTAAGACTTCTAAAGAAGCAGAAGAACTTTTTGATCATAATTTACTAGGATTAATTCCAGCTTTTAAAATTAAAAAACCATCTCAATCAGAAGCTTTAACCTTAAAACGAATCTCTCGCCGAATTATTGTCGAAACATCTCCTCGATCAGTAATTCACGAATCATATCAAATGCTTCAGGCAAATCTAAAATTCGTTAGTTTAGATAAAAAAGTTCGTACAATTGTAGTCACAAGTTCTGTTCCTGGAGAAGGTAAATCAGAAGTTTCTGCTAATTTAGCAGCAGTAATCGCTCAGACAGGACGACGAGTGCTGTTAGTTGATGCAGATATGCGCCGGCCGTCTCAACATCATCTTTGGGGCTTAATTAACACTGTAGGTTTAAGTAATGTCATAGCTGGTCAAGAAGAATTGTTTGATACAGTGCAACAAATTACTCCTAATTTATCTGTACTTACAACTGGAGATCTACCGCCTAATTCTCTATCTTTGATCGATTCAGAGCCTATGCTCACTTTGATTGATACATTATTCCAGAAATATGACTACGTTATTTTTGACACTCCTCCTTTAGTGGGGACTGCTGATGCAGCAGTTTTAGGCAAAATGGTAGATGGAGTATTAGTTGTAGTGAGACCTGACGTTGTAGATACAACGAGTGTTAATGTCGCCAAAGCCCTCTTATCTCGTTCTGAAGCTAATATTTTGGGCATCATTGCTAATGGCGTTAATATCAAGCAAGAGTCACCTAATTACTTTTATTACAACAGTTTACACCCGGAACAAAAGATTGAAAAGGTAATTACTGTACCATTATCCTAAAACTATTAGAACAGAAACTTAATTAGATTATGAGTACACCATTGGAGTTGAGAGTAGATATAGGGGAAATACAATTGACTACTCTCAATCTTTGGCAACAAATCAAAGAAGATTGGATTGCTCATGGACGAGATTGGACTAAACCAGGATTTAGAGCAGTAGTCGTTCAGCGTTTTGGAGTCTGGAGGATGAAGATTCAACCTAAGCTTCTGCGCGCACCCCTTAGTATTCTCTATCGGATGTTATATCGTAAAGTCCGCAACACTTATGGAATTGAGCTACCTTATACTGTTCAACTTGGTCGCCGGGTGATTATTGAACATCAAGGAGCGATTGTAATTCATGGGTACTGTGCAATTGGTGATGACAGTATTATCCGCCAAGGTGTTACTTTGGGGAACCGCTATTTAGACCGTCCATTCGATGCACCAAAGTTGGGTAAACGTGTCAATGTTGGTGCTGGTGCAAAAATATTTGGTGATATCACTGTTGGAGATGGCGCAAATATTGGTGCTAATGCCGTAGTTCTGTGTAATGTTCCAGCAGAAGCAACAGCAGTTGGCATCCCGGCAAAAATCGTCAATTACTCCCAGTGCGATCGCCAACTGGAAACTAATGAACTTAGTCAATTATAAAAGCTTTGTATAACTATAAAAATATCTAAACCAAGTAAATAATTACAGGTATAACTAATGGCTATGAATCCATACTTGGTTCTAGGAATTGATGGTGTTCTGATAGTAAGCGCATTAGGTTTACTAGTTCTAAGTTTAGTTCTTTTTGTAGAATGTATTGCGGCCTTGTTTCCAGTTCCTTCTCAATTTAGTGAGAATAATTGGCAAAATACAAAAGTTACAGTATTAGTCCCGGCACATAACGAAGAAGTTGTAATTAGTTCAACACTCCTAAACATCAAATTACAATTACAAAAACAACACCATTTAGTTGTAATTGCTGATAATTGTAGTGATGCGACAGCAGAAATTGCTCGTGCAGCTGGTGCTACAGTGATCGAGCGTCATGATCCTCTGCTTACAGGTAAAGGATACGCCTTAGATTATGGTTTGCGATTTCTAGAGTCAGAGCCACCTGATGTTGTTGTATTTGTTGATGCTGACTGTAAAGTTGAACCAGGTGCGATTAAAAAATTAATTCAGTATGCGATCGCCACAAAGCGACCCGTTCAAGCTACCTACCTAATGACAAAGGCTAGTAATTCTAGCCCAAAAGAATCAGTGTCAGCATTTGCCTTCAAGGTGAAGAATTTAGTTCGTCCTCTTGGGTTAGCTCAACTAAAAATGCCTTGCTTACTCACTGGTACAGGTATGGCTTTTCCTTGGTCTGTAATTCGTTCTGTTGATTTAGCCAGCGGTTACATTGTTGAAGACATGAAACTCGGCTTAGATTTGACTATAGCCGGATATGTACCAGTGTTTTGCCCCCAAGCTTATGTGACTGCACTATTGCCACAACAAGCACAAGCAACTAAAAGTCAAAGAACTCGTTGGGAACATGGTCACTTGAAAACTCTACTGACTTACGTTCCTGTGCTACTCAAAGCATCAGTAGCTCAAAAAAGGTTAGATTTGTTGATCAGCGCTTTAGATATGTGCGTGCCGCCTCTATCTTTGCTGATTTTTATCTGGTTATTGCTAATGGCAATTTCTCTGGTGTTTGCAGTCTTGACAGCACTCTGGATGCCAGTAACTTTTTTGTCTACAGCAGGTTTGTTTCTGCTGATTGCGATTCTTGGAGCTTGGGTTAAATTTGGGCGTACCGACTTACCTTTACAAGAACTTTTAACGGTTCCTTTTTATATTCTCTGGAAAATCCCTATTTATCTCAAATTTTTGGTGCAACCTCAAAATAAGTGGATTCGTACAGAACGCGACTCAGTGAATATTTCAGAGCCATAATTAATCTTATGAAAAAAGAAATTTTATTAGTAATGCCTGTTCCGTTTCGGACAGTAGAAGGGCGTTTAGGATTTGATGATCAAACTTGTGAGGGTTTGGTACGCTGGGCAGAAAACTTTGATCGCGTTGTCATGGCTTGTCCTGTGATGCCAGAAGACATTGCTGCAAACAGCAAGACTTCAATGACATGGCAGGCGATCGCTGAGTTGCCTTGTGCAGATAGACTAGAATTAATTCCATTACCTTACGCTTATAAAATTCCTGAATTTATTAAAAACTATCAACCCATAAGTCAATTATTAAATAAAAAAATTCAGGAATGTCAGTATCTTTGTTTTGCCCTCAGTGGAGTTGTCGGAGATTGGGGAGCGATCGCTTGTCTAGAAGCCATCAAGCTTAAACGTCCTTATGCCATCTGGGCAGATCGTGTTGAATATGAAGTTATCAGTCGAACTTTATTAAAAAAAGAGTCACGCAAGAAAGTACCATTCAAGCGTCTTGTCAAAGAGCTATTGATTACGCTACCTTTGCTCAAACCCTATCAGCGATATCTGATTCGCCACTCTCAGTTGGGTCTTTTCCAAGGACAAGATTGCTATAGCGCATATTCATCTTTCTGTAAAACCTCTTATTGTGTATATGATATCCACACAAAAAAGTCAGATCAGATTGATGCTTCCAGTCTTGAGTTGAAAATTAAATCACTATCAAATGATCAACCTTTGCTGATTTGCTATGTAGGACGAGCCGCACAGATGAAAGGCCCATTTGATTGGCTGCGAGTCATACATTATCTCTGCGAGGCTGGTGTTAATTTACAAGCTACTTGGCTTGGGGATGGGCCGCTTCTTCCAGATATGAAGTCACTCGCTGATGAATTGGGTATTGCTGATCGAATCCACTTGGCCGGATTTGTTGATGATCGGAGCCGAATTTTGTCAACGATGAGAAAACATCATATCTTCCTATTCTGTCACAAAACTCCAGAATCGCCTCGATGTTTAGTTGAGTCTTTAGTTTCCGGTTGTCCTATTGTTGGTTATAGCAGTCCCTATTCCGAAGGGCTTTTATCGGAACATCAAGGTGGTGCATTAGTGCCAATGAATAATTGGCAAAAACTAGCTGAATTGATAGTTGAACTCAACTCAGACCGAACAAGATTAAGTGAGTTGATTTTTAAAGCTGCACTATCTGGTCAACCCTTTGATGAACAAGCAGTATTTCAACATCGAAGTGACTTAATTAAGCAACATTTGTTCCCAAAATTTGCTGGTATGCTCTAATTAACTTTGTAAAACTAGACTTGATTCGGTTCAAGTCTAGTTAATCATTTAGCAGATATTCCTAGTATTTTGTGGTCAATTAAATCTAATATTTCTGGATCTCTAGTGATATCAAATTTCCTAGCAAACAACTTTGGAGAATTTACGAGGGTATTGAAGTAACTTTTATCTATAATTGCTGGAGGTGTGGGATTAGCATTCTCCCAGTCAGCATACTTGAGATCATCGTTGACAATATAATTTTTGAAGGGAGAATTGGAGACAATGGTCTGAAAAAAGTTTTCATCAGGAATAAAAACATATTTAAAGTAGTTAACAAAATTGGGATTGTTAATAATGAAGTTATTAATATAATGTATGCACTCTCGTGATAAACACCACCACTGAGAGCCACCATAGGCTTCTAAATTTGAAGGAAATCTACGCTTAAGGGTGAAATAAAAATGTTTACCACGAAGACGAAAATGCCAGTATTGCACTCTATTTAAAGCCTGATAGCATCCATCTTGATTAGTCCACCTATTTTCAGATTTTAAGGCAAAAGATTCTATAAACTGCTTACCTTCTGATTTTTCTAAAAATTCTTTAATTTGAGTATTAGTTTTAATTAAATAATCTTGACCTGACAGGAGAATTGTATAATCAAAAGCTATATTTGATTTAATTAATTGTCTTATACCTTCAATAGTTGCCTGGACAATATTAAAATTTCCCCAATAACAACTATATCGTTTTAAAAAATGAACATTTGTGATGTTCTTAAGTTGCTTTACTAGATGATTGTATATCTTGTCATTTGCTCTTCTATCAATGTGAATGAAAAAGGATGTATCTTCATCTTGGAGTCGAAGAATCAAACGTACCAATTGTTCAGGATTCTTGTGTGCCAGAATTATATAAGCAATTTTCATAATGATCTATATTTTTGATTTTTATAACATACCTTTTACATGAATCCATATTTTATGTTAACAAATCTATATATTTACAAAAATGCATAGATACAAAAAAAGTTTCATACAATATAATAAATAAATTTTAATCGCATTCTCTATTTTTTTATTATGAAAAAATTTCTCACAATTGTCGAAAACTTTTTCGTTGTTTTAAGCTTAACCTTTTTTACAGGAGGCTTAGTTGTTCCATACAGCATACTCACATTAATCCGGTATTTTATCTGGGTAACTGTTGGGATTGTAATTTGCGTTCAGTGGAAGAAGTCTCTTTTTATAGCCAGTCGAAATATACTACTTTGTATATTAACGTTGATAATTTTATTGTCGTTTATCTGGTCACTTTTTCCAGTATTTACACTTAAAAATTTGCGTGAAGTTTTGCAAATGACCATGTTTGCTTTATATTTTGCAATGCGATTTAGCTTTAAAGAGCAGGTCAAACTAATTACATGGACATTTACTATAGGAATTGTACTGAGTTTATATTATGCCCTAGCAATACCTTCTATTGGTATACATGGGGCAGATCACCCAGGGGCATGGAAAGGAATCTATGATTATAAAAACACTTTTGGCAGCATGATGGTTTTAAGCTCATTAGCATTCTTTTTACTGCCTATTGAGAAACCAATACATTATTTCTATAAGTGGGCGGGTTTTGGTGCATCATTAGTTATGATGGTGCTTTCAACTTCAAAATCTTCTCTTGTGATTTCTTTGCTTCTGATATGTATGTTGTGGATATATCGTAATTTTCAGTGGCGGGGAAAAGTTAGCATAGTTTATTTAAATATTGCAGTTTTAATAATTGCATGTATTACTACAGTAGGTTTAACAGAATGGGTGTCTATTGTAACTGGTCTAGGAAAAGACCCCACCTTAACTGGACGGACAATTATTTGGGATGTAGCGTTAACTAAACTCCAGGAAAGCCCATTGCTAGGTTTTGGACGTGGTGCATTTTGGGCACCAGGAAGTAGATATGCGATCGCATCTGGTCAAGCAGTGGCAGTTGGTTTCATACCACCTCATGCCCACAATGGTTTCATTGATTTAGCTTTAGATGTTGGTTTGATAGGTTTATTATTATTTCTAATTAATTTCGCCATAACCTATTTTCGGGCATTGAATAGGGCTTACGCAGCTCAAAACCCAGAAGATATTTGGCCTTTAGCTTTTCTAATGTTTTTGGCAATGAATAACATGACGGAAAGTTATCTACTACGTTTATCTAATATTTATTGGGTTTTATATTTAACAATCGCTTTATCTTTAAGCCAAAGAAGGCAAAGCGAGTAGGAATGGTTAATGCACAGTTTTGTAGCTGAGTCCACAAGCTAAATTGCTAATTGAAATATAGCGATTCTCACATTTGTGAGGTACAAATTTATCCGCGTTCATCTGCGTCCATCAACGGTTAATTATTTATGCTTGTACCTCACCCAGTTGGAAACCGCTATATTAAGATAACTTTTTGCGTATCTGTATTACTGGAAACTCTATAAACTTGTAGATGGCATAAGCTAATCCAAATGAAATCAATAAAGAAATTCCTCCTTGGATTACTTTATTAAATTGGGGCAGATACATATAAACAGCATAAATAACAGTGTGATGTACAAGGTAAAGCGAATATGAGAGTACTCCAATAAAACGCATCCACTCTAAATTTAGCAACTGGAATAATCCCCAATTTGGAAAACGAATAGCGGTAACGAATATTGGATATAAAGCAATTCCTTGAATGGTATAACGAAAAGTTTCTTGAAATTCAAAGGAGCGATATAAAAAGGAAAAAAGCAGTAAGACAATTCCTATAGGCAGCAAAAATTGCTTCCATAGTCTATTAGACCAAGACTGAGAATCCATCATTGGATTACCATTAACTGCTAAGGCACAGCCAAATAATATGCTATCCATTCGGGTATCTGATGCATAAAAGGTACGACTTGCATCTACTCCAAAGCCGTAAATTAGAATACATCGCCACAACAAGACAGCTAAACACAGTACCCAAAAAACTAGCATTTGCTTTTTAGGACTCAAATGCAGTTTACGTAAAGCTAAATAAAGGAAAGGGAAAAGCAAATAAAAATGTTCTTCGACAGCAAGAGACCAATATACACCACTGCCGATAGTTGTTCCCCCACCGACAAAAATTGCATAATAGTTGGCATAGTGCAAAGCTTGAGATAATAAAGCTGGGAGGTGAATTTGCCCTTCAAGGAATCCTAAAAAAGTTAAGGTTACTCCTAACAACAACACAAAATAAAATGGAGGTAAAATACGTAATATTCGTCTAAGATAAAAACTCTTAAAATCAAGAGTTTGATAGCGGTCATACTCTCGTCGGAGAATAGTTGTAATTAAGTAACCGCTGAGAAAGAAAAAGACTGTTACACCAAAGCCTCCAGGAACAACCTTGCTCAGCCCCGCATGAGCTAAAAAAACAATTAAGAACGCAACAGTTCTCATCCCATCAAGGGATGGTATATAAAATTTGGATGAAGTGCCCATTATATGTTTAAAGTTACTCAGTTTCAAAACTATAATGATTCGATTTTACAATTACCAAAATAGATAATTGAAGCACTGACTTTACGGCTTTATGGTTTTGATATCAAAAATTATTGATTTCTTAATTGTCATGTTAAAACCACTTCTCGTAAAGCCTAAACAAAGCAAACTAGTGGTATATTTGTGGCTGCAAATATACGGGCAGTAGTTTTTTCAATTAATTCAAATTTTACTCGGTGTAGAGTTCGATGTTGGTATTTTTTTCGACTTATATTTGAAATTATATTTAGATCTTGATGAAGATAATATAAAGAAACTAGATATTATTACAGACTACTCTGGTGATATCAGTTAATATAACTAGAGAGTAGTTGTTTTTTGACAAAAAGTTGAAATATTGAGATAGTCTTGTATGTAGTGTTAAATTTATGGTTAATACCTAATGTTTGTGAACTACAGTCCATAAATTATTTATTTTTGATATCAAACTCAATAATTAACGAAGGCAAGTTGATTGTATTTGGAGTTTTCCCCCAGAGTTTAGACATTGCTAACTAAAAACTTTCCAAACTTATTTTTATCAACTACTGCTTTATTTGAACGGAATATTGAGGAGTGGAGGAGGTCAGAATTTGCAGCCAGTTGGAATAGTTGTGATCGGACGAAATGAAGGCGATCGCCTTCATGATTGCTTAATATCAGTGATCAGTGAATCAGTAACAGTTGTTTATGTAGACTCTGGCTCCACCGATGGGAGTTTAGCACTAGCTCAATCTTTAGGTGTCCATGTAGTAAAGCTTGATTTATCAATTCCGTTTACTGCTGCTCGCGCCAGAAATGTAGGGTTTGAATACTTATTACAAGTAAAATCAAATATTGAATTTATCCAGTTTGTAGATGGTGACTGTCGAGTAGTGGAAGGATGGTTAGAGGTTGCTGTGGGTGAATTGCTTGCCCAACCAGAGGTTGTAGTGGTGTGTGGGCGACGGCGGGAAGAGTTCCCCACTTACTCGATTTACAATCGCCTGTGCGACATCGAATGGGACACTCCCCTTGGTGAAGCTAAAGCTTGTGGTGGCGACTCAATGATGCGGGTGAGCGCACTCAAAAAAGTTGGAGTATTCAATCCTACTCTGATTGCAGGCGAAGAGCCAGAATTGTGTGTGCGGCTGCGTCAAGCAGGCGGCAAAGTTTTACGTATAGATGCAGAGATGACACTGCATGATGCTCAAATAACTCATATAAGTCAATGGTGGAAGCGATCGCAACGCGCAGGTCATGCTTATGCTGAAGGATCTTGGCTACATGGTTACAGTCCTGAGCGCCATTGGGTCAAAGAAAGCCGAAGTATTTGGTTGTGGGGTTTACTTGTACCAGTACTAGCTATTGCAAGTGCATGGCTAACTTCCGGTTTGAGTATCGTTTTTCTAGTGATGATTTATATCTTGTTAGTGTATCGCATATACCAAAGTACTCTACAACGTGGACTGAAATCAAAAGACACGTTTCTTTATTCCCTATTTTGTGTAATGGGGAAATTGCCCCAAGCGCAAGGACAAATCCAATTTCACATTTCCCGGTTGCTCAAAAAGCAACGTACTTTAGTCGAATATAAAAAAGTAACCTCAAACTAAACACCATTTTATTTTGAAATATTTTGCACTGCTATTTACGGAAGTATCTACAGACTTTTTGTTCAGAGGTAAATCATGAAACAAGGTAGCCCATTGGCACCCCTTACTGAAAAATCTTCTAAAGTCCGTTTTTATTTCCTTGATGGGCTAAGAGGCATCGCTGCATTGTGGGTTCTTCTGTATCATGCTGAGTCAGGCAATCATATTACTCAATTAAGTAAACTTCTACCCGATTGGATTGTAGTTATAGTGTTCAAATGGGGACATTTGGGTGTATCTATATTTTTTGTATTAAGTGGTTTCGTAATTGCACATTCGTTACGGGCTAAGAAGATTAATTTAGCCTATTTCAGTAATTTTACTTTAGGCAGATTTATCCGGCTTAGTATACCTTATTACGTTTCAATCGCTTTAGTTCTGTGCTTGGAGGTTGTTGCGTCTCAAGTTAAAGGCGAAGTACTGGTGCTACCATCTTTAGGAAATCTTTTAGCACATCTACTGTATCTTCAAGAAATTCTGGGATTAGATCAGATTAATACTGTGTACTGGACACTGTGTCTGGAAATGCAGTTTTATTTGATCTTTTGCTTATTGTTAGGTTTATCACAGAAGTTAGATGATTTGAAGAGTGTGAACTCTGGTCGAGCATTAATCTTCGTTCCTGTATCTGTACTTGCTGTTCTGTGTTCACTAAATATCTTCAACAACCATCTCTGGTCTGCATTATTTCTGCCCCATTTGTATAGTTTTCTTCTGGGAGCTTTTGCTTATTGGTCATATATCGATATATTGAAGCCTGTATTCTTCTACTTTTATTGTGCAGTTCTAACGTTTATATCTATCGGTGACAAGTCATTATTCATGTTCACATGTGTGATTGTCGCAGCTGTGTTTTTAGAAGTTGGACGGACTAATCGCCTACAAATTTGGCTAAACTGGCGCTGGCTACAATTTCTCAGTGTGATCTCGTATAGCTTGTACCTTGTGCATAATCCTATTACTGGTGCGACGTTCCTTACAGGATTTAAGCTACTAGGCCATTTTGTTTGGAGCGAAGCCTTTTTGTTGATAGTTACTATCCTTGTATGTACTCTCTTTGCTTGGATTATGTGGAAATTAGTAGAAAAACCATCCATAGACCTAAGTAGAAAAGTCAAGTGAGCTAATCTTCACCTGGATCTCGAATACCTACAAAAACCTTAATCTGTTGCAGATGTACCAAGAGGATACAGTACATCTGTTTTCTTGCGAGGCGATCGCTTTTTATGTTGGTCAGTGATTAGACGGACGCGATAAAATTCTTTAACTCTTGGATTATACTTTGAAAGCAAAGTAAATTTTTTGACCAATCACTACATTTATTAGAAGACGGGCAGTCTTTTTGACTTTTTAGTTCAGCGATCGCCACCTTGTCCCTAAAATTTAGGAATTCTCTACAATCAACCTTTTTTGCATCTCATATTGAATTTTTATTTGTACCTAAAAATGTAAAAATAAATACAGATTTTTTGTAACACATTTAAAAAAGGTTTTCCACTACATGCTTGAATCGGGATTTACAAACCTAAAAATTTTAGCAGCTTGCATTATAAAAGTCTTAATAAGGTATTTATAGAACGTAAAGGTTTACGTGGTCAAACAATTATTGAACATCCATTAGAACAAATTATACGTATTGATATTCAAGAAAAACAGTTTAAGCACTCTAAGCTTTATCGGGCTGGAATTTTAATGGAATTTGGCAAAAATATCCCCATTAATCCAGAATATAGTGATGAGAATAGCATTCGACATGCAGTTTATAGAATAAATTCATTTCTGAGAAGTTCACAATAATCAGTGAACAGCAAACATCTAACTGAAAACTGTCCACTGATAAGCTATGGCAACTAAACTTTTTTAAGCCAGCTAAACATTGCACGTAAATCTTTACCAACTTCCTCAATCCGATGTTCAGCTTCTTGGCGACGCATAGCGGTAAATCCAGGTTTACCAGATTGATTTTCTAAAACGAATTCCCGTGCAAATTGCCCTGATTGAATTTCACTGAGAATCTTCCGCATCTCTGCTTTGGTTTGGTCATTGACAATTCGAGGGCCACGGGTGTAATCGCCATATTCTGCGGTATTAGAAATACTATCGCGCATTTTAGCTAAGCCACCTTCTACAACTAAGTCAACAATTAATTTAACTTCGTGCAGACATTCAAAATAAGCTAATTCTGGTTGATAACCTGCTTCTACCAAAGTTTCAAATCCTGCTTTAATTAAAGCACTCAAACCACCGCACAACACTGCTTGTTCACCAAATAAATCGGTTTCAGTTTCTTCGCGGAAAGTTGTTTCTAAAATCCCAGCGCGAGTACCACCAATACCTCTAGCATAAGCCATCGCGTGATCGCGTGCCCGGCCGCTAGCATCTTGATAAATTGCAAACAGGGCTGGTACACCTTCTCCATGTTCATAAGTCCGCCGCACCAAATGCCCTGGCCCTTTGGGTGCTACCATCACCACATCCACGTTAGCAGGTGGTACAACTTGTCCAAAGTGAATATTGAAGCCGTGGGCAAAGGCTAACACATTTCCTTCTTCTAGATTTGGTTCAATTTCGTTTTTGTAAATTGTTTTTTGCACTTCATCAGGTAACAAAATCATGATGAAGTCAGCCGCATTAGCTGCATCTGCAACATTTTTCACAGTTAAGCCAGCTGCTGTGGCTTTTTCTACTGACTTACTACCCGGATATAGACCCACAATCACATTCAAACCACTATCTTTGAGATTAAGGGCGTGGGCATGACCTTGGGAACCATAGCCGATAATTGCAATAGTTTTTCCCGCCAAAAGGTCTAAATTGGCATCTTCGTCATAATACATCCGGGCCATAAGAAGCATCTCCTGTCAGCAAGCATTGTCATTTATTGGCAGGCTTTTGATTGTACCCCAAATTGAGGAACCAAAGGAGAAGTGTAAGGCATTGAATTTAACAGAAAAAAGCGATCGCTCTTTACACTTCACTCAAAAATGAGAACAATCGCCCTCCAGCTCAACTATGGAAATGTTAACCAAAGTATGACAAATATCGTGACGTGGCATTCATTTTACCCTCCAAACAAAAGCCCCTGGTAAGAACCAGGGGATTTATCTGTAATATGCCATCGACTCTATTCCTACCTATGAGAATGGCATCTGTCAGACTTTATTGCATCCTCAAAATGCAATTACTGCATAATTTGAATTCTTATTTTGCATAATATGATGAAGTTGAAAGTTTATCCAGCATTCAAGATGAAAGCGATCGCTTCTCATCAATGCAATATACATAGGTGATAGCCCATACAAAGTTACGTTTACGGCGAATTAGTTAAATCACTTAACTTGAGGGTAAACGTCGTCCATCCCTCACTACTTTCTACTTGAATACTTCCTTGCAATTGTTCGACCAACTTCTTTACTATCGCTAGCCCCAAGCCTGTACCACCTTGTTTTCTGAGGTCTGCATTAGGAATACGATAAAATTTCTCAAAAATTCGCGGTAATCCTGCTGCTGGAATTTCTACTGAATTGCTAATAGTAATGATGGTTGATGGAGGCGCTTCACAAGAGTTGTGATACACACTTAAGATAATTTCACCACCAATAGGAGTATATTTACTTGCATTATGGAGCAATTCTGTCAATATTCGTTCCAAGCTTGTGCGGTCTGAAAACAGCGATGGCAAATCTGAGGGGAGATTAAGTTGTAGAGTTTGTTGATATTCTTGAAAACGGACTTGAAATGGCTCAATCACCCAAGGGAATAATTGTTGCAAGAATAAAACATCAGGGTTAATCAGTAGATCAGATAAAGTTTCCAGCCGTTGTAAGTCTAGTAAATCATTAATTAGTTCCATTTCGCGATCGCACTCGGCTTCTAAAAGCTCTAGATAACGCTGCCCTTCCTCTGGTTCAGGCGAAAGTTTTAACATTTGAATGATCATCTTCATATTACTGAGAGGCGATCGCATTTCGTGGGAAGCTAAATTTAAAAATTCATTTTTAAGTTGATTCACTGCTTCTAATTGCATTACAAGTTGCTCTTGTTCAATTTGCTTTTGACGAGCTTCAATAGCTTTTTTTCTCTCAGTAATGTCTCGAAATATCAATACTGCACCCGTGATATTATCTTGATCGTCTTTAATTGGTGCAGCACTGTCATCAATTGGTATTTCTGCTCCAATTTTAGAAATCAAAATAGTTTCTTCGGGTAATCTAAAAACATGACCATCTCGTAAGACTTTTTTTATAGGGCTTTCGATATAATTACGAGTTTTTGCATTGGCAATATTGAATACTTCTGAAGAGCTTTTGCCGTAAGCTTCTTCTTGCTTCCATCCTGTCAAATTCTCTGCCACGGGATTCATAAAAGTTATTGATTCTTGGACATCACTAGCAATCACACCATCACTGATACTTTTAAGCAGTGTAGCCAACCATTTTTGGCTAGATTTCAATTGCCTTTCTAGTTGATGTTTTGTTAATGCTATTTCAATATTAGTTTGTAATTCTCTTTCTTTGAAAGGTTTGAGTAAATAGCCAAAGGGATCTGTAATTTTTGCTCTCTCTAAAGTATGGTCATCAGCATAAGCAGTTAGATAAATTATAGGTATATCCAAATGCTTACGAATCTCTTGAGCAGCCTCCACACCATCAATTTGACCCTTTAACCTAATGTCCATCAGCACTAAATCTGGACTAAATTCTAGTGCCTTATTAATTGCTTCTTGTCCTGAAGAAGCGATCGCAGTAACTATATGACCAAATTTTTTGAGCCGATTTCCTAAATCTTTAGCTACAATAGCTTCATCTTCTACAACTAAAATTTTGGCATTTATCATCTTTTATTCCTAAATATTTTTTATACAGAAAATAGAATTTGAAACTCTACTCCCTTCTCATTTTTAATATTTATACCTCCGTCAATTTGGGTCGCTAAAGCGTCTACTAGCTGCCAACCTAATGAAGCTGTATTATTAAAATTGAAATTTGGTGGTAAGCCAATACCATTATCACTAATATTAAGTAAAATTTGCTTGTTAGGATATTCCAATATTTCAATTTTTATTTCGCCTTTCTTACCTTCTGGAAATGCATATTTCAATGCATTAGAAACAAGTTCATGGATAATTAAACCGCAGGGAAGTGCTGTATCTAAGCCTAGCAAAATATGCTCATCGATATTGAAAATTAGAGCGATCGCATCCTCATTTAATTCGTATGAAGTACATAAACTTGCTACCAAATCTTGAACATATTCACCAAAATTAATTCTTGCTAAATCTGTTGAACGATACATTTTTTCGTGAATCAAAGCCATTGATGCAATCCGCTGCTGGCTTTTTTGAAATATTTCCACATCTTGTTTGTCTTTAATATACTCAGATTGTAAACTGAGTAGACTAGAAATAACCTGTAAATTGTTTTTTACACGATGATAAATTTCCTTCAAAAGTACTTCTTTTTCTAAAAGAGAAGCTTGGAGACGCTCTTGTGATAGCTGGCGATCGCGTAGTGCAGCTTGTCTTTCGCTAATATCTTCAATAACAGCAATAAAATATTTAGGTAAACCAGAAACTTCTCGCACCAAAGACGCAGTTAGATTAATCCAAACAATAGAACCGTCTTTACGGAAATAGCGTTTTTCCATAGAGTAAGTTTGAATATCACCCGTTAACATCTGCTCAACGTATTTCAAATCGGCATCCAGATCATCTGGATGAGTAATATCTTGGAAAGTTCGCAATTGTAATTCGCGGGGTGTGTAACCAACAATATCGCAAAGTCTCTGGTTAACTAATGACCAACGTCCATTTGTTTCCACATGGGCAATACCAACAGCAGCTTGATGAAATGTGGCGCGAAAACGCTGTTCACTTTCCCGCAATGCTTCTTCTATTTGCTGACGATGAATAATTTCAGCCTCTAGGGATTCGTTGATTTTGGTCAATTCTGCGGTTCGTTGCTCAACTATGGTTTCTAATTGGTTGAGTAGGCTGCTTAAGGCTTCTTCTGCTTGCTTGTGTTCAGTAATATCAGTATGTGAGCCTACCATCCGCACAACTTTACCATTCTCATCCCACAACGCTTGACCCCGATCCAAAATCCACTTATAAGAACCGTCTTTACATAAAACTCGATGCTCGTTAATGTAAAATGGTGTAGTTTTAACAAAGTGATCTGCAACTGCTTTTGTCACGCAGTCGAGATCATCTGGATGCACTCGTTTTACCCTTTCATCTAAATGATTAGAAATTTCCTGCTCTTCATAACCGAGCATCTGCTTCCAACGAGCTGAGAAGAACACTTCATTAGTTTTAAGGTTCCAATCCCAAATACCATCATTATTACCGCGTAAAGCTAATTGCCAACGTTGTTCAGTTTCTCTCAGTATCTCCTCAGTTCTTTTTCGTTCAGCAACTTCCTTTGCTAATTGGTAGTTTGCAGTCTCTAATTGTGCAGGACTAGGTAGAGCAAGTGCCTGAGGAATTAATGACACTAGTTCTAGAGCTGTATATATAGAAACAAAAGCAGTGATAGCTTTAATTAATCCTGATAGCCAATAGGTCGGATGCCAAAGCGTCCACACTTCCAGCAAATGCGTTGTACCACAAGCAACGATAAATGAGCCAAACATGAGAAAAATCCAGTCGAAAGGCACATCTCTTCGTTGACGGACAAAATAGACCAACATCACTGGAATTGAATAATAGGCTATTGCAATTAGCAAATCGGAAACGATATGCAACCCCACTAATTCCGGCTTCCAGAGGTAGCAATGTCCATGAGGAATAAACTGGCTAAAAAAAAATTATGTAACAATTGCGTCATAGAACCTTTTTACAATTTTCACTTGAACTCCAGATACAAAGCAAGAGATCTCCAGCCTAGCTTGCCGCCAGACTTTTATAGAAGATACATAATCTCTTATACTTTAATACTTTTTTAAGTTATTAATCAGCTTATTAACTTGATAACGCAATATTTATTGTTATTAATTTATCCTAATGCTTGCTTTTGCCTAGCCGTAATTATTCTGTGCTAATTATTACTTCATATAACAAAAATAACTAATTAACAGTCATATTTTACCTATAAAATGCTATTCCGGAGTAAAAATTTTGACAATGGGATGAAAACTATGTTATTCATTGTTTCCTTGAGCAGGATTTTTTAATAAGTTTATAAACTACAAAGCAGACTGCTATAGATACTTGCAGTTAGCACAAAAATCTAGCCAATTTGCCACTCAAAAACACTTTTTTAAGCTATGGCGTTTTAAATTTTAACAACTATCATTGAGCTTTAAATATCTACAGAATTTATCGGAAAGATGCCATATCATATTACAGATTAATTGGACACATCCTCTAGAAAGATGACCTAAACCAAAAGTAAAACTACATTAATTCTGGTGTGTCGAATAACTGCTTTCTATGGAGGTTTAGCATTCAGCTAAACCTTTTTCATGGCTAAATATGCATTATTCCTTTATGTATTTTTTCACCTCATCCTATTGGAGGATGAATAACTTAACTTAAAATCGCTAAATTGTTTTGATAGATTCTACTTCTACTTAAGACTTGGTGGCAAACCAAGTCTTTTTTAAGATGTATAATTTTACTTAAATTTATTTATATGAATATAGAAATCAAGAATACCAAATTGCTATTTGCAGTCTATGAATAAAATTAATATAATTTACTATAGTATATATAGGCTATTTCTATGACATACAAATACTTTTTATCAAAGCATTTGTATAGCTCCATATCAAATTTAATAACATTTTAATGCTACTTTAGATAGATGAACTAAAGTAAGAGTAGGATTAAAGTATTTAGATATGGTAACCTCTTGGTATTTATAGGCTTGGCGATAATCCAAGCCTCTTTTATAAAAAAAATAATTTAACTCACATATTTTTTTGCTAAAAATCAATAACTTTTTTATAAAAAAACTAATAGAAAACATATTCTAATTCAATTCAAATTGATCTTGTCAAACATTATAGTGTAAAGCTTTACTAAGCATAATAATATTTTTTGAATTTGCTACAAGTCCTATAGAAAACATTGTATTTTCTCCTTCGATAGGTAGGGTAAATCTATTTTTATAGTAGTTATAATTTTATTTGTTAATGCCTGAAAAACGTGTATGCACCCTGGTAAAAAGCCAGGGTCTTCTTTTTTTTGAAACGCCATTTTGAGGAAATATATATTAATATTAATATTTTTTTATTAAGCTCAATTTATTATCCAAAATATTTAGACATATACCAAAGGAAGATGAACTTTAAAAAAAGTAGGTTTACATTAATGTAGTACGTTGTTAAGCACAGCAATTATCTAGGTTTGGTCGTCAACCAAACCTTTTTTTATAGTAAGTAGTATTCATCGCAAGACTAAACTCACGGTGCTAACTGCAAACTTTTAATTATTTACGCCACCCTACTTACTCAGCCATCAATGCTAAAGCTCGTAAAATTATTGGCGTTACACTGAAGCTAAAGACGAAACTGCTACACGCAAGTTGTGGGGTTCTTTACTTTTGGTTTAGTCTATCGCAGATGCGCGATCGCACTTTTAGAACTTGGAATACTCATTGCTGAAACAATAGGATATAGATGCTAAAGTCACATACAGAATATGAGTGAAATTCCCAACAGTCTTGAAGAGGCGATCGCCCAGTCACGCTTAGCCACCCAAGCTGCCCTTGCAGATGGCTATACCCGCTTACAAGTTGAGTTCGTGTTTCCCGAACTAAAACCCTTGCTAGTAGCAGAAGATTTTCTGCCACTGTTTGCAGAATACGAGTCTCGCCTGAAAATTTTCTTTGCTGATGCTGGTGGTGCTGCCTTAGCCCGTCGTGATTGGGCAGATGCGGCATTTAAAATTTTGGATATCGGTACAGGTAGGGCTGCTTCTCTACAGTCGAAAATTCAGCCAGAAGATGAAATTTTCTTATTCATTAACCCTACTTCCATAGAAGTCCCTCAAATCGAAAAGCTATGTGAAATGATAGGCGATCGCCCTTTAGTAATGTTAAACCCCCGCCTTGAAGATGCTGGAGTTGTGGGTATTGGTTATACAGCCAGGCAAACCCGCCAGCGTTTCATCAGTACCATTGAATCCTGCTATTATTTGCGCCCTGTAGATGACCAAACTGCCATCTTACGCTGCTATCCCAGACAGTGGGAAATATGGGTAGAAACTAACGGGAATTATCAAAAAATTGCCGAATTACCTAAAAAACCATCCGGCGATGAGTTGGATTTAATACTCTCAAAGGGACAAACCCAAACAACCACAGATGCTACACCGCCGAAAAAGCCCAATATGTTCAAAAGTTTGCAACGGTTCTTCAAAGCATTAAGTAATTAGTACTTTGTAGAGACGGCGATTTATCGCGTCTGTTGCCTTAACACGTTTTAAAAACATTGGGCGAATATAATTCGCCCAGGCAATTAGTAAGTAGACCTCTTGCATAAGTAGTTTTTATCGGCGTTTAATTATTCATAAATTTGGGCTTTTGCGAGAAGTTTAATGAGATTCTACAAACATCCTCTTATACCAATTCTCTAAAATCCAGCAACAGATTAAAACCTGTAAACCTAGAGTCAGTCTGGCTTTCTTAATTACGAATTACGAATTAGGTTGCCGAGCGAAGCCGAGGTACGAATTACGAATTACACAGCGTCTGCATTAAGTCGTTTTAACAGACCTTGAATGTAGGTAAGGGTAGCTTTGCTAATTTTTGGTTGTGTCTTTAACCAAGAATTAGCACGTCCTTCTCCTTGCTGAACTGCGAAAATTAATGCCCCCCAAGCTTGCACCTCTGGTCTATCCGGGTTAACTTGCAACGCTGCAACTGTGCGATTCCACAATCTACCTTTATCTGCTTTGAGTAAAGTGGCAATTTCCTGTACATTCTGCGGTGATGCTTCAAATACCTTTAAAGCTTTTCCCCAGCGACCATCAATTAACTCTGCTAGCACTTGTTGACTAGGACTGGCCCAAATTTTTGCTGCTTGGGTTTTAGTAAGTTGGGAATGTAAGCGAATCACATCAATTTGGGCTTTTGCTGTTGCTGGTAAAGTCTTTTTGTGTTGTTTCTGGATGAATTGCAACCACTCAAAAGCAGGTGTCCACAATCCATTACGGGCAATTAACAAGGCATTTTGGTACGCAGGATTTTTGAAGGCTGGGGGTTTGAGGTCAATTGCTTCTAGTTGAATAGGGTTGAGATACAACTTCACAGATTTGACTTGGTAAACCTGCAACTGCGGTTCTAAACCTACAGTTTGATCAATAACTAATTCTTTTGCACCACCACCAGTTACCTCTTGCCATTTGGGTATTTGTCCGCTAGGACTTTTCCAGGTCAACATCTGTTGTAGGTTAGTGCGGACTGGATTGTAATACACAATGTAACCATAAGCGTTCGCATTCGTTCCTTGTTGACGCTGACCTCGCAAATAAAACCAAACCCCTGGTGATGGTGCATCCTTTTCAAAGCGTTTCACTTCACTTAAAGATAGAGGAGCGTTGGCATCTTGGCGTTCTGCTGTACTGTCTTCCAAGAATTCTTCTAGCCCAGTTACAGGGAATTGAGTCGCTAAGCGATAGTATTTTTCTGGCTGCGATCGCAACTTTGAGTCTTGTGAACGCTGATAAATCCTCAGTTCCGCAATTTCTCGACAATTAGACTGACAATTGGGGCGCTGCTGAAAAACTGGCAATAAAAACGAATTGTCTCCCTCATCCAAAGCTAGGGTTTCCCCAGCTATGCGTTTTTGTTGACTCAGTTGATTTTGAATTTGTGGAAGAGTTTGGGGAGGTTCGTTATTATCTAAAGGAATTTGCGCCCAAGCTGGTAAAAATTTATTCACCCAGCCTGCTTGTTCTGGATTCCAGATGAGAACAATACTAATCCAGGTAAAAACTATAACTAACCCAGCACTACTAAACAAAATTGCGATCGCTAAAGTTGATGACAACCAACCGCCTCGCTGCTTATTATCTGGAGGTTTTGGAGGGATATCTTGAGTTGCATCTGCATAAGGCTGATTTGGTTTAGGAGATTTTGCCGTCAGCTTGCGCGGGCGATGTGCCATGTTATTCTCAGCCAATTAGGTGGTTAAATTTGTGCTTGTTGTTTTTCTTTTATACTCGCGCTTTGAAATGTTGCCTAGAAGTTTTTCAGTTTAATTGGGTACAAACTCGGTAAATTTGCCCATGTCATTACTAAATGATTGTGAATACACTCATTGCTTAAGTGTGGGAGTAGAGTGTAAAAAGTTGACAACTAAACTGGCTAGGCGTAATAGTGGCAAAGTCTGGATGTTTGCATGGCTACTAGTTGTGGGATTTAACGGAGTAGCACAAAAAGCAATGGCGCAGGATTACAGGGAAACTGAAGCCGATCAGAGTATAGAAGCTTCTCCCTCTTTCCCCGTATCTTCTGATGCAGATCAGTTCTCATTAGAAAATACCGAGCCGATGGCACAAGTCACATCGGTTTCCCAACTTAAAGATGTACAACCCACCGACTGGGCATTCCAAGCAATCCAGTCTTTAGTGGAACGCTACGGCTGTATTGCGGGTTATCCAGACGAAAAATATCGCGGTAATCGCTCTTTGACTAGGTATGAATTTGCCGCAGGTGTAAATGCTTGCTTAGATAGAGTCAATGAATTAATCGCCACAGGTACGAGTGATTTAGTTACCCGCGCAGATTTAGCAACTTTACAAAAATTACAGACAGAGTTTGCTGCTGAATTGAAGACTTTGCGGGGTCGAGTTGATAGTTTAGAAACCCGTACTGCCGAAATTGCAGCTAATCAATTCTCAGCCACAACTAAACTCAACGGATTGGTAATAGTTGGTGTTCAAGAACGAACAGGCAATCGTGGTGATGTTAATCCTAGAGATGGCATTAAAGATACAGATGATGGGGGTACAAACGCTAATGTCATATCTTTAACCCAACTGTATTTAACTAGTCAATTTAGCCCTCGTAGTTACTTGTTCACAGGTCTGTTAACTGGTAAAGGTGCTACTACCCCTAGATTTGACAATAATGATGTTACACGCGATCGCGTTTCTCGCAATGACGTTTTACTTGGCTACGAATTTCCTACCGACAACTGGATCATCAGTGACCTTAATTTCCATTGGTTAGTCACTGATAACTTAGCAGTAATGGTAGGAACAGAAGGTGTAAGTATGCCGTATGCTTTCCGTGGGCCCAATAGAGTAGAAAGCGCTGCTACAGGGCCATTATCTTATTTTGCCCAAAGAAACCCGATTTTAAATATAGGTTACGGACATGGTGGCATTGCTGTAGATTGGCAATTCGCCAAACGTGCCAGTTTACAGGCGATTTATTCTAGTTATAATCCTGGTAATCCTGGTCAACGTAGTGGGTTGTTTGATGGAAATACTACTACGGGCCTGCAATTGTTGTTAACACCCACTGATGCTGTTGATTTAAGTTTGTATTATGTCAATAATTATTCTTCTGACGGTTGTTTACTCAACTTTGTCGGTGATGAATGTTTGACCGTGGTTGATAGTAGCACTGGTCAATCACAACCTCTACAAACTAATGCTATCGGCGCTACTGTTAATTGGCAAGTTTCGCCCCGCATTACATTAGGTGCATGGGGTGGTTATACTAAATCCTATATTCCTGGGCGATCGGGAAATGTAGAAACGACAAATTACATGGTATTTCTGAATTTTCCTGATTTGTTTGCTAAAGGTAATCTGGGCGGAATTTATATCGGACAACCTCCTAAAATCACAAGTAGTAACTTACCTGTGGGTAGTAACATCCCAGATTTTATCAATACTGGTTTAGGACGTGCAGGAGGACAACCGGGCACAACGACGCAAATCGAAGCATTCTACCGCTTCCAGCTAACAGATAATATCAGCATTACACCAGGTATAATTCACATTCTGGAACCAAAGCACACACCAGATAATGACTCTGTGACTGTTGGCATTTTAAGAAGTAGCTTTACTTTTTAATAGTCTTACCTTGTGTAAATACTAGTTATTTTTTATTGAAAATTGGTATTGCTAAATCACCCTATTAAGTGATGCCACTTAAGTAATTTCAACGTTAAATTACATTAGAAGTAGCAATCCACAAGAAAAATATATGTTTTCATTGATAGTTAAATCAGGGCTGTCACTCTTCATACTGACAACAGCATCGCTAATTAATTATCCTGCGTCGGCAGAAATCGTAAAGACAATTTCTCAAAACCAAGAGCAAATAATACAACAGCAGCAAGAACAACAACGAGAAGAACTCAGAAGACAACAGCAGCAAGAACAACGACGAGAAGAACTCAGAAGACAACAACAGCAATGGAGCCAACGCCAGAATGAATTAAAACAACAACCTCAACAATTGTGGCAACAATTTAGATCCCAGCAAGATCAACTCAGACTACAACAACAACAGCAGCAGGAACAATTTAGACAACAAGATGAATTGAGGTTTCGATACCAGCAAGATCAACTCAGAATACAACAACAGCAGCAGCAGGAACAATTTAGACAACAACAAGATAGACTCAGACAACAGCAACAAAGATTAAATGAAAAATGGCAGTAATATCAAGCGAAATTAGGGTTTTGTACTAACGCCTTATCCAAATGCTATGGGAGTGAGGAGACAAAATAGCAACTTTCCCTTATCTTGTTGTCTCCCCAACTTCTTTAAATAGTGATTATCCTGAATATAAGGGAATCACCTTAGCGTAAATTGCCAGCAGGTGTCTGATGCTGCAAACAGAACAGATCTTACAAGACCGTTATCAAATCCAAAGCCAACTCGGCAATAATGGAATTCGTCAAACTTGGCTAGCAAAAGATTTACAAGCATCTAATGCCGAGAAATCGTTAGTTGTGGTCAAACTCTTGGCCTTTGGCGGTACTGTACAGTGGGATGACCTGAAACTCTTTGAACGAGAAGCGCAGATTCTCAAACAGCTAAACCATCCCCGCATTCCTCGGTATTTTGATTATTTTTGTATCGATGACCGTACACTCTGGTTCGGCTTGGTACAAGAATATATTCCTGGTGAATCGCTGAAGGAAAGACTTGCTGTTGGCAAAAGATTTACTGAAAAGCAAGTTAAGAAGATTGCTGCTGAGATTTTAAATATTCTCATGTATTTACATGAGATGAATCCTGGTGTATTACATCGGGATATTAAACCGAGCAATTTAATATGGGGTGAAGATAATCGGATTCATTTAGTAGATTTTGGTGCAGTTCAAGATAAGGCTGCTAAAGAGGGTGTTACATTTACCGTCGTGGGTACTTATGGTTACGCACCAATGGAACAATTTGGCGGTCGGGCGGTTCCAGCATCTGATCTTTATGCTCTAGGAGCAACTTTGATTCATTTGTTAACTGGTATTCCCCCTGCTGAATTACCCCAGCAAGATTTGCGATTGCAATTTGCTGAACGAGTTAATTTGAGTCCCAGTTTTGCCTTATGGCTGCAAAAGTTGATAGAACCTGCGCCAGAACAACGTTTCATTAGCGCCCGTCAAGCTTTAGATGTGCTGAAATCCGGTCTTGCTGTCAAATCTAAAAGTAAGAAAATCATTAACAATTCTGGTTGTGGAATTAATAATTACCATGAGGTAGTACCTGATGAAATTCAGGGATGGAATTGGGGAGCGTTTTTACTACCTTGGTTGTGGTTGTGGACAAATCAAGTTTGGTTAGGATTGTTTTGTTTTGTGCCCCAAATTGGTTGGGTAATGGCGATCGCTATGGGTGCAAAAGGCAACGAATGGGCTTGGAAAAGTAGACAGTGGCGCAGTATTGAACAATTTAAAGCTCATCAAAGAGGCTGGGCGATCACTGGTGTTTTAATTGGTGCGCCTATTAGTATTATGTTGTGGATCGGGGCGATCGCTGTATTAAAAAGTGTATTTTAAGGAGACAGGAGGAGCAACTCCCCTGCTCCTTATCTATTAATTTACTGGCGATTCCACTACGCCCACAGGACAAGAAACATTAGTCCCTCCTAACCCGCAGTAGCCGTTGGGGTTTTTGGCTAGATACTGCTGATGGTAGGCTTCTGCATAGTAAAACTCAGGTGCATCTAGGATTTCTGTGGTAATTTTTCCGTAACCTGCACCATTGAGAGCTTGCTGATAAGCGTCTTTTGATGCTTCTGCTAGCTGCTTTTGAGTTTCAGAATACACATAAATTCCTGAACGGTATTGGGTTCCAGTGTCATTACCTTGACGCATTCCTTGGGTAGGGTTGTGACTTTCCCAAAAAATCTTGAGTAGTTCAGAATAACTAATCACTTTGGGATCGAATACAACCAAAACCACTTCATTGTGACCAGTTCTGCCGCTACATACTTCTTCATAGGTAGGATTAGGCGTATAACCAGCAGCATAACCCACTGCGGTTGTGTAAACTCCTTTTAGTTGCCAAAATTTCCGTTCTGCACCCCAAAAACAACCCAAACCAAACAATGCTTTTTCCAATCCTTCAGGATAAGGAGGTTTGAGTTGATTCTTGTTAACGTAGTGATGATCGCTTACGGGTATAGGCTGTGTTCTTCCTGACAAAGCTTCTTCAGGAGTGGGCATAACCGACTTTTTGCCAAATCCAAATAGTGCCATTGATTCTAACTCTGGTTTCTCATAAACATCTTTACCTTACTTAATATTGTATTGTAAAGAATCAGGCGATCGCTATTGAAACCAAACGAGCTGGAAGATTTGTTTTAAGTAAGTCAGTGCAATAAAACCAAACTGTGTGAATAAAAGTAAATAAGGCTCAAACTCTTTCTCCCCCTGCTCCCCTGCTCCCTGCTCCCTGCCTTATCCCAACAATAATTATTTACGCCGACCTACTTAGCTAGCCACCAATGTCTCAATGCTGAAGAACTCAGCTAAATTTTTTACTTTGTGATACTTTACACCCCATGTAGAGACGCAAAAATTTGGTTTTTCTAACACCCTAGCTGCACTGTGCTAGATAAATCTACTAATTGAGGAGCTTGAATTTGTTCTTTAGCTAAAGCTAATGCTTGATAAGCAGCCTCTAACTTTGTTTGGTCTGTAGAAGTATGAGCAAAACGCTTTAAATAAGCTTCGAGATATTTAATACGTAAGTAAGGATCATCATCTGGATTCTGAAGAAAAGGAAGATCAGATTCAACCATGAAACGAATGGCCAGTAATGGAATAGGGCTACGCAATGGACGAAAGTTTGGGTTGTGCAGACCTGAACTTTGATTATTCCTGTGAAATTCTCCTAGCATTAATCCTGATTCAACAAATAATGGTTTAAGTTTTTGCTGAATACTATCAATTAATTGAAAATTTTCATTTATATGAACATCAGGAAAAATAAGCAAGAAGGCTCTATATATATCTAATTCCTTGTATTCTGTACCTGACTTAATAAAGATATCTCCATAACGTCTCACAATCTCTTCTAATTCATGGAAATGCAAATTATTTCCACGAATAACCGCCATTTGAATGCTATTTGATTTGAGAGCTTGAGGTACGAATGGACAAACTGGGCCTGGCCTTCCTAAATTACGATGATGCTTTGCTAAAAAACTTTTAACCCACTCCATAACTTCAAGCAAGTAGGGAATATCTTGCTGGGTTTGCTCAATTTCAGTAAATGTGTATAGTTGCATATGCTAAGGATAAGTACATTGAATTTTGTAATTTTCAATTGAAAATTATTCTCATAAGCATAATCAACATTAAACTAATCATTACCAAGGTAATAAAAAGTTTCTTGATTACAAACTGTTCATTTTTTTGGTATCAATCACAATGAATAAAGATGTAATACTCAGTACTTACTATCTTTATTTACTAAAATTCTTGCTTCTAAGTTCTGCTGATGCTACGGCATGAAAGGCAAGCTTTTGTAAGACACTATGGAGTCCTCAAAAGTTAATCCATTCATCGGATATATTCTATAAGACCGTTGGATTTATTTTTTAGGAAAAATTAAAGAAACTAATAGGGTGGAGTGATTGCAACTATTCTGGTCTTTACTGCGATACAGATTCGTCATGTTTTTTTAAAGTAAGGTTTTAGCCCTACCGTTTATTTTTAACTTTATTTAATGAATAAAATATGAAGTTTATGTATAAGTACTTAGAAATATTATAAAGTTTTAATAGAGATTCAACATCACTTTTATAGGATGCTGCGATCGCTTGTGGTTAACACTGAGAACATAATTTAAAAGCCCGTTTAGCGAATTACTTACTTGTAGATAATCCAGTAAAGTCTTAATTAATACGCCAATTTTAGCAAAGACAGTAGTTATCACTAAAAAGGCTAAGATCACTGTAAACAATGTGTAATGTTAATAGCATCATATTTTAATTATTTACTGCGATCGCACTCTACTATATCTATTAAAATATTGCCCTGATCATCAAAATAGGCGATCGCTGTTAATACTATTTGCCTTTACCACCGCCGAAGAATTTGTATATTCCGTATCCAATAGCTCCCACAGCAACTTTCAACGGCTTTATCAGCAATATCTTCCAAACTCATAGATTAATTTTTCCTAATCTGGTGCGTCATACAAGACTACTGAAGCATAATTATTACTAAATATAGACCAGTATTAATACGGGTACTATCTCACTTTAGCCTAAATCACTAACCAAGAGTTTTTGACAAAAAAACACATCTGGAAGCCAAAGATCCCAGGATAATGAATCATAATTAACCTCGGTAGCTTTTAGCTATCAGCCACAAGCCGCAAGCTGAGATGGTGAATACTGAAGGCTTTTAATCAACTCAACTAATTGACTATGAACTTAGAACAAGTCAAAGGTTCTCCAAATTTTTCGCCAGCTATCCGCGTCGGAGTACTGGGTTTCGGCGGATTAGGACAAGCAGCAGCCAGAGTCCTGTCTCCTAAACGGGAAATGATTTTAGTCGCAGCAGCAGATCAAAAAGGCTATGCTTACGCCGCTGAAGGATTAAATACTCAAGAATGCATTGCAACGTACCAGTCCCAAGGTTCGGTAGGTTATTTAGAACCAGTTGGTACATTAACAAATGATAGTATTCAGGATTTAATCGCCAGCGCACAACCTGTCGATGGGTATTTTTTGGCTTTACCCAACTTGCCAAATGACTTTATTCCTTCTGTTGCCAAAGAGTTTATCAAAGCTGGTTGGCGTGGAGTGCTAGTAGATGCAATTAAGCGCACTAGTGCCGTAGAACAGCTATTAGCGATGAAAGAAGAATTGCAAGCAGCCGGCATTACCTACATGACAGGATGTGGGGCTACACCTGGATTGTTAACCGCCGCCGCCGCTTTAGCAGCTCAAAGCTATGCTGAAATTCACAAAGTAGAGATTACCTTTGGGGTAGGAATAGCCAACTGGGAAGCTTACCGCGCCACTGTTCGAGAAGACATTGGTCATATACCTGGTTATACAGTAGAAACTGCCAGGGCGATGACTGACGCAGAAGTAGAAGCCCTACTAGATAAAACTAATGGTGTGTTAACTCTAGAAAATATGGAACATGCCGATGATGTAATGCTAGAGTTTGCGGGAATTTGCGATCGCGATCGCGTTACTGTTGGTGGTGTAGTCGATACTCGCAATCCCAAAAAACCCCTCAGCACCAACGTTAAGGTAACAGGGCGCACCTTTGAAGGCAAAATTTCCACCCATACCTTTACACTAGGTGATGAAACCAGTATGGCAGCGAATGTTTGCGGCCCTGCCTTTGGTTATCTCAAAGCTGGTAGACAATTGCACCAGCGCGGCATCTATGGCATATTCACAGCAGCCGAAATTATGCCCCAGTTTGTGAAGTAAGAAAGACTAGGGGCTAGCCTCTAGCCCCTCTTCATCCCTAATCTCTTCCTCAAATAGCAATGAAGGTGTTTGCATTACAAATGGCAGTTCCGCACCTACAAGACCTCGCTGAATACGTTCTGATGTCTCAGCGAAAATCACAAATAGAGGATATATAGTATTAGCCCCTTCACTTAAAATATGGCTGTGACGGGGAGGCATCAGCCACTCATAATCTTGATCTAATAAAACCTGTGTTTGTCGCCAACGTCCTAACAAATCAGAAAAGTCTTCGTAGTGACGATGAATAAAAACTAAAATTTCAGCACCAGTTTTAATTTTCCATTCTGGGTCACACATTAAAATTGCCACATCACAGGGTAAACAAGTCGCCTGTGGAGCTGTTGTCTCAGTTTGACGGAAGCGGACAATTGGCAAGGGAATAGTGATCACACTGTCATCTGGACGACGTAGACTAGGAATCATTTCCAAGTATGGTCGGTGTTGTTTTAATAATGCGATCGCAGCCAAATGATGGCTATATTCTGCCAAACTAGCTTCATAGTGAGATTTTTGTACAGGCATAATTTTCGAAAGGATGAAGTGTGTTTTTGTAGCGTCTCCAATCGAAAAAGGATGAAGTATAAATTATTTAATTTTTCATCCTTTAACTTTCATCCTTTATTTATCCTAGCTTTTCAAATACCTTAAACAGAGGCAGATACATTGCCATCAAAATTGTACCAACCATGCCTCCTAGAACCAAAATCATAATTGGTTCCAAAACGCTAGTTAATGCTTTTACTGCTTGCTCAACTTCATCTTCATAGAAGTCGGCAATTTTCATCAACATGGCATCTATTTCTCCAGTTTCTTCCCCAATACTAATCATTTGAATTGCCATAGCAGGAAAAACTTTATCTTTTTGCAAAGCAATACTAATCATGCCTCCTTGTTGAATTTCTAAACGCGCTGCATCTATGGCATTGGCAACTACTTGGTTTCCTGATGTATCTCGTACAATTTCTAAAGAAGTCAGAATTGGTACACCTGAACGGGCTAAGGCTCCAAAGGTGCGACTAAAACGGGCAACAGAAGATTTTTGAATCAAATCACCAAACAAAGGCATTTTTAAAGAAAGACGGTCAATTGTTTCGCGACCAACATGGGTTTTATAATACTGCGTGTAAGCAATTCTAAATCCGACAATACCAGCGATCAGAACTCCTACTTTCCAACTTCTTAAAATCTCACTACAAGTCATCAAAAATTGCGTTAGTGCAGGCAACTCTGTTCCCAAATCTTGGAAAATTTTAGCAAAAATAGGAATGAGAAAAACAGTCATACCGACAAAGATACCGGTTGCCAAAATACCTACGACAACTGGATAAGCTAACGCTGATTTAATTTGGTTTTGTAAACGGGCCACATCCTCTAATAACTTAGCTAAACGATTTAGCACTTCGTCAAGTACACCACCAACTTCACCAGCTTGAATCATACTGACATACAAACCATCAAAGCAATCAGGATGCTTACGCATGGAGTCAGAAAGGTTAACTCCGCTTTGAACATCATTGCTAATATCAATTAGAGCTTGTTTCAGTTTAGGGTTAGTACACTGATCAGACAGTACACCTAAACCTCTGACAATTGCCACTCCCGCATTCACCAAAGTAGCGAGTTGACGAGAGAAAACCGCTTTGTCCTTAATAGAAACTTTAACGAAAGAATTTTGAATTTTTTGTAAGTCAAAACTTCCCTGAAAGCCCAAAGATTGTTTAAGTTCTTGAACTACAAAACCTTGGTCTCTAAGATTAGTACGGGCTTGCGCCAAAGATTCAGCAACAATTTTTTCTGTTCTAGATTTTCCTTGTGGATCTCGAATACGAGCAACGTAGGTTGGCATGGATTTAAAAATTCAAAATAGTTAACAGTCAAAAATTTTTCATCAAGTCCCCAAAAGAATGACTTGTCATATCTGTTTTTTCTCTCTGTGTCCTCTGTCTTGAAAAATTTGTTACGGAGGGAAACCAACGCCATTTGCTACAAGTCGGCGGCACTTCCTTCAAGTCGGCATAGCCGACGACACTTGCTACAACGGGGAGCCACTGCGGTCTTGGGGTTTCCCCAAGTAGAGCAAGTGGCGTGGGAACCCCCTTTCAGGTTCGGGGGTTCGCAATCAACGGGAACCGCCAAGACTGCGACCCCCTCACCACAACCTATCCATTAGTCACATCTTTCTTTACAATCTTGAAACGCTTGTTTTGTAAGTATTTTAAACACTGAAGCATGAGACATACTTGACAAATTACTTTTTAATACTCTCGCTAAAATTGGGTTTTTATTGAGAATTAAAGACGAACGAATCAGGGTTACAGAAAGCGTGAGTGAATACTGTCGCAAATGTTGAGAAAGATCCGGGTAATGGATAGCACCACAACGCAGTGTCTTCCCAACGGAGTGCCTTGGGAACCCGCCCAAAGCAGTGGCTCCTCCTGACAACTTTTCGCTGCGTCTGTGCTGTTCAAAAATCTTGTATTTAACCACAGAAGCACAGAGTAAGAAACTTCATTTAATGTGCTTTAGCTGCCCCTACACCGGGTTTTGCCCCTGCTGGTGGCGTAACGGTACCGATAAGACGTTGGATTTCATCTGGCTTGGAAGTCTTAGACATTGCTGCTTCAAAAGAGATAGTTCCAGCTTTATACAAATCAGCTAAAACTTTCTCCAGAGTTTGCATCCCTAACTTGCCACCAGTTTGAATAGCTGAGTAAATTTGAGATGTTTTACCTTCTCGAATCAAGTTAGAAACAGCAGGAGTCACAATCAGAATTTCTTGAGCCATTACCCGACCATATTCACCTGGTTTAGGGTTTTTCTTAGATACTAGAGTTTGGCTAAATACCGCCACTAATGAGTTAGATAATTGCACCCGTACTTGAGTTTGTCTTTCGTGGGGGAAAACATCAATAATCCGGTCAACGGTCTGTGCAGCAGAACTGGTGTGCAGTGTACCAAATACTAAGTGTCCTGTTTCTGCTGCCGAAATCGCCAACGAAATCGTTTCCAAATCCCGCATTTCCCCTACCAAAATAATATCTGGATCTTCCCGCAAAGCTGCTTTCAAAGCATTAGCAAAACTCTTAGTATCTTCACCCAACTGCCGCTGGTGGACTAAACTTTTGATGGGTTCATAGACAAATTCAATCGGGTCTTCCACCGTTAAAATATGCTCTGCTTTGGTACGGTTAATCAAGTCAATCATTGCCGCTAAGGTAGTTGTCTTACCGGAACCTGTAGGGCCTGTCACCAGAATCAGTCCTCTGGGTTTATCTGACATTTCCCGCACCACATCTGGCAGACCTAATTTTTCAAAATTAGGAATTTTAGAACTTAGCGCCCGTAAACAAGCAGCGTAAGCACCACGCTCTTTATAAACATTGACCCGGAAACGAGCTAAACCTTTAACACCATAAGAACAATCCAACTCCCAAGTCTGCTCTAAGGTTTTACGCTGAGTATTGTTGAGCATACTAAAAATTAGTCTTTGGCACTGGTCGGCACTCAATATCTGGTCGCCTATAGGGGTGAGTTTGCCACTAATACGGAAGTAGGGAGGCAAACCTGCGGATAAATGTAAATCCGAGCCACCCATCTCAATCATCTGCTCCATCAAGTCTTCAATCATCATTTCCATAGTTCTACTTCCTTTGTTAATTGTTCGTTGTTAGTTGTCAGTTGTCAGTTGTTTTTCTATTAACTACTGACTAATGACCACTGACTAATGACCACTGACTACTGACCACTGACCACTGACCACTGACCACTGACCACTGACTAATCTTGAAAACGAGATGTCATACAATAAGGACAATCCAGCCATTCTGGTTGTAGTGTGGCATCACAAGTTCGGCAGGTTAGGCCACTCTTGCGTTTGGCTTTTAACTCTGCTTCTAAACCTGTGTCGGTAAACGTCACCCGTTCTACTTCTTCAAGGGTGGTAGCACCTTGGCGTACTAAGTCCAAACTGTAAGCCAACAAGGTTTTCATACCTTCTTCCACAGCTACTTCTTTAATGCGTTCTGTTGGTGCTTCTTGGTTGATGAGAGTTTGCAGATTTTCAGTGACGCGCATAACTTCATAAACACCACAACGTCCTTTGTAGCCAACGCCATTACATGCCGGGCATACCTGATTTTTGGTTTTGGCTTCTGCAAGGCTCTCTGATGTCAGGCTGTTAGCTTTGTAGAAGGTTACTCCCACATCTTGGGAAGCAGATAGACCATAACGAGCCAATTCTTCAACAGTGGGGGTATAGGGAATGCGGCAATCGGAACATACACGCCGCACCAAGCGTTGTGCCAAAACACCAATTAGGGAGCTAGAAACCATGAATGGTTCAATGCCCATTTCTCCTAGACGGGCGATCGCTCCTGGGGCATCATTTGTGTGTAAGGTAGTTAATACTAAGTGACCAGTTAAGGCAGCCTCAATTGCTGTTTTTGCTGTTTCTTTGTCCCGCGTTTCACCTACAAGCAACACATCCGGATCTTGTCGCAAAAATGCCCGCAACGCCGTTGCAAAATCTAGTCCTTTTTCCCGAATCACTTGTACTTGAGTAATCCCTGGCAAACTATATTCAATTGGGTCTTCTACAGTACTAATATTAATTCCAGGATCATTCTTTTCTGAGAGTGCTGAATACAGCGAGGTTGTTTTTCCTGAACCAGTCGGCCCAGTCACCAAAATTAGACCGAAAGGTTTAGACACCATATCCTGGACAATCTGTAATGTCTCCGGATCGGTAATTAACTTATTTAATCCCAGTTGAGTGGAGGAGTTATCTAAAATCCGCAGTACTACTTTTTCCCCATAGCGACTGGGCAAAGTATTTACACGGAAGTCTACTTTCCGTCCCTCAAACATCCGTCGGATACGTCCGTCTTGAGGTAAACGCCGTTCGGCAATATCTAAGTTGGAGATGATTTTAAATCGAGCTGTCACCGCCGGGATGATTTTTTTCGGCAGGGGATCAAAAGCTTCACGCAATACCCCATCTTTGCGAAAGCGAATGCGTAAGTTTTCTTCTTGTGGTTCGATGTGAATATCAGAAACCTTCTCATGCAAAGCTTTAGCCAGGATTCGGTTGACGAGGTTAATGACTGGAGCATCCTCCGCACCCTTCATTGCTGAACCGAGGTCAGCCTCCATTTCGTCGGGAGCATCCTGGATATCAAGACTGCCGAGATTTTCTAAGTCCTGATTAATATCTGTAAACTTTTCTTGTTCCAGATGCTTTTGCCGCACAGCCAACTCATCCAAATATTGATTGATGAGCTGCTGATAATCTTCTTGCGTGATCACCATGCGCTGCAATGCCAAGCCTTGGGGGCGCAAGATGCGGTTCAAATCATCCGAAGCTTCTAGATTATCCGGATCGACCATTGCCACTAAAACGTAGGGTGGGTTTTGGTCTTCATTTTTCGATAGTGGCACCAAGCGATGACGACGACAAATATCTACGGGGATCAGGGTTTCAATCAGGTTCCCCACCATCGTGTTGCCAACGTCATTGACTTCCGGATCGAGGAATTCAACGCCGTATAGTATTTTAAGTTCAAATAGCTGCTGTTTCTTATACTGCCTGAGGAACTCAGGTGATAGTTGCTGTCCAGTAAGCGACTCCAACACTTCTGTCAGGGGTCTGCCAGACTTGCGACTTTCAATCAGCGCCTGCCTCATTTGTTCGGTATTGACAAAGCCAGACTGTACTAGCTTGTTGCCGAAGGGCGAAAACTCTGTTCTTGTAGTTAGAGCGGTACTGCGCCGTTGTGGTGACGAGTAAGTCATAAATGAGCAATGAATAGGGAAAACCTCTGGTTAAAGTATTCCCAGGCTGAAGCACAAAATTTGCATTTACACTTAGCGAATTCATAGAGAGCGGTGGAATATTGGGCATTTGTGACTCCCCCCGATTCCTATGCCTAAAAACTTCATCCCTTTTATCTTTACCCTTTAATTTTTTCCCAAGATTGTTTATGGGATATTGCTAATTGATTAATGGTTAAATTTTAAGTAGTAACTCGTTAAAAAATTGACTTATGACCAATTATGAGGAGCGAAAGACAACCAGTGCCATTCGCTCAAAAGCCTGACTTTGGGAGCAGTCGGACTCGTTCGGGTTCCCGCCCCAAAGGCATATATACTAACGCGTTCACCATTTGTCACAATAAGAAGACGTTGACATCACTTCCAGGAAAATGTCAGTAAAAAATTAGCCTCACTTGTAACGCTTGCATAGCAACGGTTATAAGCTGTGGTGAAGTGCTGCCATAAACAGTATCTGGAATGAATAGATAATGATGGATGAAAATAAACAAGTAAACAATACAAGCCAGCAATTGGGTGAACCAACAGAGGTAAAGCAAGTAATGATGAGTGACTCCCCAGCCCCAATAAACTCCAACGAATCTGGCAGCGAGGTTACTGAGCAAGTGGCAGCCCAAAATAATGTATCGGGAGATACGATACTTACACAAGACGATGGCATCGCTGCAACTGAGAAGGCTGAAGTAGAAACAGCAGCTTTGGCAGCATTAACTCAACAAGTTGAGTCTTTGAAAACTCAACTAGAAGAACGCAGCACTCAATATATGCGGATTGCGGCAGATTTTGAAAATTACCGCAAACGCACACAAAAAGAAAAAGAAGAATTGGACGCACAGGTAAAGCGGAACACAATTCTGGAATTACTGCCAATAGTTGATAATTTTGAACGGGCGCGATCGCATCTCAAGCCTCAAAGTGAAGGTGAGATGACAATGCACAAAAGTTATCAAGGTGTCTACAAACAATTGGTGGATAGCCTCAAACGCTTAGGCGTTTCACCAATGCGTCCTGAAGGTCAAGAATTTGATCCCAACCTCCATGAAGCAGTAATGCGGGAACCTACGGATGAACATCCGGAAGGAACAGTGTTAGAAGAGTTAGTACGCGGATATTATTTGGGCGATCGCGTGCTGCGCCATGCAATGGTCAAAGTGGCTGCTCCTAAGGAGGATATGCTACCTGCACAGGAAAATCAGTCGAGTCCAACTGACACTTAAGCTGTAGTTGCTCGCTTTTTTGACCAAAAGTACCTAGGTTTTAGCCAAGGCGAGTATCGCATATCTCTACAAGCAGATGGCTGTTGAGGTTTATCAAACTTTAACAGCCTGTTTTTTGATAGGGGATGCGTGTCTCTAAACACTAGCTAACCCTAGGGTAACTTTATGTGTTGCAACTGCTGATAACAGTATTTACACGGTGGTTGCCCTACGCTTTAGCCCATACAAAAAAGATAGTCCGCGAAACATCACGGCAGAAGCATTCAGTACAAATACTGTAAGTATGGGAAAAGTTATTGGGATCGACTTAGGCACAACTAACAGTTGCGTCGCTGTTTTAGAAGGTGGTCAACCGATTGTGATTGCTAGTTCTGAAGGCGGACGAACCACTCCTAGTATTGTGGGATTTGGCAAGGGTGGCGATCGCTTGGTCGGTCAGCTGGCAAAACGCCAAGCCGTAACTAATGCTGAAAACACAATCTACAGTATCAAGCGATTCATCGGTCGCCGCTGGGATGATACTGACACAGAACGCGATCGCGTACCTTATGGCTGTGTTAAAGGTAGAGACGATACTGTAGATGTCCAAATTCGCGGACGTAACTACACACCGCAAGAAATATCTGCCATGATCCTGCAAAAGCTCAAGCAGGATGCGGAAAATTTCTTGGGCGAAACCGTCACTCAAGCAGTAATTACCGTACCAGCATATTTCACAGATGCCCAAAGACAAGCAACAAAAGATGCTGGTACTATTGCTGGTCTAGAAGTCTTACGGATCATCAACGAACCAACTGCCGCAGCTTTAGCTTTTGGCTTAGATAAGCAAGACCAAGAGCAACTCATTTTAGTCTTCGATTTGGGAGGCGGTACATTTGATGTATCAATCTTGCAACTTGGAGATGGAGTTTTTGAAGTTAAGGCCACTTGTGGCAACAACCAATTGGGTGGAGACGACTTTGATAACTGTATCGTTCGTTGGATGATTGAATGCTTCCAGCAACAAGAGAAATTAGACCTTTCTCAAGATAAAATGGCGCTGCAACGTCTGCGAGAAGCAGCAGAAAAGGCAAAAGTTGAACTCTCCAACATGGCTAATACTTCCATCAACTTGCCGTTCATCACCGCCGATGAAACAGGCCCGAAACACATGGAGATGGAACTCAGTCGCTCTAAATTTGAAGAATTAGCAGGGCATTTAATCGAAGCTACCATCGAACCCATGATCCAGGCGCTGAAGGATGCAGACCTGAAACCACAAAATATAGATCGAATTATTTTGGTAGGTGGTTCTACTCGTATTCCCGCAGTCCAAAACGCCCTGATCAAGTTTTTTAATGGCAAAGCTCCCGATCGCTCTGTCAACCCTGACGAAGCAGTAGCTCTAGGAGCTGCTATTCAAGCTGGAGTTTTGGGTGGTGAAGTAGATAATCTCCTTCTATTGGATGTCACGCCGCTGTCCTTGGGAATAGAAACATTGGGAGAAGTATTTACTAAAATCATTGAACGCAACACCACCATTCCTACCAGTAAGTCCCAAGTTTTTTCCACAGCAGTTGACGGACAAATATCGGTGGAAATTCACATCCTCCAAGGTGAACGGGCTATGTCCAGGGATAATAAGAGTCTTGGCAAGTTTCTACTCGCAGGGATTCCCCCGGCTCCTCGTGGCGTGCCGCAAATAGAAGTATCTTTTGAAATTGATGTCAACGGTATCCTCAAAGTTTCTGCTCAAGACAAAGGTACAGGTCGAGAGCAAAGTATTCGGATTACTAATACAGGTGGTTTAAGTACCAATGAAGTAGAACGAATGCGACAAGAGGCAGAAGTATTTGCTGACGATGACAGAAGACGCAAAGAATTAGTTGAACTCAAAAACCAAGCGAATAATCTCTTGTCTAGCTACGAATCCACCTTAAAGGATAACGGTAGCTTGATTGGCGAACAGATGAAAGCCTTGGCCCATGAAAAAGTTACACAACTCCAAGCCTTAATGACTAACGCTAGTATTTCGCTCTCAGAATTTCAACAGTGCTTGGATGATTTCCAACAAACTTTATTTGCTATTGGTGCGGATGTTTATAACCAAGCCAACGAGCAAAATAGTGATGAAGTTGAAGGTGCTTCAGATAATTTGTTGCCCTCAGACTTGGAGCATCCCATGAATGGAACGCTGATACCACAATTTAACTTTGATTTTGATGACGAAAGTACAGCACAAGCAGATTACGAAGCGATAGATTAGTAATTGGCAATAGGCAATAGGCAATAGGCAATAGGCAATAGGCAATAGGCAATAGGTAATAGCAAGAGTTATTTAATCATTTCTCCTCTGCTCCCCTAGTCCCTAGCCTCTAGCTCCTAGTCTCCTCTTTGAATGACAAACATGGTTTTATGCCCCAGCAGTTTGCTAGATTGTAGAAGCGAACTGGTGTGGGCTAAATAGTGTACCAATACAAATGCAATCAAATGCGTATGGGGGGTTTTCCACACCTGTTGGTGCGGCTAGCCCCTCTATTTCATCAGCAAGGTTTTCCCATTCTACGTAGCACAATTGTAAAGGAGACGGGTTTTGGCAGTGAGAGATCCAAAGGTCTGCTTCCTATGGTTTTAAATTTGGTAGCTTTTATCGTTTTCCACGAGTAAAGCACTTGTTGTCTAAAATTTGTTAGTGATATTTGTAAAAGGTAAAAGGTAAAATCAATTATTAATAAAAATTAACTTTTGCCTTGCTACCTAGTCTTTGTTAAGCTGCCCTCTGGGTATCTACCAGTCTTTGGGAAAGCCTATCCTTCTTTTGACTGAATCAACTTCTGCTTTCTTCCTTCTAACTTTTACCTTTGCTATATGGCCCGCGACTACTACGAAATTCTAGGTGTCTCTCGTGATGCCGATAAAGAAGAAATCAAACAAGCCTATCGCCGTTTAGCCCGGAAGTATCACCCAGATGTGAACAAAGAGCCGGGGGCGGAGGAACGCTTTAAGGAAATTAACCGCGCTTATGAAGTTCTTTCCGAGTCGGATACCAGAGAGCGTTATAACCGTTTTGGTGAAGCAGGTGTCTCAGGTGGTGCTGGTGTCGGCTTCCAAGATATGGGTGACATGGGCGGCTTTGCCGATATCTTTGAAAGTATTTTCAGTGGCTTTGCTGGTGGCGGTGTAGGTGGTCAAACGCAAAGACGGCGCAGCGGCCCGGTGCGGGGTGATGACCTACGCTTAGACCTAAAGTTAGACTTTCGAGAAGCGGTATTTGGCGGCGAAAAAGAAATTAGAATTTCACATCTAGAAAATTGTGAAGTTTGTAGTGGATCTGGTGCTAAACCAGGAACTCGCCCCCGCACTTGTGCAACTTGTACCGGTTCTGGTCAAGTCCGCCGCGTTACTAGAACGCCTTTTGGTAGTTTCACTCAAGTTTCGACTTGTCCCACCTGTAATGGTACAGGCATGGTAATCGAAGATAAATGTGATGCTTGTGATGGTAAGGGTACTAATCAAGTAACCAAAAAACTCAAAATTACCATTCCGGCTGGGGTAGATAATGGTACGCGTTTGCGAATCTCTCAAGAAGGTGATGCTGGTCAACGCAGTGGGCCTCCTGGAGATTTGTACGTTTACTTGTTTGTGAATGAAGATGAAGAATTCCATCGAGAAGGAATCAACGTTCTCTCAGAAATCAAAGTTAGTTACTTACAAGCCATTTTAGGTTGTCGTTTAGAAGTAAATACAGTAGATGGGCCAGTGGAGCTAATTATTCCCGCTGGAACCCAGCCCAATACGGTAATGAAACTGGAAAATCGCGGTGTACCACGCTTAGGGAATCCTGTGAGTCGGGGCGATCACATGCTAACAGTGTTAATTGATATTCCTACCAAGATCATCCCAGAGGAAAGAGAGTTGCTAGAAAAGCTGGCTAAAATTAAGGGAGACCGCACCGGTAAGGGTGGTCTAGAAGGATTCTTGGGAAATTTGTTTAAGTGATGCAACCCTCTGCCCTCTCAACTCCCGATGCTCAACTCGATTTGCGCGGCACTCCGTGCCCGATTAATTTTGTACGGACAAAACTACGTCTGGAGCAAATGCCGCCCGGAGGCTTACTGGAAGTATGGTTAGATGCAGGAGAACCAATTGAGCAAGTTCCTGATAGCTTGGTAATGGCAGGTTATCAAGTAGAACAAATTACAGATTGTGTTGGCTATTTTTCTTTGTTAGTACGCCATCCTGCAACTGCCTCATGAAAGTTTCTCCTAATGGACAGTTGTTGGGTACAGTTGTAGCTGTACAAGCAAATTTTTACAAAGTCCAGTTGGATGTAGGGAATCAAGAAATAAATTTTCCCCTTGGCTCTTCCTTTCTTTTATGTACCCGCAGAACACGCTTAAAAAAAATTGGTCAACAGGTAATGGTGGGCGATCGCGTGGTCATAGAAGAGCCAGATTGGTCTGGAGGACGAGGGGCGATCGCTGATGTTATACCGCGTCAAACTCAGTTAGATCGTCCACCAATCGCCAATACCAATCAAATTCTGCTGGTTTTTGCTGTTGCTGACCCACCTTTAGAACCTTATCAACTTAGCCGATTTTTAATTAAAGCTGAGTCTACTGAGTTAGATGTATTTTTGTGTCTGAATAAAAGTGATTTGGTTTCACTAGAGGTAAAAGAGGAAATTAGCGATCGCCTACTTGCTTGGGGTTATCAACCGCTATTTATCAGTGTCAAAAATGAGATGAATATTGACCAAGTAGCCAAATATTTGAATAATAAAATTACTGTAATTGCTGGGCCTTCCGGTGTGGGTAAATCTAGTCTAATTAATGCACTGATTCCCAATGCCAACCTGCGCGTGGGGGAAGTTTCTGGTAAATTAGCTCGTGGTCGCCATACCACCCGCCATGTAGAATTATTTGAATTACCTCACGGTGGTTTACTAGCAGATACTCCTGGTTTTAATCAGCCTGATTTGGATTGTACCCCAGAAGAATTAGTTCATTATTTCCCAGAGGTCAAACAGAGGTTAGCAGTTGGGAACTGTCGCTTTAGTGATTGTTTGCATCGAGATGAACCCGATTGTGTAGTTCGGGGAGATTGGGAGCGCTATCAACATTATTTGGAATTTTTAGACGAAGCGATCGCTCGTCAAACTCAGCTGCATCAACAAGCTGATCCCGAATCAAACATGAAATTAAAATCTAAAGGCAAAGGTCAAAGTCAATACGAACCCAAGCTAGAAAGTAAAAAATATCGTCGAGTTTCCCGCAAGACTCAATTGCAAGCGTTACAAGATTTGTACCAAGAAAGCGAAGACTAGGGGCTAGAGACTAGAATGTGTACTTCATCAACAAGAAAACCGCTATAGGATAGAGATAAAAAAGTGCGTAGTTTACCGCCGTAGGCATCGCTATGTCTCAATCTCTTGCCAGCAAATCTCAAGCTGATGTCACTGATAGTATAATTTTTCCACCAGGTGACATTTACAGTGACGAACCTCCCTTGGAATCTGACTTACACCGCGAACAAATCGATTTACTAATTCGCCTCATTAAGTGGTGGTGGCGCGATCATGAAGACTTCTATGCTACTGGCAACTTGACTATTTATTTTAGTCCTAACCAAAAAAAGTCAGAAGAATTTCGAGGTCCTGATTTTTTTGTGGTTTTAGATGCAGAAAAAAAAGACCGTAAAAGCTGGGTTGTGTGGCAAGAAGACGGGAAATACCCAAATGTGATTATAGAATTATTATCTGATTCCACTGCCTCGGTTGATAAAGGCCTGAAAAAGCAGATATACCAGAACACATTTCGCACTCCTGATTATTTCTGGTTTGACCCAGTTAGCTGGGAATTACAAGGATTTCACTTAGTTGATGGTCAGTACCAAGAACTGATACCCAGTGCTGATGGTTGGTTATGGAGTCAGCAGTTAGAGCTGTATTTGGGAGTCGAGTCTGGTAAACTACGTTTTTTTACCTCAGATGGGCAAATGGTAATGTTGCCAGAGGAGGAATCAAATCAACAATTACAGCAAACCAACCAACAATTACAGCAAACCAACCAACAATTACAGCAAGCCAACCAACAATTAGAACAGGAACGTCAACGGGCTGAAATATTAGCACAAAAGCTAAGAGCCGCAGGCATTGAACCTGAGTAAATATTCTAATTAAGCTTGGGGAAAATAGTGCTATGAACCAAACATTCCCTAATCAAGTCCGTTGGACAACCTCCGACTTAGAATTACTCGCAGCTGATGCATGGAATGTTCAGGTTCAGCGCTTTTTTTGCTAACCTAGCGATCGCTCGTCAATCTCAGTTTCACCAACAAGCTGATTCTAGATAAAATTTCAAGACATGTACTAAGAAAGCGAGGCAGGAATAAGGATAACTTTAGGAGGTGCAGTTGAGAGATGGGGAGATTAACTTTATGGCTACTCAACACTGTATTCTGGTGTAGAGCGAGATTAATTATAAAGAAATCAGTAAATACTGCTACGATCCCGATAAAGTCTTAAAATATTGTTAATTTCTGCCAACCCCCCAACCTTCAACTTACAAGTATTACCCCACAATCACTATGGCTATCGGCTACGTCGCGCTTGTACTCCATGCACACTTGCCCTTCGTTCGTCACCCAGAAAGTGACTACGTGCTGGAGGAAGAATGGCTTTATGAAGCCATCACCGAAACATACATTCCCTTACTGAAAGTATTTGAGGGCTTAAAGCGAGACGGCATTGACTTTAAAATCACGATGAGTATGACACCGCCTCTAGTGTCAATGCTCCGTGATCCCTTACTGCAAGAACGCTATGATATACACTTAGCCCAACTAGAAGAACTTGTAGAGCTAGAAGCCGAACGCAATGTCCATAATGGGCATATTCGTTATTTAGCCGAACATTACGCTACTGAATTTAACGAAGCGCGTCAGCTATGGGAACGCTACAACGGTGATTTGGTGACAGCTTTTAAGCAGTTCCAAGACACCAACAATTTAGAAATTATCACTTGTGGTGCTACCCACGGCTATTTGCCGTTGATGAAGATGTATCCGCAAGCTGTGTGGGCACAAATTCAGGTAGCTTGTGAACATTACGAGCAAACATTTGGACAAGCACCCAGAGGTATTTGGTTGCCGGAATGCGCCTACTACGAAGGCATGGAGCGAATGCTGGCTGATGCGGGGTTGCGTTATTTTCTCACTGATGGGCATGGCATTCTTTATGCCCGTCCGCGTCCGCGGTTTGGCACTTATGCGCCAATTTTTACAGAAACTGGTGTTGCTGCCTTCGGTCGAGATCATGAATCTTCGCAACAAGTATGGTCTTCTGAAGTGGGCTATCCTGGAGCAGCAGAATATCGAGAATTTTACAAAGATTTGGGCTGGGAAGCAGAATATGAGTACATTAAGCCCTACATCATGCCCAATGGTCAGCGGAAAAATACAGGCATTAAGTATCACAAAATTACTGGACGTGGTTTAGGATTGGCAGATAAGGCACTCTATGACCCTTATTGGGCAAGAGAAAAAGCGGCTGAACATGCTGCCAATTTTATGTATAATCGCGAGCGACAAGCCGAACACCTCCACGGGATCATGCAGCGTCCGCCGATTATTGTTTCGCCTTACGACGCAGAGCTATTTGGGCATTGGTGGTATGAAGGCCCTTGGTTTATTGATTATTTGTTCCGTAAATCATGGTATGACCAAGGAACTTATGCAATGACCCATTTGGCAGATTATTTAAAGGCAGAACCAACTCAGCAAATCTGCCGTCCTTCACAATCGAGTTGGGGTTATAAGGGTTTCCACGAATATTGGTTAAATGAGACAAATGCCTGGATTTACCCGCATTTACACAAAGCGACCGAGCGCATGATTGAAATCGCTCATTTAGAACCAGAAGATGAATTGCAGTGGAAAGCGCTGAATCAAGCTGCAAGGGAACTTTTATTAGCACAATCTTCTGACTGGGCGTTTATTATGCGGACAGGAACAATGGTACCCTATGCTGTCAGGCGGACGCGATCGCACTTAATGCGGTTTAATAAACTCTATGAAGACGTAAAAATCGGCAAAGTTGACAGTGGTTGGTTGGAAAAAGTAGAGTTAATGGACAATATCTTTCCCCAAATCAACTATCGTGTTTACCGTCCGTTGTAATCAAAATTAAAATTTCGGTTTACATAAACATAACCCCCAGTCTCATTACTTGGGGGTTATTTTTATCAGACGCGATAAATCGCATCTACAGACGGTACGGTATTGTGACGTAAATATCCAACCATAATTTACTTAAATTATCACCGAATTATCTTATGCTGCCAGTTATTGAAACTATTGCTTTACGTCAAATGGCTTCGGGCGATGGCTTGTCTTTGCAAGTGTACAAATTCATTGGCGCTCAACCGGGCAAAAAGGTTTATATTCAATCTAATTTACATGGTGCAGAAATTGCTGGTAATGCTGTTATTCATCAACTAATCGAGTTTTTTATCTCATTAAATGAGACTGATTTAATTGGTGAAATTTGGTTAGTTCCCGTTTGTAATCCTATGGGAACTAATGAACGCGCTCAGCATTTTTCTCCAGGGCGATTTTGTGTTTACGAAGCAAAAGACTGGAACCGTATTTTTTGGGACTACGAAAAAGAAGCTGATGATTTAGTTGCTTTTACCAAATCTCAATTTCATTATCACAAGGAGGATATTCGTAAAAATTATCTAGCTATAATTAAGGATAAATTTGCCGAAATTTTAGAAGAAATTCATTCTCCAAGTAGCGTTCCTTATACTGAACATTTTCGCTACCAACTACAAAATCTTAGTTTAGATGCAGACTATTTGATAGATTTACACAGTTCTACAAATCAAGGTTTAGATTACCTTTATTACTTCCAAAGTAGAGAAGAAAGTGCAAAATACTTTCTCCTCGATTTCGGAATCTTACTTGATAAATATGATGGGGATGCTTTTGATGAAGCTTTTATCAAACCTTGGTTAGCTCTGGAAGGTTATTTTCAACAGCTTGGTAGAGAAATTAAATTTGATATCGAAGCTTGGACTCTTGAACTGGGTGCGGGAATGCAGATAAATCTTAATTCTGTTGCCAAAGGTGTACAGGGTATAAAAAATTATTTAGTACAAAAAAATGTACTGCAAATCCCTGGTTTGAGTGAGCGTAAAAGCAATCATAAAATGACTTTTGCTGCAAGTAGCAAAAGAAAAAAATATTATGCGATCGCAGGTGGTATGATTCAGGCTAGAGTCGAACTAGGTAGTGTAGTTCAAACTGGAGATCAGCTATATCAAATTCTGAGTTTTAATAAAGAAAGTAAATTACCTACTGTTATAGATATTTTTGCTGAACAAAATGGATTAGTTTATGATATATCGACTAATCAGGCAGTGAATCAAGGTGAATTTGTTTTAGGAATTATTCAGTAGACTCTATCATTAACATAGAAAAATATAATCATGATCAAGAAGTGAAAAAAATTAAATTATAACTACCAATCTACATCAAATAATTATAGATAATTAGCTGAGTTTATTTGTATAAATTGACAGTTGAGAACCTAAATATTATTAAAGTTGGGAAAGAAATACTTAATACTAAGTAAGACACTTTGAGCAAACCACTAATTTGAATGAAATGCGCTATACTTAGTTATGCATTCCATAATTGTCACAAAAGATTTTGGTACATAGCTAATTCATTACTGGGTGTGGTTTATCTGCTACAACGAGATCAACCGCAACTGGAAAAAATATAGTTATGTATACTTGCCTCTACTTTTTGGACATGGGAATTCAATAGATTTAATGGTGGATAAACTTAGACAGAGGCAATCCCCGCAAGATCTCAGGGTGAATTATGTCTGTTGTGTATCTTAACAAAAAGCCAACTTATATCATCTGCAAAATATGACTGTGGAGCCAAAGGTGAATAGTATTGATAATTACGTCTTCTCTTTTTCAGGAGAAGTATTGATCCCCCAGGCTCCTCCTGAATTTAAATCGGGTTTCATCGGCATTATTGGTCGTCCAAATGTCGGTAAATCTACGTTAATGAATCAATTAATCGGGCAAAAAATTGCTATTACGTCACCAGTAGCACAAACTACACGTAATCGTTTGCGAGGGATTTTAACTACACCAGAGGCACAGTTAATTTTTGTAGATACACCAGGAATTCATAAACCCCATCATCAATTGGGGGAAGTACTGGTGCAAAATGCCAAAATAGCGATTGAATCAGTAGATGTGGTGTTGTTTGTCGTGGATGGAACAGTAGCTTGTGGAACAGGCGATCGCTATATTGCCGATTTGCTGATTCGTAGCCAAACACCAGTAATTTTGGGTTTGAATAAAATCGATCAACAACCACTAGATTCTCAATTCATCGATGATAGTTATCAGCAGTTAGCTACACCTAACAACTGGCCAATAGTAAAATTTTCCGCCAAGACTAGTGACGGATTGCCACAGCTGCAAGATTTATTAATTGAACGTTTAGAAACTGGGCCGTTATATTATCCGCCAGACTTAATAACCGACCAGCCAGAACGCTTTATTATGGGCGAATTGATCCGCGAACAGATTTTATTATTGACGCGGGAAGAAGTGCCTCATTCAGTAGCGATCGCCATTGATCAAGTAGAAGAAACACCAACTATTACCCGTGTACTTGCTACCATTCACGTCGAGAGAGATTCCCAAAAAGGAATTTTAATTGGCAAAGGTGGCTCGATGCTTAAAGCAATTGGTAGCGCAGCTCGCGAACAAATTCAAAAACTAATTTCTGGCAAAGTCTACCTAGAACTGTTCGTCAAAGTGCAACCAAAATGGCGACATTCTCGCGTCAGGTTGGCAGAATTGGGCTATCGCGTGGAAGAATAAACAAGTTGATTCAGAGTCAAAAGTCAAAAATTTCTATATTCTTGACTTTTAACTTCATACTTTATAGTTTTAAATGTATCCAGATACCAGCCATCCTTTAAATCTGCCAACAGATGCTCCATTGCGGGTGCTAATTGTTGAAGATGATCCGATGATGCAGTTAGGACTAGAACAGTCATTAATGGCTCACCCGCAATTAGAGATTGTAGGACAAGCAGAAGATGGTTATTTGGGTGTGCAAGCAGCACTAAAATTAAAACCTGATTTGGTAGTGATGGATATTGGCTTACCGCGGCTCGATGGTATTGCTGCAACACAACAGATTAAAGCCGCACTGCCAGAAACTCATGTAGTGATGCTAACATCTCACCAAACGGAGACAGAAATTATTGCTGCACTTTCTAGTGGTGCAGATGCGTATTGTATCAAAGGTGCGAGTGTAGAGCGATTGTTAAGTGCGATCGCAGCCGCAGTTGATGGTGCAGCTTACCTTGATCCCCAGATTGCGCGCCGAGTGATTGACAATCTCAAACCCCCTACACCAAAGGGAAATACTGCGAACTTATCTGGGCGCGAGTTAGAAGTATTAAAGCTTATGGTAGATGGATTAAGCAATCCAGAGATTGCCGAAAAACTCTATCTCAGTCCTAACACTGTCAAAACCCACGTCCGAGGAATTATGAACAAACTAGCAGTAGACGATCGCGTGCAAGCAGCAGTCGTAGCACTGCGTTCAGGTTTGGTTTAATTTCAATCACGAGTATCAAAGCCTCGTCCGCGAGTGTTAAGTACCTGGACAGAGTTAATTACATAAATGAATGGCAGCTTAGGACATGAGCAAATCGTAAGAGGGTGGCTGTCACAGCTATCTATAGCAGACTTGTCCTAACCAAGATGGCAACCACTATAATTGTGGCTTGACCCAGTGCAAGCTAATATTGTGTATCTTGCAGCACAAGAGCTATGGGCAACGGAGATGTTTGAAATTAATTCCCCTAATCGAATATTCCGTAAACAGATTCTTAAAAAATTGCTAAACCCAAAAGTGAGTTGGCTTTGATCTAGAATTTAGATTGACAGTAAGGATTTGATTTATAAATTAATGGATTATTCATACCAGAAGGAATTTCAAGAGGCATTAGAAAGAACGAAAAGATTAGGCTTTACTATTCCCAAATGGAAGTTTAACGATAGGCTTTTACGGTCTAAGGATTCCATTGAAAAGATTAGCAATACCTTGATGAATTTCTTGCGATATCATGATATGTCTTTTGAAGACCTATCTGCTCAATGCATAGCAGTACATACAAAAATTTCTGAAATAATCACTCAAGTAATAAGTTGTAATGCACTTGTTACAATTGGGTGGTTCTATGACGAGAATATCAATGACTCACTGTACAAATTTACAGAAGAAGAATTTAAGTCTTGGATGAGTAATGAATTGCAAGCATTTCAAGGGTCAGATGTACATGTGTGGATAACTCTCGACTCAGGTGAAGTAATTGATTTTACACTTCTGACAACAATAGGAAAAATCAACGGTATGTTTAAGCCTGGCAGTGTTTTGATGGCGAGACCTGAAAAGTCAGAATGTTTTATAAAGTACCATCCTATGGTAGTTGGGAAAGAAGCAGTTTTTCGGGCTTTTGGAAGCTGGTTTCTAGTTTAAGTAGCTAGGGACAATGATTTTTTTCATATATGTTTGGCATGTTCATATTGTATTGCGAAGAAGAAGCGGAAGATACGAGTAGTCAGTATAATCTGTGAAAGTGACTTCATAAGTTTCCAAAGCGTTATATCTCCATTTAGGGGTTGTAGCATTCCTATTTTGGTACCTAACAACTTGCTGCAAGTGACGCTCAGCTTATCCATTACCCTGTTTTGAACTGTAAATTATCTTTCACGCCCCTGAGCAACAATGTTAGATGGCTTGAGTTCTCTTTGGAGACGTTACTTCAAGCTTTTTAGTGGGGACTTGAACTGATGATTGCTATGGTGGTGGGTGACGGCCAAGCAATTTTTCCTCTGCCCGAATTGCCAGTATGATTGCACGATTCAGTTTCAAAGTATTGACAGTCGCACGCCCCATCGCTGTCAACCCAACAACTTCAATACCACTCCAGTAAAAATGTTCCCTCCAAACTTGTTGACGGGGGTTAAAAATCATTACAGTTTGACTCGTTTCCGGGTCTTCTACGTTTTGCTTTGCCCCTTTGTAGAGTGAGCAAGATACGCACGCAAGTGCTAAATTATCTGCTGTCGTTGAGCCACCTGCCACTACAGGAATCACATGATCAATGTGAAATGTAGCCGCCTGCCCCAATTGTGATAAACCACAATACTCGCAACAGTTTTCTGCCCTCTGAATAACTAATCGGCGGAAAGATGCACGGATCGTTACCATCTATTTTTACTTCGCAACCCTTCGTGACCGCAAATGCAGTAGAGATAAAAACTCGGCTAATTCGACTAAACCCTCTGCCTCTTGCCTTTCTAATAGAGTTAATGTTTCACCAGCGTCTTGACGATCTAGTAAGAGTTGAAGACGAGCATGAACAGCTTCAGGCAGTTGAAAGTGAGTCAATTCAACGGGGATCTCAATGAGTTCGGGCATAGAGGTTAAGTGAAGTAGAATACTGGCAGGTGTTTAATGCTAGTGTAACTCAAAGCTCTTTTTCCCAGTTTTGCTCCTACAGTAGTACCGCCACTTCACACATCGCTGCACCGGAACGCAACTGTAAGCTATCAGTTGAGTTGCCGAGGTTATGGCCTTAAAGTATTGTTCAGTCTTTTTCGTTGCTGACACTTGAACAAGTTTATGGAGTGATCGCCTGCTATCTAGCCAATCGTGCTGAAAGTGGTGCTTATCTAGCAACCGAGGAAGCGACATTTGATGCAATGCCCCAACCACTACAAACCTCTGATCCTGCCTTGTACGACAAGCTTATGGCAGGCAAATCACAAATAATTTAATGTTGATGCACTCGCTCCAGCAACCATAGAGAACCAACAGTACCCACAAAGTGAGCAGCAATACCATTAACATTTGCCAATTCTACGAACACATCAAGCGCACGAATAATTTTGTAAGGGTCGGTAATTGCCACACCTGGCGGTTGGGAGATAGATTTTGCTACTAGTACTCCTAACGTTGAGCCAGCACCTAATAAAGTTAATAACATTCCTACTAAACCCACAATGATTCCCAGTCGTATAGCTGCGGTTGTGTCTGCCTTACTAGGATGCAGAGAAGAATTAGGATTATCTAAACGTTTGCCTAGGCGAGTGTAACGAAAATTTAAATATACACTGAATAACAGTGCTAAAACTCCACACACAGCCCAAAATATACCAACGCCCAGCCCTGCATTCGGTTGACTGGAAAACTCACGACCAGTAGAAACAAATAACAAAACTAAGCCCGAAACTACAGCTAGTGCTAATTGCACCCAAAAGGCAATCCAGCCTGTAAAGCGAATAGTATTAGCAATTCCATGAAGCGATGGTGCTACGAGTGGTTTCGCTTCTGACTCAGTTTGCATATTATTTTCCATCTAATTGACTAACATTTTTCACTACCTAGAAATGATATTTCCACTTGCTTGTCCTATACCCCCATCCACAGAAAGAACCTTCTTATCTTGAGGAATAAATCACAAAGACGCGATAAATTACCATGTCTACAAAGGACTATTCCCCATAACCTATTCCCGCCTTTTCAAGACATGGTTAAATATTACCGACTGATGCTAGTTATCAAACTCAGGGATGATGAGCTATTAGCAATTAAATTGACAAAATTCCTCTATAGAGCGTGATATTTAAGCAATAGATAGCGATCGCCAAAGGATAAAGGGCAGCATGATTAAATCTTGGATGGTAATTGGGGGTGTAGCTTTCTTGGTTGCTTTAGCAGCTAACTTGATTACACCAAGCGATCGCAAATGGTTCAAACGCTTACAAAGACCCAGATGGCTAACTTTTGAAGCCGCAATTCCCGTAATCTGGACTGTAATTTTTATTTGTGGTGCTTGGTCAGCTTATATTGTTTGGGAACACGACCCAGGAAGCACTACAACGTGGTTAATCATGGGTTTATATTTGCTTTTAGAAATTGTCACCATTGCTTACACTCCTGTCATGTTTAGGCTTCGCAGTTTGAAAGCAGGTACAATTCTTGGTGGTACAGGTTTTATCATTGGTATTTTTTTGACACTTGCAGTCTTAACTATTTCTGGTTGGGCAGCACTGTTACTAGTTCCTTATTTATTGTGGAGTCCCATTGGTACATATACCACTTGGCAGATGATGAGTCTCAATCCTGAAGATGTCTGAGATTCCAACCAGCGACTGATTAAACCCACGCTCTTCAATTGTCAAACTTGCATTGTACAACTGGACAAAATACAGAAATAAGGGTGCAAGTATGATTACATCTGAGATTATAATTGGGGCTGTAACTTTCTTAGTTGCGATCGCTAGTTTCTTGATCACGCCGCGCGATGTTAAATGGTTTGGTCAATTAAGCCGCCCCCAATGGCTAGTTTTCGAGCCAATTATCCCGCTTATCTGGACTGTAATCTTAATTTGTGGTGCTGCTTCAGCCGATATAGTCTGGCAAAAAAATCCAGGAAGCGTAATTACTTGGCTGCTAATGGGTTTATACCTGTTAGTAGAAATAATCACCATTGCATACATACCTTTAATGTTGAGGTTCCGCAGCCTGAAAACAGGAGAAATTATTGGGCTAACCGGATTGATTACAGCTATTGTTCTCGCCATCTGCGTTTTACCGATTTCTAAACTGGCGGCGCTATTACTTATTCCTTATCTGGTTTGGAGTCCTGTTGGCGCATATACCACCGAAGAATTAAAGCAGCTAAATCCTGAAGATGCGTAATTTACGAATTACGAATTAATGCATCTATGCCAAACGTCCATAGCGTGCTGTTAAAGAATTAGCTGGGTTGGCTTGATTACTTAGCCAAGCCCACATTTGATCGCCATAGGAAAAATGCCACCACTCTCTGGGATTGCGTTGGAATCCTGCTTTCAACATCACGTCTCGCAACAACTGACGATGGGCATGATACTGTTGTGCTTCTGGGTGAGAACTATTGGCATAGTAATCGGGATGCGATCGCTCTGACAATTCATCAATCGGCGAACCCATATTCATTATTTGTCCTGTACCGTTCACCAATGTCACATCTACCGCTGCACCAGTACTATGGGGAGGGGGAGTTTGTTCATCCAAACTAGGTACAGCCCAAATTTCATAAACCGCCTCCCAAATATCTTGGCGTTGTTCTGGTGATAAATCCGCCTCAGTCAGTTTTCGCTGTTCTATCACTTCCCCAAAGCTATAATCCACCATAAATTGTTGTACAGCTACTGGACGGTAAGCATCAAAAATTTGGATTTGCCAGTTGGGAAGCAACAGATGAAGGTAATTTTGAGCTTGAACTAAATTATCCACAACACTTTGGCGGAGATAATAAGGAGAACGTTCCCCATAAGGCGCACCAAGTTTTTCATAAGGATGGGGAGATTCTACCGCAAACAGTTTTAAAGGAATCTCTATCAGTAATTCACCGCATTCTACAATAGGGATCTGGTGATAAGGTCTCATCCTCTAAGTCTCAATAAACTTCGTATTCACAGTACAAAAAAATAAGTTCGTAGTGAGCACTTTAGTGCTTAAAAGTCCAGGACTCAAGTCCTGACTACGAACTTATTTTCCCCTCAGAACCAATGAGACAGACCACTAGTTTAAGGATATGAGTAACCATTATTCTGAACCCCATCCTTATACTGTCCTGGAATTTGGCGAGGAACGGAGAGATTAGACTGTGGTACTTGAGTAGGTTGTTGCCAGCTAAAATTGTCAGAAGTACCAGGTACTACTGGAGTTGTAGGTGTGACGGCATTGGAATTAGGAGCTTGGATAGAGTAGGGTGCAACGTTAGTTGGTGTCACAGAGTTGACAAATGGTATCCCTGAGGATTGTCGTGTTTGACTTGGCAATGTCTGATTGCTGTTCAAGTTATTGTAGGGATTTGACGTTGGATTCGTTACAGCTGGCTGAGTGTAACCAGTTCCAGTATTTAGCCTTGGGGTAGGTGAAAAAGTTTGGTTTGGCAGTGCCTGAGCATTGTTTAAGTTATTGTAGGAATTTGGCGTTGGGTTCGGTACAGTTGGTTGAATGTAGCCAGTTCCATTATTTAGCCTTGTGGTAGGTGAAAAAGTTTGGTTTGGCAGTGCCTGAGCGTTGTTTAAATTATTGTAGGGATTTGGTGTTGCGTTGGGTACAGTTGGTTGAATGTAACCCGTTCCGTTATTTAGCCCATTAGTCGGGGCTAAAGTCTGACTAGGCAAAATGTTGCTGGGTGAAGTTTGAACCCCTCCTCCATAGTAAGTTTGCCCTAAAGAATTAGTTTGAGTTGAATTTACACCATTGAAATTTGATATCGACTGGTTGGAAGATTGGTTCAGTGATGATTGCAGAGGGCTGATTGAGCTAGAATTTTCACTCTTATCAGTTTCAATCCCCAGTCTAGAAGAGGTTCCTGCTGTATTTGTTAGTTCGGACGATGTATTTAAAGACTTAACACCTGAAAACTGATTACCATTTTCTAGTGTTCCAAACCGTAATAAATTTTCTGTTTGTGATACAAAAGGATTTTGCTTTTTAGGCGCAGACGCGTTATTAACTGTTCCTAAATCAGAATTTGGTTTGGCACTGTTAGAAGATAGTTGTTTGCTAATTACATCCTGCAAAAAACCTTGGCTCTTTTTCGCCTGAGATTTTTCTGGGGAAGTACTTGTAATTGCTGGTAGATTTATATCCTCCAAGTCACTATACAGAGCTGGTAAATTATCAATATCTGCTGCAATAGCTTTGTCTTCTGCTGTCAAAGAGGGGTCTTTAGGTTGTGTAGAGGTAACTTGGTTATTTTGCTTGTCAGTGAAATTTGGATTTGACCAGTATTTTAGAATTGCCAGCCCAACCACAGATAAAAAAATTGCTGTTCCCCAAAAACTAGGTTTGCCTAAATTCCATAATCTGGCTTTGATATAGCGTAAGTAGGCGGGAGGATAATGGCGATGTGGCATGGCTAGAATTACAAATTTAATAGCAATTGGTAAAAATTTACGGAAACTCACAGCGATAGAGAATATATCTCAATTGGAGTGAGATGACAGTTTTATCATAGCCTTTGAGTATGTACTTAGTCACATAGTGCTTCTCGGTTGTGTAAAGTACACATTGCTGGGAAAAAGGACTAGGAACTAGGGATTAGAGACTAATTTGGAATTATTTTGCTGATCTTAAAGTTGCTTTAAGACGGAGATTTGGAACTTTGGTCACTTTGGATATCATCAGCAATCGACAGTTGCACTAATTTATTGTTGGGGCTTGACAAAATTTCCACCTATTTCTATTTACTTTCTAACTCTTAAACTGTGCGCTGCAATGCTTTGATATGCCCATAATACCCATTCGCTTGTAGCAAACATTTGAAAAAGGTATAAAGGCGCGGCACTCCATTTAATGACGGGCAAACACCCGCCTATCATATCCGTCGGGAATGCCAAGAGCAAACAGCGATCGCACGCACCGTATTATTTACCAGGAGACTACAGCAATGATGAAAGCTGAAGATATCATGACCACGGATGTAGTTACTATTCGCGGTTCAGCAACAGTCGCTGAAGCGGTGGGACTAATGAAGGAAAAAGGATTGCGTGCTTTGGTTGTGGATCGTCGCTCTGATGATGATGCCTATGGTATCGTCACTGAAACTGATGTTGTTTATAAAGTAACAGCCTACGGTAAAGATGCCAAACAAATAAGGGTTTACGAAATTATGAGCAAACCTTGCATTGTCGTAAATCCTGAGTTAGGTGTGGAGTATGTAGCACGGTTGTTTGCCAATACTGGCATTCATAGAGCGCCTGTGATTCATGGCAAGTTATTAGGTATTATCTCGATTACCGACATTTTGACCAAGAGTAACTTTGTAGAAGCGCCAAAAGTACTAGTACTAGAGGAGAGAATTGACAAAGCGATCGCAGAGGCTCGTGCTGTTTGTACTGAGAATGGTGCTTATTCTAAAGCCTGTGCAGTCGCCTGGGACGAAGTAGAAGAACTCCAAGCAGAAGCTGCTCATCAAAAATCTGAAAGCATGGTATCAGCCAAAATATCTTTTGAAGAATACTGTAAAGACAATCCAGACGCACCAGAATGTCGAAATAACCACCCTTGATTAATTGAAGGATAGGGCATTGGGCATTGGGCATGGGAAAAAAGGGGTAAGGGGAAGGTTTAAAGGGTTGGTTTTTTCATCCTTTACCCTTTACCCTTTACCCTTTACCCCTTTTGCTGCTCCCCTACTTCTTTACCGTCGAGCAACCCGTATTAATAAGAATGCACCTATTCCGAAAAACATAAAGTTGGGCAACCAAGCTCCCATGAACGGAGAGAGTATACCTGCTTGGCCGATCGCGCCACTAATAAAGAAAATTAGATAATAAGAAAAAATCACTATAACGCTAATACCAAAACTTGTTCCTCGCCCAGTCCGCTGGGGTATGGTTCCCATTGCTGCACCGACTAAACCAAAAACTACACAGACAAATGGTAAAGCAATTTTTTGTTGAATCCGTACTTGGAGTTTACGAATTTTTTGGCGATCGCCACCGAGACGTTCCACGGTTAATTGTTCTAGTGCTTCGCTAATATTCATTTCACCGTAGTCCCGGCTTTTTTCTGCCAAACTTAATGGTGTGCGGGGTAATTGTAGTTGTTGATGTTCAAATCGCAAAATATTGCGATAAGAGCGATCGGGGGCTACTAAATAGATTGTGCCGTTGTAAAAATCCCAAACGTTTTGAGAGCCATTCCACTGAGCAGATTCTGATACCACAATTTGACTCACATTTTCTGTGGAACGATCTATAATCGTCAAACCCTTCATTCGCTTACCATCAAACTGGTCAGCATAAAATAAACGTGATAATATCCTGTTTTTACTACCATCTGCTTCTCTGATTTCCCGATACTCAGGATAAAAAATATTTTGCTGCTTAAAACTTGGCTTATCCGACTTCAGGGCACTTTCTAGAGTAAGATTTGCTTGGTAATTTGCGGCTGGTGCGATTTGCTCATTAAACACAAATGTCAGTCCCGTAACCACAAGACTCAACATCACAGCAGTCAGTACCATGCGATAGACACTTACCCCACAACCACGCAGAGCAATTAATTCGCTTTCACTAGAAAGACGGCTATAGGTCATCAAAGTAGCCAGCAGGGTGGACATAGGAAAGGCTAAAACGATGAAATTGGGAAATTTTAACAAAAAAACTTGAATAGCAATGTCTATGGGTAGCCCTGATTCTACGATCTTCCTTACTAGCTCAAATACAGCATCAATAGTTACACCAATTGACGAAAAAGCTCCAACACCAAAAAAAAATGTTGGAAACAATTCGCTAGTAAGGTAGCGATCCATGATCGTAAAAGGCAGCAGTGATCTGAGGCTATAAAAAGGCTTGAACTTTGTTGATATCATAAGCAATTTCAAGAATTAAACGCAGGCAACCCAGACAAAACAAGCATAGCTACCAAGACATTAAAGAACAGGCTTAAAAGTCTTTTAGTATAAAGAATTAATGATCAGTTTATGTCCTTAACTACTGGCGATCGCTATCAATATAATTACAAATCAATGGTAAAAAATAAAAACTAAATACAGCGGTTTTTATTTAGATGAAATAAATACACCACTGTAACCCCTAATCCCTAATCCCTAGTCCCTCACCAAAATTTAAGCTTGGAAGTTATCACCTAAGTAGTATTGCCGTACAAGGGGATTGCTGTAAAGTTCTTCTGCAATGCCAAAAGCGAGAATTTGCCCCTCGCGCATAATATAAGCGCGATCAGTAATCGCTAGGGTTTCACGAACATTGTGATCTGTGATTAAGATGCCCATACCGCGATCGCGCAGTCGTGCCACAATTTGTTGAATCTCGGAAACTGCAATGGGATCAACTCCCGCAAATGGTTCATCCAAAAGTAAAAACTTTGGCCCTTCTGTTCCAGCAGCTAAAGCCCTTGCCAATTCTGTGCGCCGACGCTCACCACCGGAAAGTTGAATACCTTTACTTTTCGCTAATTTCTCCAAGCGAAACTCCCGCAGTAAAGTTTGTACTCGTTTTGGCCACTCCCATCGTGGCACATTCGTTTGCTCTAGCACTAAAAGAAGATTATCTTGTACGGAGAGTTGGCGAAAAACGCTTGGTTCTTGAGCTAAATAGCCAATACCCAATCTTGCCCTTTTGTGCATCGGCATTCCTGTAATTTCCCGATTATCCAGCCAGACTCTCCCCTGATTAGGCTTTTCTAAACCTGTGGCAATATAAAATGTCGTCGTTTTACCAGCTCCATTGGGCCCCAGTAACCCGACGATTTCTCCTTGAGCTATAGAAAGATTGACGCGATTGACAATAAGTCGCTTGCCATAAGATTTATGAATATTCTCTAGGACAATTTTCACGATTCGCGCCTTTTGATTTGTGGTAGATGCTAATTAGAACCTTTGAAACTTGGTGTTTGGGGGGCAGGGGTAGCAGCTTGTCCGCCTTCCTCCTCCACCATGTAGATGGACTCTACTTGACGGCTAGATTGCGGTAAAGCAACAAATCGTCCTTCGTCAATCAAATAAGTCACCTTCTCAGCTCGCATACTATTGCCGCCCTGTTGCAAAATGTACACGTTGCCACTGAAATCAATGCGGCGTTCCTTGCTAAAGTATTGTGCTTGAGCCGCTGTTGCCTGAAGTTGGCGAGCCGGATACAACATTTGCACATTGCCACGAGCAGTTACTACTTGAGTTTTGGCATCATATTCTTGCACATCCGAACGGATTGTAAGTGGGCGATTTCCTTGGGCTGTTTGTGCCGTGGCAGTTTGCATTTGGATAGGAAAAGCGTTACGGCTTAACGGATTGTCAATAGACATTGCGCCTAAAAGTGCAGCTGGCAACATCAAAACTAATCCAAAGCGACGCATCTGTGATATTGGCAATTGATAACAGGGAATCATAGTAATTTGGGATTTAGGATTTCCGCTTGTATATAATTATCTCAATTACTTTATCCAGAGATAAAATCTACTATCTGGAGTAAGTTTGGATAACTGCTGGTTGAGATATTGACGCTTTGCTAAGCCTAGAGGTTTCACTGTAACTTTATCCAAATTTGTGATTGAGCTGGGGAAGCAACCGTAATTGTCCCTTAATCAAGCCTAAAAGTACAAGAGGATACTGTCAGATTTTCATTTGAGGCAAAAGACCGCAATTTCAATATATACACTAATCTGCAAAGTTGAAATTCAGGGTTAAATAAGTTCGTACTAAGTGGCTGTAGCCCTGATTTTGTTTAACACTGAAGTGCTTAGTACAAACCCTGTCAAAAATATTGGGGAATAGAAAAAAGGCTCCCATTCCCCAATCACTTATTCCAAATTATCAGAGTCAAATTTTACTCATCATTGGTTAGTACAATCCTAGGCAAAGCTTGATTGACATCGATTTCACTGGTAGTAATTTTTTCTGATCCAGTTTGTTGTAGAGTTTTTAACAACGTTGTACTCTGATCCAGTAATTTATCTACATCAATGCCGCTATAACTAGATGGGTAACGCCGCAGGCGATTGCTGCCTTCTCCCAGTAAAATCACAGCACCTCGCCAGTTTCGATTACCCAGGTGATAGAGTGCTACAGCAATTTGCAGCACGCCTTGATAAAAGGATTTTTCTGGTTCGCTGGCTTCTATCCACAGAGCTTCTAAAGTGTCATGGCAGTCATAGAATTGCCCTAAATTGAACTGTTCTACGCCTTGCCAAAACTGTTGGGGGATAGTTTCGCTCATCCCATACTGTCTCGTACTTCTTTGATTGTTTCCAGAGAGATTTCTTGTTGTTCTCCCGCAAACTCGTTATCTGGTGTGAGAAACAGCATACAATGGCATTCTTTGCGCTCTCTCATTGGTACACAAGGACAGTTCCAATACGTAGCTTTAACTTCCGCTTCTTTGTCTTCGTAGTGGCGACAAGGACACAACGGCGCACCTAAATCGTCTTTATGTTTGGCTAGTCCTTCAATGACAACTGCGGTTACAGAAGGTTCAGAACAAAAGAAAGTTCCAGTCCGCTTGGCATATTGCTCAGAAAAATGCCGCATTGCCTCTAGGCTTTTTTCGGTGGATTTGGCGTTAGCTTCTGATGATATCATGTGGATCGGCGGCTCATAATTTAAATATTTCTTTGCATTGTACCTCAGCCTCACCAGGCAATTACTGGGTGGATTTCCCCAACCTGAGTTTTTCAATTTGAATGTAATGGTTTTTGCAACTGTGATTGCAGTGCTTGTTCATTCTGTAGGATGATGCCAGGATAATCCCAACTGACTATTTCTGTTGGTGATGAGATATCCTGCCATAACACCCAACGACTACCCTGTGGTAAAGAAGAAAGTGTCAGGGGGTTTTGAGTCAACCAAATTACAGGATAGCTCTGAGACTCGCTAGTACTACTATCTTCTGGGGATGTGATTGCTGCTAAAGTTTCTAAAACAATACGCTCACCTTTGATTAATCCTGTCGATGCTGTCCACAGTTGTACCTGTAGTTGTTGTTGATGTGCATAAAAGTACAATGAAGCTGCGGCAATTACTGCTTGTTCAAAGTTTTCTGCTTGCCAATTACCACCACTATCAAGGGCAATAATTATTTCCTGTCCGCCTGTGATGATTTCTAATTCTCGTACTCGTAGTTCACCGTAGCGGGCACTAGTACGCCAATGAATGAGGCGAGTGGGATCTCCGATGCGGTAAGGACGTAGCGATCGCACCAATCCTGTGGTTGCTGTCTGCAATGGCCTACCACGGGGATCACCTCTTTTACTCTCTTCTTGTCCCATTTCATCTACTAAAGGACACGTAGCCAGAGGTAAAACAGTAGGATAAATGATCGCGATCGCCGCGCAATCACGTTGACGACGACACCAAAACAATCCCAAAGGCGCACCACTAATCAGTTCGACTTTATGCCAGCGATAAATGCCTCGATGTTGGGTGGGGTGGTAGTATACCCAGCGGTAACAGCCTTGGCTAGGTATTATCTCTATTGCCGTTCGTACTGGTTTACCCAAGACAAAAGGCAGTATATCTTCAACTTGTAGTAAGTTTACAGGTTGATTTTTGGGATTGTAGATTTCTAACTCCACCCTCAATTCATCTCCTGCTGACACAGGTGAAATAGGATGGCGGGTGATAGATAGACCAACAAGCGATCGCGGTGGTAAAACTGCTGCTACACCCAGCAGGGCAAAACTCACGCCGCTAATTGCATACAGCCATCCAGCCATTGTATTAATAGCAGCCCCGAAAAAGCAAATAGCAATTCCTGCTAGTACCCAACCAGTGTATGCAGGGGTGCTAGCTTGGATCTCTAACCAGTTAGTGATGGGTTTGGTGATTTTCATGTTTCTTTTTTAACCCAAAGCTGGTTAAAATTCACAGTGTTTCAGGGGTTGGCTAAACAAACCATAATTTAAATACTTATAGGACTTACGCAAAAACTCTCTGAAACTCCTATTTCTCCCTTCGGGTGACGCTCGTCCCTCGCTACCGCTTGCGCTAACACAGTCGCCTGCGGAGGGAAACCCTCCCCGTTCGCGGAGCGTCTCCCCTTGGGAGAAGTTGCCACAACGCGGGGAACCCGCGCAAGGCACTTCTCTCCGCAGCGCTGTTTCACCGTGTCCTCTGCGTCCTCTGCGGTTCATTTCTTTTTACCTATGCGTAAGTCCTGTACTTCAAAGAAATGCGATCGCTCATCATCTGTCTGGATATTTTTTTAATTAAATAAGGTTCCCAAGAAATTGATAATCGGTTTCCAAAAGATACCCGTCAACACATAAGGAGCATATTGCAACAATGGTAGCTTTGGCTGCTGCGGCTGCTTCACAGGTAAATACTCTAACAAACAAGGCACTATATAAGTGAGTCCATAAGCAGTTGCCAATGCTGTACTCAACTTCGGAGCAGAACCTGGTATCGGACTATAATAAATACCCAGGATGATGAAAGAAATCATCAAAAATTGCTCCCACAAAAACCAAGATTGGGGTGATATAAAATAAACTAATTGGGGAAAACTTTTGTCTACTTCTTGTCGCATTCCCAACAGCACAGCCCAAGTTGCAGCGCCAACCAGACCATCATCTCTGAGTCCATAGGTTTTTTGAAAGCGTTTAACGGCTCTTTCAGTTTCCCTGGTGAAATACCCATTTGGTTCCTTTTGCAAAAACCCTTCTTCGTGAAGAATGATTTGCAGTTCTTTAACTGCATCCTGTGATTCTGGAGTAATAGCCTTTTGACTGCGGTAAAGTTTGGGGTAAAAAATGCAAGCCCAACTCAATGGCCCAACTACTCCGTCCACCCGAAGATTATTTTTTTTCTGGAATTCTTTTACTGCCTCTTCTGTTTCTAGATCAAATTTACCACTGACATTTGTGAGAAAACCCTGTTCTTGCAAGTGTTTTTGTAGTTCATTAATTGAGTCTTGAACAGTATTCGGCGCAAAACCTCGGTAAAGTATGGGACGTTTTTTGAATACACAGACTTGTTTTTCTTCTGGAAAATAACGCTGTGATTGTTTGAGTCCAAACAAGATGGTTAATGATCTAATTAATTTTTTCATTTAGTTCTCCTCTTAGTAATCTTTGCAAAGATGAGGGTAAAAACATTTATGGCAAAAGTTATCTGTACATTCCGCCTAACTTTGAAAAGAAGTAACTTGGAGACGAGTCTACAAAATTACCTTTTAAGAGCCAATTGACAGAGTTAACAATTTGTTAGTGCTTTGTAACAATTTTGTTAGTGAAAATGTTGCTAATATGACATTTATGACAGACTCATAGGGTGATATTTATGCCAGGTCAGTCAATAGGTGGGAATCTATCCAAAACTTGGTCTCGAAAGGTTTCAAAGGACTGGGATATAGAGCGTTTACTGACTGATTTAGAGGCTAGAACCCGCAAAAGATACAGACAAAGCACCAAGAAAGACTTGTTACTTGGATTGCTATGTGGGTATAGCTTAAAAAAAATTAGTAAAGACTTGCACCGTAATAACGCTGTTGTCAGAGCTGGATTGAGTTATATCTATCGAGACATCGAAACTTTGACAGAAGAAGCAGATAACAGCGTTAGGTCAAGTAACCTAGTTTACATTCTCGAAAAACATGGATATCGCCGAGGTTCTGCACCTATGTCTGTTGTTGTCAGCCGCCGTATCCCCGACAATCTGCCAGCGCCAACCTACACAGAATTTATTGGTCGTGAAGCGGATATGAAAAAGCTACTAGAACGCCTTTCTCCAGATCATGGCGCTCACATGATCACCGTGCATGGCATTGGTGGCGTGGGTAAAACGGCGCTAGTGTTAGAGGCTGCGCGCTTGTGCTTAAAAGCTAGTTGTGAAAACTTGGCTGGTACACCTAAGTTTGATGCGATCATCTTCACCTCTGCTAAACAACAAGAACTGATTCCCAATAGTATTTTGCAACGACAACAGGGACAGCGCAATCTACGCGAAATCTTTCGAGAGATTGCCAATGCTTTAGAAGACTCCACTATTATTCAATCACCTCCTCATGATCAATTTGATCGCATCCGCCAAAGTTTCTCGAAGCAGCGAACTTTGTTGATTGTGGATAATATGGAAACTATGGAGGACAGAGATGAAGTCATAGAATTCCTCTATAATTTACCTATTTGTGTCAAAGTAGTAATTACTACCCGCGAACGAATTGCCTTGCTGCCGATTAGTCTGCATAACTTGCCCTTGGATGATGGTTTGCAATTAATTCAACAACAAGCAGCAGACAAATGTATAACTCTCAATGATGAAGAATCTAAGTTGCTCTACGATCGCACTGGGGGTATCCCTCTTGCTATTGTCTATGCAATTGGTCAAGTATCGAGTGGTTATTCCTTGAACTTGGTTTTGGAAAGATTAGCTTCTGCTACAGGCGATGTGGCACGTTTTTGTTTTGAGCAATCAGTGCAAGGAATGAAGGGACTGTCTACCCACAAGTTACTAATGTCACTGGCGATTTTTCCTAACTCTCCCATTCAAGCGGCTGTAGCTGAAGTAGCCGGACTGACATCTACTCCCGATGCTTTCAATGATGGCTTGGTACGTTTGCAGCAACTTTCCTTAGTGAGTCTCAATCGAGAAACGAAGCGGTATGAGATGCTTTCTCTGACTCGTGAATATGCTTTAGCCGAGTTAGCTGCTGACCCAGAGTTTGAAAAAGAAGCACGGAGACGCTGGGTAAAATGGTATCTAGATTTTGCCTATAGTTATGCTGGAGAAGATTGGGAAAAATGGATACATTATAAAAAACTGGAGCCAGAAGAAAGAAATCTCCGGGCAGTACTTTATTGGTGTAAAGATCAAGACCACTACGAAGAAGTCAGGGATTTATGGTTGCTTTTGAACCACTATGCAAATCTCTACGCCTATTGGGATGATCGCCTAGATTGGTTGCAATGGCTCATAGAACAATCAGAACGGCGTGGTGAATGGTCATCTTTAGTGAAGATTATAATCCGCAAAACTTGGCTGTTAATTCGGGAGTGTTCAGACAACAGTCTCAAAGAAGCAGACGAAATGTTGCGACGAGCATGGGTTTTGCGCGATCGCGCAGACTTATGTGTTCAAGCTGACTTAGCAGAAAATCTCGCTAGGCTACGAATTAGGCAAAAGAATTACGAAGATGCGCGATCATGGCTGAATGTAGAACAAAAGTTGGTAACTCAGGCTAATCTCGAAGAACAAAAACACATACGTCATTATATTCCCGTGCTTTATCATCGGGCGGTAATCTTTTATCAAGAAGGTAAATATGCTGAAGCCAAAACACTTTTTCAAGAAGTGATGCAAAGTGCAGAAAAAATTAATTGGCATCGGGTGATCAATTCTGCAAGAAATTGGCTAGCTGATATTGCGATTGAACAAGGCGATCGCGATAGCGCTCAACAGCTATTAATTCAAGGCTTCACTGTCGCTGAAATGACTCACAACAAAAGGCGCTTAGCTCGCTATCAACGCTCTCTTGCCCGTTGGGAGAAAAAATGGGGAAGCGCAGAAGAAGCCCATAAATTTGCAGCTAAGGCAATCAACGGTTTCAATCGCTTAGGAATGACCCAGGATGCAGGGGAAATGCAGTTTTTACTTAATTCTCCATAACTTATACTAATTCGTAATTCGTAATGACGCTCCTGCGTTGCGACACGCTAACGTAATTCGTAATTATGAAAGTGTTATGGCATCTGAGCTTCTAGGTTTGAGTTTGTTGCCGAATTTTAGAGAATGGCTATTACTGAAGCCTCTCACGGTTACAATACATTCCCAAAAATATAAATAACCCCAAGCCGAAGAGATACTTGAATGGGTCTGGTATGCTGGGATTGGGAGAGAAAAAGCCCTCAATAATACCAGCAATAACTAACATTGGCACAACGCCAAATACTAACTGTACTGCTTGATAACCGTAAAATTTCAACGCATCACCTCGGCGATATTTACCAGGAAATAAAATCGCTCTTGCTAGTAACAGTCCTGCACCACCGGCAAAAAAGATGGCAGGTAATTCTAGGGAACCGTGGGGAAATACAAACGCCCAAAAGGGATAGGCAAGATTATTTTGAGCTACTAATGTGCCTACAGCACCAATCAATAAGCCATTAAATATCATTAAATAAGTTGTATATGCTCCACCTGTAATTCCACCAGCAACAGCACCAAAGGATACGGAGAGATTGTTGATCATAATACCGCCGGATGCCAGAGGTTCAATGCCGACAATTGACCCCATCCACAATTGATGCTCATCTCGTACTTTAGTAATCAAATTTTCGGGTACTATCAGCGCCATAAATGTTGGATCTCGCCATGCATACCACCAAGCGACTATTGCCCCTAGTAAAAACATAGCGGTGGCGGCAGTAATGTAGGGGAATGTTTCCTGCACCACCGATGGTAGTCCCCAACGATAAAAGTCCACGACTGCATACCATTCCTGTCGTCGAGAACCTTGGTAAATTTGTGTATAAGCACGAGTTGTGAGAGATTGTAAACTTTGGATTAAAGTATTACCAACCTGCTGTGTACGGGCGCGTGCTAAATCTGCTGTGACTGAACGATACAAACTAGCTAATTCTCTAATTTCCGCTGCCCGCAGTGATTTTATTCCTTTAGTTTCTACTTGCTTTAACAAACTACTTAGACGTTGCCAATTCGGTTCTCGTCGGGCAATCCAACGTTGAATATTCATAAATTTTAGGCACATTGAGTTTAGCGTACCTTAAGATAGCCTCAAATTCCTCTCCGTACTTTCAAGGAAAGTTTAACATTATGTCTGAAAATTTTGGTTCTCCCAGTCCCACGCAACCACTGAGTATCGGTAACGTCGTCAGTGCGGCGGTAAGATTGTACCGTTCTCATCTGAAAGAATATTTTCTGCTTGCTCTGAGGGCTTATATATGGCTCATAATTCCAATTTACGGATGGGCAAAATTTTATGCTCTGACAGCGCTAATTTCTCGCTTGGCTTTCGGCGAATTGGTCAATCAACCCGAAAGTATTTCATCGGGTGAGCGTTTCGTAAATTCTCGATTGTGGCAGTTTTTGGTGGTAATACTGTTACTGTTTCTTGTTGGTATGGGAATTGGCTTGGCAGCTTTGATTTTATTTGTTTTGTTGGGCGTTTTGTCGGCAGCGCTAGTCGGGGGGATAGGCCAGCAAGGAAACCCTGCTACTTATCTTTTGTTTGGTCTGCTTGCTTTTGTAGTGGGTATTGCGGCACTTGTGGCAGTTTTGTGGTTAGTGACACGGTTTTATTTAGTGGATTTACCCCTGGCTGTCGAGGATAATGTTAATGGTGCATCAGCCATTAGCCGCAGTTGGGATCTAACTCAAGGTCATGTCTGGCGGATACTTTTGATTTCATTTGTTGCCTTTTTGATCACAGTACCTCTGCAAATTATCGTTCAGATTCTTACGAGTATTCTGCAAGTTCTTTTTGCGTCTGTACTACAACAGGAATCTGGCATTTTCACTTTAGTTTTTTTCTTACTAGTCCTAGCTTTAAGTTTCTCCAGTGGTGCGGTTATTGTACCGTTTTGGCAGACTGTCAAAGCTGTTATTTATTATGACCTGCGGAGTCGGCGTGAAGGGTTAGGTTTGAAGCTACGCGATCGCGAAATTTAAATGCCAGCACCAAGACTACTATGCACATCTTTAACTACGTTAAATTTCGCACGCCAGAAAGTGTAGAACTAGAATTCACTCTCGCTGGCATAGGTAATCGTGCCTGGGCTTTAATAATTGACTATCAAATTTTAGCTCTGACTTTGGTCGTATTTTTTATTGCCTGGACTATAGTTTCAGTGCAATTAGTAGGTTTTTGGAAAGATATTTTTGGCTCCGCATCACTTCTTTGGTTGATAGCGATCGCTTTTATTACCTGGTTTGTTATTTATGTAGGTTATTTTGTATTTTTTGAAACTCTCTGGCAAGGTCAAACCCCTGGTAAACGCTTAGCTAAAATTCGCGTAGTTCGGGATGATGGTAGACCCATTGGGCTGCAACAGGCCACTCTACGTGCCTTACTACGACCCTTTGACGAATTCCTGTTTATGGGAGCATTTTTAATTATGTTTGGTCGCCGTGAAAAGCGTCTAGGTGATTTAGTCGCTGGCACAATTGTGATTCAGGCTCAAACATTTACTGCATCGGCGACCTTAATAATTTCAGAACAAGCAAGGTCGCTGTATGAACATTTACTGCAAATTGCTGATTTATCACCATTGTTACCAGATGATTTTGCTGTAATCCGTGAGTATTTACAGCGACGTGGTGCAATGGCATTAAAGGCGAGAACTGCACTAGCTTTACAACTAACTCAACAGGTAAAAGCTATTATTGACCTAGAAAAATTACCAGACAATTTTGCCCCAGATTTGTTTTTAGAAGCTGTTTACCTTGCTTATCAACAGAGGGAATAGGAGGCAGGGGAGCAGAGGGGCAGGGAAGCAAAAAGAGGGGAAAAGGTGAGCCAGCGCGGTCTTGGGGGTTTCCCCCATGAGCGACTGGCGAACCCCAAAGGGGTTAAAGGGTAAAGGGTAAAGGACGAAGAAATAAACCCTTTCCCCCTTACCATTCCCCTTTACCCCTTCTTATCCATGCCCAATGCCCCATTTTTCAAAAATCTAAACTCGGCCAGTCTGGCTCACGATGATAGTAGGTCATATCGTCAAATTTCCGCAATTCGACACGGTTAATCAAAAATTCTGGAGAATTTAGCAACCATTGCTGATTTAACTGAGAAAGCACGGTGCTGAGATTTGTGCGGTCTAGATCTGGCGAAACCTCCCCAAAGTAGCCTAATGTAATATGTGCTGTAAAGTGATAGTGCTGTTCAATACCCAAAGCAATTAACTTCGGATTTTGATAAATTGTGCGACGAAATTGAAGAATCTGTTCGTAGCAATATTCATCCTGGGGTACTAAACAAACACCAACAGCTCTTGGCATCACTATTAATCCCAGCATTTGCCAAGAAATTGAGTTAGCTCCTTTTGTCATGGATTGTTGATATTGCTGAAATATTTCAGCACAGCAAGAGCGTAACTGTTGTTCAAATTCAGGATTTTTTGCACAAGCGTCACGGTAGGCATCGTCCCAAATTAAATCCGCCAAAGTTAAATGAAAGCTGGCAGGAGGTACAGGGACAATCAAATCGTTGTTCACAGGTAACTGTAAGAGTTCCTGTTGGTAAGCTTGTAACTGGGCATAGAAAGCAGAGTTTTTTGATTCTTCTGCCGCAGTCGGAGTAATTAGGGTGTAGCCAGGGAAAGGCGCTGCTTGTCTAGATCCGGAATGTGGCTGAAATTTAGCTGATTCCTGGATATGCTGGATTTGAGTTCTGTAAGCTTCTGGCAGCGTCATTCTTGCTACCCGATTCAGGTAAGTTTGATAGTTGTCGTCCAATCTTCGTAGCCTCGCGCTCTCACTTGATAGATTTTAGGGAAATTTGCTCAAATTAGCAGAGTGTTTAAAAAGTATTTAGCTTTTTAAAATAAGGACAGAGGAAAAGGGGCTAGGGAGCAGGGGGAGCAAGAAGAGGGGGGAAAGGTTAAAGGATGAAGAAACAAATCCTTTAACCCTGCCCCTTATCCCCAAAGGGGGCCCCACCTTCCCCTTTGCCCTTCTTACCCATGCCCCATGCCCAATGCCCCATGCCCCATGCCCTTCATCTTCTCTGAGGTTTTTCTATGCCAATTTACGTTTACTGGGGTGAGGATGATTTTGCCATCGAACAGGCGATCGCTTCGTTGCGCGATCGTGTTCTCAATCCTTTATGGACAAGTTTTAACTATACTGCATTTCCCCCAGAGCAGCCTGACGCTGTGATTCAGGGGTTAAACCAAGTGATGACACCAACCTTTGGCGCAGGTGGCCGTTTAGTGTGGCTGAGCAATACTACCATCTGTCAACATTGTCCAGAAAATTTATTAGCAGAAATGGTGCGAACCTTGCCGAGCATTCCAGACAATTCTTTTTTATTGCTTACTATTCACAATAAACCCGATGAACGACTAAAATCTACAAAATTACTCAAACAATTCGCCGCTGAGTTCCGAGAATTTCCTCTTATTCCTCCCTGGAAAACGGAATTAATCATACAATTGGTCAATCAAGCTGCTCAAGCTAGGGGGATGAAATTGACTCCTAAGGCCGCGGAAGTTGTAGCAGAAGCTGTAGGCAATAATACACGGCTTCTCTACAATGAATTAGATAAATTGCGACTTTATGCAGGAGATAATAATCAGCCTTTAAGAGAAGATACTATTATCCAATTGGTAAGAAATACTACACAAAATAGCTTACAATTGGCAGCAGCAATTAGAATGGGGGACGCAGCTAAGGCTTTAACTATCTTGAGCGATCTCATGAATGCTTCTGAACCAGGGTTACGGATAGTAGCTACTCTCATTGGTCAATTTCGCACTTGGTTATGGGTCAAGATAATCATGGACAGTGGTGAGCGTAATCCCCAAGCGATCGCTAAAGCTACTGAAGTAGGCAACCCAAAACGTATCTATTTTTTACAACAAGAAGTAAAATTTCTTTCTGTACAGCAATTAATTGCTTGCTTACCTCTATTATTGGAGTTAGAGCTTAGTCTCAAGCAAGGATCTGCGGAAATATCTGCACTTCAGACTAAGGTTATAGAACTTTGTCAAGTATGCCGAGCAAGTTAACACTATAGAAACAATTTGGACTACCTTATGGTCTTCTGGAACTTCTCGCTCTTAAAATAATTCAAAGTTATTAACATATCCCTACTATAGTTCTGTGTCACACACCTTACCTTATGAAAATAACTCTTGATTTAATTTACCGAAATAGCTTACAACAGATGTTTCCCCACAGTTTATGTTTCGGCTTTGTTGCCACTGCTAGTTTAGTTGCTAGTACTTTGACATGGAGTTCCAAAGCTAACGCGCAAGCTTTATCTATTGATAATACTGAAGTTACTAATTACGCTCAAGCAGTTTTAGCAATGGAGCCATCACGTCAAAGAGCTTTTGAAGAAATTAAAAAACTTATTGGTAACGGAGAAATTCCTAAGATTGTTTGTAACGATTCTAACAGTATGAATGGCTTACCAAACAAAGCTAGAGATATCGCCGTGAATTACTGTAATAGCTCTCAAAAAATAGTCGAAAATAATGGTCTTAGTATTGATCGTTTCAATAATATTACTGTAGAGCTACAAAATAATACCAACTTAAAACGGCAAGTGTACAATACATTAATACGTTTGCAAAAAACTCCTGAAGCTCGATAAATTAAATTTTAAAAAAGCTATTACCCCCGCATTGATACGAGGGTAAATATTAGTTATGTAGAATAACTTCACTATTCATATACTTCAATCATTAAGTGTTTTACCTTGTCGCGATAAATCTTAATTTTTGTGCCATCTAACTTAGTTAGTGTGAAGAAATTTTCTTCATTAAAGGTAACTGATTGCTTAATGATGGCAGTTAACATTATAAATAGTAAAGACTGGAGCTTAAGTAGATAGGATATGAACAAGTTAAAAGCTACAAGTTTTATATAGCGGATAATCTTTGTTTATGACCTAAATGTGATGGCTATAGCAATTTATAACAAAATTGAGTAGTTGTAACTAATTTGGATTTGTTAGAAACTCTTGTCGTTTAGCATGAATGTTTTTCATGTGCTTTTTCACTGTGTTTAAAGTAATGTGAAGTTTAGTGGCAATCTCTTTGTAGCTATAGTTACTTCGATATAGACACCAAATTTCAGCTTCTCGCGGTGTTAATTCGTATTTTTTGATTTCTGCGATCGCTATATTTTTCATGGATTCATAACGGTTTTCAATCGTTACTAGCAAGCAAGGAATATCGAATGTTTCTAAATCCAAAAATCTTACCCGAATGCGAAAAATAGTTAATTTATCAAGTACAATTTCGTCAGATAACATCATAATTGGATCAGACAAAAACCTCTGACTATCAAGTAGAGATTGGCAAAGATGCCAGATAGTTGACGGAATAGAATTAGAATCGAAATGTCCTTGATTTAGTTGACAACAAATGTGGTAAGCAGATGCATTAGCATGAACTAGTTCACCTGCTGCTGTTAAAATTAAAATGCCATCTCCTAATCCTTCTAAAATTTCTTGTAAAAACTCAGCTTGTTGTAAATTCCGCAATTTAACACTTGGTCGTTTTGGTGAAACTACGGTATTTACATTTGCAGATGTCTTTGCGAGCGTAATCATAATTAGTTTCTTCAATGTTCACAAAATGGCTCATTTGATAGACTTCATTTGGCTTCAAAATTGCACCTGGAGTTTTTAAGAGATATGTAAAAAGTACATCTCTCTTAAATAATTCTTTACAAAGAATGTAATACTTAATTCTAGTAATTACTACCAGTCAATGAGTTTTACAGCCTTCTTGGTAACATTGTTTAACTACAAACCTTAAATTGTCTATTTCGGATGAAGCGTCTGAAAGTAACAATTTATCGCATGGCTCGTAGCTTGATATAGCAATCGGCTTTGATTTCTGAACTAGCTAGGCAATATTATGATTATTTTTCCCTGCCCCTCTGCTTGTTAAGTACGTCCCACTAGGCTAGCAACCACTGTCGCTAATTCAGCTGGCTCAATGGGTTTAGGCAAATGTAGTTGATAACCTTCTTTGATTGCTCGCATCCGATCTTCGACTCTAGCATAGGCTGTCAAGGCTGCTGCTGGAATGTTTCCGCCTTGTTCTGATGGTTGCGATCGCAGTTTACGGATTAAAGAGTAACCATCTTCCTCAGGCATACCGATGTCGCTCACTAAAACATCTGGTTTCCACTGTGAAATTAGTTGCAACGCCTCTTGTACCGATGCAACTACCCGCACTTCGGCTTGACACTGTTGGAGGACTGTCAAAATAAATTCACGAGTATCGGCTTCGTCATCTACAACTAGTACTCGCACACCTAACAAAGAGGTGCCTATGTGTGGAGGAGCGAAATCTCCTTCTTTCTTGGTGCTTTTTGGCTCCACAATCATCTCTGTAGTTGGCAACAAGAGTGGTAATTTGACTGTAAAAGTCGCTCCTTTATTTTCACCCTGACTATCTACATCGACACTACCGCCATGTAATTCGACTAAATGACGGACAATTGCTAACCCTAGTCCCAGTCCACCGTGTGACCTAGTACTGGAACTATCAGCTTGACGAAACCGATCAAAGACGTAAGGCAGAAATTCCTCAGTGATACCTACGCCTGTGTCAATTACTTGGATTTGAGCATAGTTGTCAGTTTTCTGGCATTTTTCTTGACAACTAACCACAGACAGCCTAATTTTTACCTTACCACCGCGGTTTGTAAATTTGATGGCATTAGATAGCAGATTCCAGATGATTTGCTGTAAGCGTTCAATATCACCGGAAACTAAAAAACTTGAATTTGGATGCTTTGCTTCGATGAATCCACTCTCTGACTCTGGATTGTTTTGATTTAATTCCAATCTCAAATCGATTTCTTTAGCTTGAGCAGCTAGGTTGACAGTTTCAATTGCGGACTCAATAAGGGGAACCAAATCACAAGTACGGACGTTGAGGCGCAACTTACCTCTAATCATCCGCGAAATATCTAACAGATCTTCAATTAGCTGAGTTTGCGCTCTGGCATTGCGCTCGATGGTCTCTAATGCCTTAGCTGTCTGAGTTTCGCTGAGTTTACGGGCCCGTAGTAGTTGGGCCCAGCCAAGGATAGCATTGAGGGGCGATCGCAATTCATGGGACAATATCGCCAAAAATTCATCTTTCATGCGGTTGGCTTCACTCAATTGCTCAGTTTGCCGCTGCAAAGAAGCAATTAAGTTAGCGCGTTCCATAGCAATAACTATCTGGTCGCAAACTGCTTGCATCATCCCTCTTTGATTATCGCTGAAGCGGGAGCGACTGCGACTGCCAAAAGAAAGAGTCCCTAAAAGCTGTCCTTGAGCTATTAACGGGTAACTATAATAAGCATTAACCCCTAAAGAACGAATCAATTCTGTTTTTGGGTCAGTTGATTGTTGCACATTTTCTAGAGAAATGGGACAACGCCCTTGAGCTACAGCACCGCAAACGGCTTGACCAAATTTTAACCACTCAATTTTTTTGGCTAATTCCTCCGAAAAACCTGTGTAGGACGTTAGTCGCATGACCTGGGAATTGTCCTCAACCAAATAGTTTAAGTAAATATCTAAACCAATTTGCTCTTTTAGTTTTTGGAAAACACTGTCAAGCAGTGCCACTGGTTCTTGACTGGAAAGCAAATCGTTGGCTGTGCTAAATAGTAGCTGGAGTCTTTTGTAACCTAATGATAGGGCTTTTTCTACTTCCTTGAGATTGGTAATATCTTGGAATGCCAAAACGCAGGTAGCTGGATAACCGTGCATTGCTGGAAGACTATCAGCAAATATATGTAGCGAATGCACGCCTTTGGGCGTATGCCAATCTATCTCTACCCCATCCAAACGTTCTCCACGGGCGACTCTTACCCCAGGCATTTGCTCATTGGGGATGCGTTCCCCTGCTGCATCTGTGCAATAGTAAACTGTATGATACTTTTCGGCTGGAATATCTTGAGGGAATTTACCTCCAGCTACTTCATCAGCAGCTCGATTGGCAAATGTTACCCGTGCTGTTCCCGGTTCAATAAATAGCAATGGCATTGGCATCAGATTTAACACATCTTCCAACCATTTATGATGGTTTCGGAGGATTGATTCTGCTTGCTTACGTTCTGTAATATCCAAAAATGCACCAACAGATCCTCTGGTATTACCTTCTTCATCAAACAGTGGTGCAACGTACTCTAACAAATTCGCAATTTTGCCATTTTCATGGACGATATCGAGTTCATAATTGAGACATTCGACACCATGAGCAGCAGAGTATTGCATAGGGAGTTCCTCTGCTGAAAGTTCTCTGCCCTCACGGTAAACTTTAAAGTTTGTGGGCCTTTCGTGACTGGGAGCGCTGAGGGAAGCATTAATATTTGGCGAGATTCCCAACAGGTTGGCAAATGCTGGATTTACTTTAATATTTTTGCATTCTGGATCTTCAGCAATACCAATGCCAACTGGGATCACTTCTAATAAGGTTTGGAACTCAGTGACGCGACGCTGTAAATCCTTATTGAGCTTTACTATTTGTTCTTTTGCTTGTCTGCGTTCGCTCAAATCGAGAATAAAAGCAACTGATTCTTCGCGTTTTTCTCCTAGTAGTACATAACCAACTAACACTGGGATGCGGCTACCATCTTGGCGAATGTATTCTTTTTCGTAAGGTGTACAAGTACCTTTGGCATTTGCCTTTGCTTCTAAAATGCTTTGTTCATCTAAATATAGAAACTCTGGTGGCGTAATATTGTTCCAACTTAACTTACCTGCTAGTAAATCCTCACGGGTATAACCAATCATCCCCAAAAATTCGTCGTTTGCTTGTTGAATACCGCCGTACACATCAGCAAACAAAATACCAATGACGTTAGCATCTACAAAGCTTCTGAGTTTTTCTTCGTAAGCTTTGAGTTCGTTTTGAGTTTGATCATTTTGGCGAGAGAGGCGTTCAATAACTGCTGCACTTTGCCACACCAAAATAACAAAAATGACAATTAGGACTATAGCGAATATTGATACTGCGAAAGCTGGGCTATAATGTCCTGCTTGTTGACCTGCTACAATTAACCATCCCACCCAAAAAGGAACTGCGATCGCGGCAATTAACAAACGACGCGCCAATAAGCCGCCGTAGGTATCACTCATAATTACCCGCATGAATCCTTGTTCGGTATGCACCCACAAAATACCAACACAAAGCACAATGAATGTCAGTGCCGTGTATAGTTCCATTGATCTGGTGTAAGGAACAAGACCGTAGAGAACTTGTACATTGTAGGCATGGCCAATGACAGCCTGTAAGGAAAACACCGCAGCGATCGCAGTGAAAATCTGAGCATACCAATAGCTATGTTGGGTTTTTGGGTAAAGCTGAAGCTCTAAAGCTCTGCTGAGCAGTATAAAGTTTAAGGCGGTGTTCAAACCCATCAATTCTGGATGGAACACCATCACAGTACTTGGAAAATCGCCGAACAGCCGGAATACATACTGCACTAGTGTCAGCAAAGCAATCAGGCCAACAGCTGCGGCAACAAGCCTAGAAAGCTTTAAATAGAAAACGCGAGGACGAGAAGAGTTTCTTTTGTCTTTTGTCTGCTCAGACTGGGAATTTAACTTTTTAACTTTGAGCGACAGCCATAATGAAATGCCAGACAATAGAAAACATAAGGCTGTATTTGCCTTCATAATTACTGGATTGGCAAAAAAACCTACTTGAGGAAATTCAAAGCCAAAATACCTACCTAGGAGTACCAAGCCGCCGACCGCAATTGCGATCGCACTTGCCACTTGTACTACTAGTAAATTATGTAAATCTTGCGATCGCAAGCGGTTGACGTTTGACATGGAGGTTTTTGTAACCGCCTCTATCTAAGGTAGTAAATTTCAGTGTTGTTGAGCAGCTGAAATACTTAATATACTTTAGTGATCTATTATACAATAAATGATTTAATTTTTTCATCTATCTATATGCATATTTTATAGTTACAGTCTTGAATTAAGGAATAATAATTGCTAAAGTAATCAAATTTTGTTTTCAATAAAGCACCTTTGAGATTTTTATCTAGTTTAGAGGATAGCATTGCAGCTCGATTGATTGCCTCTGCTCATAAGTTGTTAAATACTTAATTTACATATTAACGGGCAACAGGGAACAGGGAATAGGGAACAGGGACTGTCTGTGACGGGGGATTTAAGCCCTTTCAAGGGTAGGGCTTGAAATTCTTACCCCCAATTTAAAGTGTGCAACTTGTATGCACAACTGATTATTCACATTATTTTGCAGATAAATAAAAGAAAGAAAGAAAGAAGTTAGCAAAATTAACCTCTTTCTCTCTGGGCTGAATAGGTGTAAGTCAAAAAAAATCGTGGTGGAGAATTAGAGACTTTCTCCATACTGAATTTTTTATTCTTCTCAAGTAATTACAGTTGGTTTTTCCATGCTGGTAAACGTGCGTACTTGAGCAACTTCATCTGCGATCGCAATGAAGTCTGCAAGGCTCTGTTGTGGATCAAGGTTGTGTTTGCTGCTATCTGGCTCATAGCTTTCTAAATAAATTCGCAATGTTGCGCCTTGAGTTCCAGTTCCAGAAAGACGATAGACAATACGAGAACCATCGGTAAATCCAATGCGGATACCCTGATTTTCGCTGATGCTACCATCAACGGGATCGGTGTAGCTAAAGTCATCGCTGTATTTGACTTCGTACTTACCAAATTTTTTCCCCTTAAGATGGGGAATTTGAGCGTGAAGTTTAGCCATTAATTGATTAGCGCGATCGCTATCTATAGCTTCGTAGTCATGGCGAGAATAGTAATTGCGACCGTATTTTTGCCAATGTTCCTTTAAGACTTGCTCAACGGGTTGTTGTTTGACTGCTAAGATATTTAGCCAAAATAACACTGCCCATAGTCCGTCTTTTTCACGAATATGGTTAGAACCACTACCAAAGCTTTCCTCTCCACAAAGAGTAGCTTTATTTGCATCTAACAAGTTACCAAAGAATTTCCAACCTGTTGGGGTTTCATAGCAATCGATACCCAAATCGGCCGCTACTCGGTCAGCTGCTTGACTAGTAGGCATAGAACGCGCTACTCCTGCCAAACCATCAGCGTAACCAGGAACTAAGGTAGCATTAGCTGTTAAGACTGCTAAACTATCACTTGGTGTGACAAAAAATTTGCGTCCTAAAATCATATTGCGATCGCCATCGCCATCAGAAGCTGCGCCAAAGTCGGGAGCATCTTCACCAAACAGTATGTCTACCAGTTCATGAGCGTAAACTAAATTTGGGTCAGGGTGTCCACCACCAAAGTCTTCTAAAGGAATACCATTAATTACCGTACCTTTAGGTGCGCCTAGTGTTTGCTCAAATAAATTCCAAGCATAAGGCCCAGTCACAGCGTGCATTGAGTCCATACACATCCGAAAATTACCACTAGTCAGCAGTTCTCGAATCCGCCCAAAGTCGAATAGCGACTCCATCAGTTTTTCGTAGTCTTGTACTGCATCAATGACTTCTACCACCATATCTGCCAACTTAGACTCACCTAATGTGTCTAAATTTACATCAGGCGCGGCCAAAATTTTGTAGTGGTCTATAATTTTGCTACGCTCAAACATTGCTGCGGTCATCTTTTCTGGTGCAGGGCCACCATTACTGCTGTTATACTTAACGCCAAAATCTCCTTCGGGCCCGCCGGGGTTGTGACTCGCAGATAGAATTATGCCACCAAGAGCGTTGTACTTGCGAATCACACAAGAGGTTGCTGGGGTAGACAAAATACCACCAAGACCGACTTTCACACGTGCAACACCGTTAGCAGCGGCCATTTTTAGGATGATTTGAATTGCTTGTCGATTATAGTAGCGACCATCACCACCCAGAATTAAGGTTTGTCCTCGCAAATCTCCTACAGTATCGAAGATAGATTGAACAAAGTTTTCCAGGTAATGCGGCTGTTGAAAAACGGTGACTGCTTTTCGCAGCCCAGAAGTACCAGGCTTCTGATCAAGGAAGGGGGTGGTAGAAATGTGACGGATGCTCATGAAAATATTTAGTAAATAAAACGTTTTTCTCTTTCCAAGTGCTTATTATAAGAATTTCTACTGCTCACTTAGTTAACAAAATTTTTAGCCATGTATAATCAGGCGGGCTATTCTGCTTTATGAATACAATTCGCGAAGCCTCTCTTTCGCGTTAGAGCTTTGAAGGATAAGAGCAGGCATCAATGGGTACAAGTGAATTCACCAATTTACTTAGTCGATGCATTGGCATTGTTAGTCGATGCATTGGCATTGTTAGTCGATACAATCGCATTGTTAGTCGATACAATCGCATTGTTAGTCGATGCAATCGCATTGTTAATCGATGCATTGGCATTGTTAGTCGATACAATCGCATTGTTAGTCGATACAATCACATTGTTATACCATTTCACGAACAATCTGATACAGACATAAACCCTGAAAACTTTGCTGCATCTAAGTTCTTTAATTGCGAATTGCGATCTTCGCAGCGTAAAGCCTGCGGCATAGCTTCTCTACGAGACGCTAACGCGAACGCTTAGAGCGACGAAGGAGCGTCATTGCGTTAGCGCAGCGTTAGCGACGAAGGAGCGTCATTGCGAATTGGTATTAGTCGATACAATCGCATTGCAAGTCAATGGGGCAGTTTTAGAAGACTTGTGTGTACACCGTAGAGAGGCACAAAGAATAAAAGTTTAAGAGGGCTTTACTGTTAATTAATTTCTCGCTCTACAAAAAATAAAGACTTGGAGCGAGATAAACTCCAAGTCTAAAAACTTAATTTTGATTAAAAAATTACTCTTGATTTAGAGCGTCAAAGATTGGGGATTTGTTTCAATCAATTTTGCCAAATCTTGTAAAAATGCCGCAGCATGAGCGCCGTAAATAATGCGATGGTCAGAAGTAATATTCACTTGCATTTGTGGTCGCACGGCAAATAAGCCATCACCTGTAGCTACTACTTGTGGACGAGATGCCCCGATCGCTAAAATTGACCCTTGTCCGGGTGGTAAAATTGCATCAAATTTATCTACACCGAACATCCCTAAGTTCGATAAGGTAAAAGTGCCACTATTATATTCTTCGGGTTGCAGTTGTTTCGTTCTAGCACGTTCTACCAAAGACTTCCAAGTACGCGAGAGTGAATAAATATCTACCATGTCTGCATTTTGCAACACAGGTGTAATCAATCCCCCATCATCCATTGCCACGGCTACGGCAATGTTGATGCCAGAATGATAAACAATTCCTTGATCTGAATAGCTGGCATTTAATAATGGGTGTTTTTGTAATGTCACTGCTACAGCTTTCGCTAGCAGGGCGGTCATTGTTACCCCTTTAGATTTAATCTGCTTGTAAAGCTTATCTAATCCATCAGTAGTAATGGTGTAACCAACATGGAATACTGGTACAGCTAGGCTAGCTAGCATATTTCGGACTACAGCATTTTGGAAGGTAGTTAGAGGCACTGTTTGACCAGGAACAGCTGCAACAGCTGGTGTAGGTGCAGGTGCTACTGTTGGAGGTGGTGGTGCAACTGGGGTAGTTTGTGCAGGTCTTGATGGAGTAATAGGTGTAGTGGCGGGTTGCTTGCCTTGATTAACAGCAGTTTCCACATCCTCGGCGACAATGCGACCGTAAGGGCCACTACCTTGTAGATTACTCAAATCAACTTTTAATTCTTTGGCCAACTTGCGGGCGCGGGGCGAGGCGACGAGTCTGCCTTCTCGGTGGTTAGAACCATTTTGAGATGCCAAAGCAGGTATTCCCGCTGAGGCAGTGGCTGCAACTGGCTCAGGAGCAGAACTAGGAGTAGCCGTAGTACTACCTGAATTGCCCAAAGATTTGGCGGTTTCGATTTCGGCTTCTGTCTCTGCTACGTAGGCGATCGCAGATCCTACCGTTGCCGTATCACCAGCTTGCACTATGATGTGGGCAAGATATCCCTCATAGAAGGATTCCACATCCATATCTGCCTTATCTGACTCGACAACCACCACGGTCTCGCCTTTTTCCACTTTATCGCCAGGCGATTTTACCCAGGAGACGATTTTACCTTCGGTCATGGTAGAGCTAAGCGCCGGCATAAATACTTCGTGAATGCTCATATGGTGGTTTCAGAATCAATAGTTTATGGACTTTAACAGCTTTTATCAGATCGAATTGTATCTCGGCACGAGAGTTTTGGATTCGAGATTTTCTATTTTAGATCAGGGTATTGATGAAGCAGAGAGATCGGGGATGCAGTGAGAGCAGAGGGGCAGGGGAGCAAAAACAATAACAACTGACAACTGACAACTAACAACTGACAACTGACTATTTACCCAGGAACCTCAAGACAACGTAAAGGTCTATATATTTGTAGCGATCGCAAATCGCTGGTCGAGATTGTGTTTTGACGGGTGATTATCAATAGTCAATATAAACCTTTCACAACTCAAACTAAATTGTTATGTATGTTTATATTTATCACAATCACTAACCCAGGCAGAGGAGGTTTTCTACAGAATATGATATGTGGTTAGTGGGGAAACTTCAATTTAAAATTCAAAATTGATAGTTGATCTGTTTGAAATTTTTGTTTAGTTTTATTATGTCGGTAAAATGGAAATTGTTTTTGATTTTGATACTAAGTGTCTTTGCCACCGCTGGTGCTGGCATTTATATCAATCAGCACCAACAATCTATATCGGTTCCAGAAACTACCAATAGTCAACAGCAGCGATTCACAATAGTACAACAGGCTCAGGATGTTACAGTATTCCCAGAGCGTGCCCACTATAAAACGATACCATTAGAAAGTATCACCTCTGCTCTCCAAGGTAGTGATCCTGCAACTCTAGCTTTAAATGCGTTAGATGAGCAAATAACAATACAAGGGAAGCGTAAGGTAGAGGTAGATTATCCGCAACAGAACCATGCTTTAGTGACTATTACCCAAATTCAGTCCAATGGTGATACCGCTAATGCAATTAAATATCGATTTGAAATGCAAACCTTGGGGCGATCGCTTTTAGTTAGTTCCCCTGCTATGTGGCAAATTGTTTGGGCTGGCTCCCAGACACAATGTCAGACTGGGAGCCGCCCCCACAAAAATTTAACTCAAAGCTGTCAGTGAAAGTATGAAGTGTGAAATATGAAGTTTCATCCTTCAGCCTTTATTTAAATATCGCCGCGAATTTCTTCTACAACGCCATCCCGCAGAACGATTTCAACTTGCATTTTGCTAATCAAGTTATCACCTCGTTCGACCTTAAAAAAGCCTTCCATTTGGAATTGATTAACTTCTTGATCCAACTCAAGAAACTGCACTTGTTGGAGATTTTGTAAGAGTTGATTTTTTTGCTCTAACAGTTCACTTTTCTTTTGATTGACTTGGAGTTGGATGTTGTCAATTTGTTGCAGTGTCTGGGGGCCAGGTGGTTGCAGACTTTGCTTTTGAATAGCGGCGATCGCTCTTTGTCCTTCAACGTCAAGTTGTTGCAGTTGCTGATCGCTTTGATTGATTTGCGCTTGCAATTGCTGTTGTACTTCCTCTTTCCAGAGGGGAGTCACAATGACTTTGACATTAACTACGCGCTTCAGAAGCAATTGAGGGTTGGAGACATCCATAAAAGTTTCACGTTCACTCTATAGTTTGCAGGCGGAATTATTAGGCAAACATTCCGTCAATAATATCGCGATAGTGTTCCGCGACAATGTGTCGCCTGATTTTCAGGGTTTGTGTCATCAAACCATTTTCAATAGAAAACGGCTCTACAACTAATCTGAATGGCCCAATGCGGTCATCTGGTCGATAACCTGGACGGTTTTTCACTTCCCGATTCAATTCTTGCCGAAATAAATCCTGGATTATTTTACTCTCCAGGTCAATTTTTTGACTGGATGAGGAGGTAACATTGTCATCCTGTACACTTAAAGTGAGGTTCTGACTGGCTGCCCATTTTTCTAGGGCTTCGATATTCGGCACAATTAAAGCACCGAGGCTACGCTGATCTTGACCGACAAGCATGATTTGGTCAATGAAAGGCGATCGCAAACAAGCATCTTCAATTGGCTGCGGCTCGATATTCTCTCCATTGGTTAAGACAATCGTATCTTTGGCTCTGCCAGTCAACACTAAGTCATTTTGTGGTGTTACCCAACCCAAGTCGCCGCTATCAAACCAACCTTCAGCATCAATGACTTTCGCCGTTGCTTCTGGATTTTGGTAATAACCTTGCATGATTTGGGGGCCTCTCAACAACACCAAGCCTCGTTTTCCAACTGGTAGAGGTTGGCGAGTTTCAGGATCTATAATCTTAACTTCTGTACCGGGGATTGGTTGCCCGGATGAACCACGGAAATTGCGCCAAGGGCGACGTGCATTGGTTACAGGAGAAGTTTCTGTTAAGCCATAACCTTGTAAAAGCTCAACTCCAGTAATTTCAAAAAAGTTATCGATGTGCCTTGGTAGCGCACCGCCACCGCTAATCACATACTTCATTTGTCCTCCTGTAGCTTGCCGTACTTTGGCATAAACCAGGCGTTCTCCTAAAGCATGGATGGGGAACAAAGCGGATGCTGTGATTTTAGCTGTTAACTTTTGGAAGGCTGAGGAATCAAGATGATCTAAACTCAAGCCTTCAGCAATTCGCCGCGCTTTAATATATTTCTCACTAGTCTCCAGTAAAAATTTAATTAGGCGTTGCTTGCTTGCTGGTTGTTCACGGAACTGCTTTTGGACTCCTTCATAAATCGATTCCCACAGGCGCGGCACAGCTATCATGTAATTGGGTTTAAATTCTTGCAAATCTCGTTTTACAGAACGTAAGTTAGTGTAAATTTGCGTGCAACCTTGAGAAAGCAAGAAATATTCACCACTGCGTTCGTAACTGTGCCATGTAGGCAGGATGCTGAGAACCATATCTCCTGGTTGTGGTTGAATTACTGCCCCCAGAGTTTTTATCTGATGCATTAAATTGTTGTGAGAAAGCATCACGCCCTTGGGTTTACCTGTAGTCCCAGATGTATAAATTAAAGTCGCTAAGGTATCGGGGCTTGGCTTGACTGGCACAAAAGTATGGTTGATACCAATTTCTATCAGCTGTGAGAAGTTCAGCACCTTGAGGGTTTCATCTTTTGGTGGTGCTTCATCTGAAAGTGAGATTACTAGGTGAATAGGTAAATCATGCAAGCGATCGCGCAGTTTTTCTAGTATCTTGAAATCTTCAACTACGAGTACTGTGCTGCCACTATGAGAAACGATATACAGCAATTCTTCTTTTTCTGCTTGGGCGCTACGCACTGCATCAATTGCCCCAGCAGTCATGATCCCTTGATCAGCAATGAACCACCGTGGACTATTATCAGCAATTAAAGAGACGCGATCGCCTGCTTGGACACCTAATGATTGTAAACCAGCAGCAAATTGTTGAATTTTCTCCGCTAGCTGGGCATAAGTAATTACTACTTCTGGTTTAGCATGAGGATTACGGAGGGCAACAATATCACCAAATCGCTTTGCTGCCAATGGCCAAATATCTGGTAATAAATCTACGTTTGTATAATTTACTAAACGCTGTAATTCCTGGCTTTCTCGCTTTGTGATCTGAGATAAAAAAGAAGATGCGGGTTGAGTTTTCGACATCATATCACCTCACTGTAATAAATTGTCTATTTTCCAGCTTATTGTGCGATCGCGCTACATTGTCTATCCTTAATATCTACATCCCATACTGTGTAAGCAATTTCGTGAATTAAACGGTTGTATTGATAAAAGTTTATGTTAAAGTTAAGTTATATAAAAAAAGCAAAACAATGGATTGCCTTATAATTCGTTGCTATGCACAATGTTTGCAGCTAAAAATAGAGACCACCTATTTTTTAAAGGGGGTGATTACCTATCGGTTTAATAGATGCTGTGCTTCTAACCTTAATTAATGCCGCTGCCTGTCTGGCGCTGCCCAAGTTTCTCTCTACTATTCTGGCGTTTAAAACCAAAGCAGCTAAAACATCAAAAAAGGTTTCAAAACCCCGAACAGTCGAAATTGCAATTACTAGTTTCCCTTATTGTACGACTTACGCCTTGACTGGTAGCCAGTTTTGCAGATTTAGTCCTCATTTCTGTTCCAAGTGTTCCCCAAATTAATGGTGTGTCTGAAGATATAAATCTTTGCATAGTTCATACCAATTTTGAACTGTAAGCGTGCAAAATAAGGGGGTGACGCTCGTTCCTCGCTACCGCTTCGCTAACGATACCCCCTTATTTTGCATTATGCTTTTGGGTAAGCGCGCCACCCCGTTGTTTCTGAGTGCGAACTTTGCCACGGGGAGTATCCCCGGTGGCAAGATTCGCCTCAATGTACCGCTTCACTGCTTCTTCCGAGACTCCACCAACAGATGAGTAAAATGTGCCATCACTCCACATTCCCGAACCCCAAAAGCGACGTTTTTTTTAAGTCTTTGAATGTATTTAATTTACCATCAGAAAGGTTTTTTCCTTTAATGAACCAGTGTGCAGAGATATTTAATGCACACATTGATTGGGCTTTTACTAACAGTACCCATAACAAAAATAAGGCACACAAGGAACTGTACCACCTGTTAAGAGTTCAGTTTCCTTTTGTGCCTTCTGGATTATTGCAAACAGTTCGAGATAACGCACTTGAGGCAATTAAAGCCACCAAATTCAAAAGCATTCCCCAGAAGAAACCAACATCAGGATGGGAGCAACGCGAAAAAGTGAGATCGTCGTGAAATGAGCAGGGGAAGCGGGGGTAGCTGGGGTAGCTGGGGGAGAAAAGAGAAAGATTTAGTAAATTTTGCTACTAAAACTCTACTAAATCCACTTAATTTCTTTCTCTTCCCCAGCTTCCCCAGCCTCCCCAGCCCCCCCAGCTTTGCCACTTCACAAAATCGCGTTGCTCCCATGGGAACCCACAGTTTTAGGTCGGGAATTAAGCGTAATTCTGCCTTACATTGGTAAGAACAAGCATTCTGGCTTTCAAGTGAAATGGAGTACTGATGTAATTGTGCTGCTTCAATACCAGATAGAGTCAGATAACGGTTAATATCTCATGGATTTTTAGTTTCAGGAGTAAATCAAGAAAATTTATTTGCTCCTAACTAATGTATTAAACAACGATCGCCTCTGCCACAGCGCCTTGCATTTTATGCATTGCATCAATCAAACTTTGCAATTGTTGGTCGGCTTTCATTACTGCTAAACCGCGCACTGTGACTTTACCGGGAGAGTAAACAAAACGCGTTTTGAGATGTTCTGGTAAGTTTGCTGCTAATAAATTCCAAGCAGGTTCTTCCATTGGGGTTTCTAAAATGACATGCTGTTTATTTTCTGGTTTAATGCGGCTAAATCCTAACTTTTTCGCTAGCTGTTTAAGTTCCATCACCCGCAACAATTGATTAGCTGGCACTGGTAAAGTACCATAGCGATCGCTCCACTCGGCAGCAATTTGAGTTAATTCTTCTTTCGATTTCACCCCGGCTACTGCACGGTATGCACTCATTTTTTGGTCTAAATCGGGAATGTAATCTGCGGGAATAAATGCTGTGAGGTTGAGGTCAATTTGCGTATCATCAACTTTAGGAATTTCTTGACCGCGAATTTCCCTAATTGACTCTTCCAACATTTGCATATACAAATCAAAACCGATCGCATCCATTTGACCGGATTGTTCTGCACCAAGCAAGTTACCCACACCCCGAATTTCCATATCGCGCATCGCCAACTGATAGCCAGAACCGAGTTGAGTAAATTCTTGAATCGCCCGCAACCTTTGCCTCGCCGCGTCAGATAACGCCCGTTGCTTGGGATAAAATAACCAAGCATGAGCTTGAATCCCTGCACGTCCGACACGACCACGCAATTGATACAGCTGTGATAAACCAAAGCGGTGAGCATCTTCAATTAAAATAGTGTTGACGCGGGGAATATCTAAGCCAGATTCAATAATTGTTGTACATACCAAGATATCTGCATCCCCATTACTGAAAGTCAGCATGGTTGACTCTAATTCGCTTTCATCCATTTGACCGTGGGCGATCGCAAATCTGCCCCCCGGTATCATCTCCCGCAAATTGGCTGTTGTCTCTTCAATGCCCTCAACTCGTGGTACTACATAAAATACCTGTCCGCCTCTGTCTAATTCTTGACGAATAGCACTGCGGATACTTTCTGAGTTCAACGGCGAAAGATGGGTTTTAATTGGTCTTCTGGTGGGGGGTGGTGTAGTAATCAAACTCATTTCCCGAATCCCGGACAAAGACATATATAGGGTACGGGGAATGGGAGTCGCAGACAGGGTAAGCACATCAACTTGAGTTTTTAAGCTTTTAATTTTCTCTTTTTGGTTTACCCCAAATCGCTGTTCTTCATCTACCACCAACAGTCCCAAATCACGAAAAGATACACCTTTACCCAAAAGTTGGTGTGTACCGACAACTATATCTAATTCACCCGCTGCTAGTCGTTTTTGAATATTGCGGCGTTCTTCGGCACTGCGAAAGCGATTGAGTAAGCCAACATTGACAGGGTAAGGAGCAAAGCGTTCTTTGAGGGTGTGATAGTGTTGCTGGGTGAGGATAGTTGTTGGCGCTAAGAGGGCGACTTGTTTACCAGAGGTAACAGCTTTGAAAATAGCGCGAATTGCCACTTCTGTTTTGCCAAAACCAACATCACCGCATACCAAACGATCCATTGGGCGATCGCTTTCCATATCTCGTTTCACATCTTGCACAGCTTTTAGCTGGTCTGTTGTGGGTTGATACGGGAAGGAATCTTCCATTTCCTCTTGCCAAGGCATATCTGGGGGATAGGAAAAACCTTCTTGTTTAGATCTTGCAGCATACAATTTGAGCAAGTCCACCGCCAACTTTTTGATCGCTTTGCGGACTCGGTTCTTGGTATTATCCCAAGCTTTACCAGTCATCTTGTGGAGTTCTGGGGCTTTATCGCCATTGGCGCGGAATCGGGATAAAGAACCAACTTGGTCAGCAGCGACTCTTAGTAAGCCATCAGCATACTGCACTACCAAATAATCACGGGTTTCATTGTTAATAGTCAGACTTTCTAACTTGACAAATTTGCCGATACCGTGGCTTCTGTGAACTACATAATCGCCTGGACGTAGTTTGTTGGGATCAACCTGCTTAGAGGTAGCTTGGCGACGCTTACGAATATAGCCGGGTGTCGCTAGGGAATGTTGCCCATAAAATTCGCGGTCAGTGACGACTACCAAGCGGAACGTCGGGAGGATAAACCCTTCGAGTTCTGCCAAACCAGAATATTTCAGGGCCACTGGTGTATGGTTGATATTTAGCTTATCAATCGCTTGGTAATCACGGGGATTCGGGATAAATTGCGCCGGACAGTCGTGTTCTTGCAATAGAGAAACAGAACGGGAAGGTTGAGCAGAAATCAACCAAATAGAAAAATTGCGATCGCGTTCTTGTCTCAGTGTTTCTGCAAGCTTACCAAATTGGTGTGGCGTAACTGGTACAGACCGACTCGCCAAATTAATGCCGCTATTTTCTTCTGCCAGTTCCGATAAATGTAATGTTTTAAATCTGGCAACATCAACGAGACATTCATCAAAAGACCGATGAATCCGAGGTAATCCACTAACAACTGACAACTGACCACTGACAACTGACCATTGCTCCTCAGCATTTTCTACCCAGCGATCGCTATGAGCATGACATTGTTCTGGTTCGTCAATCGCAATTAGAGTATTTTCGCTTAAATAGTCCAGTAGAGAGGCTGGTTTTTCAAAGGCTAACCCCAAGAAGCGACGGCTACCTTCTAGTAGTCCTGAGTTACCGATGTTAAGCTCTGAATCAGCGTCTAACTCAGCCGTTAAAGCTTGAAACTGAGGATTATTTTGCAGTTTTTCCGCGAAAATGGCAGCGAAGCTAGTAGGAGTTAGAATGATTCGGTCAATTTTGTCAACAGCAGAACGTTGAGTTGCAGGATCAAATTCTCGGATTTTCTCGATTTCGTCGCCAAACCATTCCAGTCGTACTGGCAACTCCGATGAAACTGGGAAAATATCCACAATATCACCACGTCGACTCCATTGTCCTTCTGTTTCCACCAAAGGCACTCGTTCGTACCCCAAAGTCGTGATTTGTTGACTGAAGCCATTAAGGTCAAATTCCATACCTTGCTTCAGGGTAAAGCAAAAGGGTGTAAAGGCTGCTGGGGGTGGTAAATGAGGTTGTAGCGCCCCAGCAGTAGCGACAATGGCCATCTTTGTCAGTTGTCCGTTGTCAGTTGTTTGTTGCAACTCACCACTAACAACTGACCACTGACCACTGACCAAATCAGCCAAAACCTGCATTTGTCCCCAAGTCATTTCCGTTTCGGGGTCAAAAGGTTCGTAAGGAGAGGCTTCGGAGGTGGGATAAAAATGTACAGTTTGCCATCCCATCATTTCTAACTGTGCGTAAACGCGTCCGGCTTCCTCTAGGGTTGGCACTACTACAAATAAATTTTTGCCTGAATTTTGCGCTAATGCCGAAGCCACCAAACCTTTGGGTAAGCGAGAGATGCCATTTAACCGTAAATCTTGCTGCCGATTTAGTTTGGTCAGTAGTTCTGTGCTGAGTGGCGATCGCGCCAAGGCACGCACAATAGAAGAGAATGCCATAAGTTTTACTACAGTGGGAAGTCGTTGCCGATCAAAAAATCTAGAGGCAGTTGCTGTTCACCATTTTAAAAGTGTTAACAGCCCTCTTATTAATTCTGTGAAAGAATAATATTGAACTACTAACAGACTAAAAAACTAAAACTACTACTTTTTGCATACTCAAGGCATTTATAGGAATACCTTTAATACTGGATACTAATGATTAACTCAGTTCGCTCTGATAAGCGGCAATTCTAAGATATGTCCTCCATCACTTTTGAAATTTTAATCATTTTGGTATTAATTATTGCCAACGGCATTTTTTCGATGTCTGAGATGGCGGTTGTTTCGGCACGGAAAGTCAGGCTACAGCAGCTTGCCAATCAAGGAGATGCTAAGGCAAGGGTGGCATTAAAACTAGCTGAGTCTCCAAATCATTTTTTATCCACTATTCAAATAGGTATTTCCCTAATTGGTATCTTAACTGGTGCTTTTGGAGGAGCAACAATTGCCAGTCGCCTAGCAGTCTATGTGAGACTTGTACCGTTTTTAGCACCTTATAGCGAACCTCTCTCCTTCGGGATAGTTGTTCTGATTATCACTTATTTGTCTTTAATTATCGGTGAACTAGTGCCGAAGCGTCTGGCATTAAACAACCCAGAACGGATTGCCGCGGTTGTCGCTATTCCGATGCGGGCTTTAGCGGCGCTTGCTTCCCCAGCAGTACATCTTTTAAGTACTTCTACGGATGTGATAGTGCGAATGTTGGGTATTACTCCCTCTACTGAGCCGCAAGTCACCGAGGAAGAAATTAAAATTTTAATAGAGCAAGGTACTGAAGCAGGAACCTTTGAGGAAGCGGAACAGGATATGGTAGAGCGAGTCTTTCGCCTAGGCGATCGCCCCGCCAACTCTTTTATGACACCCCGCCCTGATATTGTTTGGTTAGACTTAGATGACTCTCCTGAAGAAAACCGCGAAAAGATGGCCGAGAGTTCTTATTCACGGTATCCAGTTTGTCAGGGAGGACTCGACAATGTGTTGGGTGTAATCCCTGTCACCGACTTATTAACCCGGAGTTTCCGGGGTGAACCTCTAGACTTGACTATGGGATTGCGGCAACCTGTGTTTGTGCCAGAAAGCACTCGTGGCTTGAAAGTTTTGGAGATGTTCAAGCAAACCATCACTCATATAGCACTGGTAGTAGATGAATACGGTGTCATTCAAGGGTTAGTTACTCTTAACGACATCATGAGCGAAATCGTAGGTGATGTACCAGCAGGGCCAGGACAAGACGAACCACAAGCTGTACAGCGGGAAGATGGTTCCTGGCTTTTGGATGGGATGTTACCTGTAGAAGAGTTTCTTGAACTTTTCGACATGGAAGAGTGGGAATCTGATGAACGAGGCAGCTACCAAACATTAGGTGGTTTTGTAATTACCCATCTGGGTCGCATCCCCGCCGCCGCAGACCATTTTGAATGGGAAGGTATGCGGATTGAGGTGATGGATATGGATGGCAACCGTGTTGATAAGGTGTTAGTTGTGCCAGCGCCCAGTCAAGTAGTGGATGTGACAACAGCTGAATAACCAAGAGGGGTAAGGGGTAAAGGTTGGTCTGGCTTTTTACCTTTTTCCCTTTCCCTTCTTCATCCTTGATCAATTCTTTGATAAACGTTTAACTTCTTCACCAGCCAACATTTCATGAGCTTTTGCTAGAAACTGGGGGATTTTATCAGCCTGGGGATTTTGGGCAAGACATTGCCGTAACTCTAGTTTATCTAAATGGTCTGCTTTGTTGCCAGGAAACCAGTGGCTACCATTGCCTAAGAGGTTATAACGCATTTTGGCATAGTCTACCAAATCGTACGCGATCGCTAAATTAAATAACCACAAAATCACTTTGATATTTACCTGGCCTGGGATTTCTTCCCAAGGTGGTAAATTAATCTGCCAAGTTTTTACCCAATCTTCTCCTAAAGTGGCGATCGTTTCTGCTTCTAACCTCGCCAAAATTGCAGGTAAAATTTCTGATGAGCGATCCAGTAGTTCTAAAGTTTTCAGGTGTTCATCAAAATCTTGGGGTTTTGCTGCTCCCACACTCAGAGTATGCACTTGTGGATGACTCAGACAAAACAAATCATTAAACACCATCGGACTCAAAGGGGCGCAAAGTTCAACTAACTTTGGCGGCGGATCGTACAGTTTACCCCCTTTATCTGAAGGACTAATAATAAATACTCCCATATCATGATCAGTTGCCGCTGCAATTGCTGCCCAGTTCCATTGATTAATGTAATACCAATGCAGGTTGACATAATCAAATAAATTGGTGTTTATTGCTTGCACAATCACATCTGTAGGGCCGTGGGTAGAAAAACCGATAAATCTAACTTTCCCTTCAGCTTGTAGTTGCTGTGCTACTTCTAAACACCCACCAGGACGGATACTGTAGTCAAAGGATTCTGCGTGGTTAATGCCATGCAATCCCAACAAATCAACATAATCTAGCTGAAGATTTCGCAATGATTGTTCAAATGTCTTGCGGAATTCTTTAGCATCTGCAACAGGACTAACTTTAGTTTGAACAATTAACTGTTCACGGGGAAAATTGGGTAATATTTTCCCTAACTGCATTTCAGAGCTACCATAACCACGGGCGGTTTCAATATGATTAATCCCGACCTCGATTGCCTGGCGGATAGTTGCTTCCAGATTTGCTTGGTTGTCCGCCGGAATTTCTGATGGGGCAACATCTTGCCATTTAAACTGGTATCTCATGCCACCGCAGGAAAATACTGGCATCTGTAATTCTGTGCGTCCAAATCGTCTATATAGCATTAGGGAATTTTGGAATTATTACTCCCCTTCCCTTGTAGGGAAGGGGCTGGGGGTTAGGTCTGTATTCCATGCAATTGAGAAGCTCGATAGTACCCCTCTACCTAAGAAGCATTTTGCAACTCAGCAGTGCGGACTGAAAGCGATTGTGTTTGGCTACCTCGTTGCACTTTCACCTGCAACACTTGACCAAGACGAGTGTCTTCCACAATGTTTTGCAACTGTTCAGCACTGGTGATGGGTCTACCATCAATTTGGACAATGACATCGCCACGTCGAACACCAGCATTAGCGGCTGGAGAATTGGGTATAACTCTGATTACCACTACACCATTAACTTCTGGTATTTGGATCGAGGTGTTGGGATCACTGTTATTTTGCCTTGCCATTTCGGGCGTTAAAGTTACCATTTGCACTCCTAAATAGGGATGAGCAACTTTTCCGTCTCGTTGTAGTTGAGATGCGATCGCTTTTGCTTTATCAATAGGAATAGCAAAACCAATACCCATAGCATCAGCACGAATAGCGGTATTAATCCCAATCACTTCACCTTGATCATTCAATAAGGGGCCGCCAGAGTTACCTGGATTAATTGCAGCGTCGGTTTGAATGAAATCCAAGCGTTTGTCAGAAATACCCACTTGGGCGCTAGAACGTTTGAGAGTGCTGACAATTCCCAAGGTAACGGTATTATCAAAGCCTAAAGGATTACCAACTGCGATCGCCCAGTCTCCTACTTGCACATTCTTAGAAGAACCCAAAGGTGCAACAGGTAAGTCATTACCAGCGTTAATTTTCACAACTGCCAAATCTGTTACTTCATCAATGCCTTTAACTTGACCTTCAAAGGTGCGGCCATCTTTGAGGCGGACTGTCACCTTATCAGCTTTATCAACTACATGGGCATTGGTGAGAACTAATCCACTCTTGTCAATAATGAAACCAGAGCCTAAACCGCGTAATTGCTCAGAAGGCATCTGTTGAGGTAAGTTTTCACCAAAAAATCTACGAAAAAAGGGGTCTTCAAAAAATGGATCAACTCGACGGGATATTGTACGCTCTGTATCAATCCGTACTACTGCCGTGCCAACACGATTTACAGCTGCTGTGACAAAACTAGTGTTACCTATAGCAGCCGCCGCTGGCGATTGCCTTTGGGCAATCAATTCTGGTGTATCCGCAGCCACAGAATTAGGTGCCGGTTCTGCGAGTGAGGGTAACACCCGCAAGGTGCTAACGGTTAGTGCCACTCCTAAAATTATGGCTAATAGATGGGAACTGAGTCGACGTATAGAACGGAATAATTTGGGAAATCGCATAATCACAACCTAAATTTAGAAACCTAGTTGTTGTTTAGTCGTAACAATTTATCTATCTATGGTTATTTTTACAGTTTTGATGACAATCTCTGCCTTGTGATGTGTTGCTGTTTCTCCAATGTTGGAGTTGAGACCTATTGCAAAGTCTCTGTAATTAAAGTAATTGAACATTCAGCGCCGTAGCTATTATGGAGATTTCCCATTGCAAGGTTCGGTTTTTACCATTTTAATGAGGTCAGCTAATCCCCATTCTCTATTACCATTAGTGAACCATTCTCCTCTAGGCTAGGATCTTAAGTATCACCAGTGCCCCAATAAACCATGAATGGATCAAACCGATTAACTCAAGCATCTTTGCCCATAGCCCAGCAAGTAGAAAATTCCCACAGCCATGAGCATACAGATCATACTCATGGACATGGAGAGTCGGTTCATCCTCACGTCCATAGCGAAGAGTCCTTACGGCGAATTGTTAATCGACTATCACGTATAGAAGGACACATCCGCGGTATTAAGACAATGGTGCAGCAAAATAGCCCTTGTCCTGACGTTCTGTTACAAATTGCCGCTGTGCGGGGCGCATTAGATAAGGTAGCAAGAATCGTTTTGGATGAGCATTTAACTGAGTGTATTGCAAGAGCTGCCAAAGAAGGCAATATGGAAGTTGAAATTGCACAGTTGAAAGCCGCTTTAGATCGGTTTCTACCTTAATTCGTCACAACATATTTTTTAGATTATATTTGTAGGCTTTCTTTTCAAATCGTAGGATGCTTGCAACAAGCCGGAATCATAAGTTTTAACTGTCTTCAACTCTAGTGATATTTCTAGATTGGGATCTTTCACAATCAGTGGAATGCCATCTCCTAGAATAATGGGGTGTATGGAGAGAATTAATTCATCAATAAAACCATGTTGCAAAAAATAGTAAATAATTTGTGCGCCTCCAACTAGCCATATATCAGGGCCGCTGGCTTGACGTAGGGTGTTGATAAATTCTTGCCAATTACTCCTCACAAATGTCACGTTTTCATCTGTTTCATTTTCTATAGTTTTGGAGAAAACAAAACCTTTTTTGCCTTTATAGGGATATTCTCCAAAACCCAATAATTGTTGATAGGTTTTACTACCCATAACTACTGTGTCAATTTGGGCAAAGAATTCAGTGTAACCATAGTCTTGATCAGTAAATAGCCAATCCACTTCACCTGATTGCCTAGCAATGTATCCATCAAGACTAGAAGCAATAAACAAAGTGATTTTTCGCATAATTTTCACGAAGATTTTTTAGTTCTTACTGATGGATGAACATTATGCGATCGCCCATACTTATAGATATGGTCAATTAAATGCCAATTATTTGAGTTTTTGAGTTGGTAGATTCTGTTCTAACCACTGAATAACCTGATGGCCAAGGCGAGTACCATCTAATCGGTCGATTTCACGAATTCCAGTAGGACTAGTGACATTCACTTCGGTAAGGTAGCCACCGATTACGTCAATACCCACAAAAATTAAGCCGTCTTTACGTAATTTTACGGCTAATTGGGTACAGATTTCAGACTCTCTTGAGGTGATTTTGGTTTGAGCGACTGTACCACCTGTGGCCATGTTATTACGAAAATCACTGCCACTAGAAAGGCGATTAAGGGCACCAATTGGTTCACCATCGAGTAAAATAATTCGCTTATCTCCCTCTTTTGCCTCTGTGAGATAAGTTTGCACCATTACTGGCACTCGACCTTGAAGGGTACTAAGTTCAATTATGGAGTTGAAATTGCGATCGCCTGATTGTAGAACTAAAATTCCTTCCCCAGCTTTATTACCTAGTGGCTTGAGAATAGTCATTCCCTTAGCTTCAACAAATTGCCTAATAACTTGCTTATCGGCACTGACTATCGTTTCTGGAATTGCATCGGTAAACTGGAGGGCATACATTTTTTCGTTTGCCCCTCGAATACCACTAGGACTGTTAATTACTAAAGTTTTGTTTTGGTCAACGTAATCTAGAATGTAGGTAGCATAAAGGTATGAGTCATTGACTGGTGGATCTGTTCGCATGAACACAGCATCCATTGTTTCCAGAGGAGTTAAGGAACGTTCACTTAACTTATACCAAGGATTCGCCGCTACCCACTGCCCTTCCATCAACTGTATTGGTACAAGTTCCACCTGCTGTAATATAGCCCAAGCATTGCCATTTGCCACACTCAGCAGGTTTGCTTGAGTCACCCAAATTTCATGTCCTAGAGCTTGTGCTGCTTCCATCAGTGCAACACTAGTATCATGACATGGGTCGAGTTGATGGATAGGATCAATAATAAAAGCCAGTTTCACGCTTTTCGCCTCAATCACCAGGGAATTCTGAATTATTCAATTTAGATTATCTCCTGATGTTCAGACCGATTCACAATTGCTTTTATAGAAAAAAGCACAATCCTCATATTTTTTCAGCCTACACGTTGCTAGCAGCTAGTAGCTCATCTAGCTTACCTTGACTGTCTAATGCGTGGATATCATCACAACCACCAATATGCTCGTCGTTGATAAAAATTTGTGGTACAGAGCGTCTTCCATTAGATCTTTCAGCCATTTTATCTCGTGCTGCTTCGTCTCCATCAACACTGTATTCGGTAAATTCAACTCCCTTCTGCTTGAGCAAACCTTTGGCACGAATACAAAATGGGCAAGTCCTCCAAGTGTAAATTTCTACTTTGGCAGCCATAACATCCTCAATTTGGTTTAATACTTCTTAATTTTAGATCTTTGCTCTTGACCATAGCGGCTTATCCAGTTTTTTTTAACTGTAGAAATGGCTCAGTATAGTTGTAAAAAATAAAAATTACTCCCTTCTTGGCTTTCAACTACCAAAATCTTGTCGGCTGAGTTTCGTTTCTCAGTTCAACTCATTCAGTAATTGTGGCTTAGGAAAGAAGTATCAATAGTCTATCGATTCTTAAATTTTGTCTACAACTGGAATCTTGATTATATTTTATGTTTTTGCATCCTGTAATTTAACAAATTGACAGTATTGCAGTTATAAAAATTGGGTCAGAAGTATTTATTCACCTCTAAGCCCATGTTTGATTTCTATGAAAATTCAGCAGTATTTTTTAAGCCTGTGGAATATCTTTTTTGTTTTTCTTGTTCAATCTGAATGTACCCATAGCTAATAAGCCTAAAGCCGCTACTGTACCAGGTTCGGGTACTTGTACAGGTGGAGATTTAGGGGGAGCAGGTGGTGTATAGTAAGTCGGAGGTAATGGTGCAGGCGCTGGTGCTGGTGCTGGTGCTGGTGCTGGTGCTGGTGCAGGCGCAGGTGCTGGTGTTGGTGCTGGTGCTGGTGCAGGCGCAGGTGCAGGTGCTGGTGCAGGTGCTGGTGCTGGTGCTGGTGCTGGTGCTGGTGTTGGTGCTGGTGCTGGCGCTGGTGCAGGTGCTGGTGCTGGTGCAGGTGCTGGTGTGGATACACCTGCAAGTTTGCTACTTCCTTCACGACTGGAACCAGGAAGCCCTACACTTGTTGCACGCAAGCCGAAGTCTTGATTGAAAAACTGATCGAGGGTTAAGGCTGCTGTAGCGTGAGAAAGGACAAATGTTGCTGTTTGAAAGTCGTCTTTACCACCCTTTAAACCGTTTGTACCAATTTCTACACCGTATTCAAATGTATGTGTATTTCCATCACCGTTGAGATTGGCTGAACCGACACTTCCAAGCTGTCCACTGGTGCTATATGCAGTTGTTGTTACGCCCACACCTGCTACTTGGAGACCAGATAGAAGCGCATTATCCTTAATGTTAAAGAAGACTCCGCGGATATCGCCAATATTTTTGTAAGTTGAGTCTGTTAAAAACTCTACTTTAAACTGAACTTTTCCAGCACCCGCAACTGTGTCATCAAGAGTATATTTAATTTGCAGCGGATTGCCTGTAAAGTTAGTAGCAGTGAAACTCATTGAGGCGGCATTAGCAGGGTTGAAGGAAGATGTAGCTACAGCTACACCCGCAGCCACTAATAGGGAATATCCCAGCCGAATAGAAAATGCTTTTGCCATAGGTGATGTACTAAATAATAGCCGTTCCCTGCGGAACTATTTGTTAATTGCAAATCCAATTGTGTACTTGTATTTGCTAAACGTCTGCTATTTTTCAGCGTTTTATTCATATCTTTATTTATTGGTTTTTTTATATAAATAATCGTTGAATTAATAGTATAAATACTGAGATCAAGTAGTTGGATTGGGAACTCACAATCTCAGAAATGTGGTTCCCTATGTTTGAGTAATTGAGAAGACTATAGCCAAGGGCGGCTAATTGTTTCTAACCCCGTAATTTCATCATCGTTTAATCTCCAACCCAAAGCACCTGCATTCTGACGCACATGTTCGGCTGTTTTCACCCCAGCAATGGGAATAACGTTCCCCTGAGCAATCAACCAATTGAGCGCAACTTGAGCCGGGGTGCGATCGTATTTTTCTCCTAAACTGCGTAGTAAAGATATTACTGGTACAATTTTCTGTAAACCTTCTTTCTTAAACCGTGAGTCTATCTTCCTAGCACCGCTAGGAATTTCAGCGCCTTCAGGGGTATATTTGCCTGTGAGCAATCCCTGAGCTAGGGGACTATATGCCAAAATAGTTACACCCAGATCACGAGCAGTTGTCAGAATACCTTTGCTTTCAATTTGGCGACTGAGTAAAGAATAACGTACCTGGTTCACAGCCAAAGGTACTCCACGGGCTGCCAATATTTGATGTGCGTCTCGCATTTGTTCTGCTGAGTAATTACTCACACCTATTGCAGCAATTCTGCCTCGCTTCACTTCATCTGCAAGGGCATTCATTAAAGTTTCTTGGCTTAAAAAGAAGGCAAACGGCCAATGCACTTGGTATAAGGCTATTTGTTTTACTTGTAGACGTTTAAGGCTATCAGTTAAAGCATCAGCAACAGACTGACTCGTGAATCGCCACGGTAAAGGGCCAAATTTCGTGGCAATTTGCACAGGCTTTTGTGCTTGCTGCATAAATTGCCCTAAAAATTGTTCACTCTTTCCCATTCCGTAAACTTCAGCAGTATCGAAGAAGGTAATACCAGCTTCTAAGGCTGCTGTAAAAGCTGCTTGCAATTGTTCTGGGCCGTAGCGATCGCCATAGTTCCAAAATAGTTTATCACCCCAAGCCCAAGTGCCTATGCAAAGGGGTGTAACAGCTGGACCATTTTGCCCTAATGTGACGGTTTCCATGTTGGCAAAATTTAATTTGTTTACATTTCTTTACCTTTCTAGTGTAGCGTTTCAAATAAAGAGCTATTGTACTTAATTAGTACTCACTCATAGAGTCATTTAGTATCACCAAATTTCTTATACTCCCTAATATACTTAAAAGGAAAAGGGATTACGGTACCAGGGCGAACGCATCTTATTTACTAATAAAAAGTAAGAAAGATTTCAAAATGACATAAATAATTGAAGAAATTGAGTCAATTATAAACAAAACAAATTAAATATTTGCTCAATTTGTGAATTAACTTATCTTCAACTAGACGGTTATTCATTCTTACTAAAAATATCCACTTATGGGGTAAATAAAAGCATATTTATTGAGAGAATAAATAAACCTTTCATATAAAACATTCAATTCAAGTTTTGATATACTGTTTTAAGCTAACGCTAAAACACTTAATAAATAGTTATTATTCATCGCGGCGAGAAACTGTCTATTTTTGATTCCTCGTTTGACTCGCTTCTCTTTACCTAAAAGATTGACAGCAATTTGCCGTAATACCGCAAAATTCTGTGGAGCATTGTCTTTCCTAATCCGGCAGTCATCTTCTTTTAAAGCAACATCCAACACCCAATGTAATGAGTTTTCTATACCCCAATGGCTGCGAACAGCATTAGAAAATTCTTCAGCATTCTTGATAAGGCTACTAATGAAATAACGAGTTTCGACTGTTGTTTTACCATCCGATAAGCGAATGGACTCTACCATCCCAACACTGCTAAACTTTGATCACGCTGAATCTGGATCAAGTTGTGACCCAATTCCAGTTAACATTACGTAATTGCGAATTTCATGACGACCATGCCCTGTTTCTTCTGTTTTATGTGTGCTATGCTCAATTCCTTCAAAACTCATGCTTATCCCTGTTCTAAATAGTTTTTCAACTGAGTCATAAAGATTACCTTGGTTCTTTTTTAATGTGATTACATAATCTGCTGATTGCTGTGTAATTAACTTCACAATCTCTTTCTGGCAACCGATTGCATCAATCGTCACGATACATCCAGATAGCTCTAATACCTTTAATAATTCGGGAATTGCTGTAATTTCATTTGATTTTTTATCTCCTTTTACCTGTCCCAAAACTAATTTATTTGTAGTTGCCCAAGCACTTACCATTTGGATTGCACAAGAGTCATGACTCTTATCATACGAGCCACATACAGTTTTTCCGTCAATTGCAACTACTTCACCCGAAGTTATTTTCTGTATTGATTTCATCCAGTTTAAGAAACATGACTGAAATTCCTGTGGATCTAACTGTGCAAATACTCTTGCAAAAGTATCGTGTGATGGTATCCCATTTGGTAGCTCCAAAAATGTTTTTAACCACTCATACTTCGCACATCCATATGTTTCAATTGCTACCCAACTGTCCGCCCCACATATCACCGCACAAATGGCAATAGTCAAGATATCAATGGGAGCATCCCAGTTTTTTGCAAAGAAGGTGAAAATCAGTCAGGATAAGTAAGACGAGTGCATTTACCTAGCAATGACCCCAGAACAACAGCAAGCTCTTCAAGAACATATTCAGGCAATCTCTAAAATATTGTACGAAGATACGTCAAAAGAAAAGCTCACAAACCTTGCAGGAATTGAAGAGGCAGTGCGAAGTCAAATGCAGAAGCACGTCACGCCAGAAGTAGGGGTTTTTTTATCGAAACAGTTACAGACACAAGAGCAGGGTATAAACGAAGACTAAAAAGCGAATGTCACGAAGATAAGCTGGGGAGGCTGGGGGAGTAAAGAGTAATCATTAGTAATTTTTACTACTACGATATCCTTGAATACACTACTTTC